>WJMJ01000113.1 GCA_014728035.1 Promethearchaeota archaeon | reverse complement strand
GTAATAGGGTTGAAAGTTTACAATCTTAGCATTGTTCATCTTGTTTTTCTCCGTTTCAGTCAGACTAGTAATAGGGTTGAAAGCTGCTTCAAGAGTAACTGCATCCGCGGTACTTGGAGTGTTTCAGTCAGACTAGTAATAGGGTTGAAAGTGCTTTGCTTGGGAACGGATTGCAAAGGCTTGTTCTGTTTCAGTCAGACTAGTAATAGGGTTGAAAGTTTATTCGTTCACGTACTTTTCTGTCCATAAATCTAGTTTCAGTCAGACTAGTGATAGGGTTGAAAGTTTCATGAGCATAGCTCTCTGTAGCCTTCAGTGAGGCGTTTCAGTCAGACTAGAAACGGGGGCAAAGAACAGAGGTATAATTAGATAGCATTAGGAAGCCAGACTTCAAAACGGATACCTCGATTTGGATGGTCACGAACCCGTTCCATTGGTTCGATTCGGCCAGAGTACTTGTCAACAATTTGTTTTGACTGATGAAGCCCAACGCCACCGATTCGTAATTTCATATCAAATAGAGAGGTTCGTGCTTTCTCAGGTATACCTATACCATTATCCTCGATTGCAAACAGATAACCCATAGCGGACTTCTGCAGTGAGATCCACACAACTTTATTCTCTCTAGGATTATGTATTATTGCATTTTCCACAAGGTTCTCAATAAGATCATCTAGATACTTATCAGCTAAAACGGTTGCTTCCTCGATTTCCAAATTAAAGTAAAAAACTACATCAGGATACAGCTCAGAAAATTGCTCGAATTTGCTTCTAAGAGCATCAACTAAATCACGTGGTTCAAGAGGAATTTCAGAGAGTGATTCAGTTGATTGGGTCTTACGAATAATGGTTTCACACAATTCTACGGATTTCATAGCTTCTTCTAGCATGGATTTCATTGTAGGGTCTTCTATCATCTCATTAACCAGAGAGACCCTTCCAAGGATGATCTGCATCTGATTGCGAATGTCATGGCTCATAATATCCAAAAAGAGTCGAGATCTCTCGCTAGCAGTACGTAGCTCGCGTTCTGAACGCTTGTAGTCGGTAATGTCCTCAATCATCAATATTGCAAACTCTGAATTTCCATCTTTATCACGAACAACAGATGCGGTAACTCGAGCCCACATGATTTCCGAGTCAGAACGAACAAATCGTTTTTCCAACTGATACATATCATTATTGCCAAATTGAATCTCACGTATCAGAATCTCATCCAGGATGAGGTCTTCAGGGTGTGTGATATCTGATAGTGGCATTCCAACAAGACTCATTGCTGTATAGCCAAGCATATCCTGTAGTGCACGATTAGTATGCATGAAGTTGTTTTCCAAGCTAGTAATGGCCATTCCAATACCAGCGCGTTCAAAGACTGCTCTGAACCGCTCTTCGCTGGCTTTTAGTGCATCTTCAGATTCTTTTTGGGCCTCGATGTTTTTTACAGCTGCGATTCTTGCGGGTTTGCCTTGGTATCTACAAGTCTTGCCAAATCCTTCCAAGAGAACGGTTGAACCATCTTTTCTCAACCCAACAGTCTCGTATGATTTACCATATTCTGTGTCAATCCGCTCTTTGATAATTTCGACAGATTCAGGTGTGAAGAAATCAAATATCTTCATTCCAACTACTTCAGAAGGAGAGTAACCGAAAAGTTCAGCAAAACTGTCTGACACTTCAACAATAGTGCGGTCAACATGAAGAACGACACCATCAAAGCTGGACTCGGCAAGTAATCTATACCGTTCATCTTTTTCTCGTTGGATACTTTCTGCAGTGTGCTCTTCGGACACATCTTCCGCAATTAGAATGTATCCGATTTCCGAGTCTGATAAGTCAACAGAAGAAACAGAAAATTCCCATATCCTATCAGCATGCCGCTTGACATCAATTAGTTCTGATTGACCAGGATTCTCAATTATACAAGATTCACAAGGAGTGTCTCGGTCGAACCAAACTTCATAACAGTGCTTACCTAGAAGTGAATCATCATCACTCTGGAAAACATCCAAAGCTCTTGAGTTAGCAAAAATAATTCTTCGTTCCTTATCTAGAAGAAAAATGGGAAATGGGATAGCTGACAGCAATTCCTTGCTGACCATTGGTAATGTTGAGATCGATTGTGCAAATGAGGAAACCTTAGACTCACTAGAAGACATACTATCCGCTAACTGGTCTTTATCAGATCCCGTCAAATGTCTACCTCGAGACTTCTTTTGCGCAGGGATAGTATGCTCTCACATGTATTATTAAGGAATATTCGTTTGAGTCGAGAATTACTCGTCAATGAATTTTGTTGGAACCCGTGCTGCGGTGGCAACTAGTTCCGCAGCAGCTTTAGTTGCACGCATAACCTTACTCATGCTACCTTTTAGGGTGAATTTGCGTGCCATGATTCCTTTGATAGGGCCGATTTCTCCCTTGAGGAGTTTCTTCCAGTTTTCGTAAGAACCCTTGTAGAGAAATTCAGCTTCATCGTCTTCAGTGGCCATTCGCCCCTCACGACAATCCCCATGCCAAAGGTCCAAGTAAAACCGAATTGGTTCAGTGATTACTTTTCCATCGGGGTCAACTTGGAAAATAAAGTCACCTTCCCAAGTCTTGGCAGCTTCTTTGTAATCTGAATTAGCATTCAATAATTCCACATACTTGGCAATCCATTCAGCAGAAGGAAAAACCATTTTTTCGTCTGACACTTTATGCAACCTCTCAAGATAATGATACGATAATATGGAAAATATTAGATGAAAAATCTATCCAATTTTAGAGACCGACCATGTATATTGGTGGAAAACTCTAGAATTCTGCAAGAGGTAGTTCTAGTGCCTCAGCAAGCTGTAATTGGGATTCCAGTTGACCGATAGCGCTAATCCAATGAGCGTCACTTCCAAGAGAAAACTTGCATCCTGCATCACGCGCAGCTATCAGAAAATGATAGTCTTTAGGTGGATACCGACTACTTAGTTCTACTACTATTCCTGCATCAGCTAGTATCTCCGCAGCCATTTCGCCATCGGATTCTCGGTATGTAGTGAGATAGCCATCCCAATGTCCTAAGATGTCGAAGTGATACTTTTTTGTTACTTTTCCTAATAACGAAACCCACAAAGAAGAATTTGTCATTTGATGGATAGAACCAATCACCAACTCAAAGGGAGTTACGTCCTCAGCGACCTCAACCATACTTCCATCTGTGTTGATATCAAGTTCAGCTCCATCTAGAACTCGGACTCTCGGATATTGAAGTGCCACATCACGGATAAATTGACCTCGTCGTTCTATTGTAGAGGGATTGGCTTTGATACATCCATAGCAGGGTCCGAAATGATCTGTTATGGCGATAGTATCAAGACGCAATTGTGATGCATGTGATATGATCTCCTCGACCGACATCCTCCCATCAGACATGTCAGAGTGAATATGCAAATCAGATTTCTCAGGGTTCATCGCGGGGTTTCTCACATAAATGGAATTTGGATCACTATAAGGAGGCTATGAAAATACGATTTCAGAGGGAGATATAACTATTCTTCTTAAAAAAGCGGAAATTGAAGCTCTTTTATGCAAGCAAGTTCGTTTCGATTGTACGTGAGTCATTATGACTGAGACAGACATGAGCTGGGATCTATCACAAATAGTTGATGGAGCTTCAGCATCCGAGGTAAAGAAGAAAATTGAGGAGAAGACAAAAGATGTTGAAAAATTTGTTGAAAAGCATACAACTAAACTATCAGAGATGTCAGCTTCTCAAATAGCTTCAATGTTAGAAGAATACGAGGAAGTAATAATTGAAGCAAGAAACTACATGGGATATGCACAACTAAGGTATTCCGCAAACACCACAGACAAAGAAGCTAAAGAGTTGAATTACGTTGAAAATAATGCATCAAGTCGATTCAGTTCAGCTATTACAAAAATAGAGATTGCACTTGGAAAAGAGCTGTTAGAACGAAAAGAATTGCTTGAAGCAGATGAGCTCAAGGATGTAGTCCATTACTTTGAAAGACTGGTTCGTAGAGCACCCTATAGACTCTCACAGGAGGAAGAGACCCTCATTGCGGAAAAAGATGTATCAGGCATTGAAACCCTCTCCCAACTGCAGCAGGCATGGGTTTCTCAAAAGACCTTTGAGGTTGAACTCGAGGGTGAGAAAAAGACCATCTCACTTCCTCAGATGAGCTCACTCAGAATGGACTCGGACCGTAGTGTCAGAGAGATGGCTACCAAGAGATTGTACAAGTCATATGCAGATGACGGTCTACTTCACAGTACTGCTCTTCGGGGTATTTGTGCGGACCACGTTGCTATCAGCAAAAGAAGAGGAATGCCCTCTCCTATGACACAGAGTCTATTGGATCAAGATGTTACTGAAGAAACTGTTATGGCTCTACTAAATGCGATTGAAAATACCGCTCCTCGGTTCCAAGAATTTCTCAAACTGAAGGCAAAATACTTCGGATTTGACAATTTACTTGGACATGATGTCATTGCACCTTGGACCACAAAACCTGCTTGGACCCTTGAATATCCAAAGGCAAAGGAAGTTGTAATTGATTCGTTTAGCTCATTCGATGGAGAACTAGGTACAGTTATCCAAGATATGTTTGATGGAAAAAGAATAGATGCTGCCAATCGAGTTGGCAAACCTAATACAGCATTTTGCGCAGGATGGCAGAAAGCAAAGAAGTCGTTTATCCTTATGTCATATAGCCCCATTCTTGGAGACCTGTATACCCTAGCACATGAAAACGGACATGCAGCCCAAGGACACCTGATTTATCAGAACCAGAGGCCAATAAACTATCGTGGTTCTTCCTGCATGGCGGAAACAGGATCAATATTTGGAGAGTTACTTCTCACCGAGAAACTGCTAGCTGAATCAAAGACAGATGCTCAGAGACTAGAAGTCCTTTCAAATGTCCTGAATGATTTCTATTATACTGTCTATTATGTTGGTACTAGAGCACTCTTTGAGATTGAACTATACAAGAATATCGAAAATGACGAGCTTATTGACGAGGATCTAGCATGCAAAGAATGGCAAGCAGCCAAAGATAGAATCTTTGGAGATGTCGTTGATTGGACAGAATACATGGAATGGGAATGGGCAAGAATTCCTCATTTCTTCTTTGCCAACTATCGGTTCTATAACTACAGTTACTCATTTGCCCAGATGCTAGTCTTTGCAGTCTACGAGGACTACAAGAAGGGCGAAGCTGACTTTAATGAACGCTTCAGGCGCCTTTTGGCTTCGGGAGGAAGTAAGAGCCCAGCAGAACAGATTTCAGAATTCGGGTACGATGTATCCAATCCGAGTTTCTGGGAACTTGGGCCAAAGACAGCAGACAGGCTTCTTGATGATCTTAAGAAATTGATCTAACAAAGAACAGCCTCCTTAGTGTTATCAACAAAGGGCTATTTGCCAGCGAGAACCAATCGCTGGCATTCCTCTATGTATTCTTGCATCCGTTTTACTTTATCTTCTATCTTTTCACTTCGTGTATCAGCTGACGATTCAAGCCTTTTCTTCACACGTTTTGTCTGTTTTTCAATTGTGCTGATTCGCTTCTCAAATCCACGTTCTTGGCAAATATCGCATGCAGAGTTCAGTTCATTCAGACCTTTAACTAGTTCTCCGCTCTCAACCAATAAGAGGCCATGTAGAACCTTCAGTTCTATTTCTGCTCCCACCAATTTGTGTTTATCAGCTAGAGTCAAAACCTGAGATAATTGGTTCTCCATTCGATCGAGATAATCTTCATCTAGAGTTAGCCGATAGTGAAGTAGTTCCAGCTCAACAAGCTGAATTGAAGAGAGAATTTCATATTCGAAAGCACTACCTCTTCTTGCTGAAACAAGACATTTATTGTAGCTCTCTCGAGCATTAGAGAGATTGCCTTTCTTTTGTGCTAATAGACCTTCATAGAAATGAACAATACTATCTGCATAATCAGATTTCATCTTCTTGCTTGCCTTTCTGATTTTCTTGATAAATTTCTCACTTATGTCGAATCGTTTTGTGTGAGTAGTGATACCAGCCATCAGACCAGTAATCTCGACATAGACAAGATCAAATGTTTCCATCTCCTCAAAAGTATCAACAGCTTTCTGAACCCGCATCTCTGCTTCTTCGTAATCTTTTCTGGCAAAAGATACAGCTCCAAGATTACCCCAACCTATTGCAGCACCATATCGGTCTCCCAGGTCTTCGTCAATACGTAAAGACTCCCGATAGAGTTTTTCTGCCAAGTCGTGGTCGCCCCTGAAACGATGAACCTCACCAATATTGTTCTTATTCATTCCAATACCAACATTGTCATCGAGTTCCTCATGAATCTTCAAAGAGCGATAGAAATAATCAAGAGCAGCCTCATAATCACCCTCCTCAGTACGACATACACCTAGATTGTTCAGACATCTTGCAATTCCCTTTTTATGGTCTGCCTTGGTAAAGAGTTCCATAGCTAGACGATAGTGTTCTTCAGCGTCTCGTAAGGCACCTTGATCAATCAGAGTATTTCCAATAAGCCGAATTGCTCTTGCTGCAAGATGATATTGCTCGATTGCCATCCCTTGCTCTTCAGCTTTCCTCAAAATAGACCTAGCATTCTCATAACGCCCCTTCTGCCAATTAATCTCACCAAGCCACAGGTGAGCCCGGATATTGACTGGACTGGATAGCTCAGTAGATTGAATGAGGGTCTCAAGCATTGTCAATGCGGTATCATATTGACCTGATTCGACTTTTCGTATTGCTTCTTCGAGCTTCTTGGAAGAATCCACTGTCATGACCTATTTATGTATGTATTCAATACTCTTGAAACTTTACCAAACGTATATTTTCTAGAAAAATGGCAAAAAAGTAAGATGGAGGTGGTTTCAAATCTTTTAATATTCACACAGATAGTTTCAATTGGGTTGCAAGCGGTTGCGGACGGTTGCATTCTGAAAAGTGTAAAGCTGCTTTAGAAATAAACCAGATCGAGAGATGCGGAGAGAATAGAACGACCTCTCGCATTCCCTTCATAAAATATAATTAATGACCAGCTCTGAGATGTCCGAAGCGTACGCTCCCATCCTTCGGATACTCTCGGCAATTTATCCCTGAGCAACAGACGGATCCACATCTGTACAGTCTAGTTTGATCGAGCTTAGCTTTTCACATACTTTTACAAGTTCATAGAAAAAATCCAGAATCTCCTGAGCTATCCTTAGATCCTTTTTGAACCAAGCGTCTATACTCTTCTCAACAAGTCCTATTGCATATTGCATTGCAGTATTGATTGAATCTTGGAGTTCGTCATGAATCGCTCAAAACCCAGTAAAGTAAGAATGAATAGACTTCAAAGATTCAATATCAAGCCCCTTCCTACCAAATTTTAGCGGAATCTTTTCTAATAAATTTTTTAATGTTATTTGTCACGGTATAGGAGGAGGAAGGAAAAGTATTGGAAAAATATCGTTCCAGCCTTGAAGCTTCAGGTTTAGATGAAGACGAGTTGAAAGAGCTAATAGGAGATTTAGACTATGATATCTACTATGGCTCTCAGGCTCATCCTGGCTCCTTATCTTCAGAGCAATTGCTCAAGAAGATTCTGACAGATTCTCATAAGGTGGTCTTCGCATCACTCACAGAGAATGATGGAAGGAATTTAGCTTCTCTTGTTGGTATCATCCTGCTTCCTTTTGCAGTGTTAGCAATCGTAGGACTCCTAACCATGTCTTTGGACTTGATGCCGCCCATCCTATCAGCTTTTTCGCTTATGTCACTGGTTGGTGTGCTTGTCTGTGCGGGAATTGTTTTTAGAAAAAAGAGAGCATTCAGTATATTCAGTAGGTATGGAGTAGCCTCGAATGAATTCAGAGGTACTCATGCAATAGAATGGGATCATGTCGAGTTCATAGATGTTTGGAGAAAAGATGATGAAACATACTGTATCGAGTTCTATGGAAACTAAAGAATGGTGAGATGTTCCAGATTCAAAGAGGAACAGGAGATAACACTAGATAGAGTACGCTTGTATCTTCCAGAGATAGATGAATGGAATAAGACACAAAAAGAACTCTCGGAGTATGATGAGGGTTGCAGTCAGCTACTGGAAACTTGGACATTGTGGGACAGGAACTGATAGGAGTTTATATGGGATGATACAGGATAAAGGTCTGATCACCAGACACACATTCCCTGACCAGGACCGAGCCAGTTCCAGTACCGTTTCTGGACGGACAAAGCTCGGGTGTCCAAGTTTGTCCAACTAAAAATGAACGGTATTGGTAAGAGGTGGAGATATAGTAAGCCAGAGAATTAGAAGCCATGTAGAATTGGAAGCAATCAGTAGGCTTTTCGGCGGGCTCGTTCATTACCACGTCTGAAATTCCCAGTAATTTTCGCCATTATCAATTGTGCCTCTTTTCCATCAGCTAGAGTTATCTGTTCAAGAAATTTCATAGCTCGTTCCTTCCTTAGAACTGTTACAAGCTTCGAGTGCCAGAATATATGAATCTCATATCCGACTTGCTTCCAAGAGAATGGCTCATCATTCAATGCTCCACGTTGATCTATTCGTTTCATCTTCATCCTTTCATCAGATGAACAAATGCTTTCTAAATCATATCTTTTGAGTACATCACGTATTTGCATAGAAACATTACAAGCATGTCGATTGGTTTACGGGTGGCAATCAGCTACTGAAAACTTGGACATTGTTGGACAAGATCTGATAGGAGTTTATATGGAGTGATCTGGAATAGAGATTTGGTCTACAGACACAGGATCCCTGACCAGGACCGAGCCAGTTCCAGTACCGTTTCTGGACGG
>WJMJ01000112.1 GCA_014728035.1 Promethearchaeota archaeon | reverse complement strand
GCCGTTCCGACCATTCTTCTATAATCGTTTTAGTGAAGTAGTTCAAGCAAGGAGTCAAACTCTTTTTGCAATGCGGCTCCAATTCCTTTCATTTTCTCAAAATAGTCTTTGTAACTATTTTTCTATCAATGCTAGCTGTTTAGCATATCATCTATACTTCTCTGGGATGGGAATCTCAAAAGCGCACTCCATATCTCCCTTGAGTGCAGACTTGATCATTCGTACTTCAAGGTCCTGATCAAATGCTACTTCCCATGGCTGTTTAGAGAAACCTCCACTGCAGTAGCAGAAAGTTGGTGAGACCTCCATGTCCTCTTGTAGTATTGTCTCTCTTGCCCAGGCGCAGTGACATGCATAGTAACGTTTCATCTTGGGGTCTTTCTCTTTGAGATACTTGTGAGTGAGGAATGGAATTTTGGTATGATAGATAACGTCACCACGTCGTTCACCAGTAAGCACATCTGGTCTACTTTTGACGTATTTTAGAACTTCATCTGTGATCTCTTGATTAAAGAACAGTGTTCCTTCTTCTCTGTGTTTCTCCAATGTTGATATGTTCTGTTCTCGTTTCTTTTTGAGATATTCATCAACGTTACCTGCTTCAAGAAACTTTGCTCGTTCTTTCTCGTAGTATTCTTTGGGGATACCATGTGCTACACTGGATAATATCTTCTGACAGGTTGTTTCATCAAGGTTGGACTCCATCTGTTCCATGATAGCCTTAGTAAATTTTGGTTTGTCCTTTGATGGAGTTCCTATTGGTGGAATCTCTATGTCGCCAAATATTTCAGTTCTCTGTGAGTCGCCGACTGCTTCACCTATCTTTTCAAAAAGCACTTCTCCGACATCAGAACCATCTATGAGTTCCAGCACACTGATGTAAAGCTGTTGATTCTTTGAGAAGTAGCCGTATCTTGCTATGGCTATTAAATTCTTTAGCGAATTCGTACCTTCTTGAATCAGTTCCCTCACAAATCTGTTCGCTTCATCTTCAGTTGCAGTATCAACAGACACAACCTCTCCAAAGTTCTCCTGTAGAAATGACTCGAATCGTTTTACCAATTCAATTGATTCAGAAATTGTCTCTTCTGAGACTTTACGGTCCATTAAATATGTCTTGAAACCTTCCTCATCCATTTGAACTAACACCTACTGCTCAAAGGATGCAATTTCACATTTCAGGTGAATGCTCGGCGCAATCGAGTGAATAGTATTCATTCTTTCGGAGGTACACTATGTTAGAACAGAGGACGAGTATTAGGTATTACACTGATATTACTGGTGTTCTTTAGTTCCAAATCTGAATAGACTATAGGGAATAAAAATGAAAAAAGTGGAATCGAAAATTAAGCATGCTCTGAGCGAACGTGGAGTCTATTGTCGTTCTGTATTTAGAGTACCGGATCCAGATGTCCATCGAGTCGTTCTTGCATTCAATTCCAAAGAAAATGCACGGTTAACTCCAAGAAAAGTCGAGAGCCTCCTTAATGAGATTGGTATTGGTACCTTCAAGGTACAGAAAGAATTCCAGCGTCTCAGTTCTGCATTCCTGCATCTTGAGGTTGAGATGGGTGCAAGAATGGACCCTACTGTGCGCACCAGCGCGAAGTAAATATAGATTGAATCAAATATTTCTACGTGACCATATAGTATGGTGGTTTACTTTGGACCTTGCTATGAAAAAGAAGACGATTCTTGTTACAGCGGCATCACGAGGACTTGGCTTTAGTGTCGCACAATCATTGGTCAAAGAGGGTGCTACTGTGATTATCTGTTCAAGAACTGAGAAATCATTACAAGAGGCTGTAGAATCCCTTGGACCCAGTTCCAAATATGTTATTGCCGATGTATCGAAACCTGAAGATATTCTTACTCTTGTTGAGCAAGTATCTGATAGTACATCCCATCTTGATGGCTTGTTTGTAAATGCAGGAGGCCCTCCTCCTGGTGAATTCAGCGATATTTCTGATTCGGAATGGCGTGAATCTTTTGAGCTAACTTTGATGAGTGCAGTACGGCTTACTAGAGAATTTCTTCCTCTTTTGAAAAAGTCCAAAGACGCATCTATCTTATACAGTACTTCTATATCTGTAAAACAACCAATCCCTAATTTACTGTTGTCAAACGCACTTCGCCCCGCAGTAATTGGCATGATGCGAACCTTGGCGGATGAGATAGGCCCAGATGGAATTCGTGTCAACGCTATCTGTCCTGGCTATATTCAGACGGATCGCGTCACACAACTCTTTGAAGCATCAACGGATTCATCCCTCAAGGCGAATCTAATTTCTCAGATTCCTCTCGGACGAATCGGTTCACCTAATGAATTTGGCGCTGTATGTACATTTCTCCTTAGTCCGATTGCTTCGTATATTCATGGTGCTCTGCTGTTAGTCGACGGTGGTCTCTACAGAGGTATGATGTAAAATCATAGACCAAGTCCCACTCCTCTGAAATCAAGACCTCCTAATCTAGCAATAGCCTTTTTGGCATAAGTTTGAACTTGTTCGTCTTCATCATCAATTAATTCTTTCAATGCATTCATGGCTGGTGGATATGGTGATACGCCCATTGCCCACGCTGCTAGACGTCTTACATTCACATCCGGTGAGGATAGAAGTTCAGCAATTGCGCGAAGAATTATTTCCGATCGTTTTTCCACGAGCAGTCTAATCATTCGTGTTTGTTCATTGGGTTCCACTTTGAGCATTGTTTCTACAAGCATCTGAAGCGCGTAAGCATCATCCATATCGCGTAATGCACGAATGCTCCAATTCCGAACTTCCTCATCATCATCCTCCATGGCTGCTAATAAGCAGTTAATCGAAGCTGGAACACTCACTCTACTTAGAGCCCATGCTCCAGCTTGCCGAATTTCTGGATTTGCATCTCCAAGTAGTGTACAAAATGTTCCGATGGTTTCATCATCTGAAACATTGGTAAGTGCATAGATGATTTCCTTTCGTATTCGTAGATCCATTGAAGTATCTCTTGCCATTTTACGAAGCTGTTTTCCATATGCTCTAGGGTCTGTACTTGCTAGAATGTGTACTGACCATTTCTGAACTTCAAAAGGTAAATCTTGGTCTTCTATATATTCGGCCAGTCTGTTGTTTAGTGATTCTACACGAATACGATATGCTGATTTAAGGCCACGAATTCTTATTTGGTCACTTGAATCTTCAATTGCATGTTCGATTACAGAAATTGCTAATTGCTCGGTAATATAATCAATCAGGTTCAAAATTAGGTTCTTAGATTCTTCTGTTCCCTCATCAAAAGTTTCGCGTACAAAAGCAATGAACTCGTCTTGATGAGCATTAACATACTCTGCGATATGTCTTACTTCATCTGGTCTATCGCTGTCTTTTATAATATCGCGCAACGTCATCATCCTTTGATTGGTTCCATGAGTTGTATTCCTTTCTAAATCACATCAATATATTCTGAATGCTTTGGCATTAGGAAGTCTGAACCATTCCATTTCTGGATGATATTTCAATACATTATGATATGCAGCGTACTGTAATGCAATTGTGTTTAAGATTGTTTGTGCAAAACGTGTTCTGATATCTAAATATGATGGAGTACACAGGATTGTAGCATTCAACCGTAATGTTTCTGATATCACTTGGATGTATCTCTCATCTGCATCTGTCATTGGGGAATCTGTGATTAACATCACTGTGTCATTATCCTTTGTCGGAAGATTTCCGTGGTGTCGAAATTCTTCCCTCAGTACCGTTTGGCTTTTCATCACTGCATATTCATTGAATTTCATCATTCCTAGGTCTGCTGCCACAAAATTTGGTCCTTCTGAAATAAGATACAACGTTCCATCTGGGATTAGTTTCTCACTGAATTCTTCTCCCCATTTCTTGGCCCACTGTATTGCATTCTCCATAACTTTTGAAAGATGTTTACAATCTTTACTTATGCTCTCATCATTGCCTAATATCTCTGCTATTTTCAATAAATACCCCATTGCAGTTGTTGTTGGTGCAGTTGGAACAATATCATATGTTGTGACTCCTGACTCTGTCAGCCACAACTCGTGAGCGAGCTCATGTATCTCTCCATTCGGATTATCTGTCAAAGCTATTGTGTATGCTTCTCTCTCTTGGGCATGGCGAAGTGCCTTGACAGTAGTGCGACTTCGACCTGAAGCAGTAACACCAATAATGGTAAAGTCGGAATTGATTGGAATCTGTTCTATCTCTGTTGGAGAGATACAGACAGACGGTATTCCAATGTTCAGAAAAATCCATCGTCCAAAGTTTGCCACTGCATATGAATCTCCACAACCTGTAAGAATGATCTGCTGTCGATTAAGAAGAGCTTCTGGTTGTTGTAGTGTTGTAGATTCAAGTGTCGCGATAATTGCTTTTCCCTGGATTTCCATTATTTTGTATGTTTTCTTTAGAAAGTCTGTCATGGCCTTTCCACCAGTTAGCTTCTTTCAATTATTGATTTTGCATTATATCTAGAATTGATGTATTCTACATGTGCCTGAAATTATATGGGGCTAATGCTTATCGTGTATGTTGCAATATTTATTAGATTTCAAATAATTTCTCTTTTGCTCGCTATATTGTGTTGATTTTATTACAATATCCAACCTTTTATTAGTCCCGATGAGAAATTAACTATAGAAAAGTGTTTACTTGGAAATTCAAGTAAATCTATAGGATGTATTAGAATATTGAAAAAAATTAGAGGATTAATCACCGCAACTAAACTAAGTGATTTGTCAGAAGAAGATGTGAGGTTTGGATTCATTACCATAAAATCTGATACTGACGACAAGACCATTGATATCAAAGTTGATAATTACACAGAATATGACTCGCTAGAACCTGGGAAATCTGTTGAAGTTGAATATGAAACCTTAGGTAATACTGATGTTTTTGTAGCAAGAAAGATATTGCCTTTATCAAAGGAATAGATTGGAGGTTTTATGTATTCCAGAATTTGGTCATCCCTTTGCTGGTCTTGCAAATGATCGCAAATTAACCAAGAGTGAACTGATCCGTGCAATTCGCTTCATGATTGCTGCAGAGTATGAGGCGATTCAGCTTTATATCCAACTTGCAGAATCTACAGATGATAAATTAGCTCAAGAAGTGCTAATTGATATCGCTAATGAAGAACGGGTACATGCAGGTGAATTTCTGCGTTTGCTCTATCATCTTGCACCAGATGAGAAAGACTTCTATACCGAGGGTATGGAAGAAGTGGAAGAAGAGATGGAAAAGCTTGGAATCAAGTGAATCTAAGTTGTTATCCAAAATGCTTGATACTGCCCACTACTCCTCTCAAGGAGTGGTTTCGGGTGGTGGGAGCATATTTTTTTGTTTAGTATTATGCAGAAATGCCTTCTTATCGTACTAGCTGACATATGTGTAGTAGTAATTGGGGGATGTATCAATAAGGCTGCTGAAACTACCAATGTTATACGTTCAGAGCCCATCAGCTAGAGAGTCTATCAGCTTCTTTAGCTTCTTCTTATCCACTTCTCTTTGGAATAGTGGTTTTGCATCCTCCTCATAGATTCCACTATCCTCTTCAAAGGTTGAAACATTATCCCGTACATAGAAAATACCTAGTGGGTATTTATCATCTTCTAGGGCTTTTGTTAGAGCATCTGTTTGACTGCTTATATCATGGTCTTCAGGAAGGTAGTATGTGTTCTCTTTATACCACTGATAGGTGTTAAGATGATTATAAGTAACACACGGTTGAAAGACATCTACAAAAGAGAATCCCTTATGCTGAATTGCCTGTTTCATAATTTCTTTCGATTCTTCGTTATCTCCAATGAATGCTCGGGCTACAAAAGATGCGCCCAGTGATATTGCCAATGCAAGGGGGTTGAATGGTTGGTTTGTTACTCCCCCACGACCCGTGGTCTGAACGGATGTAACGAAGCCCTTCCTACTTGTGGGTGATGCTTGGCCTTTCGTAAGACCGTATACCATATTGTTGTGTACTAACATAGTGATGTCGGGATTTCGTAGAATTGTATGCAGAAAGTGGTTCCCTCCTTCGCCATACATACATCCATCTCCACTCTCAGCTATTACCGTGAGATCTGGATTTGCTGACTTGATTGCAATAGCTGGAGGCAATGCTCGCCCATGAAGTCCATTGAAGCCATTTACTTTCAAGTAATGTGGCATTTTCGCTGCTTGGCCAATTCCAGAAACAAAAACCACATTCTGAAACTTGATCTTTAATTCAGCTAGAACCTGCTGCATTACCTTTCTGATGGGATAGTTTCCACAACCTGGACACCATGCAATGTCGTATTCAACTTCGTTCATTATTTCATAATCTTCACTTTTCATTTTCTTCACCCACTATTTGAAATAACTGCTAAGAAACTTCACAACCTCTTCTACTGCAAATGGCAATCCATTATACTTCAAGAATAACCCCTCTTCTGGAATCCTCACGTCAACCTCGCTATGTAGAAGTCTGGCAAATTGTCCCGTTGCATTGTTTTCAATGATGCAAATTTGTTCAATATCTTTGAAGAGGTTTCTAGTCTTGTCTGATATTGGATATACCTGACGAAAATATGCTACAGCCACATCATTTCTACCAAGCTTTTCTACCGCCTCCTTAGCTACAAAATAGTTTGATCCCCATACTATCACCAGCTTGGAATACGTTTCGGGCCCATCAATTATTGGAGGTAGGGAAGCATCTTTTATGAGGGCGTATTTCTTTTTGACTCGTTTCTCAACCATTTTTTCACGAAGATGCAGATCTTCTGTTATGTGACCATTTTCATCATGCTCATCACTATCTGCCATAACGATTCCTTCTCCATATGACGGAATTCCTCTTGGTGATATTCCGTCCTCTGTAAGCTTGTATCGTTTGTATTCCGAGTCCGTTTTCACTATGTGTCTAACAACTTGAATATCTTCCACAAGGAGTTTTGGCGAGTTTCCAGAAGAATCTACAAGAAATTGGTCTGTAAGAATAATAACTGGTACTTGGAACTTGGATGCTAAATTGAATGCTCCTTGTGCTAGATAAAATGCATCTTCTGGCGTTCCCGGAGCAAAAATGATTCTTGGGAATTCACCATGTGCTGCATTTAGGGCGTGCATGAGATCCTCTTGACCTGTTCGTGTTGGTAAGCCCGTGGCTGGTCCTGGTCTTTGGGCTAAATGGATGACCATTGGGCTTTCCATCATCCCTGCAAGACTTAGCCCCTCTGTCATCAAAGCAAAACCACCTCCGGAAGTTGTAACCATTGCCCTTGCTCCCGCATACCATGCACCCAATCCTTTGTTAATAGCTGAAATTTCGTCTTCAGTCTGGTCTACAAAAATGCCAAATTCTTGAGACTGATTTGCTAGAAATGTAAGAACTCCAGTTGAAGGAGACATGGGATATGATGCAATGAAATTACAACCTCCTGCAATCGCTCCTAATGCCACAGCATCAGTACCACTAAGGAGTAGCTCACTTGTAGCTTGATCATTTCTTGCAATATTGAATTTGATTATCTTCTGTTCAGCTAGCTTTGTTCCCTCTTCTTGTCCCTTCTGGTATGCTTCAATATTCTTCTGAATGACATCTTCTCCTTTGTCACTGAACCTCTCTTTGAGGTAATCTATTGCCAGAGCATCATCAACTTCGAAAAAAGCGGCTATTAGTCCAGCAGCAACTGTATTCGAATATATTTTATTTCCGATCTCTTTTGCAATATCGGTAAATCCCATCGATATCACCTTTTCTTTGTCGTGATTTTCAACCCTGTCCAGAAATTTACCTTCTCCAATTATTATTGTGAAATCCTGTATTCTGTCATATTTCTTGAGATGTGGTAGTGCACTCTCATTCAATGGAATCGCAATGTGTGTATTGTGAGAATATGCTCCAACTCTCGTATCTGCTACTCTAAGCTGTAGAGAGTTTGTTCCACCCCTTATCCGGGACATAAATTCTCTAGTCACAAAGACATAATATCCCGACTGCTTCAGGATCGAACTAAGCATGCCTGCTACTGTTTCTATTCCTTGACCCGCAGCACCTGCTAAAACAATTGATGCATCTCTTTCCACAGCTTTACACCATTAAAAATATCCTCTCCCTTGTATTTAGATATATAGCTATAGTTAAGTCACAAGACTCTTTAATGTTGTTAAATATTGTTAATTGTGTTGCTAATGACTAAGAAAAGTATAAGCGAATTGTGTTTTGGTATTGAAGACCAAACAGCAATAGTAACTGGTGGATCCTCGGGTCTTGGTGTCACATTTGCGGAGGCTCTAGCTGAAGCTGGTGCGAATGTAATAATCTCTGCGAGACGTCTAGAAAAACTGAAAGATGTTGCAGAAACAATCATGGCTAAGACGGATGCGAAAGTCATTCCCGTAGAAGCAGATGTCACAAATGAAGACCAAGTAATTGCGATGGTCCAAAAAGCTATTGATGAATTTGATTCATTAGAAATAATAGTGAACAATGCAGGTATTTCTGCAATGGATCCGTCAATTGATATGTCTCTTGCTGAATGGAAAAAAGTCATTGATGTTAATTTGACAGGTGTCTTTCTGACCGCGCGAACTGCAGCTCGCGAAATGATAAAACATGAATATGGTAAAATTATCAATATCGCATCAATATATGGTGCGGTAGGAGATAGATTTCAAGCGGCTCCGTATTATGCTTCGAAAGCGGCTGTAATTAACTTGACAAGGGCGTTTGCAATTGAATGGGCCGAACATAAAATCAATGTGAATGGTATTGCACCTGGTTTCTTCCCAAGTGAAATGACTGAGGAAATCTTCAAAGATGATGAACTGAAGAACTTGATTGTTTCACGAACTGCTTTGGGACGAACAGGAAAACCTTTCGATTTGAAAGGAGCTGTAATCTATCTGTCCTCTCCTGCATCTAATTACATGACTGGTCAGACATTGTTCATTGATGGTGGATGGACTGCTCTATAAAAATTAATTCTATATGAGAACAATAAGTGGCGCCCCGGCCGGGATTTGAACCCGGGTCACAAGAGGTCCGCACCAAGAGTGTCAATCTCATTGGATTGACAGTCTTGTATGCTCGGCCGAACTACACTACCGGGGCATATGCCGACACAAGTGTCGGATGGAAGGCTTCAACTCTGATTCTCTATTAAAGTTGTCGTTGGAACGTTGTTTTTTTTAGCTGATGCAGCTTCACGTAATCCTTTTTACTGTGCGCTACATTAATAGAGTTGGCTTTACAACTGCCTTTGGTAGATGACATTCCATTTGGCTTCGTTTTATGGAAAGCCTTTTATGTTTACAGAAGACCCCTCGATTGCTCACAGGATCGCTTCCCTCCAAGCATGGCTATATGTTCAGTTTCACTGATTACAACAAATATGCTTGAATCAGTTATGATACTACATTATGCCATAATAACTAAGGGCTCGTGGCGCAGATAGGCAGCGCAGCAGGCTTTTAACCTGAGGGCCGCGGGACTCTATCTCTCTGCGAGATAGGGCGCGAATTCAAATCCCGCCGAGCCCGCCACTTACTGCTTGAATGGAAAACATCCTGGTTCGAGTAAATTTAGCGGGGCTGCTACTGCATAGATGATAGGGCTCGGATTTTCTGAGTTCATGCGTTGGGAAGCGTTCAGCTTTGTAGTAGTTCCCCCGTCCTATTCAGGGTGTGGTGACAAGCTTGGGAACCGAAGACAAACAGAAGCTCTGGCCGATTATAGAAGCTTACTTTAGAGAGAAGGGGTTAGTTGGACAACACCTCGACTCATTTAATCGCTTCATCAGTGAAGAGCTTCAAAGAGTAGTAGATAGTATTGGCCGTCTAAATCCAAAAGTAGAAGGTTACTATGTGGATATGGGCGAATTAACACTTGAATCTCCATCCGTGCGAGAAGCGGATGGTAGCGAACATCCTCTCTTTCCAAACGAAGCGAGAATTCGTAATCTTACATACGCAGCGAAATTATATCTCGAGTGTACCCCTGTTCGAAAGGAAGGTTCTGTCACCACCAGAATGGAAACGCTTCGGATTTACATAGGCGATCTTCCTATTATGTTGCGAAGTGAGAAGTGTCTTCTTCACGGAATGAATGAAGAAGAGCTTATTGCACATGGGGAAGATCCACAAGACCCTGGTGGTTACTTCATCATTAATGGTTCTGAGAGAGTACTTGTTACTCAAGAAGACTTGGCTCCAAACAGAATACTCATAGAAGAGGCTAGTAAGAGTTCGAGCTATACTCATATCGCAAAGGTATTCTCAACTTCCCGTGGTTTTAGAGCTCCGGTTACCATCGAAAGAAAACGCACCGGTGAGCTCCGTGTGTCCTTCCCATCTGTCCCTGGAAAGATTCCTCTTGCTATTTTAATGAAAGCATTAGGACTTGAATCTGATCGTGACATCGCAGATGTGATATCTGACGATGAGGAGATACGGAACGAGCTTATTGTTACAATTGAACAGTCTGCACCCATAAATGCAGCACGCGATGAAGAAGCTGGTTCCACCCGTGAGAATGCATTGGATTTCATCGGAAAACGGGTTGCAGTAGGGCAAACCAAAGAATATCGTCTAGCTCGTGCTGAAAAGGTTCTTGACCGTTACCTTTTACCACATATTGGCACAGAAGAAGAGCATCGTCTCAAGAAAGCTTACTATCTAGGTCAAATGGTTGAACGCCTTCTCGATTTGGTTTTGAATAAACGGCGACCTGATGACAAAGACCACTATGCCAATAAACGTCTGAAACTCTCAGGTGATTTGCTAATGTCCCTGTTTAGAGTTGCACTCTATTCACTTACTCGCGATATCAAATACCAACTAGAACGGACTGCTGTACGAGGTAGAAAACCAAACATTCGTACTGCTGTTAGAGCTGACGTTATCACTCAAAGATTAAAACATGCTCTTGCTACTGGTAATTGGGTAGGTGGCAAAGCTGGGGTGTCTCAGCTTCTTGACCGCACCAATTATATCTCCTCCCTGTCACATCTTCGGAGAGTTGTTTCACCTCTCTCACGTTCTCAGCCACACTTTGAGGCTCGAGACTTACATTCAACACATTGGGGAAAAATTTGTCCCAATGAAACGCCTGAAGGACCAAATTGTGGCCTTGTCAAGAATATTGCAATGATGGCATATATTTCAGTAGGCACAGATGAGGATTTTGTTGAACGTGCACTTTACAAGGCGGACGTTGAACCTATTGAAGAGAGAAGTGGAAAAAGAAGCTCTAAATGGGCTGACGTATTTCTAAATGGACGTTTGGTAGGGGTGCATCCAGCTCCCTTAGTTTTGGCTAAGACCATTCGACAGAAGCGACGAGCTGGTGAAATCAACCATGAAACCAACATAGCATATTATGAGAACACTCACGAGGTAGAGGTTAATTGTGATGCTGGTAGGGTCCGTCGTCCAGTAATAGTTGTAGAAAATGGAAAGAGTCGTCTTACTGATGAGCATCTCAGAATGATTAGCGAGGGAGAATGGAAATTTAGTGACCTTGTTAGAAATGGTATTATCGAGTTCCTTGATGCTGAAGAGGAAGAGAATACTTTGATTGCGATGATGCCAGATGAGATTGGACCAAATACCACTCATCTTGAGATTGTTCCTGCTACTATCCTTGGCATCTCAGCAGCACTCATTCCGTTTCCTGAACGTAATCAGTCACCTCGTAACGTATACATGGCGGGAATGGCCAAACAATCAGTTGGTGTCCCTGCTTCAAACTTCAACTTCCGTGCAGACACACGTGCACATTTCTTCCACTATCCACAAATTCCTATTGTAAAGACTCGGCCTATGGACTCCATTGGATATGAAAAACGCCCTGCTGGGCAAAACTTCGTTGTAGCAATCCTTTCCTTTGAAGGCTACAATATGGAAGACGCTTTGATTATGAACAAGGCATCCATTGAGCGAGGACTAGGTCGTAGTACTTTCTGCCGTGTATATGAGAGTGAAGAACGAAAATATCCGGGTGGTCAAGAAGACCGTTTCCAGATTCCAGATAGAAGCGTTCGTGGATATCGCGCACAGGAATCTTACAGAAACCTTGGTGAAGATGGTATTATAGAAACTGAAGTAGAGGTTCAAGGTGGCGATGTCCTTATCGGACGAACTTCTCCTCCAAGATTCTTGGAAGAATATTCAGAATTTGACATTCAATCTCCAAATCGTCGTGAGACCTCGGTGGCTGTACGTCATGGTGAATCCGGTGTCGTCGACCGCGTTATTTTAACCGAAACTATTGATGGGAATAGATTGGTCAAGGTGAAGGTTCGAGACCTTAGAATTCCTGAACTTGGTGACAAGTACGCATCTCGCCATGGACAGAAAGGTGTTATTGGCTATATTGTCCCACAGGTAGACGTACCCTTTACAGAGGACGGTGTTGTTCCTGATCTCATTATCAATCCTCATGCTATTCCAAGCAGAATGACTATTGGACAGATTCTCGAGATGGTTGCTGGTAAAGCTGGTTGTATGGTTGGAAGGCAACAAGATGGTACCCCCTTCTGTGGTGTAAGTGAACGGGAATTATTCGATATGCTCATCAATGCAGGACTCCAGCATAACGGTCGTGAGACCATGTATTCTGGTGTTACAGGTGAGAAACTCATCTCCGACATCTTCATTGGTGTCGTATTCATGCAGAAACTCCATCACATGGTTGCTGACAAGATACATGCCCGTGCTCGGGGTCCTGTCCAGATTCTTACTCGTCAACCCACAGAGGGTCGTGCGAGAGAAGGTGGTCTGCGATTTGGTGAGATGGAACGTGATGTTCTCATTGGACATGGAGCTGCAATTCTTCTCAAAGGCCGTCTTCTTGATGAGTCTGACAAGAGTACTATGCTTGTATGTGAAGAATGTGGCTTGATTGGTGTCTATGACCGAAATAAAGACCAGTATTATTGCCCCATCTGCGGAACTGGTTCTAAGATTAACCGCGTAGTTGTGTCTTATGCTTTCAAACTTCTTATTCAAGAGATGATGTCGCTTGGTCTTGCGTGCAGACTGCGCCTCAAGGAGATGATCTAATGCTTACTGGTATTCCTACCAAAAAAATTGATTCCATTGAATTTGGACTATTGAGCCCTGATAATGACTTTGAACCTGCTGTGGTCGCCAGTATCTGTATCTATCTTGCTCATCAATACCTTATTGGGAAGGAACCTATCCGGCTCTCACAGAATGTCGTAGGTGCGTTTTTTGGATTCAAGTCCCTCCCCTATGTCGAGTCACAGTTAATAGACAAATATTTAGACATTCCTTCACTAGAGAGGCAGTGAAATGGATGCTATAGATTGATTAGATTTTAGTATCCAAATCTGTATGAATCAGCAAATAAACTAGTTCATTTTCAAGTCTAAAATATCATCACATTCGATTTTCTACAATAGTTGACCTTCATAACTAAAAGATTATAACAACTTCATAGTGATTCTAAATTGTCATCTGAATAGGGGATAGACCATATATATGTCCTCTATATTGCCAATACTTATTCGTCCCTATCCAGAAGGTGATTTAATGCTAACAGGTATTCCTACCAAAAAAATCGACTCCATTGAATTCGGGCTTCTAAGTCCCGAAGATATTCGTAAGATGTCCGTTGCCCAAATCGTTGTGGCAGATACTTACAATGAAGATGGTTATCCCATCGAGTCCGGTATTATGGACCAACGTCTCGGTGTCATTGACCCCGGTCAACGGTGCAGAACCTGTGGTAACCGTGTAGGTAACTGCCCTGGCCATTTTGGCCACATCGAGCTTGCTCGACCTATCATGCACGCAGGATATGCTAAAGTCATTCACAAAGTGCTTCGTGCTATCTGCCGAGAATGTAGTCGCATCTTACTTACTGATGAAGAGATTGATTATTACAATCGTCTGTTCAAACGATATCCTGAGATCGGCCAAAAGACTGCTGCTCTATCAAAGGAGATTCTGAAACGCGGTGCCAAAGCCAAGAGCTGCCCACATTGTGGATCCGAACAACTCAAACTTAAACTTGAGAAACCAACCTCTATCTATGAGGTCGGCGAAGTTGGTTCTGTTCGACTAACTCCTATTGACATTCGTGCCCAACTTGAGAATGTCTGGGATGAGGATTATGCTCTCCTTGGTATTAATGCAGAGGCCGCTCGT
>WJMJ01000111.1 GCA_014728035.1 Promethearchaeota archaeon | reverse complement strand
TGTTACTACAGATACCGCTTTTATGTCAGTGGTTTCATCAACCTGTTTTGCTGTGGATATAGCATCAACGTCACCTCTAGTGAGGTCTATGAGAAAGGTCGTATCAAAGATAGGCACGAGCAATCATCCCTCTTGTTGTGAGAGGATAGTTTCTGTTCTGCTCTCATCCATTGCCGCCTGTTCGTCCTTCAGTCTTTTCATCTCCAACCATTCTTCCGTACTAAGTGTTGCAGATCCTGCGAGCTTGGAGATTGTTCCTCTTGTCTTCATCAGTCTTCTGATCAGGTCACTGAAACTCTCACCATCTCGTTTCATACGTTTGAGGTCTCTGTATACATCTTCTGCCAAAGCAATGTTCTTCGCCATAATAATCACCATACATATGAGTACATATACATATAAATTCAACAGCATTAAGGCGTAACCACCCGCAACCCCTATCAATAGGGGAATACAAAAACTAGTTACCACTCAGCCGAGTAGAATATACAAAATGAAAATAGGGTGCTCAACAGTGGACGTGAGGGGTAAGTAACTGTTTGTCCTTCCCCCGCTCGTCTGCTATTGCAAATCGCTGAACGATTTGCGAAAAATGCGTAGGAGGTGCTCCATCTTACCAAGGTAATAATATCTAATACTCAATAACCTGTAGTCCATTTATTCGATGGAAGTGTTTTCCATCTCGGGTCACAATAGAGTAGTTGTTTGCCCGAGCAATACCAGCAATAAGAATATCATAACCTTTGAGAATTTGGCCACATGATTTCAACTCAAAATAAATTGCACCAGACTCCCTGGATGCAATCATATCAAAGGATATAGTTGGTAGCAAAGACAATGCATTTTTGATTTTTTGCTCCTCAAGTTTTTTGTTGTGTGTATGTGCAAGACCTACTAGTAACTCGTAGACAGATACTGTTGACAGAAAAACATCTTGTCCTTGTGCTTTCCTATCTTGAAGAAACACCTTGCAATCAGTGCGTCCTTTCATAAGATCGATAACGAAACATGTATCAAGAAGATTCATGATATCGCCTCTGAATTCTCTGGGCAAATGATTCATCTTGCTGCTTTCGGTGTTGATCTATTGCCTTCTCAATAGTAGATGCAGTTTCATCATCCAAGATTCCGAATAGATCTAGTAAAGTATCGATAGTGGAGGGTCTGGTATGGATAACACCCTTCGACATAGTGGAGGAACCTGTATCGAAATGAAGATACTCATTGACATAACTAGACATACGGTCAGGAGTAGGTCTCAATTTATACCATTCTGGATTTGCCGTATCATCAATCATCCTCATCCCCACCACCAGATATTTGCTTGGAAAGGTTTTCCTCAATCATGTCAATCTCTTTTACTTTTTCTTCAAGATATCTGGCCAACTCGCGAACAGCATTAAAGGATAGAACCAATCCCACCTTAAATGTACGTTCAATGATATCAGGCTCTTTGGAAGGTTCTTTAGGTTCTATTCTCCGTGAACCATCAGTATATTCGCAAAGAGAATCCTCAAGAGAGCGTAATTTTGACTTTTCACTATAAAAGTTAAGACTAAGATGGTATATGTTTTGAATACCTCCACGAGCTCCTGTAACATATTCTTCTCTAAAGTCGGGACTATATTCATATTTGAAGCGAATGAGTTCCTTTTTTTCATCCTTAGACATGAGAGATTCCACCACAGATTACTCAACACAGATACTGATTTAGTTATCGACTAATAAAGTTAAAGTTCTCGTTATCATCGGATTCCAAACTATAATTCGAATAAGATGTAAAAGGTTACTGAAGTGCAAAAATGAAAATAGGGTGCTCAACAGTGGACGTAAGGGGCAAGTAACTGTTTGTCCTTCCCCCGCTCGTCTGCTCGTTGCAAATTCCATGAGAATTTGCGAAAAATGCATACGAAGCAATGAAAAAACTATATTTTCGTAGAACACTGTTCAAGCCATTTTGCAATCGAATCATTTGATGACTCTTCCCTCAGCAATTGGAGAATCTTTGCCTCAGCTGTATCCACATCAACCTGTAGATCATATCCATTGAGAAACAGAAAGAGTTTCGCGGCCGTCCAAGTAGTCCTCTTGTTTCCATCAACAAAGGGATGGCGAATAAGTATACAGTAAAGCAATGCTGCGGCTTTTGACCAGACAGTAGGATTGGTTTCGGTTCCAAACACTGACATCATGGGAAGTGATACACAGTTCTCCAAAGCATCAGTCGAGAATATACCGCTCTCACCACCAAAGACCTCTATCAAACGCTCGTGGATGGACAGGATCTCGTCATAGCTCAAATATCTCACGAAGTATGCACCACTCACTATTTTGCAAGTCGTTTGAGAAGCTCTGTATCTTCATTGATGATCTTTTCGAGGCCCTTTTCGAAATCAGAATCATGAAGACGGCTCTTGATACCACACAGGCGGAGTATTGCATCCTCTATCTTCTCACCCGGAAGGAGCATCTTCTCCAATAGGTCATAGACCTCTTCTGAAATGGTGATTGTCTTTGAAGCCAAGGCTATCAGACCTCTATGAGTATGTAGATTTTAACGGATATAAGAATACACATGAAACCTAGTTACCACTCAACCGAGTAGAATATACAAAGTGAAAATAAGGTGCTCAACAGTGAACGTGAGAAGTAGGAAACATCGTCCTTCCCCCGTTCACCTGTGTGTTATCGCAGATTATTACGATTCACTGATATGTGTAGAAGGTAATCCATCCGATCTTCTACTACAGATACCTTTGTCATCTAATAATCTATCACTACAATACCATCAACAACTTTGAAATGGCTATCACGTGTGATTAAGGGGATATTGTGATGCTTTGAGGTGGCTGCGACTACAACATCAGCATAAGGAATCATATCACCCTGCTTAAACAGCAGGGCATCGATGTATGCAGCTTCTCGTGCAATTGAAGTGGTGAATTCCAGTTGTTCAAAATGTGCGAGGTCTGTGAAAACCTTTCGGAGCTTATCATCCAGCGTTTTCTTCCCGATATGATGATAATAGACACCTCGCAAATACTCGTGTACTGTTACTACAGATACCGCTTTTATGTCAGTGGTTTCATCAACCTGTTTTGCTGTGGATATAGCA
>WJMJ01000110.1 GCA_014728035.1 Promethearchaeota archaeon | reverse complement strand
CACAATTGTTTTAAAACTTTACATGGTTCATATTTCCAATTTCTTTCATTCACTTCTATCTTCTCCAATAATTATTATCGCATCTTCATCATCTATTTCAACTTTAAAATTACCATTGAGAACATCGTCAATTTGGTCAGATTCTAACAAACCATATAAAATATGACTGATTATAAGACTGCCAAAAACTCTTTTGTTTATCACTATCCTATTTATCTTGTTGTTAAGAGTTATTATTTTTCCGACATCTACTTCATTTATTTTTTTCTTTTTCCACATATTTTATCTCCCCAGTTCTCTTTGCTCTCCAAGTCTTTTCGGGACATCTATCCCAAGTATTCGGCACACTTTCTCAGTGTAGATATTGCATAATCTCATTCTCTTGTTTTCTCCTGTTTCCCTTTCTTCAGAAGTTCTTGACTTCATCTTCTTTCTACTTTCTCCCCTCTGGAATCCCAAATCTCTCAACACGCTCGCCATCTCTGTCGCAGACGGGTTGAATTTTCCCTGTGACTTCAAGTAGTCTGCAAGTTTCTTTTTCAGCTCTATGTTGGGTATCATGAAATATCCATCTGGAGTTCTGTAATCATCCTCGTTCTTCCACTTCTGGTAAAAGTTGGCAAGAACATTTCTAACGTCTCCTATCAGCCCTGTTTCAGAGAACTCTTCCGACCTACTTTCCCTAATCTCGAAAAGAGCTTTCACATGATTTTCAATCTCATCCTTCCTCTCACTCAACGACTGCTGGAAAACATACTTCAGGAACATGGAAAACAACGTACCGAGTTCTTCATCACGACCATAATATTCCTGACCCATCTCCAAATCCGCGTTGCTCTTTTCAGCGTGTTTTAACAACTGTTCCCTCATCTTTTCAATCCGCTCTTTCTTGTCATTTATCCCCTTAGTCTTTGATACCAATAAGTCCCATTCCATCTCACCAAGCCTCAAGTTCTTGATTGCGTCGACAGCATTGTCCATGTACCACAAAAACCAATCGGTCAGGATGTCCTTTCCTATCTGCGTCTTCAACAGATTGATTTTTCCCATTCCTTTTATATCAGTCCTCGTCGTGTAGATTGGCATGGCTCTTGAAGACATTGCCCTGTCCATCTCACCATGAACTGTATAGTAAAAGCTGCCCCTTGTCTCGAAGGATTCAATCTGTCCTGATTGTGTGGCTCTAGCATAATTTCCTTTTTTCTGGCTGCTTCTCGCAAGAGCCAAAAGTTCTTCATTCTCTTCAGCAAATTTGTCGAACTCATCACATAAGAATGCTATCTTGCATCTTTCCATTCCCCTTCCAACAAAAGCAAGAGAACCAGAGTTCATCAGATGACCATGTCTTGTCATACATTCAAGAAGATTAAGTGCACAGGTCTTCCCTCCTGAAAACGAGCCGATTACTTCGACAAAAAATCTTGCTGGTAAATAAGGAGCAAACCACGTCTGGAAAGACGCCAAGAATAATAATAAATGATAAGCTTCTTCTGACGTGTCGAAGAATATGCTTGTAAAGTAAGTGGACGTGTCATACAGTTCTTTCATCGGGACCGACTTGATTTTTCTGGCAGCCCAGTTTTCAAGGACACTCCTGTCTGGAACTTCCCAAATCAATTCCTTGCTCTTCAGGGGAGCGTCTTTGAGATAAAACGTGGTGGTTTCAATCTTGAAAAAGTTTCTATCGGACATGCTCTGTATGGGAGCAAGACCTTTCCTTCCATTCCAATTATAGACCATCTCCCTCTCGTTTATCGGTTCATACACAAGGTTGATGCTCGGTTCTATGCCTCCAGCTGGATGCAATCCCCACATCTCTCTCCGTTCAAATACCTTCTGTTTTTCCTGTATTTCCTTGAGCTCATTTGAGCCAGCCCCAGTGAGAAGGAACGTGTTGTCATCATTGAGCTTTACAAGGTCTTTTTTCCTCAATTTGTTCAGAGCTTTACCGACTTCTTCGGGTTCTTCACCGGTCATCTTTGAAAGTGTCTCTAAGTCGAAATTGAAGCCCATCAATTTCTTAAGCAATTCTACTTCGATATCGGTAAGTCCAGTCATTTTAACATCACCCCAGACAGCAAATAATAACCCTCTTTGGCTTCCTTGAGTTCACGTTCAGCCCTTTCATATCTTTTTTTGTGCATCTCCATGAACCTCTCTTTCTGCCTTATGTAATTGAGAACCATCGTATCCCATTCTTTCGGCAACGTCTCTCCTCTGTTGTGTCTGCTGACAAACTCTTCTATCCCGCTCAAAGTCACTACTTTCATGTTCTAGCCTCCAAAAAGAGAAATATAAGCCAAATTATTATTAGAGAACCAATTAAAATACCGACTTCTTCTTTATTCATTTTTCTTCCAGCCCCTTTTCATGACAGAGGTCTGCATAGAGACAGTATTCGCAGAGCCACTCTGTAGATTTACTTTGTTTTGCTTCTGCAGGAGGCAGCTCGTTTTCATCTAGAAATAGATGAAGCTTCTTGGCACGTGCTAATACCTCCTTATACAGCTTTTCATCGAATTTCACAGGAAAGTTCTTCATCTGGAACTTGTTCTTGGAGATGTAGCAAATCTGCCCATGTTCAACTTCGAGAACTCTCATGTAAAGCATCAACTGCATCACATGTTCTTTTTTCGGCTCTGCTATATAGAATAAGTTTTTACAGCTCTTTTCATCAACAAGTATCCTTGTCCCGTCTTTCAGGTGTACCAAATCATCATAAGTGCCATGTATGACAAACCCCTCTGGCTCTACCAGAATCTTGATTGGTTTTTCGTCCTCTACATACTCGACGTCTTCATGTCGTTTGAGCAATTCTGTCACATAATCATGGAGCAGATTCCCGACCTTGAATATTCTCAAGGTGTCATTCGGCTGCGGCCTGTTTATCTTTATCTCGTACCACTGCTTTCTCATACAGTACCCGATTGCCGAAGCATGAATCCCCCCAATCCTCTTCTGTTTCTTTCTCTTCTCATCCAAATCCTTGTCGACTATCTCATTGGTGTCGATGACTACGTCTGTAAATTTATCTAATCTATCCACTCTATCACCTCTAAACCCGATTAAAACTAGCTTCTCAGTTTTAGAAAATCTTCAATGTTCAGGATAATGTACTGGTTTCTGTCATAGTAATACTGGAATGCTATAGCACCCATGACACCTTTCTTCTCTGCTAGATTTTGGATGTCTTCCAAATCCTCTCTTTTGATGGTGATGGATTTCTTTCCTTTCGTTGACTTGACATCAACAATTATACCATCCGCCTCAACATCAATCGGTTTTTCTGAATGTACTCCCCCGAATATTCTTCTTTTTCCACCAAGAAGCTTCGAAATTTTTCTTTCTAATTTTTTCCAATAAACATCACTCATATACAAAAATTAGTAAGCCAGTAATTTAATATCAAATATGCTTGAACAAATATGATGGTTTATTAGTTTAAACAAACAATTTACTTCTTAAAAATGCTATGAATAAACTTATGAACATAGATACTATACCGGCAACTACCATCACTTTGCCCCTCCAGTTTTCGAGGATACCTATCCTATCTTCATAAGCCGGACATGGCAGCATATCTAATTTTCTGTTTATCATATCGACCTTTACTTCGAGACTTATCACTCTCTCCCTCGTATCCCTTATAAGTTCCTTGTTAGACATTCCATTACTGATACAATCACCTTATCTAAAATAAAATAAAAGCCCGTTAGGAGCTTCTCTTTATCCCGACGTCGAGATTTGGGGTGTACTTAGAACTTCCTTTACAGGAGTTGTCTAAATTACATTTCCCCTAACGAGTCGAAATTTTACAATCTTCCCAATGTTCTCTTCAACCAACCAGCTTTTCTTGCCGCTGTGGTAGGTGCAAACTCGCTCATCACTGCGCTCAATACTATCTGCAGCAACGTCATTCCACCGTATACCATAGCCTGCTGACTGAAATCAGCAGATGCGAACCAAGATGCACCGAACTTACATATCTCTGCACCGGCTCTCACAAGAAAGCTTTTGAGTTTTTCATTCATTTCTTAGCCTCCTCTTCTTTATTTATTTGGAAGTTTGACATAAAGTCTTTTTTGGTTATCTTGTTTTTTTCAATCTCCCTTTTCCTTTTATTTACCACTTCATCACCCCAATTCTTTTGAAAAACTATATTTTCTGTTGAAGCTAAACCAAATATCGCCATAGTTTTTATTGTTTTTGTAATCATTCCTAGCTTTTATTGATTTTTTTGTTGGATAAAAACACCAGTCCAATGGCACCCATGTATCATCAGATTCTCGGTAGTAGCATACCCACGCATGTCCGCCCCCAACTGTATCAGATGCGGTCATTCTTATTTTCCAGTAAGGAACTTCACATACTTCCATCAGATTAGCCAAAAGAATACTGCCTCCGTCACAATCCGTTCGACCAGTTTTAAGCACTTCCTGTGGATATCCCCAAAATTCATTTAATCCATACTGTTCTTTATCAGGAGTGTACTTGATGTTGTCTATGACCCATTCCAAGCACTTGAACGCCTTCTGGTCATCTGGCAAATGAGACCACTTTGAAGAAATCTTCTGCATCTCTGCGCACTCGGGGTTGATGAAGAATCCCCTCACATCCAAGTTGAGGCTTCCCACGTTCGGTATATCCCTCCCTGTGTAGTATATCACTTTTTTTGGATACTTGTTGTTGAGTTTGTCTATCAATTCTTGTCTCTTTCTCTCGTCCTCTGGCATCTTTTTCAATTTCCCAATCTCGTCTTCCAGTTCTTTTATCTTCAGTTCCTTTGAATAAATCGTATTTTCGTAAGACTCTTTGAAGTCTTTGAAAAGAGCTTCGAATAACCAATTTCTAAAATCCATTTTATCACCTAACCGTATTTATATTGTAATTTTTCTATCAACTGCTTGACAAAACTGACAGTATCATTTCCAGCTTCTATGACCAGTTCTTCTCCCGCTTTAGCAGTTCTTTTCAATTCCATGCTCAATATCCTAAGCCTTTCCTGTATTTCTGTTTCGTAGTCATCTATATAAATCACGTCTCCAAGCTTGTTTTCCGATGCTTCTGTGATATCAGCACAGTTAAATTTTACTGTAGCAAGTCCACCCTTTGTATCTGATAAGTTGTCAAGAGCAGGTTCGATTATCCTGCTTGCAAATGCTTCACCCGTCATGGCAGAAGTAAGCCCCAAGTCCTTCAATTTTTTAGTTCTCAATCCCCAAGTCGAGATTAAGCTTCCCGTCTGTGGACTTGTTTTAGTATAATGTTTTGATGAATCATACTCAATTACAACCACACCACCATTATGCGCTTTTGCTATTGTATCAGATGTTCCCCTTGTGCATCCTGTCAAATCATTTCCACTTATTCCCGTATAAGTTATAATCTCATTTCCAATTATAACACTTCCAGAACTATCAAAACTGCTAGCATCATTCAATGTTATAGTACTATCACTATTTGTTATATCACTATTCAAAGGCGAATTATTCTTTCCTGTACCATCATAACAACAAAATACAAGCGTATTTTTCCTATGAGCATCACCAGAAGTTATAAAACCAGCTTCTATGTCCCTGGTTTCATCAATACCATTTCCACTTAATGCATCATAGGGTATATACTCATCACCAATTTTCAATATCCCCAAACTTGGAAATTCAGTCGCATCCATCATTTGGACATTGATATATTCTCTTGGACCTGAAGTATATTGATTCGTATCTGATGCCAGATTAGTATAATAAGTGGAAACAGCTGAAATTGTTGTGTTTGGAGTATTGTTCGGTCCTACAATTGTGACTGAATTGCTGAATGATTCCCTATCAAATATCAGCTCTGAATTGAAAATATTGTTCTTTGAACCATGATTATAAAATTCCCTCTGGGCAGATGCCACACCTTTCCTATCAACAACATAGAGATAATCAGTGTCAAAGGGGTGTTCCCAACCAATCCACCAATCCCCATCAAAATATTCAACCACTTGCATCATCCCATCCAATTTATGTAAAAAATTCCAATCATGGGTAACGTTTCCTAAATTCATATTTTCTTTTATGGTTATCAAACCAGAAGCCAAATCAGATATTATTTTTTCAGATGTTGTATCCGTATAGCTATATGAACTTGCATCAGTGATACTTTCTTTCAACGTCTCAGACATTCCGACCCCTATCACTGTGGTATCTCCCATCATCACATCTGTGTCAACGTTTATTATCTTATACTTGTGGAAAAGCTCGTTGTTCACGAAGACTTTGATGTAATTATTATTCTTTATATAATCATCCAAATCGGATTTTACAACACCAAATAACAATATTTTACAATATCCTTTCTGATTTAATTTTTTGAAAAATTTGAATAAATCAAGATTATTTGAATAATTTGTTTCATCGGAACTGGATGAACCTATGTAAATAGAAATTAATCCTGATTTTCCATAAGGAACTTTTATGTCTTCTGGAACTGTTATCGGAATTCAAATCACCCCACCAAATAAGAGCTGGCATTTACATTAAATTCAAAGTCTACAAAATCACCGGGCGTACAGCTTATGAAATCAATCTGGTGCCATATATCACAACATGAACCAGTAGCCAAATCCTGACATACCACCTCTTCTGTATTCCCAGTTATGTTAGCATCATGCCCCCGTTCAAAAGTATAGTTTGTTGAAAACAAATAAGTTGGCATACAATCCGGTAATGATGTTACACTATCTCCCGTTGAATTTACGATATTCTGGAGAGACATACTGATATTGGTCGTTTCAGCGCCTATATTGCATACTTTTTGATTCCAATAATCCTGTGTCTGTCCTGTGGGTTCAAATGTTCCATTATAGGATGTGGCATTTATTGAATATTCGGACATACTTGCATTGAACATTGGATGTCCTCCCGGGTTATCACTTGAATTATAAGCAAGTCTCTCTGAGACAACACTTGAAGTCCACCAATTGAATCCGACTATGGCAATCGTACTGATATCATCCCGGTCGTATATTCCATCAGTAATATTAAAACAAGCCCATCTGCCATGCTCCTCACAAAAACTGAGCCTGTAATTCATCCAATCGGGTATATTATTCCAAGTAACATTTGTTGAGTTCCAATCATCCTCATAAGAATAATATGCAGATTGGTTAGCATTCGTATTACCACAAATACTGGTACTTGATAATGACCATAAACATAACTGTGCATGGTCTACAAAATTTGGTATCTGACTTGAATTTAACTTCAAAAGAGGAATTTCTCCTGTTGAATATCCGATACTATTCCAGCAAAGGCAATTTTCGTCAGTATCCCAACAACTACCCGGACCACAAGTTGTATTCATGTTCTGGTCTGCTATATCTGAATTAGAGATATTGAAAGCATCTACCCAAGCTTCATCATCAACTGAACCGTCCCAAATATAATAAGTAAAATTATAGCTGATATTATAAACAGTGGCAAACAGACTCTCGCTCCCTGTTCCAACATTTGATTCATATAAAAGAGTATAATTATAAATACCCGGATCAAGTTGTTCTACCTCTTCTACATATCTTTTGGTGTAATTTATATTCATAGAGCTTACTCTTATTTCTCCTTCTGTATCAGAATGAATCACAATTGGCACTGAACAGTATCCAGTAGCATTTGCTGAACAGGTCGAAAGATAATCCTGAATTTCACTATTCAAATTTCCTGTGTTCTGGGGAGATATTTCAGCAGTCTGGTTCAATTCTTCCGAATACGTATAATCATAATCACCATCATTTCCAACGTCTATCTGCACGTTGGATGGATAAGTCCAATTCTGTAACCAGAGCTGTAAATAAGATTCATTGTACCATTTGCTATATATACCAGCTTCTACATTTGACCAAGTTCCCTTTGTAGAAATGGCCAAATATTCATATTGGTTGGGGAATGTTTTATTTAAAGTTACATTATCATAAGAATTTACATTAGAACTACCGCTGTCCAGTTGATTATAATTACTACAATCAGTCCCAAATGAAGCAATACTGCCACATTCATCTCCAACAGAAGAACATGAAGATAGACCAATCAGCTTAGAACTGATGCTGACAGTACCAGTATATTTAGTTCCAAATATAGTCTCGATGTCAGTCCACTGATAATCAGTTGTATTCCATGTCGACGTATCCCATAAAAATCCGGCTTCACCTATATAATCGTGTCCATCTGTTCCCTTTACACCATATACTTCTGAATCAGTACATAAATGAGATGACATTTGACCTGATGTAACATTGTTGCCATTATCTGTCATCATCAAGTGATGTATAGTCGGTGAGGACATGTTGAAGTTCCATGTTTGGCTCCATTGTCCATATCCTGACACATTAAAATCAAAATTCCTCACATAAGCATCTTTATAAAAATCAACATAAATTGTATTGTTGCTCCCACCCACAGTACTATAATCAAGAATTTCGACAGTTGAATTGCGCCATAGTACCCTAGATTCATAATAAATAGCTTTTATTGTTTTAGATGAATCACAAAGACTTGTTCCATCCAAATCCCTGACCCACATAAACATTCTAATCTGTAATTTGTCGTCTAAAACATATTCATTCAAATATGACCTCGGTACAGTTTTATTTACAGTTGTCACTCCACTATTTCCTGTGATGGTTGAATCAGACAACAAACTTATCCAGTCTGTACTATTATATAAAGAAAAATAGAATTGTGCCTTGCATGCCGAGCCAATTGAACTATCAGTATACACTTCATATTTAATTTCTATTTGAGCAGAATCATTGTAAGCAGGAATCGTGTAATTTTCATATACATATGCTGTTTTTGCCGCTCCAGTCCCAGCCCCTCCGTTTATTTCGAGTTTACCAAATGTATCAAAGTCACCATCAACACAATTAGAAGGGTCATCAAATTCACCCTCGGGGTCAAGCGTGTTATTTTGGTCTGATATCGAATCTGATGTCATGTTTACATATCTATAATCATATTTTCCATCATCAACTAAACTCCCATTCCTATATAATTTTAAGTCATTGACAATGAGTCTTTCCATATATCCAGTAGCATTGCTATAAGCTCCATAATAATATGTCCTATTATTATGGGTACCATTAAGCCAGAAAAAACCCCCAACCCTGAAATCATAAGGTCCTGTACAATTTACATTTCCAGAACCATCACCCAAAACATGACATACTTTGAATTCATAACTTGAAGTAGTGTTTGTATTCTGCGCCAATGCTTGAAAGTGGGACAGAAAGGCGAATGCTATTATCACCACTGAGATAAGAAACATTAAATTTGATATTATTTTTTTTTCGCACACAATCACACCTATCCCGCATCACTGCAACTCATCTTATATCTGTAAGTACCAAAACTCCAGTTTGTTGTATTGACATATTCGTCCCACGTATAATTACTCTGTCCATAAACATATTCGCTCACGTTGACCAAAGCACTGTCAGTATCATTATAAACCAACACATTAGCATAATTCAAACATGAATCCTCGCACACAGCATAAGGAGTAAACCCTGTGTCATAAATTCCATTTCCTCCTGTTGGTGGAATCCATGCAGTAGTGTAATCAAATGTTGGAGCATTCGAATCCGTATTGTCAATCTTCACGTCTTGGCTCGTGTCTGTTCCCACTTCCCCACCATCATCAGTTTGTTCTAAATACGCTTCCCAAGTCTCTCTGCAACTCGTGGAAGTGTCGTCTGAGTGTAAGGATAATTGGTTATTGTATAAGAATGAGACTTCTTCTTCTGTCAAAGCCCTGTCATATATTCTAATTTCATCAATAGTTCCATTAAAACCATATGAATTTTGCTTACTTAGTCCTATTCTATTATCAGAAGAATCAGAACCCAAATCAATACTTCCGCCCATACTTAAAGTATCTGTATCTATT
>WJMJ01000109.1 GCA_014728035.1 Promethearchaeota archaeon | reverse complement strand
CGATATGTTCTGGAGACCGGACCATAGAAGGACTGATTGTGATTGTATGAGATGCACCATTAGGGACTGTTTCCAAACCCAACTTTCCAACAGAACGAATTGATGCAGTAGGGCCTTTAGAATCCATCCCTTGAACCGCACCAACACCCCCTGAGAGATATTCGCCCCTGCGCCTTCCATCAGGGGTGGCAGCAGTGAGAGGAGCAAGAGGGATGTAGTAATTCCAGCTCAAATATCCAGCCCGATAATGGCGCCCTGTGAAGTCGTTTCTATATTTGAACACCTCTTTTGCCCAATGCATTGATAGTTCTCTTGCTATATCATCCACATAATCATCATCATTTCCAAATTTTGGTGCTTTATTTCTGAGTAGTTGACGTATCTCCTCAAATCCTTCATAATTAGCATGGAGTGCTTCAAGCAATTCAGACATCGATATACGTTTCTGATCAAAGACGAATTTTTTTATTGCTGCAACCGAATCCGCAAGGGTTGCAATTCCCATTCCTTCCATTGTGTTGAAGTTATAGTCAGTTCCACCTTGGTTCACATCTTTTCCACGTTCAGCACATCCATCCATTAAAGCACTAAGATAAGGTGTTGGTTGGTATTTTGCACGTATGGTGTCAGCTGCATTCCCAGTTTTAACCAATAATTTCACGAGAGTATCAAGTTGCTTTTTGACAGCAGACAACAAATCTTCCAATGAATGAAAACTTCTTGGATCTCCAGTGTTAACTCCCAATTGTTCACCAGTCTGGAAATCTCTGCCATCGTTTAGAGCTAATTCGATTGCTTTTGCAAGATTGATATTTACATCAACAGTATCAGACCGATCATTACCTTGCATAGTGTTTTCAAGACAGCCCACAATACCATAATCCCATGCTTCGTCTCGTGGAACACCCTGCCAGACCAATCCTTCAATACTGTGTTCATCAAAGTTTAACAAGAATGGAGAGCCCTGAGCATTGGCTATTATTTCAGACACCCTAATTAGAAAGTCCTGAGGAGTATTACGATGAATCCGAACATTTGGTTTAGGTTCGAGAAGATTCATTTCTTCGATGACTTCTAATGCAAGCCAAGTTAGCTCATTGGTCAGGTCTTCTCCATTAGGACCACATCCACTGAGTGTCATAAGTTGCCCAAAGCTCGAGTTTATCCCTTGATTTATCCCAAGGCGACCTTGAAAATCATAGACATAATTATGTTTTATCCAATAACAATGAAGTAGTTCTTTGGCGAAGCTTCGAGTTATAGTTCCAGATTCCAAATCTCGTTTGTAATATGGATAGAGATATTGATCCCAGCGACCATGAGAAAGACCAGCACCAGGATATGATTCTGCTGCCATAACTAGCATATGAATTATCCAGAGTGCTTGGAGTGCTTCCCAAAAAGTTTCAGGAGGTTTCCATGGAACACGTGAGCAGATAGCTGCTACCTTTTCTAGCTCGTCTTTTCTTACAGGATTAGACTCTGCTTCTGCAAGTTTCTTTGCTTTTTCCGCATAGCGCTTGCTTAGTATATCTGCAGTCTTCAGGCTAACAATCAGTGCCTCGACGAATTCACGATGCTCATCAGATATGACATCCTCAAGCAACTGCTGGTATTCATTAACAAGCCCTTCTAAACCAATCCTGAGTGCCTTTGCATAGTTCGGAATTAGATGGCCAGGAACACTCGCAGCTGTTCCGATTCCCGCATCGTTTAACCTAGTTGCATCCTTGAACCATCGGTTCATGGACTTCTCTCGAAATCTAGCTTCGGATTTAGTTAAGCATCGGGAAAGCGCGGTGTTGAAGTGAAAACCAACAATGAGTTCGCCATCAATTATCTCAATTGGCATATAGGAAGTCATGACTTCACGAAAGAAGATTGCACGACGCATAGGTAAATGATAACTCCAAAAGTCCTCAGGCAAATCTACTTGAATAGCCATCGCTTTTAGAGTCTGTTCTATTGATGGAAGGAACTGGTATAAAGCAGGTTCATTGGCCCAATCATGGTAAGAATAAAGTTCATCCCATGTCATGCCAGTAGTGAATGCAAAAGGTTCGTTAGTCACTTTTCTCTTGTGAAACGAATAGAAGTGCTCTCTCAACAAACGAACACGTTCGGAAAGATCTTCTGAGGGTGACCAAATTTTCACAGTGGTCCCACGTTCATCTATTGTCATGTTCAAATCCTCAGGAGTGCGAATTCTACAAGTGCACCGTGAGATATAAGGGACTTGAATTGACACTATCGCGAAATCTAAATTGTTATGAGTACGAATTTTGATAGGGCGCTAGCTTTAAAAACTCGCTTCGCTCTCGGAGCCCATCCGCCCGAGACAGGATATTGGGTATCAGGAAGGCTGCAGAATGAATAAACGAAATAGTGTGATACTACTCTTGCTCCTATCCATATTACTTGCAGGAGCATTCCAGGTCCAACCCTTCGCAACAACAGAAAACACACAGGAAAGTAGGATTCAGGCAAATACACCATTAGTTATGCCTGCTGCATACGATTCTGATAACATAACGATCAATCTACAGAGTCCAGTTGACAACTCAGAAGTTTCTGGTACATTCAACCTAACTTTGAATATCACATCAGATAATGGGGACCTCAATTTCACTCTCCTTGTCGATGGGGAAATACATCCCGATCATAACAACACTGTTGTGACCACAGGCCTTCAAAATATAACTGTGAACACAACAAGCTTGAGTGAAGGATTACTAAATTTCACGCTATTATTTGAGGAGAATCACACAGGTATTCTCCAGAGAGAGTCTGTGACTGCATTCTATGAAGTGAACAATCATGGTCCACCTGCAGTTCAGATAATTGCTCCAGATACAGAAGACCAAATTATTGGGCTTACAGATTTGATGGTAAACATAACTACCGATTACGATGAAATTAATGTGACCATCTTTGTTGATGGAGAAATAATTGAAGAGTATAATAACACTCCAAAGGCTGGAGGAACAAATAATTATACCATCAATGGTACTGCATATGAGAACGGAGATCACAACATTACTGTCAAGGCAATAACTGATGAAGGACTGATAGATACAGCTTATCGTATTTACACATTTCTTGACCATGTGAGAATTACTTTCAGAAACTTGGCAAATTACGAAACTATTGCAGGAAATGCATCAATTCCAATAAAGGTCTTCACTCCATATAGTACTGTTTCAGTGTCAGCTTATGTTGATGGAGTTCTTGCTCCCGATGTAGACAGCTTATCTGTATCAGAAGGTAATAGTGAGATTATAATCGATACTACACTCTACAGTGAAGGTGAACATGAAATCACTCTAATAGCTGACGATGGTTTTGGTCATACATGGGAAGCGGAACAAATTCTAATCATTGACAATCATGGTATTCCATTGATTGAATTTATTTCGCCAGATGATGATATTGTTGTAGGATACGTTGCCTTTACAATTCATATCAATTCAACATGGGAAACCGTGAACCTATCAGTGTATGTTGATAATGTGTTAGTTACAGGATTGTCAAATATTTCTGTAAACATAACTGAAAATAATGGAGAATATACCTTCTTTATTGATACCGCGCTCTACTCAAAGTGGGAACACGATATCAAAGTAGTAGTGTTAACACCAGAAAACCTAACAGCTGAATTAGAGAATTCATATGGTTTTGCTAGCATTCGAATTGAAGAAGTCATTAGCTTGATTGGATTGCTTGCAATTGCTATTGCAATACCAATAACTAGGAAGAAAAGCGGCCAGCCTTTGCAACCAGTTATCATTGCAGATCTTCTCTTCCTGTTAGTAACAGCTGCAATGTTCTTGGTTCTCGGAGTAACTACAATTCCAGTTGCAATCTGGCATTTCAATATGGGAAGTGTATGGGCGGTAGGTCTATCTCTCATAGCACTAAATTGGGTAATGCCATTTATTGTGGGGATACCTGAAGAATAGAATCACATAAGCCGAGTGACAGGAATCTGTCTGTCAGTTTCCAAAGACCAATCGGTAACCTCCATAAATCTGGAGAGTTGGTCTTTGGGAATTCGGCTTGCAACATTTTTACTCTTCCATTTTGAAGCAAATTTTGCAGTTTTTGCAATAATTAAGTCTGCATAGTCTTCTCCAGAAGGGGTGACATCAGCAATAAATTCCGACCCGGACCCATTATTTGATATTATAGCTCCAAATCCAATACACTCATCATCTGTGGTGAATCTCAAAATACTTCCCTTTTTCTTTCCATCAATTATTGATGATGCAGTATCAACCAACAAACCAGGATGAGAAATATTTGAGAAACGCATACTTCTTGGCATTGACTGAAGATCATTTACTTCACAGGTCTTGACAATTCGAGACCGTCGTGAAGGAACATCCTTTGGATTACACTGTATTCGTACAAGCTCTCCGCGGGAAAAATAATTGATTTTCATCCAGAAATTGTATGCCTCAGGTGGTGAATCAGCAATTATCCTACTAACTTCCTTCTCCCGAAGTATTTCTTCAGCAGCTCTCGTAAGAGCTTTTCCAACAGACTGCTTCTGATATCTGACATCGACACCAATATCACGGATAAGCCCTAATTTTCCTGTTCTAGGATTTCTCTCAGTTCGGAATATAATCTCTCCAACAACACGATTGTCAATTTCCGCAACAAGCCAACCCCATCGAAAGAAATTAGATCCTCTATGAAGGTCTTTCACTTCTTCTACTGTAGTTAGTCCTTTCTCCCAATGAGTACCCATATAGACAGTGAGAAGGTCTACACAATCTTCAAGTCTTCCATTTCTGATTTTGAGCATGACATACATCTCTCTCGTTTGTTGGTAGAAGATACTCTATCTAGTATATTCATAAGCTTGAGTAACACACACTATTTTTCAAGAAAATCAGCCATGGTGATAACTCGCTTCACAAGACTTACTGCGGATGGCCCAAAGGTGTAAAGAATTGGTTCTATTCCTATTCCTCCAGGAACACTTATGGCGAGATGGGAATCTGTATTAACCTCGAATTCTTTGGCCTGCTTTATTATCTCACTTGCTTCTATACATGCATTGTCAAGTACAACAACATTGAATCCAGAAGTATCAGCAGTTTGAACCAAATCATCTTGCCCTCTTAAAGAGAGACAAGCTCTTGGATAACGCCATGTTTCTTTTGCCCATAGAAGAATTTCAGCAGTGTGCTGCGATGCTCCAAATTGCGGTTGCATTAGAGCTCTCGCTTTTCCATGAACTAGTGATATTCGCCCTGGGACAGCCAGAACATCCTGGGGCGTTGTTGAACTATCTTCGCACACTACAAGATTAGGTCTCACTTCTGGCATGAAATTTGGAAAAACTACAGATTCCTCAATTAGTTTCAAGGCTTGATGCATATCTTGAACGATTTTGGTCCGTGATGTGAAAATCGTGTTTCTTCCACTTAATAGGTCAGAACAAATCTGACAATTATTCTCAGCCAATATTGGAACAATAGTCGTATGTCTTTGACAGATTTCTGAACTCACTCTCGATAACATGCATGCTGAACATAGTTCGTAAAGAATTTCAGAGGGACGATAAGAGGGAGAAAGTAATCGGTGAGCGATGCGTTCAGATATTCGTTTGACTTGTAATTGATTTGATTTTGGTGGGTCAGCCTCTCGCAAATACTTACTGACTGCGGCTTGGGTAATATCTAATTTAGATGCAATTTCAGTCTGAGATAAGTCTTGATCATGTAATAGTTGTGCCACTTTCGCTCTAACCAGTGGTAGATATTCTTTTTGAACCAGTTCACAAGGAGGTCTCACTTCACACCACTCCGAGACATATTTAATGGGGTATGCTCTATAACCGAGTTGTATAACAAAGATATAAAGTGATTGATAATGTCTGAAATATATCCAACCAGAAGAAACCCAAAGACAATCATCATAGCTATTATTCTTGTTTCAACTATCGCTATCGCATCTTTTGCGATTCTCACATACCCTAAACCAAGCTTGAAAGTATACACATATGACAGTTTCATGCTATGGGGGGACAATCCAGAAACCATAGATGATACGGTATTTGGACCATTTGAAAGAGAACATGGCATCGAAGTTGAAATTATTCGTCTTCCCACTGATGCGAACGGAATAGTTTCAAGATTAGTAGCAGAACAAGAAAATCCTCAAGCTGATGTTGTGATAGGAATCGATAATATCCTTATTCTACAAGATGCAGCAAAGTCGGTACTTGAGCCTTATTCATCTCCAAATCTGAACCTGATCGATGAAGAAGTAGTTTCAGCATTGGATTCAGACCATCATGTGATACCATTCGATTTAGGTCTAGTTTCAATAATATACGAAATGGATTACCTCAATACAACTTCACATCCCGAACTTGATAACTTTACTTTTACCAATTTGGCAACTGATTTTTTTGCTTCCTCTCTCGTTACTGAAAATCCCCACCAAAGTAGTCCGGGCTTGGCATTCCTCCTCGGCCAAATAGCAATTTATGAAAAAATACTCGAAACAGATTGGAAAGACTGGTGGAATGCAGTAAAAGACGATGTTGATGTGCAAGCTGGATGGACTGAAGCATGGACAATATGGTATGAATCCAGTGAGAGGAATATGTTAGTCAGTTATGGAACTGACCCAGCTTATTCTTCATACTATTCCGGAGAAGAGCCAAATGTAGCAGTTGCACCAATGCACTACAATGACCAAGATTATGCATGGATGCAAATAGAGGGAATTGGGCTAGTTAAGGATGGACCGAATCAAGAATTAGCAAAATTATTCGTTGATTACTGCCTATCCGCTCAAGTTCAACAATATGTTGGTCTAAATCAATGGATGTTCCCAGCAAATAATGAAGTGACTCTGGATGACGCATTTGCATACGCATTGCATCCAGATGATGTTTCCCTACTAAATGCGTTATTACCCTCTTCAGAGATTGCAGCTAACCTTACAGAATGGTTAGATGAGTGGGATCTTATAATGGCATAGATGTGATTCAATGGATTGGAAGCAAATTCCGAAGTACATAGTAGTTGGTATTCCATTTATCATACTACTAACTTTCATAGTCTATCCAGTCATTTCAGTTGTAATTAGGGGACTCTCTTCAGAATCGGGAACTGAATTTCTAGCAGTGGTAACATCACCTATTACGCAGAAGACTTTTTCCTTTACAATAATCCAAGCTCTCATTAGCACAATAATCACAATTGTTGTGGGATTGCCTGGTGCATTTCTTATTGCTAGAATAGATTTCAGAGGAAGATGGTTGGTTCGAGCAGCAATCGTGGTGCCTTTTGTGCTACCTCCGATTGCTGTGGTTGTAGGATTCATTCAGGTGTTCGGACCTTACGGATTTTTCGATTCATTCTTCATGCTAATTACAGGTAGCAACTCATCAATCATCAATCTTGCATATGGAGTATCAGGGATTCTTCTAGCACACGTTTTCTATAATATACCTCTAGTAATATTGATGGTTTCCTCATCATTGGAACGTCTGAATCCAGACTTGGAAGAAAGTGCGGATATTCTTGGAGCTTCGAAAATGCAGAAGTTCCGTCATGTGTTTCTACCTCACATTAAAACATCAATTATGGCTTCGGGGATGTTGGTATTTCTATTCTGTTTCATGTCATTTCCCATAGTACTGGCTTTAGGAAATAGAGGAACCATGACAATGGAAGTTCAGATTTGGAATGCTTTCCGAAATTTCGATTATGGTGAAGCTAGTACACTTGTTCTTGTTCAGATAATAATCACCATGGCCTTGGCTTTATCATATGTTAGACTTACAACAAACACTCAAAGAAATTCTGGGGAAACACGAGCGATTAGACGAGTTAGAATTGGACAGCTCACACCCAAAGAAAGAATCTCTTCTGTTCTCTATCTGATACTATTGATAATACTAATAGCAGGACCAATCTTATCTCTTGGGCGTGCATCAATCTATGATCCGACCACAAGTAGCTTCACTACACGAGGATTTGAAAATTTGTTTGTAATGGGTCAAGGAGGTGGACTAATACCACTTCTGAACAGTCTATATTACGGTGGTCTAGCCACATTGTTGGCAATAATCTTGGGATTACCATTAGCCTATGCTCAGAGAAGCAAAGAGAAATCACTGCCATCACTATCGTCTCTTATGACCCTCCTACCACTAGGAATATCATCAATTACAGTTGCTTACGGCCTTATGCTTATGATTGCTGTTCCATTGGGTTTCAGTAGCAACCCTTGGGTGATTATCATAATAGCTCAAACAATAATTGGACTTCCATTCACTGTTAGAGCAATAGAGATCGCATTGCAAAATATTGACCAGCATTTATTAGATCAAGCAGAAGTACTAGGAGCATCCCGATTGCAAAAATTATTCTATGTAGAACTTCCGCTATTGGCCCCGGGAATTCTTGTTGGTGGTGTATTTGCATTTGCTATGGCAATTGGAGAGATGTCAGCAACTCTATTTATCGCACTTCCACAAAATATCACACTTTCAGTTCTTATATATCAATTATTAGGAGTACGTAAATTTGTAGAAGCTGGAGCAGCTGCGCTAATACTGGTAGTATTTTGCTTTTTTGCATTTCTGATAATCGAGCACATGTCAACAGAGAACACTGGAGGAATGCTCTGAATGGTAAAAGTAGAACTTAAGCACCTTAGTAGGGAGTTCGATGATGGAACTCGGATTGGACCCATTAATCTAACTGTAAAAGAAGGAGAACTATTGACACTTCTCGGTCCAAGTGGTTCTGGAAAAACTACAACGCTTCGAATGGTAGCAGGATTCATTCCAATTACAGAAGGAGACCTCCTTTTTGATAATCGTAGTGTAAAAGGTATTCCACCAAGAGATAGGAACATCGGAATGGTATTCCAATCAATAGCGCTGTTTCCAAATATGAATGTGTTTCAGAACATAGCGTTCTCATTAGAAATGGCCAACCAACCAAGACCCAGAATTATCAAACGTGTAGAAGAATTAGCAAGAATGCTCGGAATTGAAACGTTGCTACATCGCAATATCAATGAGATTAGTGGAGGAGAAGCTCAACGTGTTGCTCTAGCTAGAGCACTAGCACGAAATCCTAAGCTGCTTCTATTAGATGAACCATTCTCCGCATTAGATCCACAGCTTCGAGAGAAATTACAATTTGAACTACGTAAAATCCAACAAAGTCTGAAAATAACCACAATATTTGTAACTCACAGCCAACAAGAAGCATTCGCAATTTCAGATAGAATTGCTGTACTAAATGATGGCATAGTAGTTCAGGTTGGGACTCCAAATGAATTGTATGAGCATCCAGCAAGTGACTTTATTGCCAAATTCATTGGATTTGGAAATGTCATTAAAGCCTCTGTAGTTTCTACTTGTAGAACAGGAAGTGAAATTGAGTTCTATGGTCTAAAATTCCAATTAGATAGGAAAATTGATACATCTGAAGTCCTTCTTTCAGTAAAACCCGAAGATGTAGTAGTATCGATTACAGAAAAGCCGGAGATGACAAAAGGAACATTAGTTACGGTAACACCCCAAGTAGGTAACATAAGATTGGTGATAGAAGTTGGGGAACAAAGAGTTTTAGCTTCGGTTGAAAACGAATTGGATATGATCGAGGGATTGATTGGAAAGGAGATATATTTCAAAATTCGAGAAGGGCAACTACAAGTGCTAGAGCCATAATATCCTTAGAAAGGATAGATAGCTTTCTAAAAATTACTGGTCAGGTTCCATTTCTAATTCATTATCTTCAGATTTTGTAGATTTCAATTGACGTGCTCCAACATCAGAAGATTCTATCATTTCAGATTCATGATGCTCACGCATTTTTCGGATAACTCCATCAATGTCCTCATCACTAGGCAATTCAGGTAGAATCAACTCAGAATATTCGTCAGAAAATGATGCCAACAAGTCCGGACCTCTGATATGGGAACCAATTTTCGATTCATAGACCTCCACAGCATCATCTGCAAGAAGCCTTCGATCAACAAGAGCCAAAACCCGGTTTCGGATATATTGAGAATTCTCAACCATATCAGGTACATTATACGTTTCAAGTAAGAGTTGAACGACCTTAGAGCTTGCTCGTTTCTGAATAACAGAAAAAATCAGCGTGAAGTTGATCACAATAGAAAGAAGGGGTCCGAGAGGTACCAGTATCACAAATACCGGAATCCAAGGAGCTGAAAATCCCGTATTAATAGTCAATTCTAACCAGACTAAAACGATATCAACACCTGCGACAAACTCAAGGATATCTTCTAAATCATCTCCAACGTTACTAAGTGACCTATCTCGCACATCAAGGTGGAATAATCCTGCATCCTTAATGAGCCAAGGAGCATAATAGAATTGCATCAAGATTAATGGTAACAAAGCAGTACAAAGAATGAGAACGAAAATTCCAAACATCATGATATCTGCAGATTCTACAACCACAAGCATGTCAATACTCATGATAGTTAATGCAATTCCAGTCACTAGAACGGAACCATACAACGATCTTCTAAATATCTTGGAGAGTGATTGGTTCGAAACATCTGGACATAGGAAGTATTCGCCTGTTTTTCTTTTGAGAAAACTATGAATCTTCAAAGGCAGTGAAATCGAACGAGGATAATAAAGAATTAGAATTCCAACAAGGACCGCTACAAGAGTAGCACCTATTGAGCCTAGCACCATCCAGGTTGTGTATGGAATAATTCTAGAAAGATCTATGCTTACCTGATTAAAGACATAGAGAAGATAGACTAATCCCCAAGTCGATCCAATCATGAGAACAGTAGATATAGTGAATCCAAGGATTATTTCCCATATCTTTAGAGATTTCGTTTCCGAAATTTGTTGTTCATAGAATGCCATGGCATCTGCATTTTCGTTCATAGATCTCTCCACTTCCAATTCATGTAAGGAATAGATAAGCGTATTTTGGCCAAATAATAACACTAGATACACTCTTTATTTATTTGGAATAGGACTCTATAACACATAATCATATCATATTTAATAGGTATCCAACACACAAAGCTAAATATACCGTCATAAGGGATAAAACGGTGTTGGATATACAGACCAGCTAGACAAGGTAAATGATGTTTCATGATTTAGAAATATCTAACCTATGAAAAGATTGGTTCAAGGGACAAGATAATACGTAGTGATTGAAATGGTACGGGGCTATGAAGTATCTGAAGATGGTACACTTCAAGAAGTTGAGATGGATAAGGACAGTTTGGATTCCACCAAGGTTGTCTGTGTAGTTGATGACGAAACCAAGAGCATTTACTTGTGGAAAGGTAGTCAAGCAGGGGTGCGAAAGAAATTCATTGGTGCGAGAGTAGCTACTAATTTACGTACAGAGTACGGTTTTCACTTTAAAGTGCGACCTCTTGATGAAGGCGAGGAGCCTCCCACATTCTTTACTGCTTTAGATGGTACGACTGCAGCTACACCAGTATTGAAACCAGGAGATCCAACTCCTCCAGAATCAAGAACCCCTCCAAAACCCAAAACAGAAAAAACTGAAACTTCAACACCCCCTCCTAAGCCTAAGCCAAAATCAAAACCATCAGCAGCTTCAAGTTCTGCTAAAACAGCACCACCAGTGCCGAAATCAGAGAGTAGGTCTCCTCCACCTGCATCAAGCTCAGCTTCGACCGCATCAAGCTCAGCTGCAACTGCAAAAACATCTACAACCTCAGTATCATCATCAGAAATTCAATCAATGATCAAAGAACTAGAGGAAACTGATCCACCTGAAGGATACAGGCGAGAGCTGCTAATCGTATACAACGAGCTATTTACTGTGGCAGAACATACTATCTCAGTTTTTGGCCAAACCAAAATAGAACACAAGTTCGAAAAGGTCAAAGACCCACCAGAGGGAACATTTATGGCAGAAGGATTCGTACCACGTGTAATCGTAAAAGATGGTCGAGTTCTTGGAATTGAACTTTTAAAGGGAACTCCTGATGCTATATTAAGCCCAATCAAGCAAGAAATGAAGGAACGGCTTGGAGACCTCATTACCTTCTTCCGTTCTGAAGTTGACGATGCTTCATTGGAAGGAGAAGAAGAAGGAAAAAGCGATAAGAAGAAACTCGTAGCCAAATAAGACTACGATATATTCTTGAGGAGAGAAGGAGATGTCATCACAATTAGATCCCCAGAAAGAACGTGAATTAGTTGAACTTCTAATGGGTCTGACAAATTATGCAGATTTGGATGCTATTGCTGTAATCACAAAACAGGGTGTTAAACTCGCATATTTTGCAACGGAAGATTCAGATACTGACCCAGACCTTATGGCTGCGGTAAGTGCTGCACTATTAGCGACAGGAGAAATGGCTGCTGGACGACTTGACCTAGATGAATTATTCGAAGTTACCGTAAGAGGCAAACGAGGATTTGCTGTGCTTTCGCAAGCGGGAGAGTTCCTGCTTATGGGAGCAGCAAGAGATTTGACCTCAATGGGTCTTGCAGTAACCCAGATGAGAAAATATGCTAGAGAAGTAGGAGCACTTCTAGGTAAATAGATTGTTTCTCCTATTCTATTTCTCCAATTTTATTTGATTCCACAAACCGTAAATAGTTGATTTGCCCGACCATCCCTTGGTCATACGTATGAAATTACCAATAACTAGTAGAGCAGCTGATCTCAGATATGCTATCAGAGACATTGTTGTTGCTGCTAAAAGGTATCAGAGAGAGAAAGGAGAATCACCACTCTATCTAAATATCGGAGACCCCAACAAATACGATTGGAGTACTCCAGATTTTATGATTTCTGCTCTATGCGAAGCAGCTCAACAAGGAATAAACGGGTATTCCCCGTCAGAAGGATTGGATGAAACCCGTCAAGCAGCTGCAGAAAAAGAAAGGATTGTAAATGACATCTATGTGGACCCAGATCGCATAATTATAACAACTGGTGTTTCAGAAGCAATTCAATTTCTTGCAGGGGCTATAGTAAGTAATGATTCAGAGTTTTTGGTTCCGGGTCCAGCATACCCCCCCTATATATCATATATCAACTTCTTTGGAGGTCGTCCAGTTACTTATCGCACAATTGAAGAGGAAGATTGGGGACCGGATGTGGAGGATTTGAGAAAAAAGATAACAGATAAGACAGTTGGAATTCTTGTTATCAATCCAAATAATCCAACGGGTGCAGTATATGATGAGAAAATCCTGAAACAAATTGCAGATATTGCAGGAGAATTCGAGCTCCCATTGATAACCGATGAGATATATGATCAACTAACGTATGACAAAGATCAAACTCCAATGGTTAAAGTTGCAAAAGACATCCCTGTAGTAGGTTTTAATGGGATAAGTAAGGTGTACATTGCACCAGGGTGGAGAATTGGCTATGTCTATTTCCATGATCAGAAAGGAGAATTAGAACCACTTAGGGACGCAATGGTTCGACAATCTCGAATTAGGATATGCACTAACGCACCTGCTCAGATGGCGGCAGCAGCTGCTCTAAGAAGTGACGGTGCACATCTACCCGGTATGATGAAAAAACTTCGAGTTCGTAGAGACCTCATTTACAAGAGACTAAATGAGATAGACTCGATTTCAACACGTCTTCCCCAAGCTGCATTCTATATCATGCCTAGAATTGAATTGAAAGAGAGATGGAATGACGATACTGAATTTGTTTTAGATGTGTTGAATAATACTGGTGTGGTATTTGTTCCAGGTTCAGGTTTCTGCAAAACATATGGTGCGAGTCACTTCCGGAGTGTCTTCTTACCACCACCAGATATGATAGAAGAGGCCATGAACCGACTTGAACGGTTCATGGAGAAAAAGAGAGTCTGAGCTATTCAAGCTCGGACTTCTTTGTTTCTAGGATTGTATTAATTTCGGATTTCACCTTTTCAAGAGAGTCCCTAGCTACCTTCACTTTCTCAGGAGTAGTAGGTCTCTCGCCAATATTCAGGACATCATCTTCAGCTACACTTTCAATAGTTGATTTGAGGTCTCGAAGATGAGAAATCGCTTGATCAAGTGAAGTCCTAATCTTTGTTCGTAGTGTGGCAAGCTCTGGGTCTGTTGTATCTGAAGCTTTTGGTATTTTCTTGTGGATTTCCTCTAAGGTCCCAACTATCTCCCTAGCTTTAGACTGAGCTCCTGAAACCTTTTCAGCCAAACTTTTCTTCTTCTCAGCTCGAGCATCCCACTCTCTAATTGATTCTGAAATCATACCATCCAAAGAGGTCTGTGCCTGAGCAATAGCTTCATGAATCTTTTCTTTTAGAGGAATGATATTGGACAAGGCATATTCCTTCTTTGAGGTTTCACGTGCGATTTGTAATTTATCACCAAGTGAATCATCACCTACAACCTCATCCATCAGGTCTACAGTTTCATTGACTACTTTGATTCTAGCTTTTCCAGTCTCGATTTCAGAAGATTCTATCTCTTTTCTTGCTTTTTGGAGAATATTCTGAAGACCACTAGCTATCCGAATCAACGGCTCTTTCTCTAGTTCAGACTCATCAATTGATGATGAAAGTAATCCTACGCGTCCACCAGTTATATCTAGGTCGTGAAGTAATTTTTCGGACTCTTTGAAATCTTTAAGAACAAGAGTTCCGGGTCCTGCCTGAAGAGAATACTCGGTCTTTAGCTTGTCTTGATATGAACCTCTAACCATTACAGAATATTCCTTCATACCTTCAAGCTCTTGTCCAGCCTTGGCAATAAGCTCCATCACCATTGTTTCTCCTGCAGGCAGTATAGGCATCGACTTGTCTTTCTCGCCAGAAACGATAACCAAGTCTTCATCTAATTCCCATGATGCTTTGGGAGAAAGTGCTTCACCTTCACCAGTATTCTTGATAATAACCTTAAGAGGAAACTGTTCAGAAAATGTCATGTCAACGGGTAAATCCAATGTAGCAGAAATCTTTGGTACTTTCAATTTTGAACGGAGCATCTGCCGGACCATATCAAGACCCTTGTCTACATATTTTACAAAGTCTTGGGCTTTGGCATTTGCTAGAGCTGATTTCAATTCTGTTACAGCAGCTGTTTCAGCATTAGCAAAAGCTTCAAGATCAAGTGACTGCAAAGCACTTTCAAGCATCTGTGGAATTTGACTTAGACGGATAACACCCGGGAACCTGAGTTTTGATGCATTTTCAGCAGCAAAAGTTCGTGCTTTGTAAAATGCTTCAGCTTCTTTGCCAATCATAAGGTAGATCATACTGGATAGAACAGCTAATGCGGTTCCTTTTGCAGTTTCTGAATCTTCACCCCACATCAAATATTCACCTGATGCACCAATCAGATCTTCAGCTGCTTGCTCATAAGATTGTATTGCCTTTGCAGGTTCAGCAATTTCTGAATAAACATCGCCAGCCATACACATATTGAGAGCTGCATTCTTGAAACTCTTGGATTCTCGATAACGTGATGCAGCCTTTTCATAGGCTTCACCAGCTTGAGCAAAAACTTTCGTGGCTTGGTCATAATCGCCTTTTTGTTCAAGTAATTCAGCTGCTTCTTCAAATTTTCTACCAGCTGCGGTGAATGATTCCCGCAACGATTCATTGGTGGCTTCTTCTATGATTCGTCTGGTTTCCTCATCGGACATGGTTTACAAACCTCCATGAAATTAATTGATTCGGATGACCTTTAGTCTTCCGAATAAGAAATAGATTTCTGGTGGGCAGATTTGCCCACTCAGTATACCTCGCGTGGTGAATGCTTCAAACGATCTGGAAGTCCTCCACCATGACCTTCTACAACAAGTTCGTATCCTTTTCCGATGCGTCCTTGCCGAGCCGTCTGAAAACCAGACTTCTGTATTGATCGTGCGTTTCTTTCTGCAGCTCTTCGCTGAATCAGGCTTACTCCACTAGGGATAGTCAGTATAAGCTTCTTAGCAGAATCATCAACTTTCAAGATGATTTCAGTAGAACCCTGACCTTGTGCCTCGTGAAATTTTGAATCTTTATACTCAAGTACTGTCATTGACCATTCCCATCCAATAGGTCTGTTACTAGTTTTTTCGTATTCCCCGCATATTAGCATTACTAGCAGGTACATCAAGCAGAATTGGCAAAAACAATGAGGAAAAAAGAAGAAAAGTTACTCCAAGGACCTGAAAAATACAGGTCCTGGAATTTTTATTTTTAACTGCATCAACTCAGAGATTAGTCTGGTGGAGGAGGTGCGGGTGGGGTATCATCTGATTTGGTATCAACAGGTCTAAGGACCGAATCACGCTTCTTCGATGTGAAGAAGAATCCAATAAGAATCAGAACCAAACCAACAACTGCTACGACAGCACCTATGATTGTTGTCATTCCTGGTACAAAATCATATGCAGCGTCAATTGAAGGAAGCAAAGCTAAGATTGCACCTGCAATCACGAGTATCGCTCCAAAACAAACTGGTCCTGAGCGAACATATTCACGCATGGTAAGATACGACATTTGTATTCACCTTTACGAGTCAAGATACTATGACCCTACTCAGACTAACTGAATCGTACAGGCGGATTTAAGATTGTCGTCGATATAATCAACCGAATTTAATCAGGAAGTTTCAGGTCTACAGTACAGCCAATTGATGATGTATTGACATTGATTTCAAGACCCGCTATCTCTGCAACCTTCTCAGCAAGTAATTCGTGAAATGCACAAGGATATCCTGCTGGAAATCGGTCAGCATCAGGGTCCAATTCACGAGCCATCCAGAGAACTTCACATTTTCCTGTTTCAACTGTTAATTTTCCAACACCTGTTTTTGGTAGTTGACTCTCTTTGGAACAGCCTTGTATCATTTGACAGAACTTGGTCACCACTTGGTGAGGATCACTGGGATCTATCCATTGTTTTAACATCGCATTAGCAATACGTGTAATCATAGCATCGAGATGTTCCGGCCCTAAATCACCAGCATAAGCAATTGTCTCATTCAGAATTATGGCATGCGATTCTACACTCTTTGCCCAAAGTTTATTCCCGACGATTGGAACCACATTTGGCAAAGACCCAATATGTGCAGATTCTATAACGATTTCTTCATCTTCTGGTACAGCCTGAGTGGATCCCCCAGATTCAGGTTCTACAGTAGAAGATGGCGTAGCAGCAATATATTCTTCACCGTCTTCACTGTCCCTAACTAAATCAGGTATTTCAAAATTTGGACAAATTCCAGCTGTTTGATACTTTCGGGAAAATTGCATTAGTCGTCCAGCACATCGAGCAACTGAATGACGACTTAATCCTTCAACACGAATGTGACCATAAATCACTCCAACGAAATTGTCCAATGACAAATCAGGCATGGTCTTTTCGGTGATAATCTTCTTACCACGTACAACTCTACATGCCCATTTCTCATCCATGACTCCAGCTTGCGCCCCGTAGCTGGTATTGGTGATGCCAACCAAGGGAGATATTGGGTAGAAATCGCTCATTTTTTGTTCCTCACGATGAGTATTAGCTATTTGTTGAATATCCTGAAGAATCACCATTCAAAAGATTATCGGGACTGAATCCCTACCAAATCAAGCTTGGAAGCATATCTTTAATGTTATGATAGAATAGCTATCAACCTCTAATTCAAGAGAATTACCACTACAAGATAGTTCTCCAATCTCACTCTCACAAAGATCTACAAGAGTAACCGTCTCAAGATCTCGATGAAAAGATATCGTAGCTTTTCCACTCGTTCCCTCAAGCTCGAAAACGCGAACAATGAATTCATTTGGAGTGTTGGTTGGTTTGTAACAAGAGAGTGCGAGAGCAACACCTTCAATTTGGAAAGCGCTATGTTCCGCCAGTAGTTCACCTTCTGCGGTGTCAAGTGGATAACCAATGAATGGATACAGAATTTCACTGGAACGACGCCAAACTCTTGAATCCTTCCAAGACCTAATATGTGGAAGAAGTGATAATTTAAAGGAGTAACGTCCATTTTCAAGAGCTAGTTCGGTCTCGACCACATCATCGTCAAGCCCTCTAGATAAATGATCCACACTTCTCAGAAGCGTTACGGATAATATTCCATCGATGAACTGATATTCATGCAGACCATAAGCCGCCAATCCCAATCCATGATTAGGGCCTTGACAGTCAACCCAATCCAAAGCTGAAAACGTTCCAGTATCAGATTCTGCCCAATCTGCGGAAGAATAGGGAATAGCATGCCTAATTTCACTACCAAACTGAGACCCAACTCTAACCGTATCTGAAAACACGGTCAATGGAAAATGAACACGAACTCGTTTATCCTGTCCTTTGTAATCCAATATAGTTTCACAATCTATTCGGTCAACTCCCGAACTCAAAGTTACCCTTTGAGTACGATATGACCCTTGAATTTCACCCTCAATTTCCATAACCGTTCGAACAGGTCCCTCTTCTATGACCTTTACTTGTGCGGGATATCGAAGTGTAGTAATCTTAGACTTTTCAGACACACAAGTTGACTCTTCATAACGATGTAGATCACCAACATCACTCTCCATCGTGATATAATTGCCATCAGATCGGATTAGTTCGATAGAATTGACTTTATCGAAAATACGTGTGATTGCACCGTTAAACTCATCAAATTCAATTAGGAATTTTTCAGATTCGATCCAATCTTTCCCACTTTTTATACAAGTTTCAAATTCTGGTTTTTCTTCGGAGGGTACAACAGTATATACCCGATGACCCAAGCTTGGCATATCACTCGCTGTGAATACAACTTCAATGGGAGAGCCTTCAGGATTATCTCCTAGAATTTGGTAAGGAATACTCTCACCTGAAACATTCTGTATCTCAAAGTATTCAGTTTCTACGCCAGTACTATCTATTGGGATTCGGACGGTATCAGTTCGGACCCAAGGAAGAGGATTGAATACAACAAATGAATAGTGTCGGGATTCATGTCCAATTCTAGTAGACAATGTTTCAATTGCTCGTTCAAGCATATCTTCTGCATGTTCAATAGCCTGACCGAATCTTCTCATAGCAAGTTGATATGGTTCGTCAGCAATAGTTCCACGAATTATATTGTGGTCATGATTGAAAAGCAATACTCTCCATAGATTTTCTAAATCAACAGTAATAGATTGGTCATTAATCATTGAAGAATACAATTCAACCAAGTAGAGTAGAATCTCAAGTTTTCGACTACTAATTTTCAAACGAACTCGACTACTTAAACCTCCTGAGCGAGTCGGTGCAAATCTGCCAGAGATCAGCGGACCAGATATGGTTGGAAGTTTGCTTTGTACGGATTTTATCTTCTCAATGAATTCGTGTGGGGTAACAATAACCATCCGCATATCGGGGAATGCATCATTCCACTGAGATACCAAATCAGACAAATGAGGTGGTGGAGGAACCATATCACCACCAACTGGAAGGAATACATTTTTTGAAATACTTCTGTTTCTAGTGATTTCGATACTATTCAGTAAATTTCCAAATGCTTCACGAGTATTCTCAGATAACCATGCAGCTTGACTGAAGCCATTTGACAGCCAGATTGCATTTACTCGACTACCATCACACCCAATCCATTCGAACTCAGATGGAGAATCATAGGGCATTCCTCTCCAAAAAACATACGAGTCCATACCACATTGACGCAGTACCTGTGGAAGTTGTGAAAAATGACCGGATGCATCAATTGCCCAACCAGTCTTTGGTTCAACTCCAAATTCACTTCTGTAATACTTTCGACCTACCAAAAATTGTCGTACAGTGGATTCACCATTCGGAATTATAAGATCAGGAAGTACATATGTCCCGCCCACCAATTCTATACGTCCTTCTAATATGCGCTGGTGTAAAACATCCCAATAATTTGGAAAGAGTCGTTTGAATCCTTCAAACAAAGTAACCTGACCTAGACAAAATTTGTGTTCAGAATCAACATCGAGATAGTCAAGTATACTCTTTACATTCCATGAAACTATACTGATATTATGTTCATAATTATGAGTTCCAGCATTGTTAAAGTGAAGAAAGGGACATAGATTGACAATCCAGCGATGTGGCATGAAGCAAGCCTCCTAGGAACATTGTTCTTGACTGTATTCTGCTGCATATATTCCTATTCGTGTCAGGCAAAAGAAATGAATAAGACACTTGAATCTAGAATTTTGAATAATCTGATTTTTTAAAAAAAGGAAGAAGGTCGGAAAAACTCCGACTTCTATTGTATCTATACATATCCTGGTAAGTCTTTGGTACTCTTACCAGGGCTCCTTCTAAGAACTCGTTCAGCCATCGCTGAATATTTCTCTGCGTCACCCTCGGATATTGAGGGACGAACCTCCTTCAGAGCTGCTTCAAAGTGCTCCATCTCTACTGGTCGAGGTTTCCAATCAGTTCTAACCGCTGCCATTGCAGCTTCTCGGACTAGATTCTCAATATCTGCACCTGAGAATCCCTCAGTCATCTCTGCAAGCTTCGCTAGTGAAACAGCATCATCAAGTGGCATGTCTTCTGTATGTACCTTAAGAATTGCTTCACGCGCTTTGACATCGGGTGGAGGTACATAGACAACAGAGTCAAATCGACCGGGTCTGAGTACTGCAGGGTCAAGCATGTCTGCGCGATTGGTTGCGCCAATGACCAAAACATTCTGTAGGCTCTGCATTCCATCAAGCTCGGCCAAGAATTGGTTGACAATTCTCTGACTCACACCAGTATCATCACCGTGACCACGCATTCCCATTATTGCATCTATTTCATCAAAGAAGAGGATACAGGGTGCGGTTTGTCTTGCTTTTTTGAATACATCACGAATAGCTTTCTCAGACTCTCCCACGTACTTGTTGAACACTTCAGGTCCACGAACTGAGATGAAGTTAGCTTCACTTTCAGTTGCTACTGCTTTTGCAAGAAGTGTCTTACCTGTACCAGGGGGGCCGAACAAGAGTACACCTTTTGGTGATCGGATTCCCATCTCTTCAAAGACTTCAGGGTGTCTTAGTGGAGCTTCAACAGCTTCTCGAAGATTGCCTTTTACTTTCTCAAGTCCTCCAACATCATCCCATTGCACGTTTGGTTTCTCAACAAGAAACTCGCGGAGTGCTGATGGAGAAATCTCTGACATTGCGGTTTCAAAATCGCTTTGTGTAACGTAAAGGTCGCTGAGAATGTCTTGAGGGATATCTCCTGTTTCGGGGTCTACATGAGGTAAAGCACGCCTCAGAGCTTGCATAGCTGCTTCACGTGCTAGAGATGCAAGATCAGCTCCTACAAATCCATGAGTTACACCTGAAAGCTTCTCTAGGTCAACTTCTTCGTCAAGAGGCATAGCTCTAGTATGAATTTGAAGAATCTCTAATCGCCCCTTTTTGTCTGGAACTCCAATTACTAGTTCACGATCAAATCTTCCAGGCCTTCTTAGTGCTTCATCAACGTCATCAGGCCGATTTGTAGCACCAATGACAATTACCTGTCCACGACCTGCTAAACCGTCCATTAACGACAATAATTGGGCGACTACTCTTCGTTCTACTTCACCAGTCACTTCAGCTCGTTTTGGTGCAATACTATCTAACTCATCTATGAATATAATACTGGGAGCGTTCTTTTCAGCTTCTTCAAATACTTCTCTTAGTTTCCCTTCAGATTCACCATAGAACTTGGACATAATTTCTGGTCCATTAATGACCTTGAAATTAGCTCCAGACTCATTTGCTACTGCCTTTGCAATCAAGGTCTTACCAGTTCCTGGTGGACCCATTAGCAATACACCTTTTGGCGGTGAAATTCCTAATCGTTTGAAGAGGTCAGGAGATTTCATTGGTAATTCAACCATCTCCCGAATCTTAGTCAATTCCTTTCCAAGGCCACCGATATCTTCGTAAGTGACTTGAGGAACCGAAATATCTTCAGGTGATGCTGGTTCATTTAAAACCTCTAACTTTGTGTGTGGTCCAATTTTTGCGTGTTTATTAGGTGACACTGCAGTTGCAATGAACTGCAAACCCTGTCCAATTGAAGCGATAACAATTGTATCACCATGTGAAATAGGTTTATTCAATAATTGCTGGTGAATATAGCGTTCAAAACCTGGTTGAAATCGAACTTTCTGACTTGGGGCGATGGTTACTCGAGAAGCAGTTTGAAGGTCAATCTTACTGACCTCAATTGCTTCACCAAGTCGTACTCCCGCATTATTTCGGATCAGTCCGTCCATTCGAACCATGTCTAGTACTTCATCTTCTTGAAGACCAGGCCAGGCAATTGCGACGGTTGTCTTCTGACCTTTCAATTGAACGTAATCTCCACTTCTGATGTTCAATTCCCGTCGTACTTGTGAATTCAATCGTACGATGCCGCGACCTTGGTCTTTAGGCATCGCTGCGGCTACTTTTAGCCGTCTTGCTTTATCTGACATATACTATCCTCCTTTGTTGATTCTATCCTAAATAATAATCATCCTTGGTCCAGATATACTTCTCTAACATCTGAACTTTTTTCTGCATCTTCTGCTTTTGTAATTCGTATTTCTAATACACCATTTCTGTACGAGAATGTTGATTGTTCTACATCTGCAGCCCATGGAATATCAGTCTTAAGTTCAGGTTTGTTAT
>WJMJ01000012.1 GCA_014728035.1 Promethearchaeota archaeon | reverse complement strand
GTATACCAATCTCTTTTCTATCTAAAACAGCTACTAGATGTCATTCCAAATGAAATCCGTAACATCTAGTACTTTCTATTCACCAAGAATCCATTAGATATGTACGAATTTACAATACGATTAACAATTGTTAAATAACACACCTCCTAGTATTATATGATGAATATGTATCATGGAGATCTAGTTAGATTACGGAAACTTAGAAGAGCTGATGCAGAGATTATTTTGAAGCACTGGAATGATTATTCCCTGCGACAGTACCTTCCATCACCTCTTCCAACAAGTCTGAATGACTTGGAAGAGTTCATTCTTTCTCGAAATGAATCTTATAGTAAAAGAGAGAGTTTCACATTTGGAATTGAAACAATTGAAAATGACAGGCTAATTGGTCTTGTCGATTTGACTGGGATTAGCTGGATTAGTAGATTTGCTGAGGTTAGTCAGATTGCAATCTTTGACCCTGAATTCCGAGGTAAGGGTTTTGGATTGGATAGCTTAAGAGTTACTCTTGATTTTGCATTTTTCGTACTAGACCTTCATGCAGTCCATCTCTGGGTGGAGGATTTCAACACGTCAGCAATCTCATTCTACAAAAAATTTGGATTCAAAACAAGTGGGACCCTTAGAGAACTGGTGTATCGTGATGGTTCAAGATACGATGTTAAGATAATGGATATTCTTAAAGAAGAATTTGAAGAGAAATATGGGATTCTCCCAAAATGAACCTCTTCAAAGATAGAACATTGATATTAGCCAATTAATTTTCAAGTGGAGAAGAATTCTCTACTCTTCATATGTCAATTATCATTGCTGATTGAGATATTCAATGTACTCAATTCCCCATTGATGAATAGGATCTAGGACTTTCTTTAGGGTTCTTCCAATTTCAGTAAGTGAGTATTCGACTCGTGGAGGAACCTCTTTGTATACTTCGCGTGTCACAATCTCATCTGCTTCTAATTCTCGGAGGTGTTTAGTAAACATTCGTCGTGTTACAAATGGCATCTTCTTATGAAGCTCTCCAGATCTATGCGTCCCACTCATGAGATGGTAGATTATTAGAGGCTTCCATTTCCCTCCAATAACTTTCAGAGTCACTTCCACTGGAGGACCATGTTCACCAAATTTGCGGAGGTCTTTCTTTGAACTAGCCATTCAATCAACATCCAATAGTATCAAGCTTGTACCTATGGTTCTTCCTTGATAGTACTTCCCTATATACTCCTGTTCCTAGAATTGTTCTGAATATTGTGTGTCCATTAGAAGTGGTTAATTGTATGAAATCGGAATCTGATATTTTGGTGATTGGAGCTCCTGGAAATGTTGGTAGTTATGTCGTAGAATACGCATTAGAGAGAGGAATGAGAATACGTATCGGTGCGTACGATATTGAAGCCGCAAAAGCATCCTTTGAAGATGTTGAAGATATCTGCTTTTTCGATTTTTATGAACCATCTACATACGAGTCGGTTTTTTCTGGAATCGAACAGGTGTTCTTTATCCGTCCTCCCCAGATAGCTGACACAAAAGAAGGAATGATTCCGGCTCTTAGATATGCTGAAAAAGTTGGAGTAGAGCATATGGTGTTTCTTTCATTGTTTGGTATCAACCGTAGGATGCCTCATTATGATGTGGAACAATTTCTGAAAAAGAGTTCAATGAGATACACTTTTCTTCGTGCTGGATTCTTCATGCAGAATTTTTCAACTCAATTTTTAGAGGATATCCGCACCCGTGATGAAATTTTGGTTCCAGCTGGAAAAGGAAAAATGGCCCTTATTGATGCTCGTGATATTGCTTCTGTTGCAGTGCGTTCACTTGCAAACTCTTCTGATGATAATCGAATCTTTGAACTTACAGGAAGTGAATCACTGAACTATTTTGATATTGCGAAGATATTTACGGAAGTATTGGGAAGGCCTATTGATTATCCGAAACCTTCTCCAAAGGAATTCAAACAGAAACGGCTGAATCAAGGTTGGCATTCTGATATGATTGAGGTCTTGAACATGTTGTTCAAAATGGTTAGATGGAGACTTGCAGGAAAGAAATCAAAAGACTTTGAGAAACTGATGGAACGAGATCCTATCACACTAGAACAATTTGTTATCGACCACAAACATCTTTGGATGAAGGATATGGAGGATTGATATTCTATGATATTATTCGGCTCTTCAAGTCCAATACTCGTTGACATCAACCTATTTACTCAAGTAGGATTGGTGGTCTTGTTGCTATTTGGAATATATAAAAAGAAACCTTTCAGGTATCACGGAAAGGTAATGGCAGTTTCAACAGTGGTGAATCTGGTTACCATTGCAAGTATAATGGTTCCTTCGCTTGTAATCAACTTTAATGCATTTCTTACTCTTCCAACACCACCTGGTCCAGCTATCATATTGATTCATAGCTTTGTGGGTATCATTGCGATTGCATTTGGTGTTCTTTTTACAGTACGATTCATCATGGCATTAAGAAATTCTGAACCGTTACTGTGTGGAAAACGAAGACTAATGTGGGCAACTGCAATTCTATGGCTCTATTCCTTTGGTGGCGGAGTAGCTTTCTATATCTTCTATCATTTGTAATGTGGGATATAATAACGATTCAATCTACTCCAGTTTTCTTATCTCGGGGAAAGGCATTTATCATAAATCACGTGTTACTTCTTGGGTAAGTCGCGTTGATAGAGTATATTGGACTTGCAATTCTTGGTCTTTCATTGCTTATGTTAGTCTACGCATTAATAGCAGGTAATGGAAAAGGAACTCAAAAGCAGAAAAGTAAGCGTTCTGGAATGGAGAAATATTCGGAATCAGAATCACATCCTACTCCTGATGTAGTGAAGATTGAAGCAGAATCCGTTCCTGGAGCACTTGAAAAGCGTACACCATCAATTGAGAGCCGTCCAAGCATGCATGGTGAATTTAAATCTGAACCTGAAGTGTTTGATATAGATCCAGGTGAAGTAGATAGAGCTCCACCTAGTGCAACATTTGATCGTAAGGCGTCTTTGACCTACTGGGAACGAATGGCTTTGGACGAAGAATATGACTTAACAGTCACTCTGCACAGGCCAGATTTCAAAGTGGTCGCTCCTGACGGGGCTTCAGTTAAAGAGTCCGAGACCACCTACAAGCTTCCTCGTACTGGTCAGGTTAGAATTATCCCGGTCTGCAGCGGATGTAATATTTCCCCCGCATCCCGAGATATCAAAGTTACAGAACTTGATGTTGAAACAAGGGCTGAATTCAAAGTTTTACCAATCAAAGAAGGAAACTACAATCTTGATGTTGAATTTCAAATTGTATCTCCCGATGGTGAAATCACACCTTTAGGAAAGGAATCAGCTACTATTACGATTCAGAAGAAAGCCTTAGATCTTACTCTTGGACCTCTAAACATCAGTGTGTCTCGTCGGGTTCCAGCATTCTTCTCAATGTGTGGTAGTCTATTTGGTCTTGTATCCTTTGTCTTGGCAAGATTAGGAATCAATTTGAATGAAGAGATACTAGCATGGAGTATGACCATCAGTACAGGGCTAGCTGGATTCGTGTTTATTCTTCTAGCTATGATGCTTCTCTTCAAGGGTCTCAAACCATTAATGCGAGAGATTAGTATCTCTCTAAAATAAGACACATGCCCATATCCGCTGGGTATGGGTTGTCTTTTTTATTAACCCGATACAATTTGATTCATCTTTTCTTCAAGTAGAATGCAGCAGCAACTACAATAATTATAGCTGCTATACCACCTACAAGTACGATTTCCAACATCATGTCATTTTGGTTTGGAGTAGTACCCCCATTTGAGTCTCCAAAAATATAGATCTCTCCCGCAAAGTCAATGACATATAGTTCATTATTGGAATCAATGCCAAATGAGGAAATTTGAGAAGTAGTATCAAGTAGTTCCTCATTACTTGTTTCACTTTCTCCATCATAATCTAATGCCCAGATTTTTCCAGAGCCAAAGTCTCCATAGATGTACTTCCCTATGAGATTAGGATTGTTGGTTCCTCTATACACGAATCCTCCCGTGATAGAATTTCCCACATCATGTTGGTATGTCCATATCGGCATAGTGAGATCAGTAGAATCACATCCTGTATCTGGTTCGTAGCATTGATCACCCTCCATTACATTCCAGCCATAGTTGTTGCCACTCTCGATGATATCAATCTCTTCTACTTCTCCTTGCCCAACGTCAGCTGTCCACATCTCATCGGTTTCAGAGTCCCAACTGAATCTCCATGGATTCCTCAGTCCATAAGCATAGATCTCTTCCTTGTACCCATCCGTATTATCTACAAATGGATTGGTGTCAGGAATTCCATATTCCAATCCTTCATCAGTGGTATCGACATCTATCCTCAGAATAGCTCCAAGGAGATTGGTTCTATCCTGTCCATTCCCATCAGGGTCTCCACCAGATCCTCCATCTCCAAGAGCTATGTACAAGAAGCCATTGGGACCAAAACCAATCTGACCCCCATTGTGATTTGCATAAGGTTGGTCTACTTCAAGGATTACTTGACCACTTGTTGAATCAGCTTGGTTTACATTATCCTCTGAAACAGTGTATCTCTCTATTACTGTTCTTCTAGGAGAATCAGCAGTGTAATCGACAAAGAAGTATCCATTTGAACTGTAATCAGGATGGAATGCCAGACCCAAGAGACCTTCCTCTCCTCCAATGTCATTCACTTTATCTTTAATATCTAGAAATAGAGTGGCCGCTGTCACGGAGGGGTCATTATCAAAAACATAAATCTCCCCAGGCTTGGTCACTATGAATATCCGGTCTGTTCCGTCATCAGGACTAACCAATCCTAGCGGTTGTGTGAATGACAAGTTTGGAAACGCATTAGTTACCTGAATATCTTCTTGACTAGAAACAAAACTGGCAGTTGAAAGCACTCCTATTCCAGACAGTATGAGCATTATTGAAAGTATAAACTTGATTGTACGCATCCTTCTCCCTCTGATAACAATAGTTAATGATACCTCACTTGCTATTTGAATTTATTGATAACTGTCTGTGTGCAAATGTTTCCAATCTAGAGTGCGTTTTTGTTATATCAATCAAGAATGCCATCACAGGTTAGAAAATGTATTTGGTCCAACTTGATTGAACTGATGTATTTGTCCGAGGTATGCTATTGTTTCATTGTAAGAGCTTCTTCAATAGCATCCCGTAGTTCAGTCTTTGTGAGACGATCTGGAGAATAGCCAATTAAATCTCCACCTTTAAGAAGATAGACTTCTGGTGTGACTTCCACATCAAATAACTCTGAAGTGACTTTATCTTTTTCAATATCCACTTTTGCAAAGTATACTTTCGATTTGTATTCCTTTGCAAGTTCGTTCATGGCTCGTGATTGCAGTTGGCACTCATAATCTCCCCGTTTGAAAAACATCACGACCGAAAGAGGGAGATGTTGGAATTTTTCAAAAATATCAGAACCTGACATTAGATGTACTGTTCCGTCAGCTTCTTTCTCAACCATTATGGGAGGATTGATTCCAATCATTCTATCGATGTATCTCTCATAGAAATCCTGATTTCCCGCTCCAGTTATAGTTCCATATACCTCTCCATCTTTAAATAGAATCACTGTTGGATAAGACGTGATATCGAACCGTTCGCAAATATCCTCGTAGATATCTCCGTCAATACTAAGAAATGATACATTGTGATATTGAGGTGCTAACTCCTCAAGAATTTCTTCTACTTCCTGACAGTGTTGGCACCATGGTGCATAAATCTCCAGTACTACAAATTGATTATTTTCCAAGTAGTATGTCAGTTCATCTTCTTCAATAACTTCGATACAATCTGTCGCTTCTGAATCCTCTGTATCACTATGAGTGAGGTCTCGTTGCCAATCTGGGCATTCTTTTTCGATAAGCGAATCAATCTCATCTTCGTCTTCTCGACGTCTATCTTTAGAAATCAGTACAAGTCCTATCTCTTCTATTGTGATGATTGCTGTACTGATTGGTTTCTTGGGACCCACTACTATATGATCATTTGCGACATTAAGAATTCGAACGTTCTCGATGTTCTCTCTGATTTTCCTTGGGACATCATAATGAGTAAAAGAACGTAGAATGATGTCTACTAACAGACCTTCTCTGCATAGATGCACAAGGGTCTGCTTCAATGATTTGCTACGTAGTAACCTTGACCGCTCTATCATCATAATTCCCCCCTTGAATTACATCAAAAAGGAGATATTAATTCAACTCTCGGACTTTTCGAGTATTTCTGTTTATCTATTGCGAAAGATTTCACCAAAATATACAAAAGCCACATCTTCACAATATTCTTTGTTAGGCGGGTATTGAGTCAAGCGTATCCTAAAGTGAGATTCTATTACAGTATTCTCATTTTCATCAGGACACCGTTCTCAACATCATCGAGGTAAACATATGCCAGATATAGAGGATAAATCAGAGCATTGGTTATCCACACTGCGAAATTTCTCAAGCGTTATTCTAGAAGAAATAAGGAGTAAAGGAGATAAATTACAATCGATAAAATTTTCATTATCGGATTCAAGTCCTCTTGACAAAGATGTTACCTCATTATGGGTAGATGGCGGCAATGCACATTTTGACTTTGTAGGGGGTAGTTGGTTTATTGTAAAAGCTGCAGCTGGATTCTTTTCATCTGGTGAGAAAATCAAATGGCACGAGAAGACAAGTACTGGTTTTACAACACTACCTAGAAACATCGATCGTTTTGTTGGTATTCATAGAGATATTCTCGAAGTAGAATGTGTTTTGGAATTAATTGAGAAAAAACCTGATTTCATAGTATTGGATAATAGCCTAACAACTTATGCAAATATGGGAGTACCTCATTCATTATTGAAATTCTTTGAATCCGGAGAACCAATAGAAGAATCATCTGAATATGATTTCTTTCGAGCATTTATTGATTTCAAGAAACGATTCAATGCACTAATTCAGCAATGTAAAATACTTGATATTCCTTTGATTGGTGCTGCAAAAGATCCGAAATCTAGGCTCTTAGCTCGAAAATGGGGTCTCGGAAAGAACTTCATTGATAGTTCAGCTATCTCACTATTAGCAAAAGGTAATACTGGTTTCACCGAGGCCATGGAGGCAAAATATCTCCGTATTTCTCGTGTGGAGAAATATCTAGAAAAGCGCTCCCTATTGACTGGTGACCGAGGTAGATTTCAATCCATTTTCGGAATTCTGCAACCATATAGTCGAGTATTCAGAGTTGATTTTCCTGAATTCCAGCAATCAAAACTCTATGATATTCGAAAGTTCTTGGTAGCGATGCACGATGGAAATGGCTACCTCCTACCGTCTCATGTTGTTCACAATAGAGCTACTATTCCAGATAGACTCTCAGATGGGTTATCACAATTAGTAATGTCTTCAGTTGCGAAGGAAGACATGGAAATAGCAACGTTTCTCTTTGGACCACAAAGACGGAGCAAGTTTGGTTAGGAAGGAATGATTATGACAAAGAAAGAAGTAATTGGGAACTTACTCGGGACAACCACACCAACTGAAGTAACGATTTGTATAGATCCAAAAATCGTTCGATCAGCTCCATTACGCTTGGGAGAATATCTGATTATTGACTATCAATGCGAGGCATTTGATGAACCTGTGTTGGTATCTGTTATGGAGATTGGATTAAAGAACCTGAATATGCCCGATTCTATTCTTACTAGTCCTAGAGAATTTGAAGCTTTGCAACGTATTGGAGACCTTACTGAAGGTGAAATTCTTACTGCAGAAGCTCAGGTACTTGGTTTTCTAAATTCAGCTAACGAACTTGAATTTCCACGGTTTTCTCCACCTCCTGGTGCGGATGTCTATAGAGCACCTATCGACCTTCTGAAACGAGCTTTTGGTGAAGGGCATATAGAAATAGGAAATCTCCTAACCAATCCTGATGTTCGTGTTCAAATTGATGTCAATGAATTAGTTCGTAGACATCTTGCAATCTTAGCAATTACAGGAGGTGGAAAGGGTAACACAGTAGCTGTAGTAACATCGCAGATTTTGGAGATGGGTGGTGCAGTGGTAGTAATCGATCCACATAGTGAGTATCTGCCAATGCGAGAAGACTATGGTGATAAAGTCAAAGCTTTTTCGGTTAACGAAGACTTGTCTAAGCACATATACCCATTACGATTCAAATACAACAGCTTTTCTGCTAATGATTTCATTTCAATGCTACGTATTCCCAAGACAGCAAATCTACAACGGAAACTTTTCAGAGATGCGTTTGCCAAACTAAAAGATACAGAGTGGGGATTGGAGGATCTTGAGAATGCATTACGAGATGTAGATGATAATGCAGAGTCGGACCAATTTCAGGGTATTATGAGCCGAATGAATGAAGTAATAGAATTCATGATGCTTGACAAGAACAAAGAGGTTCCCCTTGCTGGTGAAGACCAGCCAAGCCTTGTAGCACCGGGGCAGATGACGATATTGTCATTAGCAGGTCTAGATACGATGGTCCAGCAAGCTGTTGTGAAACATGTTTCAAAGAAGATATTGAGTGGTGGTATTGCAGCGCGCAGAGATATACAAACCACGGATCAGATTCCTTGTCCAGTATTGATAGTTATTGAAGAATGTCACAATTTTATCCCAGCTAACGGTCAAGCTTCCTCAATGCGAATTCTGAGGAGAATCGCTTCGGAAGGTAGAAAATTCGGGGTTGGTCTCTGTGTTGTTTCTCAACGTCCAGGAAAAATCGATTCCGATGTTCTCTCCCAGTGCAACAGTATGATTGTTCTGAGAATTGTTAATCCTAAAGATCAAAGAAATATCCAAGATTCTGCCGAAGCACTCTCTCAAGAAATGATGAAAGAATTACCTACGCTCAACGTTGGAGAGGCTGTTATATTTGGTCCAGCAATCAATCTTCCAGCTCTCGTTAAGATTGACAAATACCCTGGTAAGCTTGGTGGGGAAGATATCAAGGTTGTCGATATCTGGCAAAAAGGCAGTTCTAGTAGCACGAAGAAGGGGAAAACCCGGCATGATGATGAAGGAGCTTTTGATTCGAGGTCATGGTAATGGTAGATGAAATTAAAATTGGTCAGATGTCAGATTTGCATCTTGGTTACAGACAATATGGGAAATTTGATAGGGTTACAGATTTCTATGGAGCAGCAAAGAATGCATCTGAATTATTGATTGAAAACGAGGTAGACTTTGTTGTTGTTGCAGGTGATATTTTTCACCGGGCTAGGCCCTATCCTATCGACCAAAGACACGCTATCAAGATATTCTCCTTGTTTCAGAGAAGGGGTATCCCAGTATATGCTATCCGTGGGAATCATGATGCTTCCTATGCTTGGAGTGAACGACAAGGTGGAAATGAGTTGCATGTTTTCGAAGACCTTGAACTCGTCACTTTATTAGAGGATGAATACAGAGAATGTGAGCTTTCATCAGGACAAATAGTTCGTATTTGGGGAATGGGCTATCATGGAAATACAGCAATGAAAAAGTTGAACCAACTTGTGGAGTCCAATAAAGAACTATTCGATGATGATATTCCTAATGTGTTGATTCTGCACGAGTTTCTTGATAATCTTGTCAAGTCCGCAAAATTAAACGAGTATTCTTTAGACTTGTTAGGATTTGATTTCATTTCGATTGGTCATTATCATGGCTGGTGGATCAATGATTCTCAATCAATCTGTTCTTCAGGTTCAACAGAACATGTATCAGCAGCTGAATGGGACGAACCTGAAAGATCAGTCGCTCTTATCACATTGAGAAAAGAATCTTCAAAATGGAACCCGTCAATTGAAAGGATAAAATATCGTGTTCGACCGAAGATACGAAAAAAACTAGATTTTGGTGTAACTACTATTGATGAGGTTAAGGCGGGAGTATTAAAAACCGTTGAAGAACTCGATAAAGAAGACACAATTGTTCGTATTGACGTGACAGGTACTCTTTCTGATTCTCCTTCTACTCTAAATGTAGGAGAGATTAGTTCTCATGCAACCAATGTTTTCCATATTTCTATCGATTCAGATCTTGATTATGCAGGACTTCCAATACGCGAAAACATAACAGATACCGAAATCATGGAGGATGTTTTCAAGGAACGTTTTGGCATTCCAGAGTCTTCTGTAGACGATTGGGTTGGATTAGCCAAGAGTATGAAAGAGCTATTGATAGGATCAAAGGATGAACGAAATGAGGCAACTCAGTTAGATCTATTGTACAAATTTACTGAGAAAGTATCCAATGAGGACTTGGAGGAGGGCACGAAATGATATTGAAGAAGTTGAAATTGAAACACGTAAAGTGTTTTGAAGAGAGTGAAGTTGAATTCTCGATTGGCAAGAATGTAATTGTTGGACGCAATGGTTCTGGAAAGAGTACTTTATTCCAATCCATTTTGTATTCTTTGTATGCAGAGTATCCATTAGGTACTAATGATGAATTAATCCGTCTTGGAGAAAATACCGCATCATTTGAGCTCGAGTTTGAACACAATGGTGAGCCATATATTGTTAGTCGACAAATCAGTAATTCTGGTCCTGATGCCAGTCTCTATCAGGTTGCAACAGATACCGAGCTCGCCATAAAACAGACCAAAACAACTGGTGAGATTGAAAAACTATTAGGGATTAGCATGGATATCTTTAGAGATATTATTTGGGTAGGTCAGGGTGAGATTGCTCAGATAATTAGTATGGGTAATCAGGATAGAAAAGAACTATTTGACAAGCTACTGGGTCTCTATGATTTTGAAACCGCTCACAAAAGATGCAGATCGATTGAAAGAACTTTAGAATCCACAATTTCCGAAGCTGAAAAACTTTCAGATGCATATCAAGAACCTGCTTCAAAATTTGATGAGAGAGAAACTAAACTAAAGGAATTGGAGTTAGATCTAAAACATAAGAAGGATGAAAAACAAGACATTCAGAAACTTCTAGAAGAAGCAGAAAGCAAGTTTACATCCCTAGATGAAATAAAGAAAAAGATAGTTAATATAACAACAATAATTGAACAAAACGAAACAGCTATCGATGAATATACTAAAAGCATACAAGAATTGGAAACTAATATCTCCAATTTAGTTGATGAGATTGATTTAGAATTACCTACAACGTTTGACATAGATACTTCTTCAGAATTGAAGAAAAAATGCGAAGATCGAATTAATGAACTGAAGCGAGTATTAGAAGATTCCAGAACTGCGAAACAAAAGTACACTGAAATGTCCTCGAGGTTGGATATGCAGCTTATCCAATTACCCAAAGAGAAGAAAGAGTTTGAAAAATACAAAGCAACACTTGAAGAAGTAAAAGAGAAAATAGTTTCAGAACTTCCAGCTTTAGAAGATTCGGATCCGGTAAACTGGCAATCATTAATAATCGATGAAATTGAATCATTGAAGAGTGAAAAGGAGGGAATGGAAAAGAATTTGGAGTCTGCAAGAGAACTAGACTCATCCCTAACAACCCAAAAAGAAAAACTAGATGAGATTTTGAACAACATTCAAGACATCAAGTCTGAAGTTGAAATTATTTCCTCGAAGGCAACCGAAGAGATTGGAGAGGATTGGAGAGAATTAGCAGAGGAAGACTTGAGAAAAGTAAGTGCAAAGATACGGGGATTAGATACAAAAATAGACAATCTTGAAACTGAACAAAGTGAGCATTCTAAACTCATAGCTCAATTAGAAACAAAAATTGAAGTTAAGGAAACTGATTTATCCGAACTCTCAAAATTGGATGGTAAAAAATGTCCCAAATGTAAGCAAATCGTGGATGAGAAACACTCTTCGAAATTACGGGGCGAACTTGAAAACGAAATTTCTCAATACGAGAAGGAGCTTGATGAATCTAAAACAAGTCTATCAGAGATTAGTATCCAGCTCACTAGTTTGAAGGAAGAAAAGGAAAACCATGTAACAAAACAAGAACACGTCAAACGTGCTCGTGATCTTCTTGACAACGCAGAATCCTGGAGTAAAAAAATATCCAGTGAAAAAGAGAAACAAAAATCCACCCAAGAAAAAATCAAAGAACTGAAAGACAAACTTTCGGAATTTGATGTTACCACTTTACAACAGAAGCTTGATGGTTTAGAAACACGAATTGATAATCTACTTGAATGCAAAAGCAAATCGGAACAGATTCCATCATTGCTTGCTTCTCTTGATGATAAAAAAACTTCAATCGAAAAAATAGAAGATGATGTATCTGAACTGAATGAACAAAATCCTCATGAACAGATGGAGGAACTGTCAGAAAAAATATCTAATCTTGAAAACCAATTGGAAATATGGCGGAAAATATCCACATACATTGATTCACTTCAATCGGAACTTGAAAAACTAGAATCCTCCACTGAAACTTTGAGAAAGAGGAAATCAGAATTAACGGAAATGCAAGATACTTTTGATTCGAAGAAATATGATGAGTTACGTGAAGATATCGATGAATACAAAGACCGAATTAGCTCGTTGAGAACAAGAATCGAAACACTTTCTGAAGAACAGATTCCTCTGGCAAAAAATCTTTTCGCCGATTCAAAAGACGCGAAAGAGAAGCTCCAGCAGGTTGGTGAAAAAGCAATTAAAGCACAAAAAGCTCTGAAGGTAGTCGGAATTCTTCGGTCATACTACCGTGAAGTCCAAAAACCATTGCGGAGGCGTGGGATTAGAAAAGCATCTCAGAATGCTTCAGAGATTTTCAAAGAGATTATTGCCTCCAATGAGTTTGATAGGATTCGAATAACCCCTGATCATGAACTGAAAATCTCACGTTCTGGATCATTTGAATCAATGAGCACTCTATCTGGGGGTGAACAGGTTATTGCAGGACTATCTGTACGACTAGGATTTGCTCGAGCTCTTGCAACCAGTGATCTGTTATTATTGGACGAACCTACTGCCTATCTTGATGACCAGCGTCGCGCAGAACTTGTTGAAACCCTGAATAGAATTACTCCCGCCAGACAAATTCTGATTGTTACTCATGATGACGAATTCGAACGAGTCGCGCAAAAAGTCATTCATGTGAGGAAAGATGAAGGGATGTTTGCCTCTACTATTGATTAACAATAATTCATGTTTTTTCCAATTATTGTAAATTGCTACTGCGGACTGAGAGCACTTATTAGTAATAGGTAGTAGAAATAGCATATTAGAAAGTTGTTGAGCACAAATTGAGGGAATAATCGTGTGTGAATTACTCGCATTAAATTTTGGGATGGAAACAAGTTTACAAATAACCTTTAGAGGATTTCAGAAGAGGGGCTCTTGTAACCCTGATGGCTGGGGGTTAGCTTATTATCCCGACGAATCAGCCATTATTATCAAAGAACCAATTACTTCTACTCAGAGTAAGCTTGCGACATTTGTCAGCAAGTATTCAGAAATCAGAGGGAAAATTTTCATTGGTCACGTTCGGAAAGCGAGCGTGGGAAATAAAGGATGCTTCAAAAACACTCATCCTTTCACCCGAGAGCTTGATGGGAAACAATTTGTATTTGCTCATAATGGCACATTAAGAAATCACGATTCATTGTCATCACAGTATTTTACACCAATTGGCGATACTGATTCAGAACATAGTTTCTGTCATTTATTGTCCGAATACAAAGATAAGATTGGGTCAATTCAAAAAAGAGAACATTTTGATTGTATCCATTCCATATTGAAAGCGATAAATGAGAGAGGCAATTTCAATTGCATTTTTTCGAATGGTGAATATTTGTTTTGTTATCATGACCGAGATAAATACAAAGGACTCGATTTTGTAGAGAGAATAGCTCCTTTTGGACATGTGGAATTGGTGGATGACGATTGGAAGGTTAATTTGGATGAAGAAAAAGACACAAATCAACATGGTTATGTCATAGCAACGAAACCATTGACGAAGGAAGTATGGAAAAGCTTTGAATCAGGTGAACTAATAGTACTGAGAAATGGTCTAATGGTTTACAGTTCTCATCGGACTTCTCTAGAAATGAGAATACTTCAAACTATCCGAAATCATCCAACTAAAATAGAGATACAGGAATTAGTTTCTAAACTGAAACGACCTTTTGATGTGATATGTAGACAGGTTCAAGTATTACATCACCATGATTTGATTCGACAGGACAGTAGAGACCAGGTCTCTGCAGATCATAAAAATGCATCATTTTTCACTAATTCTGGGATGAATGGTATAATATCATGTTGGGTTGGGAAACGAGATATAAACAATTGATTTAGAATAGATATTAGTTATAAATACCTAATTTGAAATCTAAGCTTGTATTCGAAAAAATATTGATGTGGATGAGGTTAAATAATGAAAGAAACTGAAAGAAAAAATTCGGATGATTGGGAACCATACGAGCTCTATAAAGAATTTCAAAGAAGGCTTGGAAAATATCAAGTTGAAAAGAAACAGTCCGAATCAAGTATTGCAGATTTTATTGAATTCTCTGATCTACACTCTCTCGCGCATATATTGGAAGACGATGCTGATTTCACCTTTGAGTCTGAGACCCGCTTGATTGTTCCAAAATTGGATGCAGAGACCGTACTCAAGACTATCGAGATTATCTCTCGTTGCAAGATGAAGGGAGCGCCAATCCACTCCATAATCCTTCTAACTGATGATTTGAACAATGAGATTGAGATGCTGACTGATTACTTGTTCTCCATCTCTGAGATTCTTGGTACAAAACACATAACTCGATTCTATGTTCCATGGACCGAACCTTGGAAATCTATGTGAAGCGAGTAACATACGTCTCAAATTAGAGACTTAGTCAGTTTCTATCTTGGCTTTGGTCAATAGGTTCAAATTCTGTTATCCCACACCGAACTTATAGAGGGATGGTTTTGGATAGCACAAAATCGAAAGAATCCAAACAGGTTATGTTGGAAAATTTAGAAACACTATGTTCATTTGCTCCTCGGGTTGCTGGTTCAAAGAATGAGGCACGAACTGCTGAATATATTGCAAACTATTTTGATGACATGGCTACT
>WJMJ01000108.1 GCA_014728035.1 Promethearchaeota archaeon | reverse complement strand
TCACTCTCATTCAGCTCGAACCAATCGATTAGAATTAACTACAATCTGACTTTATGGTATGAACAAGATACCACCACAACTACAGGTTGGGAAATAACTAATCCACAAGAAATAGTGGAATGGAATTCAACAACCACGGTAGAGTTTCCAGCGCTTCAAGGTACCAGTACACGTTATCTCAACATCTCAATCCCAGCAGACTGGACTACTACAGGGTTATACACATCTGCAGCACCCTCAACAAACGTAACAACGTACGGACAAATAAACAATGTAATCATCTGCTCCGATTTGACTAATGAAACCTATACTTTAACATCAGATGGATTCAATTATGTAACAGATGTGATTGCATACGATCAGGCAGACCACATTACGCCAATTCAGATATCAGTTATTGACAATATTTTGGATGTCATTTCACTAATTGAAGACGAATTCGGAGCAAATGCCACTTCTGGAAGTACTAATCTAACGGTTTGGAAAGGCACTTCATTAATTTGGGCAGCATCACCGAATGAAACCGTGACAAACGGATCGACCGAATATACATGGGATATTTCACTAAACAATGATGGTAATGGAGAATACAGAATTGAGGTCTATTGGACGAATGGCACCGAAGCAGGATATAACTCCCAAAATGTCATCGTTTATTATCCTACTGAACTAGTTCCAAGTTCCTATTCCATATCAGCTTTTGCAGAGGATTCTTTCAGCTTCAGTGTACATTTCAATGACACATTTACTCCACAAGGATTGAATGACACTGTATCTACCATTCAATATTCCTTTGATGGAGACGCTTATACGGGGATGACTCATGATGCGGATGGTAACTGGTCTGCTACAGTGTCAACCGCTGGAAAGACCGATGGAACATACAGTCTTATTGTCAATGCAACAGGATTCGCTTTAGAAAATCAAAGCATCGCTATTACTGTCGAGCTAGCATATGAAACGCTCGCATTGGATTGTTCGTGGTCTTTGCCAAATGAAGACAATATAACATATCTTGAGAATACAGTTCTTTCAGTGAGGTATCAGACAACTGGAAATAACATCTCGGATGCAATTGTGAATGTGACGATTGATTCGTATATCTGGAATCTCACCTATAACAGTGGAACAGAACTTTACACTATTCAGATAAATGGTACAGACTTTCAGAATGGATTGGGAACATTTCCAGTTACTATCCAAGCATGGAGTTCGGGATATGCTGCACAGACAAATACCAGTCTTGGTCTAACCATTACCGAAGAACCGACCACATTAAATGATATATGGACAAGTCTTTCAATAGACTATCTTGGCCAAATAGATGTCACAATCAATTACACTATCATTTCAACCTCATCTGAGGTCCCAATGGGAGAAGTAATAGGAAATATCACCATTGATGGAACCACCAATATTCCTCTAACACAGTCTGGGTCTCAATGGATTGCTAATCTTACCGGTGCAACAATTGATTTGGGAACACATACTGCGGTAATTCATATCTGGGCTTACGGTTATGAATATAGAAGTTCCAGTGAAACTCTGGATGTAGCAAATGTCACTACGTCCATTGATGTTGCGTGGACACCACTAAATCTAACACGTCAATATTCTGGATTCTATGATATCGTTGTTGAATACAACTACTCTGGAGGAGATGTGCCAGCAACAGCACTCGTTAATGTTACAATAAATGGACAAACGTTTGCAATGGTGTATTCCAGTGGATCATGGATAGCTACAATAGCTGCTTCTGATATTGGACTTGGTACTTATTCAGCATATACAAGTGCATGGCTCTATGGTTATACACATCAAACTAACACCACTTCAACGTTTAACATAACATTAGCAAATACTACAATTGAAACCAATTGGATCAGTACGGACATCTACTATACATATTCGACCAATCTGAATATCACTCTATCAGATATCTATGCTCAACCAATTACAACAGCAACAGTCAATGTTTCATACGACGGGACGAATTACACACTAATTCATGTTGCTAGTGGACTATATCAACTGGAGCTCAATGGTTCAGATGGTATTGGTTCCTATCCTATTCATGTATACACGTGGAATTATGGATACTTCAATGAAACAACAAGCTTGACACTAAATATTATTGAAACTCCTACCACCATAGATAGCTCAATTCGAATTCAAGGGTATAGTGCAAGTGTTCTCTATCATGATGGAAAGATAACATATTCAATTCAGCTAGAAGATATAGATGGAAATCCACTTACGTCAGCATTCGTCAATTTCACAATTGATGGGACTCTTTACAATATGACATATGTTGCAAATGGAAATTATACTATATCATTTGATGGAGATTATCTAGGTGTAGGAACATTTCCAGCTGTGGTCAATGCATCACAATATGGATATGTTCAACAAATTTTGACTCCGACCATTATAGTATATCCAAATCCAACTCAAATTAACATCATTGAGGATACTGAAACGTCAATCTTCATCAACGATACAAGAACCATCAGCATACAATACGTAGACACTCATACTGGGGCACTTCTGGATGCTGACACGGAATATATCATATGGCCTGCAACAGTGAGTTATGAAAATACAATTCCGGGAGAATATGACATCGAATTCAGCACATTCTACGATTTAGGTACATTCACTCTTAATGCAACTTTTGTAAAAGAGAATTATTCGATGGGACAAAGGACTTGGGATATAACAATCCGTCCAGTTAATACTCTATTCAATGTTATTGGAAACTACAGAGAATACGAAAACGAAACAGTAACATTTCGTGTAAATTATACAGATATCGACCATAATGAATTCATTACCTGGGCAAGTGTGAATATCACCATTGATGGGGTAACCTACGAGCTAACCTATTCCGATTTTGGAATTTATGACATGTCAATTCCATTAACGTTGCCAGATGGAGATTATACGGTTACGTTTATCGCCCAAGCTGAAGATTGTGCGACTAATACTACATCAATTGGCTTGGAACTGATTCCAAAAATCGATGTGCGACTCGTATTGAATGTCCCTGACACTGCAACTGAAGGTAATACAATCGGTCTTGAAGCTATATTGACGGATATTTCTGGCACAGCAATAACTTCAGCCACAGTGACATTCACTGTTGAATTGTATTTTGAAAATGGAACTATTAACACATTTTCCTATTCCGATAGAACAAACGCAGACGGGGTTGCTAATTGGTTCTTCAACGTTCCAGATAGTGGCGAAATAAGGATAGATAATCTTGTGATAAATGCGGAATACAACCCCAAAGTCGATGGAGAAAAGACATACTGGAACGCAGTAGCCGAGTCCGTACAAATTTCAGTAGCATTGCCTTGGGATAGGCAACTGTTTGAATTTGCTCTAAGTAGAGAGGGTCTCATAATAATTGGAATCATAATGATTGCAGGAGTAGCTGCTTCGTATTACAATCGATCAATAAAACCAAAAAGATTTGCAGAAACAAGAGCCCTTGAGAAACAGCTTAGTGACCTAGAAGATCTTGAGGGATTGCAGCACTTCATGGCGGTATATCTCGATCGGGGCACCTGTGTATTCTACCATCCTTTCAAGGAAACACGGATTCAGCCAGATCTAATCAGTGGATTCATCGCTGCAATAACAAGTGTGTATGGAGAAATCAAAGGGGATGGAGTACAGGGAACACTTGAAGAAATCAATTACCAAGGACTGAAACTGAATAGCTATAGTGGAAAGTACGTAATTGGTATCCTGATTGTCGAAGGAGATATGACCCCATTACTCCGTGAACGTTTACAATGGTTTGTAGAGCTATTTGAACAGCAATATGATGCTGATTTAGATGGGTGGATGGGTGTCATGGATTGCTTTAATCCAGAATGGATTGTTTCAAACCTTCATGCTGCCTTCAACTATCATTGGCTTCTCCCCCATCGAGTGGGTGATATTACCAACCTCACCAAGAAAGATGCTAAGTACCTTGAATGTATTGTCGAGAACCTTGATGATAAAGGAGAAGTGTATCTTCCGGACGTGATTGACCCCTTGGCAAAAACTCTGAAATCGGATGATTATGAGGTTTTGGAGTATCTGTTGAACATGACAGACCGCCAGATTTTGAACCCAATAAGTATCAACATAGTGCTTCAACGAAAAGGACTTGGTCTTGGGGGTGCGGCTGTTTCTGATGATGACGATATCTACGAGGATGCATATGTCGGACAACCAGTCGATGATCAGGTCGATGATGATCAAGAAATTGAAGAACCCATTGAGATTGTAGAAGAGATTGCTGATGATGATTCGGAACCAACTCATTCACAAGATGAATCATTAGTAGAAGAAGCTGAAATCGACCAATCAGAAGAAGAAACCGAGGATATTCCAGAAGACACAGAGGATATGGACTTCGATCTTCCTGAATTTTCTGAAGAAGACCTAGAGCATCACCACGCTCCAGATGAAGCGGTAATTGAAGAGTCTGATGAAGAAGCTGAGGAAGAGCCAGATCCAAAAGAGGCATTTGCTTCGGAGTTAATCGGATTACTTTCCAAGGAAAAAGAGAAAGATACTGACGATAAAGAAGAGTAATTGCAGAGTATCACTAAGCGAATAAAACTTATCAATTGCTCCTTCAGATTTCTCTTGAGTGTTGAAAATTGCCATGGCACATCGATAACTACTATATCCACAGTGGAGCTGTACTCTGTGTTGAAATCACTATTCCACTGATTGACTTCCTAATAACTGAAATTGATGATGTGAAAAATGCTTGGTTTACCATGCTTCAAGCTTTTGTGGACCAGAATCCCGGATTTGAATTATCATGGGAGATGGAACCGAGAGATGATGATGCTCTTGTTATTGTGAGAGTTGCTAAAGCAGGTGAACTAAAGAAATTCACAGATCTTGAGAAAAAGGCAGCTCTGTCAGCGGCAGATGCTCTATTTGACGAATAATTATGAATTATATCAAAAGACCGAACTGCTAGATTCTAGGAATTATCCAATGGCTATTTTCCAATACAGCTATATCGCTCTTTGTACCAGTGATTTGACGTGCAAGTTCAAAGCCCTCTTGAGGGTCACGAACAGAATCTGCACGTAATTTTTCTTCTACAAGAGCATGACTCATTCTAGAGCAGACGATGATGTTTCTTTGTGAAATGATCCTATGGTAAACTCTGGCACGCTCCATACCAGACATAAATCCATTATGAGCAAGAAGTTGAACCTCTGTTTCAGAGCTCGTTGAAGTTATTGCTTTGATGAATCCATCAGAACCAACCCCGTCTTGACATTCAGCAACTAGCACAATAACACCATTGTGTCGTGTAAATTGATAACCATTATAGAGACTAGATATTGAGTCAAAGAAGGTTTGGTCATAAGGAGTCCCGCCTCCACAAACTACCGCTATGTCATATCGTTTTTTCGGAGTTATTGCTGCAACATTGTAACAAGCTTTTGCTCCAATATCCCAAGCATCTTCGGGCTCACCTACAGCTATTGAAGCCAAATTTCCTTGAAAGTCTTCAACAATATTCACTATGAAATCTAGACCAGCGATATTTGCAGCTTCGAGCATGTCTTTGCTAGCATGACTCATCGAGTCATACCCCGAAAAAGGTGAAGTAGTTTGTAATTTCAAATTGGAACGAATTGTTTTCTCTCCTGCAATCCCAGGAACAACTGCAGTTCTTCCACCTGTTGCTCCAATAAACAGGTCTGGACTAATGGGGCCAACACCAATTCGCAAATCAGATGATAGGAAGGTCTTACTTAGAAGTAAGGGTGTTGAATGAGTCGGAGTGCTTCCTGCAAGGATTAATTGCTTAGTTTTTCGATAGTCATGAATCTCCACGTTCATACCCAATTCTGATGGGTTATCTAAGCTTGCTTCAATATCAGCTAGATTTGAAGAAGTAGAAGAAATGAGAACAGACATCTTTTTCAAATTCGTTCGCATATTGTTGATGATTCGGATTAAGAGACGAGTAACTTTCTGAATTAGAACATTCTGAATGTCCTCAATAACTAAACACACAGAACTGCATTTGGAAAGTAAGCTGCTAAGTGATGCACAGCCTACTGGTGACTCAATGGCTCTGAAAATAGATTTTGAAATGTCTTGAAAACCAACTACAGAACGAGGCTCGTAACGATCCATTTGAGATAGAGTACCATTCTCCAAAGGTAAGTATCCTTCTCCATATCTCAGATTCAATCTCATCGTCGGACCCACAGTTAGATTTCAGTCCTTGCCTCTTAAGGTTAGCATTATTTGGATAAGACCCAGAACATACGCGGGGATTTTACCAAAAGGCAAGTTTCATAATAAGTCGATAAGTTCAGTAATTACCGATGAGAATCAAGAGAATAGATTTGGTCTTTATCATTGTGTTAATTGTCATCGGGATATATTCTGCAATATCCCTAATTTTTCCAAATTCATTCAACTTGATTATTTCAAGCTACGAAGTCGTACTCTCTTTCTCACTTATTGTTGGATACCCAGGAGCATTTCTGATATCACTGATAGGAAATGCGACCATTCTTTTTCCATTTCCGTATATTGGAGTACCATTCATTCTTGGCGGTCTCCGTGATACAATTTCTGGTAATTTTGTATATGACCCGTGGCTTATTGGTATACTTGCGGGAATAGGAGCTACAATAGGTGAAATGACTGGATATATCCTTGGTTATGCAGGGGGATGTTTGTTAGACCAAGAACAAGTGTCTGGATTCAAGAAATATGCACTGGATCATCCTAAAATAACCCCAATTTTGATTTGGTTCTTCGCTCTAACCCCCATTCCAGACGATGTGTTATTAGTTCCGTTAGGAGCTTCAAGATATCATTGGATGAAAGTATTGATACCACAACTTCTGGGAAAAGTCATGTTTCTCATAGCTGTATCTTGGGCTGGACGGTTTGGTCTTGATTGGATTGGAGATATTATCCTCTCGGCAGACCCGCTAAGCTTGGTCTCCAGAATCACGGAAATAGCAGTTATCGTGTTAGTTGTTGTTGCAGTCTATATCATGGTCAGAGTTGACTGGACATCTGAATAGTATTCGAGTATTAGAGATCGTCATCCTGTGTTCTTTGAAAACCCTCTACCACGGACTGGCCAAACTTTGTCAGACTTACAAATCCACCACGAAGGAGGTCATTTATCGAAGCAAGATTGATACCCTCTCTGAATGATTCAGGTAAGCGTATCATTCCGACTTGATTCATCTCCATAAGAAGTTTAACAAAAGCTCCCAACCTATGAAGGGCAAAAATACCTACGCATTTGTTGAATGCTCTCTTTATTCCTTCAACAATAGCTTGGCGAGGGTCATCAAACTCTGCTAGAGCTCGTTCAATCTCAAGAAAAGCACAACACATTGTTTTTGATTCTTCATCGGGAGTGTCCATGAAATGTCCTGGTGCTTTTATAATAAATGGATTCAAGAGGTAATTGACGATTTTTAATCGGGGTTCGTGATCTTCAATATTCCACCATGCTTGGAGATGAGCATCCGTCAAGGGACGTACTTCTAAATCTCTATCCACTGCTTCGTCACTCATATTTCCTTCTGGTAAAAAGGAATGCCATCCTGGAATCATTCGGAAACCTGGTTTCATGCCTTTTTTCTCAGTTACATCAAGTCTTCTACTACAGTAATGAACAAGGTCATAAACAGCATGATTGCCACTTCGGTCTAGAAATACAAAGATTGGTTCATAATCCGCCTCATGAGCAGGAACAGCTTGGTAATCCCAGACATAGAGATACTGAAGACAGGTAATTCCATTCACTCTATCTTGCTTCAGAACCCTTCCAAACACGCCCACAAATTCCGTTTTATTCAAAGCTGCAACAATGTCATCGGGTAGCATCCCACCAAGGGTATGAACTAATAATTTGTCAGCAGATAATACTCCGCTAGTACGGGGCAAATATTCATGGAGTAATTTTTTATCATATTTTGCTGTGAGACCTGAAGCACATTCTTCAAATGTCATATTATTTGGATCGACATTCATATGCAGAATATCTCGAAACTTCTTCAATACTGGTTGCACCTACTATATCGGTTTATTCTAGAGTTATCAACATTCTTGTTAAGAAAAAAAGAAGTAGGAATAAAGAGGAACAGGTCCTCTCTATTCAAAATCATTCAGGTTTAAAGGCCAAATAGGTTCTACCGGATTCCTCAGTAATATATGTTAGAACTACTGGAATCCCAAGTGATATTTCCTCAGGTTTCAGAGGATCAAACCCGTCTAATCGACAGGTTACCCTACTACCTTCTTCTAATTCGATGATAGCTACATAATATGGAGCTTCATCTGCGAAATCATCAGGTGCTATATGGATAACAGTAAAGGACACAAGAGTACCTTTTCCACTTACGTCAATCCATTCCATATCACTACTTCCACAACCATAACATGTGCCAGATGGGGGAGTAATGACAACTCCACAACCAATGCATTTGTATGCTTGAAACTTTTGCTCAGTGATCTTTGCCTTATATTGTTCAATAGTGGGTTTTTCACTCATGCGTCAGCCCTCCTCATGATGTTTACAACACAGGTTGCACCAGTTCCGCCAAAGTTATGCATAATTCCTGTGTCATGATTTGGTACCTGATTTGCTCCAGCTTCACCGATTAGCTCTTTGTAAAGAACCACAGCTTGCTTAACTCCAGTAGCTCCAACAGGATGTCCAACAGCCTTGAGACCACCCATTGGATTAATGGGCTTGGCACCATCAAGTGCAGTCACACCATCTCGTACAGCTTTTGCACCTTCACCAGGTTTGAAGAAACCAATATCTTCACTTGCAATAATCTCTGCAATAGTGAAGCAATCATGAACAACTGCAAGGTCCATATCATCAGCACTCAATTTTGCCATTTCATATGCCTGTTTGCTTGCAGATACAGATGCTTCAAAGGAAGTCAGTTCCTTTCTTCCACACAGATTCATTGATGCAGAAGCTTGCCCTGTTCCTATAATTTGAACAGGAGTATCCGTATATTGTTTTGCTTTCTCCTTAGATGTTAGTACTAAGGCAGCAGCTCCATCAGATATTGGAGAACAGTCAAACAACTTGAGAGGCCAAGCGATGTATCGCGGAGTCATAGCTTTCTCAAGAGAGATCTCCTTCTGGAATTGAGCTAGCGGATTGGTTGAAGCATTTTTGTGCGCCTTGACAGCTACCCGAGCCATATCTTCTTCAGTGGTTCCATATTTCTGCATGTGAGCTACAGCAGCAATACCGAAAACACCTGGGAATGTCAAACCGATACTTGATTCGAATTCATCATCTGCAGCAGCGGCTAAAGCTTCGGTTGCCTTGTTGGTTGAAACTGATGTCATTTTCTCAGCACCCGCAACAAGAACGGTATCATATATACCAGATTCAATGGCCATTATCCCTGCACGTAAAGCCGTCGCACCAGAAGCACAAGCTGCCTCGTGTCTAGTTGCTGGCAAACCCTTCATTCCTGCATAGTCAAGCAGCAAAGGAGCTGTGTGACCCTGATGAACAAGCATCTCAGGAATAAAGGTCCCAATGAATGCGGCTTGGATATCTTCCTTCGGAACGCCAGCACCCACGGTAGCCTTATCAACGGCCTCAGAGAATATTTCTCGGAGCGATAGCCCTTCCAGTTTGCCAAACTTTGTTTGAGCTGCGCTTACTATATTGGTCGTCTTTAGTGGCAAGTTCTATTGTACACCTCGTAAGTAGGATACCCGATGAATGAAAAGTGTGCATATAAAGGTTTGATAATGCCAGCAAATTTGCTTCATTTCTCACCAATCAACTGGAAAACAGGTTCTGCCAAAGGCATAAAAAGCACGAAACATTTCGACACTCAGAGGAATTACAATGGACTTCTCACTAACAAAAGAGGAACAAGAGCTTTATGAAAAAGCTAAGGCTTTTACAAAAGAGCACATTACTCCAAAAGCACATTTGCTTGAGAAGAAGAACGAGTTTCCAGCTGAAGTGGTTCAAAAGGCCTATGAAGCAGGACTAATGAATTTACACATTCCGAAGGAAGCTGGTGGTCCTGGGATGTCACTGTTGGCTGAAACCTTTGTTTCGGAAGCAACAGGATATGGATGCTCAGGAATTGCAACATCAATAATGTGTAACAATTTAGCTTTTGCCCCACTTGTAATTGGTGCGACTGTTGACCAACTCAAGAAATATGTTCAACCCCTCATTACTGGAAAGGATGCGAAATTTGGTGCTTTCTGTCTTACTGAAAGAAAAGCCGGTTCTGATGCTGCAGGTGTAGCAACTCGTGCTGAACGTGATGGCGATGAGTATGTCATCAATGGTACGAAGTGCTTCATTACCAATGGCCCGCAAGCGGAGCTATTCACCGTATTTGCATCAACCCAGCCAGAACTGAAGCACAAGGGACTATCTGTATTTATGATTCCCAAGAAAAAGGGTGTCAAGGTAGGTCATATTGAAAATAAAATGGGTCAGCTAAACTCGGTTCAGTCTGAAATCATCTTTGAAGATGTTCGAGTACCACAAGATTGTCTTGTTGGTGCTGAAGGAGAGGGTTTTAAGATTGCAATGAAAACCTTAGATAAAACTCGTGCTGGAATTGCAGCTATTGCAACTGGTGTTGCCCAACGCGCACTTGATGAAGCTGCTAGGTTTGCGAATATCAGACATCAGTTCGGACAACCAATTGGTAGATTCCAAGGAATCAGTTTCAAACTTGCAGATATGGGTTCAAGAGTTGCAGCTGCACGATTATTGACACGGTATGCAGCATGGCTAGCAGATAGAGACCTTCCCGTTTCAAAGGACTCATCCTACGCTAAATTCTTTGCCTCTGATGCCGCCATGAAGAACGCTACTGATGCTGTTCAAATCATGGGTGGTTATGGCTACTTGAGTGAATATCCAGTAGAGAAACTGATGCGAGATGCAAAATTACTCCAGATCTATGAGGGAACCAATCAGGTACAAAGAGTTGTTGCTGGTGGAATAATCCTCAAAGAGAGTATCAATCTTGATACTGGTTTCCATGTTAAGTATGACGGAAAAGATTCTCCAGTATTCTAGAGATAATTGATATCGAGCGGGCTTGGCCTGCTCGATTCTTCACTTTATTTTTGAGTAGTAGTATCACATTTAGCGGTATCAGTGTTGACTGCTTCCGCCAAACTTAAGAATCCGCATTCTTTGAACGTCATTCATCATTCGATGGAGAGACCCATCTTTGAAAGACAATGAAGTCATCAGGATGATTAAGAACAGACGTGCAATTCGGGATTATGACACCGAAAAGGATGTCTCTGACGAACTCATCCATAAGATAATTGAAGCAGGTGGCTACGCGCCCAGTGCTGAAAATCAACAGCCATGGCGTGTAGTAGTTGTACGAGACAAGGAATTACAGAAATTCATCGGGCAAAAAGCCGTTGATAGAACAATCCTATTATTCGGTCGTGCAACACCTCGAGAAGAACTTGAACGAAGATTGGACTATATCCGATCCAAAGCATCACGCGAAAGAACTATTGATATTCTTATTTCTGGAGCAAGGTTCGAATACATCAAAGGCGAACCAGAAACATTTGGAGCTCCGGTATTACTAGTTCTGTGCATTGACCAAACCCATGTTGGTAACTCTCAACCCACCCTGCGAGGAACAGGAGGAGTTTATGGGTGGTCTGGTCCACGACATGCGGTGATAGCTGGATCCATGATGATGCAAAACATGGCACTTGCAGCCGCATCCTTGGGGTTGGGAACTTGTGTTTCATCAGTGCAATTAGACCACTTTGATGATATAGAAGAGATTAGTAGAAAGCTAGATGTTCCTCTACCACATTGGAAACCAATTCTATGTTTAACTGTAGGATACCCAAAGTTTGAGAGAACACTTGGTCCACCAAGACAACCACCAGAAGAGGTAGCTTTTCTGAATAAGTGGGGAAAACCATTCAAAGTAAAGGAGTGATCATAATGAGTGAATTAGAAACTCTTCGAAAAGCCTTCGTAACAGTGCTTGATGGCATGTGGTGGGGACTCAGAGATAATACTGGACCTCTATCCATGTACGATGGATATATGCGTGGTTTCAAAGAAATGGGATCCGAAGCAGCTGAAGATGCTGAAGGGAAAGGTGCAAATTCAGCAGCAAAGATTGCTCACACCCTCCTTACTGCAATAGGTCTTGATACAGAGCTTGAACAATCAACAATCAAAGTCAGAGATTGTCCCCTCTGGAATCGAATCCGGGAGAGAGGACTCGAATATGCTTGGCACATCGAGGAAATATGCTGGAAGCCAATGCTTGAAGGTATTGGTGAAAAAGTTGGAGCTAAACCAGTAATTGAAACCTCTCTAAGATTGATTCACAATGAACATGCAAGATTAGACTACAAGAAGGGAAAAGCAAAGAAAGCCCTTGATGCAGGTTCAATTGACAAAGCAGAATATGAGAAACAAATTTCTGCATTGGATGAAGGAATCAAGAAGCTTCCTGAAGTAGGTATATACCGATTTGAATAAAGGCGAACGGTAGGATATATCAGACAGACTCTGGGAAGTTCGACACAATGGAAAATCTCGAAAAAGCAGGTTTAGCAGTGAATTACAACCGGGTAGGAGAAACCCGACCGGATTCGCTACCCAAGAGGATTCATATCTGGGATGAAACACTCCGTGATGGAGAACAGACTCCCGGTGTTGCTCTTACGATTGATGAGAAGATCGAAATAGCTAAAATGCTAGATGAGATTGGAACAAGCATTGTTGTAGTAGGATTTCCTGCTGTCAGTGAAGAAGAACAAAAAGCCGTTGCAACGATTGCACGAGAGGGGTTGGAAAAAGCCATAGTTGGTGCACCTGCTCGTGCAGTCATTTCTGATATTGACGCATGCATAGATGCAGGAGTAGAGGAAATTCCCATCTTCATCGCTACTTCAGATTTTAGACTGAAATATCAGCTCCGAATGACAAGAGAAGATATGCTTGAACGTTTGGCTAGATGCGTTGAATATGGGAAAGAGCATGGAGTGACAATTGATTACATTGCAGAAGATTCAACTAGAAGTGATATTGATTTTCTCTGCCAAGCGTATAAAACCGCGATAGATGCTGGTGCACACAAAATCTGCGTGGCAGATACTGTTGGATTTGTTAGACCATTGGTTATGAAACACATAATGCGAGAAATCAAGAGTCAACTTTGGAAGAAGAGCAAATACAAGGTACCCATTGCAGTGCATTGTCACAATGACTTTGGACTAGCATGTGCAAATACACTCGCTGCTGTTGAAGAGGGAGCGACCTATACACATGTATGTGTCAACGGATACGGAGAGAGAGCTGGTAATGCAGCATTCGAAGAAGTTGTCATGTCCATAGAAGAACTCTATCAGGTTGATACGGGAATCGATACGGAAAAGATCTACAGATTATCAAAACTCGTAGAAAAGCACTTCATGGTGCCATTACCCCTTCATAAAGCAATAACTGGTGACAATGCATTTACTCATTCTAGCGGAATACATTCTCATGGGCAATTGACTCATTCTATGACATATGAGCCCATAAGCCCAACTAGAATAGGACGCCGACGAGAGTTCCATCTTGGAAAATTTGTAGGACGACATTTCGTAGAGTACCTCCTCAAGATGGGAGGAATTAGTGCGACCCAAGAAGAAATCAGACAGATAACAGATCGTGTTAAAATAACTCATGAAGATTTGAAAAAAGGACAATCAAAAGACCAATTTGATACAATAAAAGAGGATCTTCAGGAGCTGAGAACTGGAGTGTCTGAGCGGGAATTCTGGGCGATTGTATTTGATACCATCTGATTTCTACTGTAATATGGACATCTTTATTTTTTAGAAAAGTAGATTATCCGTATGCAAGATGTCTTTGGAAAGATTATGGAAGATGCACTGTCTGGATTCGAAGATGAATATGAAATTGAACGAGATGATGGATACACGACAAAAGGTTCAGTCAAGCAATATTCAGCTCCAATACAAGATTGGTTCAGTTGTGAGAGAAACGCAATAAAATTGGCAAGAGGGAAAGTACTCGATATTGGTTGTGGTGCAGGACGCGTATTACAATATCTCAAAAAGATTGGAATTGAGGGAACAGGTATCGATAATTCTCCGTCTGCAATAGAAGCATGTAAGAAAAGAGGCTTGCAAAACGTTAGTCTTATGTCAGCTGCTGAAATGGATTATCCAAAGAATACATTTGACACAATTGTGCTATTTGGGAATAATTTTGGAATCCTTGGCGAGACCCATAAGATTGTAAAAATGTTAAAGGACATTTATAGAATATCAACAGATAATGCAATTATTCTAGCTTGTAGCAGAAACCCAGAAAGCACAGATAACGAAGCACACATAAAATACCATCAAAAGAACCGAGAACAGAATCTACCACCAGGATATGTCACAATAAGAATCCGATACAAAGAAGCAATTGGGGATTGGTTCAGCCTATTAATGGTTGATGAGAAAGATATGGAATTGATTGCTAACCAAGCAGGATGGACAATCAAGAGAAAATTCGATGGAGAAGCAGGTCTCTATGTTGGTGTTCTTGAGAAGAGAGTCTGACATCTCTCTTAGGATTGCAGTCTATCTTTTTCGAGGTCCTTCGTAATGAGAAAGTCATGCAATATTCTCTTTGGAGACTCAACTTTAGCAAGCTTATCAAATGGATGAATATCATAAGAATCTACAATGATTGATTGTTCGGAATATTCAATTACTGCAGTAGTCTTGAAAAATGAAACTCTTGGCAATCTGCTAAGAAATAATGGTAGAGGGACAACTAACACATACAATATGATTGCAATGGTTCCGACCACTTGGGCGGGATAGGGTTCTAGAAAACCACTGCGAGTTACAAACCAGAGTAAGGTAAAAGAAATTGAATGACCGATTGCTACATCGATAGCATTCGTCCATGAATATGCACTCTTGATAAACAATTTTGAGTGGTTCCTGGAAGAAGTGATTCTCCAATACGGAAGAGACTGGGTATAAAGGACGATGCCACCAACACAACCAAGTACTATTATGATTGGAACTTCAGTAAGTAAGGAATTAATTCCCCAGTAGTAACAAAGGATAATGGATAGAACAAGACAGAGAACCCCCCATGCTTTATTATCTTCAAACAAAGACTTGAGCTGGTTCTCTATTTTTCCATCTGTATTTGGTTGAGTTTCCATATTGATTTAGCAAGGGTAATACCATATAACAATTCTCGAAATTCATATACGTTATACTTTTAGAGGGCTTGCTTACTTACTAGGATAGGAGAAAAAAAGATGCCAGAGTTCTCATTTAGACAGTATTGTAGTGTGTGTGGAAATAAAATTCATCACACAATTGATGTAGCTATAGCACCAGAAATGACCCGTTCTGAAGTAATTTGCGAAAAATGCCAAGATCATACTAACATGCTTCTGACTACTTGTCCAGAATGCAAAGAAGCGTTCCAGTACTTCATTTCAGATTTGGATTTCGCAGAAGAAGTGCAGAGATTATCCGGTGCCTACGTTAGACTCATATCAGGAATTCGAAACAGTCTAAAAGAAGTCATTGAAGAATTCAAGGTACCAGTTCCGAAGAAATGGTCTGTTGGTCTCAGCTGTACTTGTGGAAACGAATTTACCGCAGAAATCCCTTTACCACAACTTGAAGAAAATAATGAATGATGCCAGAGAACAATCGTTTGTCAAAAGTAAATCTGGCATCCTCATTGATTACGATTAACCTACAATAATCTCCTTATTGATAATAGTAGGACACTTCAATGTGTTGGCAATTGGGCAAGTCTTATGAGCCAAATCAATTGCTCTGGAGATCTTATCTATTTGACCTTCATTTTCTACTACTGCTTTTACCTTAAGTTCAATCTTAGCAAAAGACCAGACGTCATCATTTTCGCCCATAGTTCCTAATGCATCAATTGAAATGTGTTTGAAGTCAGTGTGAAGACGTTTTGCAGCCTTGAAAACAGACAAGATAAGACAGGATGCTGATGCAGAAACAAACATGGTCTGCGGAGAAAATAATCCTTCTTTGGCATCAGGATACCAGTCAGGCGCACTCGTTACTTCAAAATCATCCATTCCCTCCATGGATACGGTAACAATATGGTCATCTGTAGTTTCAGCTTGCAATGCATATTTGTGTTCAGTCATAACCTAAACCATGACTGCTAAGTTATCCTTAACTTAAATATTGTTACATTTGGTAACTGTTAATTTTCAATAATCACATCTGCATTCAGATGAACTGGGCATTTCATGGAGTTTGAAACAACGCAATACTTGTGTGCACGATCTGCTGCCTTCTCCATTTTCTTCTTATCCTTTGATGTGGGAACTGTAATAATTACTTCTATAGTAATCTCAGCAAATTCCCAACCGTAATCACCTTTCTTCAAATGCCCATGAGCTGATATCTTAAAGGAAATAAAATCTGCATGATATCGTTTTGAAACTCCAGAGAGAGACACTCCGTAGCAAGAAACTGCTGATGCTAAGAACAGATCTTCAGGAGACAACATTCCTTTAGGAGAATCTTCCCAGAAATCTGGTGGAGTCGCAACCTCGAATTCGGGTTTGCCAGAAATCGATATTCTAACAATCTTTTCTCTGACAAACTCACTTTCTAACTCGTACCTGTGTTCCTCAGTCATATGATTACCACATTACCATATTCTTTTGATGAATTGAATGATACGGTAGTGGAAAATATACAATAAAACAAAGAAGATATTAGGAAGATATGCATGAATTATAGTGGTGGTCGAGGCTGCAGGGCACCTAGTTTCTGTAAACCTCTTCTCAATACGAGAGGAAGGTGGAACATGCCCTCATTGTGGTCAAAATCGTATATGAACAGGAATTCCCTGTCCACGAGGAAAACTCCCCCCTCCTACCAGTTGCTCTGCGGACCGAAACCACCAACTTTATGGTTCTCGACATATTCAGCTACTAGGTGAAATTGAATCTTACTCGAGTATCATTTCCCGTGAAATTCTTCAAAGATTGTTAGAATATAGGAAGGTTCGTATATGATACGAACCTGAATTAAAGTAGATTATCTTTTCTTCCGAAGCTGACGGATTGCTTCTTTCACGTCTTCTTCATCCAATTCTTTTTCAGCAACTTCAACAGTTTCTGCTTTAGGAGCGCCTGCTGCGGCAGACATATCTACAGTGTGATGAACTGCACGTCTTGTTACACCTTTTGATCTAAGTCGAACTGCTAATGCTGCAATCTTATCAGCGGTGAGTTCTTCATCAGCAGGAAGCTCATCAACACTTACCCCGAGGTCCTCAAGAATCTGCTGCTGGATAGCTATTTTGTCTACCTCCTCCACGGCAATACCAGTGATTAGTTCGACTAGAAGTTCTGCTTTGTTGAGAGGGAAGAAATTCCCCTTTGTGGTTCTTGCAATCGTTTCAAAGGTCTTGACCGCATTTTGATATCTTGCAATCTCAGGGAAACAGCCTACTGAATGAATGACTATTCCCTTCTCAAATGCCTTCTGTATCTCCATCTCCCAACTTATCCCTTCAGGACATTTCCTCCATCTATCACTATCTTCAACACCATGCGGCGGAGCATCTCCAATAAGAATCATAACTTTAGCAGCATCTGACAAATACTCCATTCTCATGGCAGCCTCAATACCATCTGCTACCGCCTCTGGTCCATCTCCACCACCACTAGCAGACATGCTTCTAACAGCTTCCTCAATCTTCTTTGTATCATTTGTGAGATGATGGAATTGTACGACGAAAGTGTTTTCCTCAGGAGGATGGTCTCGATAAGATACCACTCCAACTCGGAGCCGATGTACTAATTCCTCTTTCTTTATTGTACGGATAATTTCAATAATCTTTTCTTGAACTGTTTGAATATATGGCCCCATGGAGCCTGTATTATCAACGACAAAAATACAGTCTAATTGACCAAGTTTTTCTGACAATGCTTACTTCCTCGTTATTATCTAAAAACAGATATTTGAAAAATACACCATCACGAAGCAAAATAAGTATGTTTACTCTAAATAATGCCATAATTTATGAGTCGGTTTTCGCTAGAATCTTGCATAGATACGTATTCATCTGGCAAAGAGGAGATGATAAGATGGAGATGATTAAAGAACCACATATCCGAGACCTGTTGGTCCTTCATGGATTGTTCGCTATTTTTGCTGCTGTTGCTCTGATTCTTCCAATAGGAATAGATATTGGACCGCGATTGTTTTTTCTGGTAGTAGCCTACAATCTAATGATTCCAATTGGAGGATATTATTGGGGCCATCGTGATTGGATCGCATTGTGGTCGTTTTCATTCCTGGTGAGTCTATTCATGATATTTCCGGATTGGTTTTTAGCATCCGAGCTTGAAGTGTTAGTGTTTCCAGCGGACGGACTTTTCAAAATAGGTCCAGTATCAGGATATATGGCAGGACTCTGGACTATTCCGATATTCACAATCGTGTTTATTGGCAGGCAGATTCAGAAGAAACATTCCTATATGATGTCTTATCTAGTTGTAGCAATATTATCACTGTTCATCTTTGTATCCGCAGAAGCAACAATGTGGATGCTTCCTTCATGGTATGCTCAAAATGTTGCGATGATTGGCCCAGTGGCAATATACATCATTTTGCCAGAAGTCATTCTTGGAATCACAGCGCATGTAGCATATGACATTGTGATTGAACGAAGTGTGTTTGCTTATGTACTAGCCGCTTTCTCGGTAATGGTCATATACATGGGTAACACCTCATTCTTCCACCTGCTCATCGAAACGATAATTCTTGGAGCATGATTATTCACGATACCAATTTACAATAGGCATCTTCCAACCCATACCGAAAGATCTACGCGTCACCCGAATACAGGGTGGCGCTTGCCATCTCTTATATTCAGATTGACGAACACGTCTATATACATCTTCAACTACATCTTTAGGATAACCTAAATCAATTAGTTCTTGTTTTCCTCTGCGGTTTTCAACAATTTCATCGACCATTGGGCTCACAATATCGAAATCAAAAGGGTCATACTGGTCGAATTTCAATTCAGCAGAGGGTTTCTTTTTCAGAGAGCCTTCAGGTATGACCTCTCGGCTCTCCCGTTCATTAACATAGTGTGATAATTTATAGACCTCAAGTTTGCTGACATCTCCGATGACGCCTACACCACCAGTCATATCACCGTAAAGAGTACAGTATCCCAAGGCCAGCTCGGTTTTATTTCCAGTATTAAGAACTAAAATCTTCAGCTCTCGAAGACGGTTTGAGAAGTCCATTAAACAATTTCCTCTAGCTCTAGGTTGAATATTCTCATCAGCAACAGGGTCGTCTTGCTGTATGCTAATCCCGTAGGATTCACGGATTTGTGCTAACGGGGCTTCAAGTGTACGATGATAGGAGTCAACAATATCCTGAATGGAGAATTTTAGAAAACGGATTCCTAGATTCTCAGCTAATTTCTCAGCATCAGATTTACTATGATCACTTGAATATTTAGAGGGCATTGAGACCCCAATCACATTGTCTTTACCTAGCGCATCAACAGCTATGCATGCAGTGATAGAGGAGTCAATACCACCACTCAACCCAAGGATTGCACGTTCAAATCCAGTCTTACGAAAATAGTCACGAATGCCAAGAACAAGTGCATTATACATCTCAGATTCTTCGTGATAAGGAGGCAGTTCAGTAATAGGACCTGTTCCTGATTCCAAATCGAAATCAAGAACAACCAAATCTGATTCAAACTGCTTACAATATGCCATTACATTTCCAGCAGAATCAATGGCTGTACTAAGACCACTGAAGACAAGTTCATCCTGTCCACCCACCAAATTGACATAGAAAATTGGGACACGATTTTTTTTGGCTTTTTCAGTTAACAATTCCGCACGTTCAAATCGCTTTTTGATATGAAAAGGAGAGGCAGAAATATTGATGATTAGATCGGCACCACGTTCTACAAGAAGGTCCGTAACTTTGATTGGATACTTCTTATCCCACAAATCTTCACAAATCTCAACTCCTAGATGTAGTCGGGTATCATTCACTTCTACGAGGACAGGTTTGATGTCTTTTTCCTTGGCACATTCAAAGTATCGTTCCTCATCAAACACATCATATGTTGGTAAGAGGGTTTTGTTAACATAAGCGACAATCTTACCATCGTTCATAACAGCAGCAGTATTGAATAGATGGTCCGAATCAAAATCGACAAACCCAACTATGACGACTATGTCCTTTGAGTAGGGCAAAATATTGTCTAGAGCTTGCCTGTTTGCTTCTAGAAAAGAACGTTCATACAACAGATCTTGAGGAGGGTACCCAGTAATTGCAAGCTCTGGAAATGCAATAATATCCGTTCCTTGGCTCTTCGCTCTCTCAATGTATTCGATAATTCGAGTGGTATTTCCTTCAATATCGCCAACAATCGAGTTGACCTGTGCCATTGCAAATTTCACGAGATGTACCCTTGCAAAAGGGAGATGTTCAACGAGAAAAGTATTGTGGGAGTTAGAATCTTGTACAATAGATTAGATATCAGTCATTGAATCAGAGTGACTCATCATAGGAAACCAAATCTTCACTCTAGTCCCTCTTTTTGGTATATCTTCAGTACAGTTGATGATGTCAATTGTTCCATTGTATTTGTCAACAATATGTTTTGATTGATGAAGCCCAACTCCACCATATCGACGTTTTTTATCAAAGAGTAATGAGGTTCTTTTCTTGGGTATTCCAGGCCCATTATCCTCTATTGTAATACTGTACCCGTCATGTTCTTGTTTCAGAGAAACCCATAATCGAATCTGATTTGAGTTGTTATGAACTACTGCATTCTCCATAATGTTTCGAAACAAAAGGCCTAAGAAACGATCTGCCCATATATAAAACTCGTCAGAGGGGATTTTTAAATCGATTTCAACTTGAGGATAATTCTGCAGCATATAATCGACTGACTCTCTCAAAATCTTTCCAATTTCGGTCTGAGTTAGTTCCAAATCCATAAGATACTCAGTTGCTTTGATCTGTGATATCACCGAAAGGCAATTCTCTAACGCTAAGAGAATCATATCTAATGTGCTGATAAAATCGGTTTCATGATGTTTTAGCTTCAGAAGTTCAGTAGCCCCAACAGCCACTTGTAGTTGATTTCTGATGTCATGCCCCATTAGATCTAAGTAAAGCAATGCTCGTTCTGAAACGGTACGATATTTCCGTTCACTCTCACGTAGGAAGGCATCAGCACGTTTTCGCTCAATTGCCCAAGCGATATGCTTGGAAACATAAGAGAGCAAGTCTAAATCAGCTTTGTGCCCTTTCGTAGGTACCTGATACCATTGAGCAGCTACAACACCGATGATTCCAGTTCGTGTTACGAGAGGTGCCCCCATCCATAATGGAGAATCAGGTCCAACATATCCGACTTCACCACTTTCAGCGAGTTCTCGATGTTTTTCGTCATCAATCAGCATAGGTTTTCCAGTTCGACGAACATAGTCAGTAAGACTTCCCTTAAGCGGCTGAGGTGAAAAATCATCATCTTGGTCATCTATTGCATAAGGAAAGTAATACAGAGCAGTCTTTTCATCATAGAGTGCAACATAGAAATTGGAAGCATCTATCAGCTTGTATAGATGGGTATGTATCTTCTTCAATAAAGAGGCGATTGAAATGGTTTCAGTAGCTTCCTTTGTGATATCAAGCATGGCATCTTTGGCTTGTTCAAATCTATGCCGCTCTGAGATATCGAATAATATGGTAACTACAGATTTCACTCCATCATCGAAAATAGTCTTTGAAAAGGATTCAACATCAACAAGACAACCATCTTTTCTGATGAGAACAAATTCCTGATGATTGGGTTCAGTGCTGACGAATTCATCCGAGATGCACCAAGGATGTAAGTTTCGATATGATGGATGAACAAGATCCTGTAAATCAGCACTACTCATTAATTTCAACTCTTCACACGAATAACCTGTTAATTTTGCAAAAGCCGAATTTACATAGCTGATATGATTTGCAGTAATTTGTATATGGCAAAGAACTGATTGTTCTGCTAATATTGATGTAAGCTCATCCATTAAGATATCTCATCCAGTTGTAATATTGCTATTCGTTGGAGATGATAGATTCCAAAACTGAAGATGGAGATTATATTGTTAAGAGTTATTTTGATATACTAGCGATTTAGATTCTACCGATTTCCTTAGAATTATCCTCAGAGCAGGATTACTTTCCTAAGACCTATGGTTCTAAGCAAAGAAGTGGAATCATATTACATGAAATATTAACATCGAAATTGAACTAAGTAACTCCCATTAGTTCTTTCAGTTGCCTTACTGCCTCTCTATACACTTTTAGAGATTTAGCAATTGTTTCTTTGGAAGAATCATCAAAATCATGAATAATCAATTTGAATATCTCTTTGTACTCTGATATACTAGCTGGAAATCCATGAATGTGAAGTAATGATTCAGCAGAATGATTTCTTACTAGATAATCATGGTCTAACATCCCTTGAAAGAGAGCATCAATAGCTTCCTGAGTTTTATAGCGTTTTAACCGCATTGCAGCCACAATTTTTGTGGACCAATGAGCATTACTTGTGAGAATTTCTGTGATATACTTTACATATTTTGTTGTATTCTCAATTTGATTCAAAGCAGCTGCGGTCTCTATTTTCAGATGTCTCTGGCTTTTTGATAATATTTCTTTCAATATGGGAATAGCTTTCTGTGATTTCATTTCACCTAGGCCCCGAGCAGCATAATGGCTACCCTCTTTTAGGGACTCGATTAGCATATCTTCCGCTTTAGCACGTTCTTCTCCTGTTAATCTAGCGGCGGCTGTTGGGTCAATACCATCATGCCACATCATGTAGGGGTCTCCAAAGAAATTATCCATAAAATAATCCCAGTCACTTGGCATCCTTTCATCACCATTACTTCTCAGTAGTTTCAAAGAGTTTCTTCAAAAGTCTGATGCTTTCTTTGAATCGAGCTTCGTTATTGCACCCAGACTTTGTATGTATTTTTTCTGCAATCTTAGGATAGTTTTGAATGTCAGGTTTCAATCCATGGATGTAAAGAAGTGATTCCGCTGAATGTATCCGCACAAGATATTCTGGGTCAAACATACTGTTGAAAAGAGCACCTACTACCATTTTGCTCCGAAATTCACGGATTTTCCGAGCAGCAGTCATTCGGATACTCCAATGTCCACCATTTTGCAATACGTCAATGATATGTGAGGTATACTTGCTAGTATTTTCCATTCTATTCAGAGCTATTGCTATCTCAATCCGTACAAGCGGATGACTTTTCCGAAGCAGGTCTTTCATAATCGGTATTGCTTGTTCGGAATGCATTTCTCTGAGCCCCATTACAGCAAAAGGGTCTCCTTCAACCATGGAATCAATAAGCATTTTTTCAGCTTGCTTTCTCTCTTCTTCTAGTAGTTTTCCAGCAATGGTAGGATCGATTCCTTCTCGCCACATCATATATGGATCTTCAAAGAAGGTTTGTATGAAGATAGTCCAATTAGTACTAACCAATAAGTTCACCAAAGATAAGTTCTCAAATAGTTCTAGTCTTATACAGATATTAATTGCGTTTTTCTATCAATACTTGCCAAATATTCGATAAGCTTGGCAAATATAGCAATAGATATAGAAATGAAAGTAGAATTACTTAGACCAAAAGCATTTCAAGAGTTCAAAACAAATTAGTCAGGAAGGATATGATCGATAAGAAGTTCTATCTCATTGTTCCATTAATTCTATTGTTACTTACACCAATCTCTATCAATGATAGAACTTCACGACGAGTTTTCGAAAAGGATTTGGTATTCGAACATAGTCCATCCTACACAAATGAGAGAGCTAAAGAAGTATACGAGGCAGTATCTCAGAGGTCATATCTAGGTTTTGTCAGGAATCTTTCTGAAATCGGACCAAGGCCATTTGGTTCTGATAATAATGTTAAGGCAAAGAACTACATCATTGAGAAACTAAATGAGGTAAGTGCAGGGAGAATTGAAGTTTCAGTCAGGGGGCCAAGCGAATCTGTCATTGGCAAACTTAGTGGAACTTATGGAGCGGATGGGCCTTCAATAGTCATAGGAGGGCACTATGATTCGGTTGAAGGAGCACCAGGTGCAAATGATGATGCCTCCGGAGTGGCAACAGCACTCGAATTAGCAAGAGTATTATCAGCATATTCATGGCCATTAGATATTTATTTCTGCGCTTGGAATGCAGAAGAGATTGGACTGGTGGGGTCTAATGAAGTGGCAAAGATATTCAGAAGTGAAGAAATCAGCATTTTAGTATATATCAACATCGATATGATCTTGTTTCCAGATAATGCTGCTCCTCAAGATGAAAAAGTGATTCTTGGTTATGATTCATCAGTTTCATACCACTACTCAAAGATGTGGGCAAATTTAGTGCGAGTGATGAACCATAATTACGGAAATTTAGTCACAACGCAAATGCCCTCATCTGAAATTTCATTTTGGAGACGTTCTGACCATTTCTCATTCATTGGAAATGGATATCGAGGTATACTAAATGTGTTTGAATCAGGAATCGCAAAGGACACCGCATATCACAGACCAACCGATACATGGGACAATCCAGCTTATGATTATACTCTTGCCACAGAGGCTGTGGCTTCAATGGGAAGTGCAATAGCTTTCGTTGTAGGCGGCACTCATCAACAACGGATACAAGAGAAACATCTCGGAAATATCGGCATGAATTCTCAAAAGAATATGCTGGTAGAAATCACTGCTCCAACAAATCTGACGGTATCAAGCTCATGGGACGAATTTGGAAGTTCAAGTATTGAATTGATAGGACCTACAGGTCAAAGAATAACACCTGAAATGACCGTAACGACAAGCAATGAGATCGAGTCGGTATTCAGCACGCCATTAAAAGGAACGTACAAAGTTATCGTCCATAACTCGATGAATAGCAATGTGTTCTATACGATTGCAATGGAATATGATAGTGATATAGAAGGAAATGGAATTCTAGACGAAACTGAGACTTGGACGAATGCATTCCGTCCCGATGATGACACTGGTCAAACTGATGATACGACAGACTATACTGACTTAACTACAATAGACTCCGATAATGATTCAATTTCAGATTATGATGAGATTTACATATACCATACAGACCATGAATCAAGTGATTCAGACGATGATTCCATACCGGATTCATGGGAAATTCAAATGGGCTTGGATCCAAATGTGTATGACGCAAATGCAGACTATGACTTTGATGGTCTCATAAATGCATACGAGTATCTTGCAGGAACAGATCCTTTTAATCGAGATACAGACCAAGATTCGATGTATGATGGATGGGAATGGCAATATGGTCTTAACCCATTAGTCAACGATGCCGATGAGGACTTGGATGGTGATGGGTGGTCAAATATTTACGAACTTCAGCACGGATCTAATCCTACAGTTCCAGATAGCGCTATGGTGCAGATTTTGCCATCACTTCAAATCTATGGTGTGATTGGATTGGTATTTGTTCTTGCAATGGTTATTCGAAAAGATTAGGCTTGGAAAACCTCTTTTTCCCATATGCTTCTGCATAGAATAAACTCTAATTTCGAATCATAACTTTGGTGGGCCTAATCTTATACGTTCTCGTAAATCACTTAGTTCAGCCCGATAACCATGAATATCTTCTATCCACCAAGTTGTTCCCATTTTTTTCCATTCATCCAATTTCTTCCTATCAGCATCAATATCAGTTCCAGATGTTTCACCAAACGCAATAATATCGAAATCTTTGAGATGTTTACGTTCAGCCTTTACTACATCAAGACAATCTCTGAGATACTCAAGCTTGAGAGTTTCAGGCCACTTTGAATGAACAGGAGCTACGCCGGAGTAATGAGCTGCTCTTCTAAATGGCGCTTTGTAAGGCCAACTTCCGCCGACCCAAATAGGGATTCCTGATTTCTGATAAGGCATAGGAAGGAATGTCATCTCGTCCAGTTGATAATGTATACCAGAATATGAAAATGGCTTCCCGGTCCAAAGGCCTGTAATGATATCAAGACATTCATCCAGTTTTTCAGCTCTAACCTTAGCGTCTATTTCTTCTCCAAATTTCCCGTATTCAACTTCAGGAGGAGCACCAATTCCAACACCAAGAATAAGCCGTCCTTTTGACAAATGATCAAGAGTGGCAGATTCACGAGCAACCTTCCAAGGCCTTCTTCTTGGAAGAGGAGTGATTAGCGGTCCAAGCCAAATCTTTTCGGTACTACATGCAATTGCTGTTAATGTAATCCATGGATCTACGAAAGGCACATGCATATCATTTTCGAAAACAAGGAGATGGTCCCATAAAAAGAAACCATCCCAGCCAGCATCTTCAGCATCACAGGCTAGACCTACAAAAAGATCTACATCACCAGACCATCCAAAATTAGGAGTATTTATTCCGAATTTCACTTGAACACCAAGTAGATAAGCTCCAATATTATTTTAGATAAACAAATCTCTCAAAATCAGCGAGTAAATGTAGTTCAATATTTATTCATAATATTCTACACCGAGCTCAGAATCGTGTTTTTGTTCCTGTTCTTTCTCTTTCTCCTTTTGCTTGTTCATAATATCTACTAAAACATAACCTATGAAAGTAGCCACAAGCAATAGCATACCAGAACCTAACATCAATGCATGAAGTGTACGATCACCAAGTAAGTGCTCTGGCATATCTTCGTAGAGTGTGAAGAACCAAGTATCTCCACGATATTTTTCACCAATTATTGAGAGAGTTTGATTTGATGCTGGATAGATCCAATAATACAATTGCGCAAATGCGGAGGCTTCTGGCTCATGATCGTCCTCATCTACATCATCATAATCGTAATCATAGAGAGCTTCAGTCTTCACCTCGACTCCATCAAGCAGAATTGTGACGTATCCATCGGCCACAGCAGTACTTCCTCCTTCATCTGAGAAGCCAACACGGACCAGATACGAGTGATTAGCAATGAGATCAGCAGTGATATCCATTTGCGCTCCTGGACCATCTGATTGGCTTACAACATAACTATTTATTTCCAAATCGGTCTTCCAGGTATTGTATATTGAAGTCACGATGATGAAACTAGCAAGCAGAGTAGATAGTACTAGGAAGAAAGTTGCTCTTTTCATTCTCACTCGAAATTAAATATCTATGAAAAGATATAGGTATTTTCATCAATTTGCGATTACAAAAAGAAGATATGGGGTTATTGTGCTTATAGAACTGGAGAACGATTTTGTCTGACAATAATGAATGTGCACAATTCCCAATGGATGAATCCTGTAGTTTTTTCGACCGCGTCATGGCACAATTGGCACTTGCCGAGGGTACTGAGATTGCTCGAAGATATCTTGCTATGAATGCCTTTGATGGAGTTCTGCCAGTATTGGGAATTATAATGGGAGGGCTGATTTCACTGAATTTTCAAGATCCATTATTGATTTATGAAACCTCAATATTATCGATTTTCGCAACTTGTTTTGCTATGTTTGTATCGGGGATCACTTCATCTTATTTGACAGAAGGAGCAGAACGAAAAAGAGATATCGAAGAATTGGAGAAGTCACTTCTTAGCAGATTAGATGGAAGTGCAATAGCTCGTGCATCTAAAACAACGACTGTTGTGGTTTCCTTGATTAACGGACTATCACCATTCTTTTCGGGTCTAGCAACTGCTATTCCTCTAATATTAGTAGTAGCAGGTCTCGCGATTGACCTTGCTTTCGTATTGTCAGTTATCTCTGGAATGATAATACTGTTCGCTCTAGGACTCTTCTTAGGAAAAGTATCCAGAACCAATGTATTTGTTTATGGAATCAAGACCCTTGCAGCAGGAATCGTTGTTGTCATTATGATTTGGATTTTCTCATCAATCACAGGTTAATTCGGCTTCAGTATACTAAGACCGACATCGATAGAAGAAAAATGGCCAAATAGTAGGTAGTAAGAATTATTGGCTCTGCAAATCGAAATGAGTGGTGAAACTCTCGGATGCCAATTAGTGAATCTGAAATCACAAATGAAACTGCTCCAATGAACGGGATAGACCCAAGAATTATACCAGAAGACATCCAAAGGAAAAGAGAACTACTCAGTGTGAGTGAAATTGCAAATGCATAGAAAATCACAGCTCTCAACATTTCTGCTTGTGCTGGTTCATCTGCAGTTTTTAGATATCGCTGATAAAAGAAAATGTATACCATCAATATACTAACTGAAATAAATAGTAGAGCTATTGGAATAGTGCCAATCCCAAAAGAAAAACCATACGTTAGAAAATTCAAAGTGTAAATAATATGAGAGATAAGAAATAATCCTAATCCGGGAAGAATATTGACCTCCATTCCAGCATCGCCCAACGCACAAAATGCAAGTGCTATCATCAACAGAGAATAGAAGATTGTATCGAACGGGCGATTAAGAAAAACAAAAATCACACCAAGAATAGCAGGAGTTACTTTAATTATCGTTCTCCATGTTGCAGCTTCCTTCGTGATGGTCTTCAATACAGTTGAAAGAACTGCAAATACCCAGAATACTATTCCATAGAGTAGAAGTTCCATACGAAGTTACTTTGATATCTTTTCTTAAGGCTATTGGAAATCGTAAGCGAAACGTCTGTGACAGTCAACCAAGCAGCAAATCTCTGAAAACTCCATTAGATCAAGATGAATCGTGATATCGGTTCCAGATAGCTTCTATCTTATCTTTTGTGCCATCTTTCAGGTGTTGAGTCATCTGAAGTTTATCTAAACCATCGTGGAATAGTGTATCAATTTTCGCTAAATCGAAAATATGGCCTGTTTTGATAGATTCATTCAGGCTTTGTAAGAACTTGGAGTCTTGTTCTTTCCATTTCTCAAAATATGAAACAAGAGATTCATCGAATTTTCTATCAATTGGTTGATATTTCAAGGACGAATCAAGTCTATCATCGGGCACGGAATACGGAATAAATAATTTCATGGAGTTATCTGGTAGAACCATAATCAAACAATGAACGGTCAAACGAGTTAGTGGTGCTACTTCAGGGATATCAGAGTTGTTTAATGATTTAGCAGTTATTTTTAGTAAATCACTTTGAATGTCAAATATCTGCTTTTCTAGAATTTCATCTACCTTCATTACAGATTCTGCTACAATTTTTTCAGTCGATTCCAGTTCTTCGAATTTTGTTTTCATGTCTTTCTCGAATTGTTCCAGTCTTGCTTGTTTATCTGCGGAATCCTTCTCAAATTCCGACTCGATCAACTCTTGTTTCTTTTGGAATTCATTTTCTATCTTTTCAACTTCTTCAATGAGTTTCTTGCTCTCCTCATCGAGATCTGAAAGAATATCAGGAATGCTCTCATGATATTCCTTAAGGCTGCTTGAGAGTTCAGAAAATCGACCCACAGCTTCTCTAACTTTATCACCCTTCTTGCTAATATCTATCCGAGTGTCTTTTGTCAGCTGCACCATGACATCAAGAACCTTCTCAATACTTGATAGTTGTCGAGAGAATTCGACTGACTTGGTTCGAAGCTTCATCATCCGTTCTTCGCCCAAAGAATAGAGTTTGTCATCCTTCTTCTTTCTTAGCGATTTAATGTCCATATCGAGTTTCTCTTTCATGGTTTCAAGTTGTGGTTTGTATCTGCGTTGTTCTGTCGCAATAATGTTCTCAATAACAGAGTGTTGTCCTCCAAGAACTTCGTTTGCTAATTTTCTCAAAGCCTCTAGCTCATCGACTTTCATCTTCAATGAATCTCGCATATTTTGAAATTTCTCGCTTGCATTCAAGGCATCTTGAGAAGTAATCGAGCCTTCAATTAAGGGAACTTTTTCCTCGATTGATGCTGGAGTTATGTAATCTCTAACAGATAAAAACAAAGAAGGGTCAACCATTCCTGGGATAACTTCAGTGGTTGTAGACGAACTTGTAAGTGTTACAATTATTTTATCTGCAGCATCTTTGACGGTACTTGGTTCCGTAACCTCACTTCTTAGAATCCGGCGAATCTCAGAAATATGAGAGCCTTCAGTATAAGTGAAATCGATACCAGTTTCTTGGGAAGGTGCGAGAATTACTGAAGTTGAAGAGCTTGTTTGGACAATCCAAAAGGGAAGACCCACGACACTCAATTTCTTGACAGCAGATTGGGACCCCTTTTCGTGTTCCACTATCAACAAATCTGTAACATACGCACGTTCTTTTGGTAATTCCTTATGACCTGATAGCTCCTTCATATGGGCCATTCCGATTTTCAGTTCGCGTACCAAACAAACCACCTATCCTCTGCTAATCGATAGCCTAATACTAATTATGTTTTTCCCACTGATGCAGCTGCTTTGACGATTTTGGATATTTTGTAAAAATGAAACAAATATATGACTGAATGTATCAATAATGTGTCTGAGAGGAATAACATGGAGATGAAAGGTTCAAGGAATAGTGCAATACTATTCTTTGTTTCAGGACTGTTACTAATTATCCAAGCTGGTATAAGCGGATTCGGATTCGATGACGGAATTGGAGCCCTAGCTGCGGGAGGTTTTGCTTTGGTCATGTTCCTAGTGATGATTATGGCGTATGTGGGTGGTCTTTCAGCAGTTATGGATACAACAATCATCAGAACGAACAATTACGACGGTACTGAAACCATAACATCCTATACGCGAGATACGGGAGAGCGAGTTCAAGCGACACCATGTTGTGGGATATGTGCTGGTATAGGGATAATTATAGTTGCAGCTATGTTTGGTGAAGGATTAGGAGACTTGATGGTATATCTAATTCCGGGATTTGCTGCGGGTGTTATTGCAATGATAGCAGCAATCGTGTTTGCGCTAGAATACAAAGGGCCTTGGACAGGTACTGCATATTAAGACGTTCTATTACTATATAGAAATCAATTACGAAAAAGAAATGATAGGTGGTCTTATGACCACCAAATCTTATACAGATGCTAATCCATTGTCTTGACCCATTCATAGACGGGTGCACAAAGCTCTTTCATTCGCTCTTTCTCAGGAGTATCACCAACGGTAGGTTCCCAGCCATCAGCTGGCTCAAACCACCAATCAGTTACTGTACCCTGGCGCTCATCTTCCGGCTTCCAGACAACTTTGACAGGCATGCCAAATTCTGCGTCCCATGGGTCAATGTTACGAAGTTCGTTAGCAATTGCAGTCTTGCAACCATCAACAACGACATAGGCAAGGACAAAAGGTAGACGCTTCAGTGAAGATTTTCCACTCCAACCAGCGATAGTAAAGGTGTGAACAATACCCTCTTGCTTTAGCTTGATCCATTCTGTCTTCTCAAGATTGTCATCAAGATTCCAGCAATTCACTCTAGGTGGGAAGAACTTGTCACCACATTTGGGACATTTAGTTCCCCAGAATTCACCATCAATGAATCCTTTTCCAAGCTTTGAAACTTCAGCATATTTCCAATAGTAGAGCTGGTCATAGTGAAGATAGACTTTGAACTGTTCGGTCTCACTGTCATAGTCATAACCCATGAAACCAATACCAGTTTCCTTAACATTCCCACGGAACTTGTCAGAATGTTTTACATCCCACTTTACTTCATCGGGGATATCATGTAGTCTTGGGTCAGTCATTGCTTATGGCCTCCTTAGAATGAAGTTTGAAATGCTAGTACCTGTACCAGCATGACTGTTTACAAGTCCAGTCTGTGCGTCTTTGACATAAGTCTTGGAACTCAAGTGTTTCTTTGGAACAGTGTCATTAAGATGATACATACATTCGATGGCTGACATGATTCCGGTTGCACCTACAGGATGACCGTAACCCATGAGTCCACCTCCCACATTAGTTGGCACTTCTCCCTCCATGAAGGTCTGCTTTTCTCGAATGAATTCTTTCATGTCATCCGAATCACACCAGTGGAGTGCTTTATAGATCTGTACCTCAGATGAGCTAAATGCATCATGTATCTCAGCTACATCAATCTCCTTCTTTGCTCTTTTGTACTCGATTCCGGCCATATCATAAGCAACCTCACCAGAACGACGACATGCTGCGAATTCAGTCATGTCAGGATATCCCTTACCATACATCTTATCCCAATTGGGGAATGCTAGTCGGTCACCAGCACGAATGGTACAGCTACTTAGACCCGCACCATCGATAACAACATAGTTATTTGGTGCGTGTTTCTTTGCCCATTCTTCTGATGTGACAAGAGCAAAAGCTCCACCACGACTCATAAGACAACAATCATATCTCTTCAGAGGGTAACTGATCAATCTGCTTTCCATAATATCATCAACAGTAAGGTCGCGTTTGTATTTCTTATACTCGCCTCGATACCATTGTGTCTTTGGATTATCTGCAGCATAGTTTCTGTTCTTCAAAGCAGCAAGTGCAAAATCTTCCTCTGTGAGATCATGCTCTTTCATAAACTTGTACGCCATAGCAGCATAATAGATGGGGTATATTCCCCCAGCTAGGGCTTCATATCGCGTATCAGAAGCAAGAGCGATGAACTCGGAGCCCTGAGATTGTGTTACATTGTCCATTGTTTCCCAGCCAGCAACACCAACTACATCAAATAGACCAGATTTTACTGCTAGAAAAGCTCCGTACAAAGCGGAACCTCCTGTGTTGCCACCGTTTTCTATTCGCACATGGGGTAATCCTACTAATCCCAGATGATCATGTACAATCCACTCTGGACAAAGTTGCTTACCAAAGTGAACTGAGAAGTGACTATAGACCATGAATTCAAGGTCAGTCAAATGAAAATCAGGCACGTCTTCCTGAGTTTCAACAATTGCGTTAGCAATCATTCCTTCAGGAGTGATATGCATGGGATAGTCGAAAGGAGTTACAGCACCACCTGCGATGCAAACTTTTCGGCTCATTATTATCACGTTATTTCCTAAAATCGATGTCCAGCAGGACAGTCGATACTGCGAAACAGCGTTCCTATCTGGTACTTAACAGCTTCGGCTAAAAGAAAAAATAACGAATAATGGTTCGAAATCAATACTCAAAATACAGAAAGAATACAGAGATTTGTTACTTGACCAAGAATCTGAAATCAATATTTCAGTCCACCAGAACAAATGAGCTGAATTTTCCGATATGAATTCATTTTCACATGCTTGCAGCAGCCCACAACCTTAGAATAACTGGAAAAAGAATACCACTTCAGAGTAAAAAATGCATTTGTATAATCTTGGCCCAGTCATGATTTTCCAGGTGCCTGTTAATATTATTAAAAGGAAATCAGTATATTGGAGAAATATGAACAGTAGTGATATACTTGATCAATGGACACAAGCTAGAGTTCTCTTCAATCACGGTATCGCATTAGGTTATCAAACAAAGATACAGTAAGCACTTGAAATAATACTAAAAATACGTAATTCCCTTAATTCAGCAGATAATGAAACTCTAAAGCAAATTGCATCAGAAATTTACAAGTTCCAACGTTTTAATTGCTTATTGGACTTGTTCATATATAATTGCATGAAGCAACTAAGCAAGTTTGATGAGATAATTCCGTATATGGAAAAAAACCATATCATATCCTCAGAATAGTCAGAATCCGGACCTTTGGAGACAACTTGGTCTGTTATACTTGATTAAGAAAGAAGATTTAGAGCTAGCTTGCAAGACATGGAAAAAAGCAAATAACCAAGACAGCACCATTATTGAGAGATTCCATGGTTTCAATATTGTTTACGTCTATGAAGCAATGAAAAATCAAGGGAAAGATGTGAAATGAAAAATAGTCCATGCGGATCTTAAGACTGGTGATTTCTCAGTTCAACTCAGTTTTGTAGACTAGGAACTAGCCTATGTAAAGCACATTCTAGTAGAAGTCACCTTTTATAATGGAACCATGCTAAAGTGCAGAGGACACCTAGTAGTATCAAACCAACATAGAGGTTTGTAAGAGGCAGGTCTGTAGGAATCTTAGAAGATGTAGTAGAATCATAAGGTGCTGTTGATGATCCGAATGGACTGTACTCATAAGGACCAATATCGACTTCTTCATTGTAAGGACGAGGAAATCCATCAATATCACGTACGGGAGCATAGTTTTCTGTTCCCATATCGATTGCTGGACTCTCATTTGCATGATGGTAATTATCAAGCAAATAGTTCTGAAACAAAATTGACGGCTCAAATAAACTAGAGTGGAGGTCATTGGATAATTCCTGCCAGTCATCCAATGTGATGCCTTGTTCATCATTCCAAATTATGTCTATAGATTCAAGATGATAAAAAATATTGTAGTCAGAAGTTATTGAGGAGGTTGCATCGATTTCCAAAGCGTAATCCCCACTATCTCCTGCAATCAATATGTTATTTAGAGCAATATTGCCTGTACTTCCTTCAATCATCTGTAATGCACTTCGCCCCACGCCCTCTTCAAAGGTTACAAGATTGTTGACAAATATATTATCTTTACATCCATAGTTTGTACCTTCATTTCCATCATCCCAACATGCAATACCACCAGCAGCATTATCAAAGAGCAGATTATTCTGAACTACACTATCCCTAACACTTGCCAGATTGATGGCTGCACCGCCTCCGTCCCCATTGCGATAGACATAGTTACTCTCAATTAGACCATTAGAGATAATCCCATCTCCGCCCATTAGAGGATCAGCATTGAATTGAATTCCACTAGCATAATTATCATGAACTAGACAATTTCGAACAATAGGATAGTCTCCAGAATTGCTAAGATAGATACCATGCTCTTCACCAGAACCATAAGTTTCACAGGAATCAATAATTGTGTGATCTGAAAAGTCACTGAAAATACCCCATTTGCCATTTGAGCCGAAAGTTGAATTTGTTATAGTAACATGATTTGACCAACTGATACGGATGCCAGAACGAGGAGCATCTAGAACTGTTATGTTCTCGATGTTGATGTAATCAACATAATCTAGAAAAATTGCATCGCGATTAGCGTAATCGTTTGAGAGGCCACCTGCATTCAGAATGGCATTTTGCCCCTTAAGAGTAATAGGTGCTTCATTATTAGCAGAGGTCTCAAAATGTAATGCACCATCAAGATGATACTCTCCAGCAAGAATAATCAAAGTGTCACCTGCATCTAATTGGCTAACACCATAGGATGGTGTTCTCCAAGGTTGATCAACAGTTCCTGGGTTTTCATTGTTCCCTGATAGTGATACATAGAATGTTTGAGGTTCTTGAACCAAGCTATATCCAGATACAAGAAAACAAAAATCCGAAATACATAACGAGCTTGATAATAGAACAATCATGAAAATAGAAATGCGTGAGTATTGGTGGACGGTCATTATTTCACACTAATTCCAAATCTTAATAGATTATTCGCTTACCATCATTGAGTAGTGTACCATCATCTAGAAAAACTATCATAATTTTGAATGTACATGTGAATGATATAATGCTTGATTTTCACATCAGTTATTGAATCCAGATATTTGCGTAGTAATTCTTCAGTAAGAGAACGTCTTTCATCAATACAGGTTTGGAGTATCTCTTTTGCCTTGTCGATTTGTTCATTCTCAAACAATTCACATGCCTTTTCGAATCGACCAAGAAATACTGAATTTGATGACATATATCCACGCTCGAAAATATTAGCTTTTACAATGTTGTTATTTGAAGAATGATTATTGTTGGTTTCGATATGAAAGTTACTCTCGCACAAAGGATAAGAGAGTTTGAGTATTAATACAAGCTATATGTTGGTGCATGAGATGACTGATGTTAATGATATGCTGCTATCTGCGGCAGAAAACGGTCAGATTGATGATGTTCAAGAAGCAATTGAAATGGGAGCATCTATGATTGCTACTGATGATTTTTTCAAAAATACCGCATTACATAATGCTGCAAGCAAAGGCCATCTTGAGATTGTAGAATTATTAGTCGAAAAAGGAGCAGATATCTTAGCAATGAACAGCACAGACATGACACCATTGCATCTTGCCGCGCGAGATGGTCAAACACAGATAGTATCGTTTCTTCTCAGAAAGGTGGAAAAAGTCCCTAGTAGGTTACTGATGGATATCATATCAGTTGCAAAGATGTCATATACTGGAAAACCAGAGATTGTTGAAATGTTGTATAAATATCGAGCATTCAATGCAGAACCATCCATCGAGGATCTAAAAGAGGCTGATGGAGAATTAGTCATAGCTGCTTATTCTGGAGATTTAGATAGAATGAGTGAAGCTTTGAAAAACGGAGCAAATCTTGAAGTCATCGACGGGAGAGGTATGACTCCATTGATATGGGCTTCACTAAGAGGACAGACAGAATCAGTAAGAGAATTGATAAAACAAGGAGCTAATGTAAATTCTACAAACCGAGCAGGTTGGACTCCACTCTTTCAAGCATCAGCTGGAGGACACTTGGAGATTGTAGAATTTCTTATTGAAAATGGAGCAGACCCAAATATGACAACAGGCTACTCTGAAACTGCCCTGATGTTTGCAGCACGAGAAGGTTATCTCAAAATCGTAGAGTCACTTCTAAAAGCAGGAGCTGATCCAAAAACAGCAATCGAGTCAGATGACGAAGATAATGGTCGTACAGCACTCATTTATGCGAGAATCAAGGGACATATGGAGATTGTAGAGATATTGGAAAAGGCAATGAAATAGTGATATACTATTCTTTTGGATCATATTCTAATGAAAATGTATCAGCAATCCATTCTTTGGTGCTTTGTGGTTTTTTTGGAGCAGCGCCTTCAGTCGGGTCGGTCTCTCTTCTCTGTTTCATCTTCTCAGAAAGATCTCTTTTCTTAGTGACTTTGCCATCATTAAACTCAAACTCATATACTGTGCGAAAAGCAATAGCTCTCTGAAAGCCCATGTGAACATACATTTCAGGAATCATGTCCTTTCCAAGCAAAATTGTTCCTGTAAATGGAATCTCAATATCTAAGTGATATACGTAATCAAAAAATCCAAAGTCATCCTGTGCTGAAACTGGTTGAATCCCTTGAATCGTCTTTGGTTCTTTGAGATTAATGTACAATTTTGTGAGAACCAAAGTACCGTCTCTAATATCATACTCCAGAGAAAAACCACGCCAGCATGCGGTACATCTTGAATATGGTTGTAGTTTGTACTCTTGTGGGTCAAAAAGACCTTCTCCGCTTATTCCAACAAGACGATACTCATCTCCATCAACAAGAAAAGAATCCGCAATTTGTCCGGTCATAAATACCATGTGGAATGAGAGGTAATGAAGTTTTCCGGGTTTGCGTCCTATGAAGTTTGAGTTTTAGGGATAACTATTTTGAAGGCAGTTATCCCATTCGAATCCAAAGAGATTAACCAATCATGGGCAAAAACTATTTTCGTTATTATTTGAATCCCTTTTCCCCGTCCCAATTCTCGTGAGTAGCCTTTTTCCAATAGGACCTCTTTAACATCGGGAGGAATTGGTTTCCCATCATTTATGAAATGAAGTTCATAATGATTCGGTGCATCAATCACCCGAACTTGAATCATTTTAGGTTGTCCATGCTCAACAGCATTAAGAAACATATTTTGAACAAGTTGGACCATACGTTCTCTATCGCATAAGATGTTGGGAAGGTCATCACGTTGGAATTCTATAGATGGAGGTATTACTGTACTTCTAATTGAATCGATAAGAGCATTCAAATCTACTTCAGTTTTGTTTCCAATCACTAAACCAGCATCCGCTAAGTTAATTGATTTGTCCAATATTCGCAATGCATCGTAAGAGATAGTTTCAATTCGTTCAAGGAAATCGGGGTCATGCTTATCTTTGAGTAATTGTACGAGCCCGACAATGTTACTAAGAGAACCACGTAGGTCATGTCCAATCATGTGAGCAAAATCACTGAGTTCCTCACGCTGTGCTCTCAGATTCAATTCAATTATTTTATGAGTAGTGATATCTTGAGCAAATCCAATACTACGGATAATTGTGCCATCATCATCTCGAACATAAAATCCACGGGCACGAATCCATCGAATCTCATTTTCTTTTATGATACGATACTCAGTATCATAACTTTCTCCCCCATTGAAATGATTTTGAATCTGGAGAAAGACTTTTTCTCTATCTTCTGGATGAATCGCATCCATAAACACACTGCTATTTGTTTTAGCCTCCTCAGAACTCACACCGTATATTTTTTCAAATCCTGGACTCAAGTAGATTGTTTCGAATGGTGGATTCAATTCAGTAATCCAGAAAGCCTCATCGATATTATCTGCAAACTGAGTGAACCAGCTTTCCGTTCTTATTAGAGTATCAGATACACGTTTCCGGTCAGTTATATCTAGATGACTTGCCAATATAGCGGGTTTTCCTTCAAAGGTAATCTCTGAAATGCCAACATCTAGCCAGCGCACTTGTTGCTGTTTGTTAATCAACCGGTATTGATATCTATTGGGAACTTTCAGACCTTGTTTTCGTTTCTGTATCTGCTCTGAAAGTTTGTGTCGATCTTCAGGATGTACTGTCCCAAACATATCTTCACTTGTAAGGTGCATTAGTTCCTGAATTGAATAGCCAGTGATATCAACCATTGCAGAATTTACATAGAGTATCTGTATGCTTTCTAACGAGATAATTGTTATACCTTGAAGGGATTCATCTATAATCCGGCGGAAGTTTGCATCAATCTTCCTCAATTTTTCTTGAGACTGTTTCCATTCAGTAATATCTCGAACAACACTCAAAATACTTGTTTTATCTGGATGAAGAGATATGCTGCAAGAATACCAATGAACACCGTCAGCTAATTCTAAATCGTACTCAAGATACCTTGTTTGTCCATCATTTCGAACAAGCTGATGTGTTTGTAGAAACATTGATTGTAATGGGTCAGGAAGTACTTCAGATACGTGTTTTCCAAGAAACTTCTCAGGAGGTACAAAAGGTATAGCAGTAGAAGAACCATAATATTCAAGGAATACATCATTATCGCTCATAATGAAAACCATAGCTTCGATAATTTCTGCGAGATGCTTGTATCTTTGTTGTGATACGATGAGTTCTTTCAAAGTTTTAGTGTGCTCTGCGGAATTTTCTATTATATGGGCAAGCTCGGTATATTGCACATTGGGATTCCCCTCCTTTTTCACATAGTGAGTAGCTCCAAGATTAAGTGCCTGAATAACAACTTCTTCACGAGACCTACCAGTAAATACAATGACCGGCAAAATCTCATTCTCTTCTCGAATCGTTTGGAGTAATTTAAGACCATTCATTGGAAACATTTCATAATCTGTAACAACGACATCAAAATCTCGGTTTCTTAGAAATTCTAATGCCTTTTCTCCAGACTCAGCGGTGGTGACCTCTAAACTACCATATTTTTCCAACATTTTTGTTGCAATGAGACGTGTATTTGAATCGTCATCAACGAAGAGCACTTGCAAAGTCATTTCTTCTCATCCGTAGAGATATTGTCCCCCTATACAACTATTCGAAACATCTTTTACTGATATATAATTATCAGCTGTACTGTAATATACGAGTGGGATGATGAACATATTATGCCATATTTCGAAAGTTCTGATCAATTGAAAGCTGTGTTTCGTGAATTCTGGATTCGTGTTCAGAAGGAAGAAGAAGTTATGGAAAAACTGGCTAAATCAGGTATCGTAGTTCGTTTTGATATCGAACAACCTGAAGTCCATGTCACAATAGATTTTTCAAACCCAGGACCGAATGGTGAACTTGGTAGTCTTAGTTTCGACTCAGATGTTGAACCAGAAATAACTGTTTGGAGTACATCAGAAACTACTAACAAATTCTGGCAAGGAAAATTGAACACGACCATTGCTATGGCTCGTAGACAAGTAAAAATGGATGGTTCCATCCCAAAAGCACTAGGGTTGCTATCAAAAATTAAACCTCTATTCAAAGTATTTCCAGAGGTTCTTAGAGATAAGGGTCTCGAACATATGGTATTATAGCTATATTCAAATTGCCTTCACTGTTAATCGGATAGAAATAGATAGTTCGAGCTAAGTTCCTAAGCTAATGCTTATTAGGGCTCGCGCAAGAATTAGACATGATTCACTATTGTTAATTGGTGAGAGTAATGGCAGAAACAATCACGAAAGACATGAAAATAGCAGAAGTTGTAAGAAAATGGCCAGAAACAGCTGGCACATTTATGGAATGGGGTCTCCATTGTTATGGATGTGCAGTTGCACAATTTGAGAGTATTGAACAAGGCGCTGTTGCACATGGGATAGAAGCGGATAAGCTGGTAGATGCTCTAAATAATACTCTGGAGAAGAAAGAAGAATAGATATCACAACTAGAGAGAAGTTACCTTTTGGAAGGTTGACTTCGCCCATAGAGACGTCCTGATTCTTCTTCAGACATCTCAAAACTATGTTCGAAAGAGGGAAATGTTCCCTCTCTAACATCAGAGGCGTAATTGGAAACAGCATCACGGATTATTTTTCTAATATCAGCATATTTTTTCAAGAATTTTGGTTTGAAATCTTCAAAGAGACCTAGCATATCCCATAAGACTAAGACCTGTCCATCACAAAATGGACCCGCTCCAATACCAATTGTAGGAATGTCTACAGACTCGGTAATTAGTTTTGCAGATTCGGAGGGAACTAGTTCAATAACAAGTGAGAATACACCAGCTTTTTCCAGCTCTTGTGCTTGTTCGATTAATTCTTCAGTAGCATCAGCTGTTCGACCTTGAACTCGGTATCCACCAAACTCATACACACTTTGAGGGGTTAACCCAATATGACCCATAACAGGAATACCCGCATCGACCACAGCTTTTACTGTTTTTACAATACAGGGGCTCCCACCTTCTATCTTGACAGCTTCTGCAGATCCCTCTTGCAGCATGCGACTACAATTCTTGAGTGCTTGTTCGACACTCACTTTGTAGGTCATAAAAGGCATATCACCAACAATGAAGGAGTTTGGTTTTGCACGTGCAACTGCGGCACAATGATGGATAACATCTTCAAGACGAACTGGAATAGTGCTTTCATACCCCAACAAAGAGTTACCCACTGAATCACCCACAAGGATGATATCAACACCTGCATCACTCAGTATTGATGCTGAGGGTGCATCATAGGCAGTCAGCATAACAATCTTCTTCCCCTTTTTCTTCATCTGACGAATACGATATGTGGTCATTCTAGCCAACGTAATTCTCCATAATTGAGAAGGATGGAGTACTATATATAGAATTTCAATGGTAAATACACAATATTCGATTATTATGTATATTCTAACTTCGGACCATGTAAACGTCAGAACGAGGAATATAAGCACCTTGCAAGAACTTTCTCAGTAACTCTATCATTGCACCTCTTCTGATACTCTGTTCTTTGGAAAAAGTAGTAACATTTATCCTTCCTAAACTCTTAGCCTTTTTTCGTAATTTGCTAACCCAATCATCAGTCACAATTACGCCTGCCTTCTTGATAAGAAAATCAGACTCTCTAAGGAGAGGACTTATTCTTTCTGTTAATTCTGAATAGTTTACGTTCAACCGGTTTGCAGCGACTCTTAAATCATATATACCATTATTCTTTAGAGCCCAACGCACCAACCGAAAGATTGTTCCCACTGAGATGAAGGTATCATTCTTTCCAATCAATGCATCAAGATCCATTCCCTTAATGATTTGAATGACATCTGATGGGTCCAACATCCGTTCTCTGGCTTCTTTACTAGGGTCAAGGACGCCTTTTGAATTGTAAATCTTACTGAATTCACGTTGCAACTTTGATACTGGAACCAAAGCGCCCATAGTATTCATAATTGCTTCTGCATCAATTTGAGCTAGTAGTGCCTGTGCGATTCCAAACGAGATATTCAGTTCGTCAACCAAGTCTAAAGGATCTACAGATTTGCCGTCCTCCAATGACCCCATTATCTTCGTTCTAATCCATGACAGAGATAAATGATTACCATCACGTGTTGCAACAGTTCTTATCCCAAATTCTTTGAGAATGAGATTTAAAGATGGATTAGTAATACCCCATTCCATTTCAACGGAATCCACATTCAGAATTCCATCTTCAGAAAAAGAGTCCAATATCCATTGACGCAATCTTGTGGTTGAAATATATTTTCCTCTTCCAATTTTTCGAACTTTTTCCGCATTTCGTAGAATGGTTGTGATTACACTGACTTTGACTCCCAGTGTATCTGCTTCCTCATTTACTTCAATTTTTCCAGAAAGTGCTAAATCATCTAAGACCCGATTCTTCAGATATTCAAATGTCACGATGATTCCGTCATCATCAACAAAGAATTTCATTCCTGTTCTTCGAACAATCTTCATCAATTCATCCTGGTCAATGTGTAGCTTCTTTGCCTCTTCTACAGGATTAAGATATCCTTCTAATTCAAGTAGGGATTCTAAGCGGTCAGCAATTGCATGGACTGGAAGCAATCTATTATCGGTTGTAGTGATAGTAGACCATCCAAATCGCCTCATGGCTTCAAGGATATCTCTTTCGGAAACTGATAGCCTGCTAGCTTCTTTGCTAGGTTCAAGATACCCCGTTCGTTCCATAGATCTTTCTAGTGTTTTCTTTAGCCAATCAGAAGAAACTAGAAACCCATCCCCCATTTCTATAAGGTTCCAACCCCAACGTTCAACGAGCTTGACAAGGTCGAATCTCTTAACTCTAAGACGTTGTGCTTCAGAAGTGATGTTTATTCGACCTTGCAATCCAAGTACTTCTCTCATGCGCTCTTTGAATTCTGGTACCAGAATGAAATCGCCATCCTCAGTCTGTACAACATCTAGACCTTCTTTTTCGCTTATCATCTCAACATAATCTTCAATGACTCTCTCTGGGACATCCCACATTGTAGATTCTTTAACCACATGAATAACGGAGTTGTCTATTAGGAGGTTTTTGAGTCGTCGAATCAGCAAGGTTGAAGATACAACTGAAGTTTTGCTAAAACTCAATATTGCATTTTCAGCATTTTGAGCTGCATAAAGAACTGATTGAATTGGAATGGGTTTGGTATCTAATTGAGAAGCAAGTTCTGAAACTGAAAGTGTCATGTTGTTTACTAGGAGTTTCTCTAATTTTCTAATGCGTCGTCTTCTGATTTGTTGTATCCGCATATACACGCTACCTACTAGAACCAGAAAAAGAATAGAAGCTAGTGCAAAGGATATGATTGTGTCTATATCCAGAGCTTGCACTAACATTTCTCAATCCAACTATAATGATTCATCCTTTTCACGCAAATATCGTTTATAGATCTCAAGACCAATAATTGTGGGTGCTGCAAACAGGATGCAGATAATCCAATCTAACATGCTCAGAGGAATGAAGAAGAAGTTCAATCCCAATGGAGCTAGAATTGCTTGTGCGATTGGAACGTACATGAGCAATAAATGAGCTAAATAGATAAGTCCGAGGAGTATCACATATCGGATAATTCCAGGTTCGCGAATTCCCTTAGAAACTGGCATGTTTATTCTTCGGATTAATAAAACCAATGAGCTCTCCAGAAGCAAAATAATGGTGAGTAACATGGTTCTAGCTTTCGCAAAAGAGTCGATTTCCATGTAGAATTCATCAGTCACAGGATTAACTGCATCAAGATAGAATCCACCATAATTATCAATGTTCATAGGGATTATTTCCCAAAGGGTGAGTGTGAATAATGTAGCTGCACCTATAACCATAAGAACCACATTAATTGCCATGAACTTCGCAATTGGCCTAGTTATAATCTCCTGACTATCTCGAGGCTTTTCCTCCATTGCTTTGGGTGAGGTCTTATCAAAGACCAATGCTAGACCAGGGAAAGAATGTGTCGTGACAACAAGATACAGACTCTGCCATTGTGAGAGGAAATTGATTACGTCGGGCATAAAGAACATTGCACCAAAGAAAATTATACTCTCGAACAGATTGATCGCTATATAGAAGTATATCATCATTCTAATCTTATTGAACAAACCACGTCCCTGATGAACACCCGTAACTATTGATTCAAAACTATCATCAGTAATTACAATATCAGCTGCTTCTTTTGCAACATCAGTGCCAGTAATTCCCATTGCAATACCAGCATCACTCATAGCCAGAGCAAGAGCATCATTCACTCCATCTCCGGTCATTGCCACAACTTTGCCATCATCTTGATATCGTTCGACTATCACCTGTTTATGTTCAGGGTTAACTCGTGCAAACACATTAACTCTCAAGAAATTTTCATTAGAGAGTGTTTCAATTTCGCTACCTTCAACCGCTATTGAATCAGGCCCAAAAATATTGAGATTGCTTGCAATAGTCTTTGCAGTGGCGGCAGCATCTCCAGTGATCATGATAACATTAATGCCAGCACTATGACAGTCATCTACTGCATCTCTCACACCATCTCGTGGAGGGTCGACAATACAAGTAAATCCGAGATAAACCAAATTCGATTCAACAGCATCTCGGTCCATGTCACTATTTGTTGTAGACATGTCCTTTCTAGCAAGTGAAATAACTCGGTATCCTTTCTCTGCATACTTGGTAGTAATGCTTTGTATTTGCTTAATGTCCTCTTGAGTTAATTTTCGAGCACTGGAATTGTCTCCAATGTGTGTGCATCGGGGTAGAATCACTTCAGTTGCACCTTTAGTAAAAGCAACTTTCTTCCCATCCACTTCACAGACTTTGGACATTCTTTTTAGTTCCGATTCAAATGGAAACTCACGAAGAATTTTGTATTTCTCCTTCACGTCTGCTTCATCAATCCCACCTTTTCTGAAAAAGGTCAAGAGCGCAGCATCAGTTGGATCACCGAGTGGCATCCATATAGTACCTTGTCCTGGAAGTTCTTTCTGAACAATCTCTGCGTCATTATTGATACCAGCACAGAGCATCATTCGGTACAAACCCTTCCAGGCAAATACATCACTGACAAGAACCGCATCTTCTGTTTCAATATTTTCCATAAGAGAATCGTCTTTCATCCGGTAGATTTTGCCTTCAGGTTGATAACCCGCACCTTTTACGGTGTAGAAATTTTCGGTGTCCCAAGCTATTGTCACAGTCATTTGATTACGAGTCATGGTACCTGTCTTATCACTGCAAATAACACTAACTCGACCCAAACTCTCTACAGCAGAAAGGTCTCGGATAATCACTCCCTTCTTAGCCATCGCAAGAACGCCAGTCAATAAGACAATGGTTGTGAGTAGAGGAATATTGATTGGCATTATGGTCATTGCTTTAGTAATTCCAGAAGTTAATGCTTCAGTGAAAGTGGGTGCCTCTAGAGAGGGATAAATGAAAGGAGCAATTATCAGAACCCACAAAACTGATGTTACCATCAGACCAATAGATGCAATTCCGAGGAATTTAGCGAGTAGATTCACTTTCTTTCTAAGAGGAATATCACCAGTATTTAGTGATTCAAGGGTGCCTTGAATTTTTCCAATTTCAGTATTACCGCCAGTGGTTGTTGCTATGGCTTTTGCAGTTCCTGTCGCAACATAAGTTCCAAAGAATACCATATTTTCCATATCTGTTAAAGGTGCATCTTCTGCTACTGTAACATCACTATTCTTTGTGACGGGAACACTCTCACCTGTAAGGGATGCTTCATTAGATGTGAAATTTGAACACTGGATAAGTCTTCCATCCGCTGGAATCTTATCACCCTGTTCGAGGATTATCACATCACCAGGGACTATATCATAAGGGTCCACTTTCATCTGGTGCCCATCACGAAGAACTCGTGACTCTCCAGCAGAAAGCTTCTCCAAAGCTTCAAGTTTCTTTTGAGCCCGAACTTGTTGAAATATTGCGACGATACAATTCACACCCACTACAGCCAACCAAACCGCTGCTTGTGCTAGTTGGTTACTCTCATTTGGTGGTGCAGTTACTGCGAGAATGATTAAGGCAACAGAGCTAAGCAAATAGATGTTAATTAGCCAATTGAGAATCGGAGCGAGATACACCTTCCAAAATGAGCCTTTTACTTTGGGAATCGCATTCGGACCATACTTTTGCTGTCTTTCTTTTACTTGTTCGGCAGCGAGTCCGGTATTGGGATCACTATCAAGTTGTTGAAAAGTTTCATTCAATGTGAGTGTATGGAATTTTTCTCCATTTTTTGTAGTGGGTTTTTCCTCGGTAATCATCGCTGTCCCTCAGAGTGTGATTTATCGAATGGAATCACAGCAGATAAATGAAATTGTAATCAACTGATTTATGCGTATAGTACATCCGTTAGATAATTGTACACCTTTTGAGTCTTTTCAGCTTGTTTCGATAAATTCAATTAACTTCGGACTAAGATTCTGTTAAGCTTGAGGCAATATTGATGTTTAATTATTGGGATTATGATCAACCTGCAGTCCATTCCTCTTCATCGAGTGGGAAAAAAATAGCAGCTGGCCTGATTATAGTGATGCTTGTCCTCTCGACGGGGATTGTGATAATGCTAGGACTCTTTGACGGATTTCAATTTGGTGCAGAGTCAGAGGTTCGAGTTGCTGTGCTTGACACTGGTATTGACCCTGATTTCACTCTACAGAATTCAATAGTTGTGGAGAAGAGCTTTATCAATCCAGAGAATGGATATTCATACACGGATGTTACTACAGAAGATAGCAAGCCCGATGGAAATCCCCACGGGACATTGGTAGCAAAAGCGGTTCTCGAAGAGTTCGCTGGTGCTAAAATTATGAATGGGAAAATCATGGATAATGAAGGAACCGCTACAACATTAGGTGTTATAGCTGGGATAGAATGGGCTGTTGAACAAAACTGCAGTGTGATTAACCTCAGTCTAGGTGCATCTCCATCATTCAATGACAGTTTGGAAGATGTGATTTCATGGGCTTTTGATCGTGGAGTTGTTGTAGTAGCATCTGGCGGAAATGAAGGAGATGACGGGTTTGCAGGAACGAGTATATCTTCACCAAGCGTGTTTGAAAAATGTATATCAGTTGCAGCTCTCGATTCAGATGGGACACCTACCAGTTTCACAAGTCATGGTCCAACATCAAAACTCTATATGAAGCCCGATATAGCAACACTCGGCTATATCCAATCAGGGTCATATCGCTATTACGGAACTAGTTTTGCTGCTCCAAGAGTTGCAGGAGGCGTTGTGGAGATGATTGATTTCTGTCTTGATAATAACATCTCATACACACCAGGAATGATTGTTGCAGCTTTGCTTCAAGGAGCTGAGCCTCTCAATTATGAAGAATATATTGTTGGAGCAGGCAGGATGAATATTGCTAGGTCGATTGAACTCATCTCTGAAAATACAGACGGGGAAGAAGTTCCATCTATAGCATATGCACATCCTAGCTATCTGCCTATCGATTATGAGCGGTTATTCTATGGTGATCGATATCGATTCAAAATTCACTTGTTCTGTGGTGGGGCAGGAATATTCGATGTCAATATTGCAAGTTCTACACCAGAAATCTTCGACATGCCAGATACAATCTACATAAATCAGTCTGGCTTTGTTGATCTAGAGATTAATGTGCCTACTACAGGTTCAAACTCTTTCGATGCAGAATTTGCTTTCTTCTCAGATGACCTTGGTAATGCAACTCTATCTATAGAATTCACAGTGGTGACTCCAAATGCAAGAGTTGCTTTTGACATTACACATTCAACATGGAGCATTGATACGAAATATGGACAATTTCGAGAATTCTACAAGGAACTTGTAAGTAACTCGATCTCAGTTGAACAAATATCAAATAGAAGCGAGATAACAGAGAGTAACTTCGCCAGATACGATGCGATAATAATGTTAGATCCCTGTACTTGGGATGTGGATGACTCATTCTCAACAGACCGATTTGTATTCTCGAAAAATTTCACAACAGCAGAAATTGATGTTTACCAAAATTACTACGAGAATGGTGGAGGCCTATTTATCGCGGCATTATCGAACAAGAGTGTCGATATCGCTAGCTTGAATGAGTTTCTTACATGGGCAGGATTAGAACTTGCCAGTGATGTTGTTCCAAGTTTGGACGGAACTGTAGTTGTTTCTAATCTCGCCAGTGATCCTATCATGGACGGTGTGAGTTCATTCGACTTTGCGGGAGCTCCATTTTCTGCATCAGGAACTGGAACAGCCAAAAAACTTGCGACTATACAGAGTCGAGCAGTGATGGTAAGTAACACACATGTTTCAGGAGGAAGAATGGTTGTCACTGGTACCAATTTCTTTATTGATAACTGGGGAATGTTGAATCAATATGGCTCACAAGACAATGCGGTATTAGCTTTACAAATAGTTCAATGGATAACTGGTCTGATTTGATAAGAATTCAAGGTGTGCTCGATTACACCTTGTTTGCGTTCATTCGGAAGTTTTTAAAGCTAGTTTCCTAATTACAAGTACAATCAAATTACCGAGTCGAAATCGGCATTGCTGATAACTGAGGTATCTACCTCGGTTGTCAGCTTCATATCTCTACTTCTTCATCAACTTTCAACTAAATGTACTAATCACTAGACTTAACATATGCATCTTTTGATTCCTGATTCATAACAAGAAAGTGGGTATAACCCGTGTCGAGAATTACAAGGGCTTCCTATGCAGTTCTTATCGCATGTACGGCTGCTCATTTATTGAATCATATGTATACTGGGGCTCTATCTCCATTTTTACCATTAATTCGGGACGAGCTTACACTAAATTACACTGAAGTAGGGATTGTAACTAGTGCAGCAATAATCACCATGACCATATCACACCTGATGGTTGGATATCTTGGAGACAAAGGTTGGAGAGATTTCTTCATTTCTTCAAGTGTGATTCTCTCAGCTATTGTTATTCTCTTTACAAGCTTTGCAACTTCATTTGTCTTCATCACGATATGCATGTTGTTACTGGGAACAGGTGCTTCAGGATACCATCCTAGTGCATTTCCAGCCCTCTCTGAAAAATTTCCATGTGGAGCAAGGGCAAAAGCAACGGGAATGCAAGCAATTGGGGGTTTAGTAGGTATGGCAATCATACCAATCTTAGGTGCAACTCTATTAATCCTTCTTGGAAATTGGAGAGATTCTCTTTTCCTACTAGGGATAATCGGAGTCATATCCTTTTTCCCAATAGCTGGGTTAATGAGGTATTCAAATCAAACATGTGTTGGAGAATTTCGCGATGGAGAAACAGAAGAAGACAACAGACCAGAAGGGTGGACTAGAGACTATGCACTATCGATTCTTTCAATGGGTCTACGTGGTATGCCCTTTCGCTGTACAACTCTTCTAATGCCACTTTACTTGGTAGAATCATATGGTTATGAACCGGTATGGGCAGGTTCTCTAACGACAGTAATGCTTGTTGCAGGATTGGTTGGAGAAGTCATTTCAGCACCACTATCAGATCGCGTTGGTAGACGAGTTCCATTTCTAATTATTTCAGCAGGACTAACTACGATATGCCTCGGATTTCTGTATTTTCCACTTGAACCAATCGTTTTACTGGCAATTCTGATTGGAATAGGTTTCTTCTTCTTTTTAGGAGTGCCACCCAATACAGCTTATCTTACAGAAGTCACACCGCGAGACGCACAAGGACTTGCATTTGGGCTTTTATTCTCAGTTGGTGCTTTACCGGGAGCAATTGCACCAATTATCTTTGGAGCAATCGGAGATTTTTATGGAATTGAAACATCAATTCTCTTTCTAGTTTTGACTGCAGGACTAGCAACAATTGTATCTGTCTTTTTGAGGGATACTAATACAGTGAAACAAGATGAAGAAATAATTTCTAAAGAAACAACAATTTCAAAAATGTAGAAAATGAGAATTTTGAATACGAATGAGTTTTCTTTTTATTCAACTTTGTTTCTAGAATACAAACACGCAAAAAGTTTTTTGAAGATTTTTGCGGAAAAAACGGAGTTGTTGGGAAATGGCAGAAAAGCCCAAACTAACCAAATCTGACAAACTAAAAGTAATGCATAAGGAATTCAAGACTGGAATCAGCGCTCTCGCCAAGGCGAAATTAATCACCAAGGAAGAGAAAGCTGCCAAGATTGCAGAATACGATCAGGCTTTCAAAGATCTGATTAAAGAAGAAAAAGCAAAGGAAAAAGCAAAAGCAAAAGCAAAGAAAAAGAAAAAGTAATGAAATTGTAGTAGTAGTTTCTACTACTACACCTTTTTCTTTTATCCAAGTTTTCACCTATAGTCAAAGCCATATTGGATTCTTTTTGAAATTAAGATAATGATTGATTATCACATCCACCCAAACTATTCATCAGATGCAAGAGGAACAATTGATGAGTTCTGCCAATCTGCTTTGAAAAATGGATTGAAGGAGATTTGTTTTACAACTCACCTAGATAGTGACCTAACACGGGATGATGCGTATGTTATGGTGGACGATAAGAAAGTTGATGTCCAGAGTAATGATTGGTTAGTTCACTACGAGTCATCAGTTCGACAAGCTGATGAAACATACAGAAAACAAGGATTACGAGTCAAACTAGGAATAGAAGTTGATTATTATCCAGGAATTAGAGAAAATCTACCAGATCAATTCTTTGATACCGATTTTGATGTGATTTTGGGATCAGTTCATCTCTTTGACCATCATGCTATCTCTGTCGAAAAGGAATCACACAAAGTATTCCAAAAATACACACTCTCACAACTTGGTGAGCGTTATTATGGATATCTGATTAACTGTGTCGATACGGAATTGTTTGACATTCTAGCTCACATTGATCTATACAGAAGGTACGGAGAGCAATATTACGGGAAAGAAATATTCAACATCTGGAAACCCCATATTGAACAATTGTCAGATGCTATGAGAACAAAGAAAGTGGCTTTCGAAGTGAATACATCATCTTGGAGAAAGAACTTGACTGACCCGATGCCAACAGGTTCGCTTATCAAATCTTTGATTGCTAGAGGAATTGATATCATAACAATTGGGTCAGATGCACACTATCCAGAAATGATTGGAAATGGAATTCAACGTGTTCTAACATATCTACAAGAAATCGGTGTTGAAACAGTATCAACCTATGAAAAGAGAACACCTCAAAAAATTCCTATTGAATCATTAATCCAGCAACAAGAGAAATAAGGTAGATAATTGATACTGATATTTGGTGCTTGCATGAAAAATAAGACTTCTTTCATACTATGTATCATCTCCGGAGTATTACTAATTGCTGCTGATGCAGTAGGAAGCATAGGGATTTTTGCCCTACTTGGTCAAGTAGATGTTATTCCAGAGCCAATTGCTCCGATTATCACAATATTACTTTGGGTGCTAAGAGTCATAGCAATCCTTGGTGGAATTGGAGTAATCCTAGGTGGCTTTCTTCTAACAACAGAGAGAGTTGGAATAGGAAAGTTCATCATTGGTATTGCAGCAGGGATGGGATTGATAGGAATGATTATTGGAATTATTCAAACAATCTACGTTTCTGGTTTTGGTGCTGCACTGGACTTCTTTGGTGCAATATTGTATTCAGTTGGAGGTTTTGGAGCTATTCTCTCAATAATCGCTCGTCAAAAAGCTTCTACAGAATAGTCGGTTCAAAATGCTTATTGGAGCCATTGTAAGTGGCTCCATGCGATTATTATGACTAAAGAAAGGGAAGATCGATTAACTGAGGCAATTGCACTTATTCAATCGAATTCTATCCATCAAGCAATTGCAGAACTTGAGAGTCTAGTAGAGTCATATCCGGATTATCTGGAAGGGTGGTATAATCTTGGATATGCATTATCTCAGGTGGAAAGAGGCGAGGATGCTCTCAAGGCGTATGAAGAAGCTCTTGCCATAGACAACAGGATATTTGAAATTTGGTTCAACAAAGGGACTTTACACTATGAATTACGTCAATTCAAGAAAGCAATAGAATGTCTTGAACGAGCTGTTGAGATAAAGGATGATGATGCAGAAGCCTGGAATAATCTTGGAACCGCATATTCACGATTAGGAAATGGAGAAAAAGCATTAGAAGCGTATACTAGAGCTGTGGCGTTACAACCAAATTACCCTGAAGCATTATACAATAAAGCAAATGCACATTTTATTGAAGGACACCATGAGCGAGCAGTAGCATTTGCAGAACTTGCAATGCAGCTCCAACCCACACTGGCTTCAAAGATTCATGATTGGATACATATCTCTAGAGATCATCTGGAATCAGCTAAAACAGAAAAAGAGCTTGAAAAAAAGATGAAGAAGATTTCAGAGATTAAAGATGAAACCGAGTAGAAAAATCACGCTATTCATCAAATCTAAAAGTGGTTATGTACAACCATATCAGGTGTTTTCTATGGAAGAGGATCAAGCTGCACCAAAAAAGATATCACGAGTGAAATTATCAATTATTCTTGCTGTTGTTGCTATCTTGGTAGGAATTTTGTTAGCATGGTTATCGGGCCGAAACTACATCCCAGGCAATCCAAATCTATACCTTGGCTTTTCAATTATGGTTTCTTCCGGGATTGTTTGTTGTATTGCATTATGCCAGCAGAGAGAGTATGCTGGAAACATCACAGATTATCATGAGCAAGAAATAATCCTAGAGCATGCTATGATGCTTTATGAAGATGAAGAATACAAACAAGCATTGGAAAAATTCGATGTGCTTATCGGGCCCAAAAAGGACCATAAAAGAGCACTCTATTATGCAGCAAAATCTTGCGAAGCGTTGGATGATTGGACAGCAACAAAGCGTTACATCAAACACTATCTTGAACTAGTTCCAAAAGACCGTGAGGCGTGGGAGTTACTAACTCGAGCACATAAGAAACTCTTCGAATTTGAAAAAGCAGCTGAGGCTGAGAAAAGGGCAATGGAGCTTTAGGTGGAATAAAGGGACTAATGATATGCAAGACAACTAGCAATCCTCTTATGAATTAGTGAAGTATAGAGTTGAATTTATACTTGGTAAAGCATAAGAGGTTGTTAGGTAGACTTCTCACAACGAGGAGAAAATACATTGACTTCAGAGGAAAACTGGTGTAAGCTGGATATTTCAGAAGATGCAATTAGAATATCCACCAGACTGATTAGTATTACATACAGCATTCCGCTAGGTACTTTTGATTTTGCTTCTTCAGCAGGAAAAACCAGATACTTCTCAGATGCGAAAATAGTTGTCCACACAGATAAAGAAGTCTACGACTCCTCAAAACTGACCTATCGTTCATTCAGTTCCATTGATTTCGAAGATGAGAAGCGTTCAGGAAAAGCTGTAGTATTTCGATTATTTGATTCCACCAAACAATTAGAACTCAATATCCGATTTAGCTTCTTGAAGAATTTTGCAGGTTTCACTTGCATCACGCACATAAAAAACAACCACGAAGATGAGATTGGAATCAAATCTATCGATCCACTAGTTATACCTGTAACTGACTCCAAGAAAGTATTCACAGGCTGGAACGGCTCCGACTTGATGTACTTCAAACAAGGATTTCAATCATGGGATTTGAGTCAAGCAGCTAGTATTCAAGAAGGAGATAATATCAGTAATTTCTATTCGGTTCTAATTAATAAAAATACCAATAAATCACTGATTTTAGGTTTTGCAACCCATGCTCATCAACTTACAAAAATCATATTTCTTGGAAGAGAAAATGCAGAACAAAGACTAGCTAAAGTTGTGGCAAAGAGTCAAGCGGATAACAGAACTCTAAGAAGAAACGAAACAATGGTTTCTGAGGAATTTGTGTGCATAGCCACTGAAGAACCACTAAGAGATTTAGAGAATTACATCGATTTCACTGCAAGAAGAATGGATGCAATTCTGTGGGAGCAATCACCGGTAGGATGGTGCAGTTGGTATTTCTATTATACCATGCCTGATGAAGGAGAGATTCTGAAGAATGCAGAATTCCTGACACAATATTTCTCAAAAAGAATAGATTGGATCCAGATAGATGACGGATATCAAGTTACAGTAGGGGACTGGTATGAGAATGATAGATTTCAAAATGGTCTACAAGACCTAGCTGAGAAGATTCACCAAAAGGGATACAAAGCAGGATTATGGGTCGCTCCATTTATTGCAACAGAACATTCCAGTATATACAAAGAAAGACCAGATTGGTTTATCCAAAATGAGGAGGGCCAACCTATTGCTGTAGAGGAAAATCCACTTTGGTTAGGAAAATATTATGCTTTTGATCTTACGAATCCAGAAGTCATCAATCATATCAAGCGTACTTTTGCCAGATTGAAATCCTATGGGTTCGAGTATTGGAAAATTGATTTTCTCTATCACGCAACAACAATTGGCATCCGAAATGATGAAACTATGACTCGCGCAGAAGCTTTCAGAGAGGGAATGAAAGCTATTCGGGAGTCTGTTGGAGATGATCTTATCCTTGGATGCGGAGCTCCAATTGGGTCTTGTATCGGATTTGTAAATATGATGCGAATCGGAACTGATATTGCACCAGCTTGGAGATATGACTGGGGTGGTGGCGTATACGAGGCAACTATCAATACTATCACACGGGCACATCAACATGGAAGATTATGGATAAATGACCCGGACTGTATTCTTGTTAGACAGGAAGATAATGAGCTTACCCTTGATGAAATTTTGATGTGGGTGTCAGTGGTAGCTCTGAGTGGCGGAGCAGTGATTCTTAGTGACCGTATGGAAGATGTGGATAAGGAGAGACTTCGACTTGTTGACAAGATTCTTCCACCATACAAGAATGGAGGAATGGCTGTAGACCTATTGGTAGAACCTGAACCCCGGCTATTTTATCTTCCAATCAAGAAGCCAGCAGGAGATTGGGTTATTTTAGGCGTATTCAATCTCTGTGAGAAAGCGATTGATGTATCGGTAAAATTTGAGGATTTGCAATTATCATCAGATATACCACAACATGTTTTCGATTTCTGGAATCAAGAATATGAAGGCCTATGGGAATATAGTCTAGAAATTAACCAGCTTCAGCCACATACTCATAGATTACTTCTATTAAAACCAGAATCTGATACTCCCACTGTTCTAAGCACTTCAATGCATTTTACTCAGGGTGCTATTGAACTTAAGGACGAAAAATGGAACTCTCATACAAATGAATTAGAAGTAACTCTTACTAGAGATGAAACCGAAAATGAGAGTATATTTTTTGTTTTCAGTAAAGCATGGAAACCCAAAGTCGCATACGTAGGAGAGAAACGTAGAAAGTTCAATATCCTCGCTCCCGAAGTGGTCTCGATTAAGGGACCGTTCAGACGGGGAAACACAGTCAGGTTAGGTTTTACAAATCTTTAGACAATTCGATTACGTAAATAACCAATCTTCTCTATGTAAAGTTCAACCTCATCTCCAGGATTAAGAAACTCTGGAGGGTCTCTGGCAAATCCAACTCCAGAGGGAGTACCTGTAGCAATGACATCTCCAGGTTCGAGTGAAAAAGACTTGGAGAGAAATGAAACTATCTCCTTTGTTCCAAAAAGCAGATTGGAAGTGTTGGATTCTTGCTTTGTAACTCCATTTACCTTGGTGTGCATTCTTAATCCAGACGCGTCTCCAAGCTCATCTGTAGTGACAATACTTGGACCCATTGGACATAGGCCGTCAAGCGATTTGCCTCGGACCCACTGACCTTCTGAGTGTTGCAGATCCCTTGCACTCAAGTCATTAATGATTGTATATCCTGCCACCTTATCTAAAGCATTCTCTGGTTCAACATTCTTAGTCAAGTGACCCATTACTATACCTAACTCAACTTCCCAGTCTAATTGTTTTGTTACTTCGGGTACCTTCACTTCTGTGTCTGGGCCTACCACACACGAGGGGAATTTCGCGAAAATTACAGGAAAGTCAGGTATATCTCGTCCGGTTTCTTCAATATGGTCACGGTAATTAAGACCCAAGGCAATGATTTTTCCTGGGCGTTGTATCGGTGCTTCATACGAGATGGATGACTTGTTGTAGAGCATTGGCTTTTCATCAAGAGGTGTTTTATGGTAACTCGACACAATTTGTTTGACAACCTCAATTCCCGAGTCCCACCGAAGTAGATCCAGAATGCTATGTGGAAAGCTGTGTCCGTGAATATGATACTGCCTTCCAAACCGAGATGCAGCTTCGGGAATATCTAAGATTCCTTTCTCTAATTCAACACCAATAGATGGTACTCCTAACCGGGAATATGTTACAAGGCGCATACAAGATAGATAACAAACCATTCATTTATCCCTAATGGTGATTTATTACTAGATGTGGTGACATATATGTCTCAGGAATCAACCTTAGATGAACTCCCAGAAGAGGTCTTTGTAGCACTTGGCAGAAGAGGTATGGAAGGTATTCCTCTGAAAGAGTGTACTTATGACTGTAAAGGAGCTGAACTTACACTTGTTGAAAAGACGACCAATAGTTCTAATCTAGAGGGAAAAGGAGAGGAACAAGTCGTTGAAGATTACAGAGTCAAATGCACTACTTGTAATAGAGAATTTACAATCCATTGTGAGAGCAGATATTTTGATGGTGAACGCTTTGACACCAAGGTCAATATCATAGATGATTCTGGAAAAGACCTTGGATGGTTAGGTAGCTATTAGGTGACAATATTGAGCTCCAAGTACAAAATTGCAACCCTTCCTGGTGACGGTATTGGAAGAGAAGTCATTCCTATAGCTATGAAGGTCATAGAATCCGCAATAGAAAAAGTCGGAGGGCCAAATGTTCAGTTTCATTCTTTTGAATGTGGAGGAGAACATTATCTCAAGCACAATAGAGAATGGTCAGAAGAAACAGAGGACTTCGTTAAGAACGAAGCGGATGCAATTCTACTGGGAGCAATTGGTGCTATTGGACCGGATGGAAAACCAGTTCGGTTACCTGATGGGAATCTTGCAGGATATAATGTGGTAATCGGACTTAGAATGGAACTTGACCTCTTTGCAAATGTACGACCCGTTAAGCTCTTTGAGGGAGTACCAACTCCCCTTGCAAATAAGACGAGTGAAGACATCGATATGATAATAGTTAGAGAAAATACTGAAGGGCTATATGCACCAATCAGAGGTGCCATTGAAAGGGGAGGAGAACAGGAACTTGCTGTAGATGTTAGGATGATTACAAGAAAAGGGGCAGAAAGGGTTTGCAGATATGCTTTTGAAATATCCAAACAGAGGCATGGCGCACCGATTGATGCTACAAAAAGAGTTACGTGTGTGGATAAGAGCAATCTTTTGGCAGGATGTCGATTATTTCGTAAAGTATTCAAAGAAATTGCTGTTGACTACCCCCAAGTCCAACAGGATTTTGCATATGTTGATGCATGGACACAATGGTGTATAAGAGAACCAGAGCATTATGATGTTGTTGTAGCACCAAACGAGTTTGGAGATATAATCACAGACCTCGGTGGAGCAATCCAAGGTGGAATGGGGATGGCACCAGCTGGAAACATCGGCGATAAGAAAGCGGTATTTGAGCCAGTACATGGTTCTGCTCCCAAACATTACGGTAAACATGATACGAACCCTGTTGCTTCAATACTAGCTGGGGCCATGTTGTTTAAGTGGATTGCAGATGCCAAATCAGATCGACATGCTTTACAAGTTGCACGTGCAATTGAGAATGCTGTTGAATCAGTACTGAAGGAGGGCCATATCAGAACGTATGATTTATGTCGTGGAAAATGGGAAAAAATTAGTCCTGCATCAACTGAAAAAATGGGAGATGCCGTAATAGAAGCTCTGGGGAAGTAATCAATGAGAAAGACAATTGCTGAAAAAATATTGGCTTCACACACAGAAGACGGAAAAGCTACTGCTGGCGAAATAGTTGAAGCTTCTGTGGACCTGCTTATGGTTCATGAAGTTCTAGGGTCCAGAATAATTCCGGTTCTTGAGGAAATGTGTGTAGAAAAGGTATGGGATCCAGAACGAATCCTCGTGGTAAATGACCACTGGGCTCCAGCAGCTGATATCGATAGTGCCGAGATTCATAGAAGAAATCGTGAATTTGTCAAAAGGCATAAGATCAAGCATTTCTGTGATGTGGATTGTGGAATATGTCATCAAGTTCTCCCAGAGAAAGGTCTCGTAAAACCCGGTGATTTGATTATAGGCAGCGACTCGCACTCAACAACATATGGAGCTTTCAATGCGTTTTCAGCAGGATTGGCTGCTACTGACAGTGCAATCATCATAGCAACCGGAAGTTGTTGGCTTAAAGTTCCAGAGTCAATCAAGCTTACAATCGAAGGGGAATTACCGGAAATGACCATGAGTAAAGACCTAATCTTGCAAATCATTTCTGATCTTGGTTCGTCATATGCTACGTACAAGTCAATGGAGTTTCACGGTTCCACAATCGATAACATGACAATTGCATCAAGAATGACTTTGTGTAACATGAGTGTCGAAATGGGTGCAAAATGTTCTCCAATGCTAGTAAATGAACATGTCGAGGAATGGCTACATAACCATGCTCCTGATGCGAAATGGAAAGAAACTCAACCTGATGAGGATGCTGAGTACATCGAACATATAGCATATGATTTGGATTCAAACCAATTAGAGCCGATGGTAGCGATACCACACAGCCCAAAAAATGGTAGACCCGTAGGAGAAGTTGAAGATATAGAAGTAGATCAGTGTTTCATTGGTTCATGTACAAATGGAAGACTGGAAGATTTAGCTATCGCTGCAAAAATACTGAAGGGAAAGAAGGTCGCTCCACACACTAGGCTTATCATTACACCAGCAAGTAGAGAAACATACATTCAAGCGCTTCAAGCAGGCTATATTCGAATCTTCATGGAAGCAGGAGGAATTGTTACTAACTCGACCTGTGGAGCATGTGTCGGAGGACATCTTGGAGTCCTCGGAAAAGGAGAGATAGCAATCTCAAGTACGAACCGAAATTTCAGGGGACGAATGGGCCATTTAGATTCAAAGATATTCTTGGCTTCACCAGCTACAGTAGCAGCTAGTGCAATCCATGGGAAAATTTCAGACCCAAGGAGGTTTTAGAGTGAGTTCATTTGAGCCAATATCTGGAAGAGCTTGGATATTTGGAGATGATATAGATACAGATCAAATTATCCAAGGACAATATTTGACTCTACTAGATTACAAGGAGATGGCAAAACACACGTTACAAATTCCCAGACCAGAATTCGTGAAACTTGTAAAAGATGGAGATGTCATTGTTGCGGGAAAGAATTTTGGCGGGGGTTCATCAAGAGAAGAAGCTCCTCGAGTGATTACTGAAGTAGGTATTCGAGCTGTTATTGCAGAATCGTTTGCAAGAATATTCTATAGAAATGCATTCAATCTGGGACTTCCAGCCATTGAGATACCGGGTATATTGGAGTTCATAGATGATGGAGATACTGTTCAAATTGATATTGATAGAGGATTACTAACCATTCCCTCCAAGCAAAAACAGTTTCGAACTCCACCATTTCCTAAAATTGTCAAAGAAATATTGATAGCAGGAGGAGCTATAGAATGGTTTCGCAATCAATCAAACCGTTCTTGTTAGCCACACAGAAGCTTTAAGCCTCTCCGCGATATCAAGATACCAAGACATCTTCATAGGTGTAAATTAATGAATGTAATGACATTTCTCTTAGTCTCACTTATTGTTCATGTGATTCCCCTACCATATAGAGAAGGAATGCTTCGGCCAAGCAATCTTCTCAAGTGGCTTCCAATCAGATTGATTTGGGGAACTATTGCATGGGCAGTAATCTGTGTCATAGCATTAACCACATTGCCTTGGGCGATAATAGGATTGATAATGAGCTTTGGACTTCTCCTCATGATCCAAAGTGGCTTCAGACCAATGGACTTGGAACAAGCCATGAGGGGAATGAGAATGCCATTCACCTGTTTGGGTCTTCTTATCATCCTATTTGTCCCAGTCTTTGCAGGTGCAATCTCTTGGACCTCTGATGTGGCGAATGCTGAGTATTTTGATGATATGATTGTTGAAACCAATGAACCACTATTTGCAAATCCGATTCCGGATCATATGGTTCGATTGGTAACTTCAGAATATGCCAGTTATGTTGCCTATCAACGAAGTTCATCCTTTGGTTCAAATGTTGAAATTGCTGCTGCGCACATAACCACATATCAAGGGCGACTTGTTTGGGTGTGTACTGTTGTATCGACAAATGTGTTGGCTGAAAACTTCATCAAAGGGTTCATAGTGGTGGATGCAAATGATCCCCAAAATATCGACCCAGTCCTAATAAATCAGACAACTCTTCCTGTTGGAGAAGGTCTATTCTGGGATAAGAACATCCAGTTCAGCAACTATCTTGAAGATATGACTATGGCATACCAATATGCCTATCCAACTTGGACTCCATCAAACGAAATGGTCTATGTCCAAACGAGAACTCCTCTTGGATTCGATTTTGTCGAACGAGCTGTTGGACCCCGAGTGTATTTCGAAAATGGCACTTCAATAACGTATGAAAGCATTGAGGAAACACCAGATTGGATTACACAAGCTTATGCTGAAGAATGGTTAGAACGCCAAGTTTCACGATGGGGCAGCTATCGTCGAGCTAATGGATTCGATCTCTTTGCAGGTGGATTTCTTTGGGTAATACCTCCATCTAATGACCGACTTGAAATGACTGAAGATACAAGATACATTGTAAATCCTGACTCTTCCAAAGTTGAGGCCTTTATTGCAGTACATCCAGTTACGAATTCAAGGTCTTTAGCAGGAGTATTTCGAGCAACAAAAGACACCGTTTACTATCACGACCTAAGTTCCTTTGGATATCTTAGTGGAGATGCTGCAGCTGCAAACTTAGTAGGACAGCTTCCAGACCCTACCGAAGGTTTCTACTATGGTGCGATGCCTTTGCTGTATCCAGTGCAAATCAATTCGACATTAACCAAATGGACATGGTATTGTCCAATTTATTGGGCTAGAGGATACTATGACGATGATACAGAGGATTTCTACATATCTGATATGCGTCTTCATGCATTAGCTATGGTTGATGCATCGAATGTGGACAAGTATCATCTAGAACTCACGGATGTACACACTGGAGAAGACCTTGTCAAAGCAACCAGAGAACAATATGTTGCATTATTTGGTGGAATTATTGATGAGGAAACAGACCAAGATTTCACTATAACTGCCAACGTAACAAATCATTCATCTTATGTGTACGATGGAAACACCTACATTGTTCTAGGTACAGATAATGCTACATTCCCATATCTTGAGGGAACTAGGATTTGGATGAATCAGACTGACTGGTATACTTTGCTAAACCTCCAAGCAGGTGACAATTTCACTGCTACAGTGCGGGAAATAAGTGGACAGTTCAGAATCGTTGCTATTGCAAAGAATCCATAATACAGAGGGGGTATTCCCCCTCCCTATCTCTTTTTAGTATTCTTCAGTACTTGTGCCTTCATCGATTGATACTTGCTCTAAATGCGGTAGCTGAATTGAGTACAAAGCATTGGATATTCTAGAAATCTTAAACTATCAATTCTGTATTAGGTGCAAAAACAAGTTGAGCGAGCAAAAACTATTGTAAGATAAGGGAAGAGGGGATTTCCCCTCTGGCCTTACTATTTTGGATAGAATTGTCTAAAGACTTCTCGTTGGATAAGGAACCGTAGAATTTCAGCAGTTCCTCCACCAATAGTCATTAGTCGTGCATCTCGTAGGAATCGCTCAACAGGATAATCAGTAGTATATCCAGAACCACCAAGGATTTGAAGAGCATCATTGGTAATTTCAATTGCTGCTTCGGTGGCATATAATTTTGCAATAGAGGCTTCACGAGTGATTGGTTCACCTTTGTCATATTTTCGTGCAGCTGCAAGCGTCAGTGCTCTTCCTGCTTCAAGCTTCATCGCCATATTGGATATTTTGAAACTGACTCCTTCGAACATCTTGATAGGACGACCAAATTGTTCTCGCTCATTGGCATGTTTCACAGAAACCTCAAAAGGAGTTCGGCCGTATCCGATTGCTTCTCCAGCAATTGCAGTCCGTTCGCTATCCAATTCATCCATAAGAATTCTGAATCCATCACCTGGTTCACCAAGGAGCATATCAGAACCAATACGACAATCTTCCATCTTCAGCCAAGACACACGAGCTGATTTCATTCCAAGTAGGTCGTGATCTTTGACAACACTGAATCCATCTGTTTTGGTGTCAACAATGAAGGCAGACATTCCTTTCTTGGAATTGACAGACGGGTCGGTAATTGCAAAACAGACCATATAGTCAGCTTGACTGCCATTGGTGATAAATCGTTTTTCACCATTTATTACCCATTCGTCACCATCTTTTTCAGCTAGCGTCTTCATTCCCGCAGTATCAGAACCAACATCAGGTTCAGTAATCCCAATACATCCAATCTTCTCGCCTTCAACGATTGGTTTGAGGTACTTGATTTTCTGTTCTTGAGTCCCAAACTTGCTGACTGGCATCCCATAAAGAGTAGTGGAAGCCATTCTGGCCATGTCGAGGCCCCCATTAACTGCACTAATCTCTTCAGCTACAATGATCTCATAGGAGAGACCTCTATGAGAACCACCAACTGATTCTTCATGGAGTACACCCATGTATCCAGCAGCACCAATCTTCTTCAAAATATCCTTCGGATAAGGGCCGTGATCAATCTCGTCCGCTATTGGACCAATTTCTCGTTCGCAGAATTCACGTACTTCTTCACGAAACTTGATTTCATCCTCAGTCCATAGAGCAGTATTTAGATAGTCTGTCATGCTGATAACCAGTCTTGTTCACTGAATAGAACCCTTAAATTAGTAACTGAGTGTGAAAATTCAAGACTCTTTCATATCTTCTCGCATTGCTTCGAAAGCTAGCTTCTTCGCAGCCTCTCGTTTCAATACAATCTCTTCTGCTTGATTTCGAATCTCTTCAAAAAGTTGTCTGCGCCCAGCTATTGCCTTTTCAACAAATGCTGCCACAGCTTCAGACCGACTCTTGAATATCTCGAGCTCTACTAGTGCATCCAGAATCTCCACTATGTCAGAACTCATTCGGGTCATCACAGATATCTCTCGTTTTCTCAATCCAAACCCATCTGATGAGAAACGAGACCTTAGTTCCTCCATCCAAGTTATTCCCGAACTTTCTGAGTCCGTAACTTGCTCTTCTTCAGCCATGAAAATCAGCTCATACTCTCTTACAATAATACACATCTAAGGTTTATGTATGCAACCAAAGAGTTAATATTTGTATTATGTAATACTATTACGTGATACTGGAGATTAACTTCGGTCCCTAGTTGAATTGTGCAAAGGGTGTGTCCATCAAAATATGGGCACTCCCAACACCATCTTATTTTAGAGTGAAATGAAATAGTCCATCTTCACCCTTATGGATACGAACAGAGAGCCCTATTTCAAGAGAATCAATTACACTTTCCTCACCATGACAAAGGATAGATGCACCACTAGAGGTTTCTACCAGCGAAAGAACAAGAGGGGGTTCAAAACCGTCGGGAGGCATTTGGGAAACAGTGTAGCTAAGAATAACACCTTCAGAACCCAATTCAACCTCATAAACCGCATCAATAGCAGGGCCACAATAGGGACAGAATGCTCGAGGAGGATAAACCGTTCTGTCACATTCGGAACAACGGGAAGCTGATTCTTTCATGAAATCCCCACTCATTGTAGAGAAAACGTATTGAAAAATATTGTGAGAGAAAGAAGACTTGGACTCATGTGGGAGTCCTTGTCTTGAGAGTGCGTACTACTGATTTCAAATGCTTCTTAATGAACTTCCTGAATTTTGGATCTTCGGATAGATAAATCATGGTGGAGTCTTTGATTTCATCAATATCACCTTCAACCTCTATAGCTTCACCAAGTTCAATTAGATCTCGTTTGAATATCCCTTCGATTGCGTGAGGTGAGAATCCTTCCTTCTTAAAAACAGGAAAGATTTGTCCCTTAGATCCAGATCCTTTAAGCTTCAAAAGAGAAAGGATAAGCAACCAATGATGCCAAGCTAAGGTATAGTTCTCTAGAAATCTCATTACTTCTGACATTGAGCGAGTCATAGTATACGTTCCTCATTCGGGTTTTGGATCTTCTAACTCTTCATCGGAGTCTTCAGATGCATCAAGTTGTTCAGGGTTTTCATCAGATTCAGTATCTTCAAGAGAGGATTCTTCATCTCCCAGAGGTTCTGTTTTGATAACCTCTTTGATGCTTTTCGGACGAATCTTATCATCTTCAATCTCAACTAGGCCAATATCAACGAATTTTTGGAGGTTACGTCTCAAAAGGACTGTAGGAACTCCTAATGCCTGAGAGATATGTTGTAATGGTAGCCAAGAGTACTCCTTGTCAGCAATGAGGAAATAGGCTTTGAATGCTGGTTCGTCCTCTGACACTTGATAAAGCATATCCCATCGTGCTTTAAGCTCTTCAATTTGCTCATTGAGAGCTATTATCTCAGCTTCGTGAGAATCGTCCAGACCACGTTTGGTAGAAAGCTCATCGCTCATGGAAATAATCTTCCACTCGAGCTCGCCAATCTTCTCATTCAAACCTACAATCTGTTGCTGATAAGATTCAATGGTTTCATCTTTTTGTGCAATGCGATCCTCAAGCTCAGATATTGTACCGGAAAGGCTTGCCACCTCTTTCATTTTTGCCTCATAATCATCTGTCAAATCTTTAGCATCTTCAAGAGAACTGATCAGTTCTTTTTGCTGTTTCAATTCGGTTTCTGCCTCTCGTAACGACCCTTTCAGAACTGAGATTTCTTGGCCCCGTTCATCAAGTTGTGAAGACATATCACTGTAGAGCTCACGAAGACGTTCCATATCTTGTTCAAGTTCTACAATAGTTTCATCTTTCATTCGAAGGCGTTCTTCCATTTCTCTAGCTTTCGCTCGCCATCGTCGTGCTGAAACTCGTTCTTGCTCAAGCTGAATATCAACCTCATTAAGTCGAGAATACATTTGTATTATTTTACCTTGAAGTGAGCTTGTTGACCGGCCTACATTTCTAATTGCCCCTCGAGAAGCTTTCTCCAAAATATCTTTTGCAGCTTCTTGACTCTCATGGATAGCAGTATATATTGGTGAGTGTAACTGCTCCGGGTCCAGCCCAGAATCCAGTTCGTCTTTGACTGTTTTTATTGCCTTTGTTGCAAATACTCCAAGGCCCATAGCTTGGAATTTCTTTTTCAGGGATTGCATTATTGCATCAGCTTGCTCTTGAACATAGGGTCCAGTAGCTTTGACACTGTCTTCAATAGATGCAAATAAATCAACAACTCGAAATTCAATTCGTTGAAAGGTTTCATCAATTACTGATGCTTCTTCTTCCCGAGTTGAAGGACTGGGAGATATATCCTCTTTTAGAGTGGCCTCTTCTTCAGGAACATCTATTTCTGCAGATTCAGGAAAAGGGCTCTCCTCTTTCGAGTCACCGAGACTCCTCGCCATAGCTGCTTCCATAAGACGTTTGGTTTCGGCTTCTAAATCAGGAACTTCTCCTAAATCGGAATCCCCATTTTCTTCAGGCAATTAACAGCACCTCATACTGCTACTCCAGGATGTCCCAATTCAATGAGTGCTGTAGATGTTTCACGTATGCCGTCAGTAATTCTGGCGGCTTCCTGAATCCGATTCATCAGTTCTTTTCTGAATTGGATTGCTGTTAACTCTCCGCTATCTAGACGACGGGTAAGTTCACTTCGTTCTCTTTGAAGCTCTTCACGCCTCTCAACTAAACGCTGATATTCAGCAATTAGTTTTGCAATCTTCTCCTTAGATTCAGGAGTCTTCTCAACTTCTTCAGTCTTAGGCTTACGTTCTGGAGCCTCAACTCTCATTATTTCGCGACCTTTAACAACGGTCTTTGTCTTTTTCTTTTCTTTTCGTCTCCATCGATCAAATAATCCCATGGATCTCCACCTCTATTTCATAAGTCCTTCTACTTCTTTGAGCCGGCTTTCCAACTTCTCTCGCATTTGACCCGCGACCTCTGCTTTTTCGTAGTACTCTTCAGCACTAGCAGGATCAGTCATGGCCATCTCTTCAAACTCGGATTCCTTCTCAAATAGTCTTGCAATTTTTAGTCTAATTTCAGCTGCAATTTTCTCAAGTTCTTCTTTCGATTCTGCCGCTGATGTATCAGTTTCAGTTGTGGACTCATTATCAGAAGAGTCTTCAAGTATAATCTGAGACTCACCAATTTCCGATTCGTCCATTCCTGCAACATGAACCTTAATTCCTTCATTGAACCTCTTCTCAAGAGATTCGAGTCGGGTAGTAATAGTATCCATCGTTTCTTGAAGTTTTTTGATGGCTACTGTTTGTCGATTAATGGTTTTGAATATCTCTTCAGCGAATTTTTCGAACTCCAAACCATATTTGAAACTGTCAAGTTGTTTTTTGATACGGTCAATTTCATTCATTAAACGAGTACGTTCTTCTTCGCTAATGACGCTCTTTGTAATGTCACTCATATCGACCATTTAATCCACCTCAATATCTCCCACTAAGTTAAAATCAATCTCTTCAAATGCTAGCATTCTGAGAAGTTCCAACCAACGCTCTCTAAAATCCCGACGATTTGCCTGCATTCCATAAGCAGGTACTCCAAGGCGTTTCGTAACTTCTTCAGGTGAAAGTGCTCCCTTCAAATCTTGTTTGTTTGCAACAGCTATGATTCGTGCATATGGGAGTTCTGCTTTAAGAACAGGATAAGCAACCCGTTTTGTCCATGCGATATTGTCCTTAGTCGAATCACTAACTATTACGACCATACTTCCAGAACGAATAATTTTCCCCCATTCCTGAACAAAACGATCCTGACCACCTAAATCGAACATACTGAACACATAAGGGTCAAAATTCCCCCGTAACAAAGCTTTATCTCCAAAGAATGTAGGAACGTAATCCTGAGGGGGTCCCTGTGATGGGAGGGTAGCAAGTTCAAGCAAAGTAGTCTTACCCGTACCACCATGTCCAGCAAGACAAACTTTGACAGGAATTCTGCCAACAATTTTTCTAAAGTGGGTACCAAAAGATGAGAAGTCTGTAGACTTCCACGCACCACTTTCTAGCAAATCTTCATAATCTTCCATGAATTTTGAAACAAGACCCATAAGAGCCTCGTGGACCTTTCGAGTTGATGCCTGACGGTCCATAGTAACAATGAACTGGGTGTCGTGGCTATTCAAATACATGTACCTGTAACGTTCAATCTCCAGATTATCTATCTTCCATTCCTGGAGTTTTTTTGCTGATGACGAAACCAGCATCATAACCGCATTTGAATCAAGGTCATCATTTGGAATAATTATATCTTCAAAGAGTGTTTCTCCATCTTTAAATATATGAATCTCACGAATCATCTAAACGTCACTCCGGCACCCATTTTCTTTTTTGATGACACACAAGACGGTGTAGGAATATAGGTCCCAAGTTGAACTACTCGGTATTGGAATTTTAGGGTATGTTGTTTGTCTTTGATTTCTTTATATTCAACCATCGCTGTATCACCATATTGTAATCCTAATAATCTCATTTTCAATATAGTAGAAGAATGGGGAATGGGATCAGACCCATTCACACCATTCCTTGTTTATTCTTCTGATTCGTCCTCTTCAGAATCCTCCGATTCGGAGTCATCGTCTTCACTAGAAGATTCATCATCTTCAGAGGTTGTATCATCAGCTTCTGATTCCTCAGTATCGCTGGACACTTCCTCTTCGACTAGTTCTTCCTCTACAACAGTTTCTTCTGCATCTTCATCAACAGATTCAGGTTCAGATTCCACTGTGCCTTCAGTAGGCTCGTCTTCAGCTAACTCTGCATCCATGTCTTCTGCTTCAGTTGAAGCTTCTTCAGAAGAATCAGACTCGACTATGTCTTCGACCGGTTCCTCTTCAATAACTTCAGCATCTACATCTTCAGACTCGGCTTCCTCTGAAATATCAGATTCGTCAGATACCATCTCTTCTGTATCTGCATCAACCTCATCGACAGTTATTGCTTCTAACTCAGCAGTCAATTCATCCTCAATAGAGGGTCCAGTGTCTACAAAGTCAGTACCTTCAGTGCTGATGTCATCAAGAGCATCGAGTTCGCCAAGAAGGTCATCGGTCTCATCAGTAAGGAGATCCTCGTAAGGCTCCTCAATGAATTCGTCGATTACTGGAGCAGTGATGTCCAAGTCAGCTAGACCAGGAGCGAGAATGTCAGATACAACCATGCCCATGGTAGATATACCTTCTACACTGGCGGTTTTTCCGTTCTCAATATCGCTGATTGCTCCGTTAATCTGTTTTATGTGGAATGGAACTCTCCATCTCTGAACAGCAACCACTGCAATACCAACGACTACAAACAGACCAGTCATAATTAAGATAGTCTGAAGGGTAGACACAGGTATTCTGAATCCAGTACCAAGAATGTCAATAGTTGGTTCAGATACTGTGACCCGAACAGTAGAGGTCTGATTCTGATACATCGGAGCAGATGCAGTGATACTTAGCTCATATGGTGCAGACCGGATTATTCCAATCTGAGATGTTGTTAGTCGAATGGAGTAATGAGTTCCATTAAACGTAAAAGCATCCAGATTGAAGCTCGTCTGCGGTGTTGTGAGAGTCATGGTCAGTCCAGTTACAGTTGGAGTCATTGGTACATCTGATGATGTGTCTCTGAACTCCCAAACCAATAAGAAACTGGTTCCATCTTCAACAACTCTATCTTGTCCGACCAAGGCAGTGTCAGCATAGATTTCCAAGGTTGGATGTATAGTAATTGAGGTATAATTCTGTAGCACTGCTGTGATATTCAGGGTGAACACACCAGGAATATAATCCAGTGACATCAGAGAGGGGTTGAAGTTCATAAGGTAAGTTCCACTTGCAGGCCTGTAGGTTGCGGTGAATGGCTCACCTGCATACATCATTGTAATGCTTGCACCCGACAAGGCACCAGACAAGGAAACTTGAAGATCGTCTACCTCAAACTCTAGAATCACATCAATACCTGTAACACCGTAAGTTGCAGTGTAAACATTTTCGTTTGGTGTAAGTGAAGTGTCCACAGTTGCTATTGTGACAGGTATCACAAGGTCCGAGATTGTGTAGTTTTCATTCTCCACTCTAACAATTAGATTATAGACCCCAGCAGGTACTTGTGAGGTGTCTACTGTAACAGCATAGTCATTTGGACTAGGTAAGAAAGTCAATGGATATTGAGTTGTATACCCACTCCAGATGTAATAGACGTAAACATCCTCAAGAGCTTCTGTTACAAGATAGACCCGATTCACCTCAACTTGTAGATTAAATGTTTCAGACCACTTGTAGGTCGGTGAGTCTTGACTCGGTGACACCTTGATACATTCACCTTCAATAGGATCGATGTATAACGAGGTCATGTTGAAACTATCGACATAGTTTGGTAGAGTATATGTGAAAGTCAAGTTGTATGGACTCAAAGATGCTGCAAACCATTCATCAGAGGTAAGCTGTTGCTCAAAAGTTCCATCTCCATTATTGGTCATATCCCAAGCATAGGTACCCCAAGTAATAGTGACTTCTGCATTCAGCCAAATCAATCCGCCATGAAGGTCATCATATAGAGATGCTGTGATTGTGAAGTCATCAGTCCAGTTCACATGTCCAATTGGATCAATTACTAAAGATGCATCAGTTTCCTGAACCAACACAATTACTGTTGTTAGTACATGGTCTGAATATCCAGATTTCTCCAATGTGATTTGAATAACATAGACTGATCCTTGCTCATTAGCATTCATGTTCAGAGCCTTTGTGTCAACAGTGAAACTGTACCAGCCACCACCCAGATTAGATAAATCGGTAATCTCAGTGGAACTACTCAAGAGTTCATAGAGCTGATTGTCGGGGTTATCGATTGGACTACCATCAAGAGTATTGTTCCAATAGAAGGTCACGTCGAAAATATCAGCATAAAACTGCTCGAAGTACTGACTATCTAGTACGATCTCGTTAGGTACAGAATTGATTCTGACAAAGATAGTTGTTATCGCAGTTGTAGAATCAGCCTTTGTTGCAGTTATGGTGATGGCATAAAGATCATCATCCATTGGAACTGCATCAAATGCATTGAGAGTTATGTTGTAAATTCCATTTCCTCCCGGATTAAGAGTACCTGATTGGTCAACAACAAATTCCATGTACCAGTTGTATGCTACAGTTGCACCATCAACTGGTTCATTCTCACGAGACTGGTCAAGAAGGATAATCTCGATATCAAAAGTGTGTGTCCAGTAAGCTTGGAGAGGGCTCTCAGCTGATCCGTATTCAGTCTCTATGAATAATGGAATTCGAACTGTTATGTTCAATAGAATATCTGCTGACTCATGATTAGCCAAGGACATTGTTACCTCCAAGGTATAATCACCAGATTCAACAAGAGTATTTACTTGAAATCGGTAAGTGCCGCTTCCAAGATATTCTACTGTTACAGTCTTATTCCAGTTATGAGAGTAACTTGCACCAGCTAATCCAGTACCATCAGTTCTGTTGTATACAAGGTCGAAATAGAGAGATTCACCCCAGTCAACAATTACATTGCCACTTCCTAGTGGTTCTGCATTGAGGTCTGTGTTAGCTACCGAAACTACAAAGTAATTATCTGTCATCCACGCAAACTCATAATTTGCTTTTTTGCAGGTGACATTGATATGCCAACTGCCAACTGGAAGAAGGTTTCTATTGAATGCATATTCGTACACCCCACCAGTCTGTGACAGCGTTGCTGTCTGGGTTAGGTAAACTTGTCCAGTAACATTGTTAATCCAATATACAGTCACTGATATTCCTGTTAGACCAGGATCAGTTCCATTGTATATTTCGTACTCAAAAGTGAACGAATCTGCAACTGGAGACCATTCATAATTAGATGGTCCAGTAAGAACTACATCCATTGGTACTTCATCAATAACCAAATCGATAGTTATCGTCTGTCCATTGTAATTCTCTTTATTCAAGACAATCGTAAGTGTATAGGAACCAACACTCAAACCATAGAGGGCAGATGATGATAAGGTATAGATAGCACCACTTTCGGATAGAGAACCACTTCTAAGCAAAGTAGTACCTTTCTTAATGGTCCATGTATAGGTGGAAAGCTCTGTTACATTCTCTGAATTTGTAATGTCTTTCAACCAGAATGTGTGGTCAGTGTGAGTTTTGTAGTAGTCATTTATACTATAGGTGTCAAAGTCATCCTGGGAAGTCTGAGCGTTTACGACAGTTAAGTATATTGTCAGTTCAGTTGGATCTTCGTAATTTGCAGGATTTGCATGTGCCCACACCTTAATGACATAAGGAGTATCAGACGCATTTAGCAACCAATAATCAGTATCAACAATCATGGTGAAGTTGATAGATGAAGTCTTTGTAACCCAATCATATGCACTACTATTCCATGTGCCAAATGCAACTGGGGTAATACCCATGTAAACTGTATAGTTTACCCAGTAAATGTCTGATAGAGGTATCGCATAGGTTTCGTTTCCGTTTCCATCACGGTCAAAGAATCCGACATCCCACGACGCATTTTGACCCCATCGAACATTTATGAAATAGGCAGTTGAGTTCAATTC
>WJMJ01000107.1 GCA_014728035.1 Promethearchaeota archaeon | reverse complement strand
GGCCTCGGCCAATTCTTCGTTCAGTTCTGTGATTTTGATCGCCCGTCTTTCAAGCAATGTCATGGTCTTTCTCCTCTTATTGTGGTTTGCCAACAAGTCACTTCACTCCGACTCACTTCGTTCGCGTGTGAGTTCCGCGTTATCTGCCTAACTTTCAGTCGGTCTTGGCCTCTGTTTCGATGCGTAGAAAAATGTCATGCAGGCATTACAGGTTGTGTACGCACAATCCGTGATCGTTATGTGGCCGCAACTCGATGGCCGACATATTCCGGATCGCGTCGACCATTAAAAACGTACTCATACGCATATGAAACGGCTTTACTCGGCGAGTCGGCGTAGAAGCTCATATTACCACCAGCTCCTTCACCAGTATGGTCGCGGCATACCCATTTACCATATTCCTCAGTCACAACGACAATATCCCATTTTCTCTTAATCGTCGCAATCTTTGATCAGTTGCTTCCATAAATTACTTTCTAATTGTTATTGAACGTCCTCGGAGCAGATTAGTTCTACCACTCAGTGCGATTAATTCATCTGCGCTTAGGCCCCTCAACGGTTTTTCGCCTAATTCTTCTAATCTTTTCATAAATTTTTTAGCAACCCTCAACAATACCATGGCATCATTATGATCCATTTATTCACCCCCGTTCAATTCTAAACAATCATAAGTCCCACTCAAAACACTTTGTATGGCAGAAGAAATATAAGCTTTCTCTAACATACTAAATTCAAATTTTATCAACCTATTGGTTGAAAGAACAAGTGTTTTTGTGGTGATCCATGCGTAACTGACAAATTTATCATTAACTTTAGTGGCTAAACATAACTCTGACGAAATATAGTTCATATGCCCGATTCTGCATTTAAATATGAACCATACATCATTATCTGGTCCAGCCGAATTGATTATCGTCCAACGATGGCTGTCGTCTTTTGTTGCCATTCCGACATATTCAATTTTCTCAATTCGATTTCGTGCAAATACGGGGATTTCATCTGCAAGCCAATATTTGTCTTTATATATGTCTACTTGTTCAAATTCTGAAATATTCATTTTTTGTTTTGTTCTGTGACAAAAATCAATTCTGCAATACGGGCATGTTAGTCTAGATCTTTTGGTTTCCACAAAATGATAAGACCATCTCCCACAATGTGGGCATCCAATTTTTATTGTTTTGGCCATGAGAAAGTATCGGCTTTACCGACCAAGACACAAATTGATGCTCTAAATCTAGACAGGATACCTGGCGAGATTGGTCGGGCTGGCACCCATTTTCCATCTATTTCTGTGTGGCAACTATTACAATGGTTAATAAGATCGCGCAATTTCCAAATCATTTCGCCCCTCCTCGTTTCAATTTTGGACAGACCCCATATCCACAAGAGTTTACTCCTCTCATGTTGCAGAAAATGCAAAAGGCAGAACTGTCTTGAGTGTACCGCTTCTGATTGCATGATTTGAAAATCGTTTCAAGCCACTCCTTTTTATTCATCTCTCGACTCCTCAAAGTCAGATTCTCTATAAATTATTGGATTGTCTGGATGTTTTCTGTTGTTTCTGTCAGCTTCTAGAAACACTTTCTTGCTTTCTATCATCTTTTCTATGTTGCTAATGAAATTTGGGTTGCTTATTTCTATCTTCTTTGGTTCGTCATTGTCGTATTCAAGAAAACCACTGAAAAAGTAGAGGCCAGGATCGTAATCTCTTCCGGCATATAAATCTGTATAGAAATAATTATATGCCACAAATGCTACTCTAACGCCATCTAGATATATCCATATTCTGTCTTGTGATAATTCTACATCATATTTATTGTCTAACTCATTAAATATGTAGTTTATTATCTCTAAATTTATGAAATCTTCTTCATCCATAATGTTTTATATGACATATATTAAGTATCATTAATGATTGTCTCTCCCATTATCTTTATGAATGGTCATAATGTGTATGCTTTGATCAACAAACATGTCCCCCACTTTTAGTCCCTCAGGAAGATGAGTGAGAGAGGAACATCCTCGTAGCCAAAGATCCCTCTTTATTTTCAATCCCTCAAGAATATCCACGAGAAGCCCGTCTGACTGACGAACCAGTGCTATTTTGTCTTCTACACTCAGTTTGGAGGGGTCTAGAGAAGGGTTAAGAATGTCTACCATATTATTCTCCCCCCTATCTTTACTGATTCACGAATATCCTTTTCTGTTTCGTATGGAAGAGAGGAACATCCATTGAGATAAAGATCCCCTCTTATTTTCAATCCCTCAGGAAGAGAAATAAGGGAAGAACATTCATCGAGATAGAGACTCCCTCCCACTTCCAATCCCTCAGGAAGAGAAATAAGAGAAGAACATCCTCTGAGATCAAGATTCCCCTTTATTTTCAATCCCTCAGGAAGAGAAATAAGGGAAGAACATTCATTAAGCCAAAGATCCCCTCCCACTTTCAATCCCTCAGGAAGAATATCAACGAGAAGCCCATCTGATTGTCTGACCAGTTCTATTTTCTCTTCTACACTTAGCTTGGAGGGGTCCAGAGAAGGATTTAGGATATCTACCATATGATCCCTCCTCTTATATTTACTGATTTAGGAATATCCTTTTCTGTTTTGAATGGAAGAGAGGAACATCCTATGAGATAAAGATTCCTTCCCACTTTCAATCCCTCAGGAAAATGGGTGAGGGAAGAACATCCGTTGAGATAGAGACTTCTTCCCACTTCCAATCCCTCAGGAAGATGTGTGAGAGAAGAACACCCACTGAGATAAAGATTCATCCCCACCCACAATCCTTCTGGAAGATGGGTGAGAGAGGAACATCTTTCGAGATCAAGATCACATATTTTCAATCCCTCGGGAAGAATATCAACGAGAAGTCCGTCCGACTGGCGAACCAGCTCTATCTTCTCTTTGATACTCAGTTTGGAGGGGTCTAAAGAGGGGTTGAGAATATCTACCATATAATATTCCCTCCTATCTTTATTGATTTAGGAAAATCTTTGTTTTGTATGGAAGCGAAGAACATCCTCCGAGATAAAGACTCCCTCCCACTTCCAATCCCTTAGGAAGATGGGTGAGAGAAGAACATCCTCTGAGATTAAGCCACCCTCCTACTTTTAGT
>WJMJ01000106.1 GCA_014728035.1 Promethearchaeota archaeon | reverse complement strand
TATCATTATCATTCTAAAATGATACTGAAAGATCCCAAAGTGGGAGGAGCCTGGGCCTGGCATCAGGATTATGGTTACTGGTATCAAAATGGAGTATTGTATCCTAATTTGGTCAGTGTATTTATCTCAGTGGATAAAGCTACCAAAGAGAATGGATGTTTGCAGGTAATCAAAGGTTCTCATAAAATGGGCAGAATTAATCACACTTTGACTGGCGATCAATCAGGTGCAGATATGGAAAGGGTAGATGAAGCACTGAAAAGAATGGAATTGGTTTATTGTGAAATGGAACCTGGAGATGCAGTGTTTTTTCATGCTAATTTATTGCATCGATCTGATCAAAATAAGTCGGATCATCCCAGATGGTCGTTAATTTGTTGCTTCAACGCCAAAAGTAATGACCCATATAAAGATTCACATCACCCAAGATATACCCCGTTAAAAAAAGTAAATGATGACGAGATAATGAAGGTGGGAATGCGGAGATTTGAAGAAGGTGACCAACAGGTCGCATGGTTAGATCCTTCGCAAGATTCCAGTGCTACCAGTTTATCTGATGAATCATAATGTGGGCTAAGTAGTTACTACACCCATAAAATCAAACATCATCTGTAGTGTCCTGTTAATTATCTTATAGATTGACAAGAAATAGATAATTAACAGTAATTGTGAACGGGATCAAAACCAACAATTCAGAACTATCATCGATTGATACCTTTAAGGAATTGATTTCGATTAGGATCAGGCTTTTGGTATGGTGGGGAATCATTATTATCAATGTCTCTTGTGCGTCCAGAAAGGTAAATGTGGATATTCCTTTGGATGTCAATAGATCATTTTCTGAGTCGGGTACTCAAGAAATCCCTGACCAGTGGTGGCTGGCTTTTGCAGATGAGCAATTAAATTTAATGATAGAATCTGCATTGGATTCTAATTTTAATCTTGAGGTAGCCTGGCAAAGGATTAAAGTAGCTCGAGCAATTGTGGATCGTGAATCATCATTTCTGCTACCTGATTTAGAAGGGTCGGTTCAAGGTGAGGTGAGTCAACCACAAAGAGCATTTGAGAACTTTCAACAGAACCGGAGTCTACAAGTAGGCCTGTCATCCGCTTATGAACTGGACTTATGGGGGAGAATTCGAGCCAATGTACAAGCAGAGAAGTTTAGAGCAGAGGCGTCTCAACTTGATTATCAAGCCGCATCCATTTCATTATCTGCTGAAATCGCCCTCACCTGGTATCAGGTGATTGAAGCCAACAATCAGTTGCAATTGATTGATAAACAGATAGCAACGAATCAACAAGTTTTAGATTTAATTGAAAACAGATTCGGTACAGGTCAGGTCAGGAGCGTTGATTTTTTACGACAAAAACAACTAATAGAGTCTACCAGGGAACAACGTACTTATGTAGCTTCCAGACTGGAAACCCAAAAGCATCGGTTGGCTGTTTTATTAGGTAGGTCACCCATCCCGGCCATTGAATTTGCTGTAGATTCATTACCAAAACTTCCGGCAATGCCTGAGACAGGTGATCCTATGCAATTGATTCACAGGCGTCCGGATGTACAGAGTGCATACAATGTGTTGGCAGCTGCAGATAAGGAGCTTGCAGCAGCTATTGTAAACCAGTATCCCAGAGTATCTTTTTCACTTTCTGCTTCTACTGCAGCCAATGATACAGACTTACTATTCAGGGACTGGGCATATTCGCTAGGTGCAAATTTACTGGCCCCTGTTTTTTATGGTGGGGAGTTACGCGCTGAGGTGGATCGTTCGGAGGCTTTTAAAAAACAAAGACTTTTTGAGTATGGCCAAACAATACTAATAGCTTTTCAGGAAGTAGAGGATGCATTAATTCAGGAAGAAAATCAAAAAGAAAGTATTCAACTCATTGATAGTCAAATCGAAATTGCCCGACAAACCTACGAACAGTTAAGAATAGAATATTTTAATGGTATCAGCAATTACCTTGATGTACTTACAGCCTTGGATACCTTGCAGCAACTACGTAGAGATGCGCTATCGGCCAGGCTAATACTTCTTCAATACAGAATTGCATTGTATCGTGCCTTGGCGGGAAGAATTTCCACACCTCGTGAGGTGGGCAGTTAATTTCTTCCTGACTGCTTTTCGGAAGTAAAGAATTAGAAAACAACTCAAATTGAATCGAAAAGAATTAAATTATGAATAAGAAAAAAACCATTCTTATTTCTGCTATTGTTTTATTGGTGGGAGGTGTTGTAACGACATTGATTTTTCTTACAGAACCTACAGCAACGCGCGTTACAGCTACCAAGGAAACAGCCATGCTGGTGGATGTGAAGGAGGTAAGACAAGGCGCGTATCAACCGATCATTGTTGCTACGGGTACGGTTCAACCTGCCAAAGAAATCATTCTTCGACCCAGAGTAGGAGGGATGATCGTTCAACTTTCTTCTTCGTTTACTCCCGGAGGATATGTCAAAAAAGGTCAGAAATTGCTACAAATTGAACCGGCTGATTATCGAAATGAACTTAAGCTTCGAAATAGTGAACTTGAGCAAGCACAGGCAGACCTGAATATTGAAATGGGTAGACAGGATGTGGCTGAAAAGGACTATCAATTACTGGATAAAAATTTGACAGATGAAAATAAAGATCTGGTTTTAAGGAAGCCACAGCTCAATGCAGTTAGATCGAGG
>WJMJ01000105.1 GCA_014728035.1 Promethearchaeota archaeon | reverse complement strand
CCTCGTCTAGCTCGTCTAGCTCCAGTTACTCATCGAGTAGCTCGTCCTACTCTAGCTCCTCATCTAGTTCGTCTAGCTCCAGTTACTCATCTAGTAGTTCTAGCTCGTCATACTCAAGCTCCTCGTCTAGCTCGTCGAGTTCTAGTTACTCATCGTCATCATCTAGCTCGTCCTACTCATCATCGTCATCTAGATCTTCTAGCTCCAGCTATTCATCGAGTAGTTCTAGCTCTTCATTATCTAGCTCATCATCTAGCTCATCATCTAGCACCACATCAGTTGGTCCTACCTTAGAAGGAGCATTGTTCGATAGCGGAAGCAGCGAGTATATTACGAGGACTCCCAGCAGTGCAGGAAGTTTAACGACACTCACCATATCGTTCTGGGTCAAACGCGGGGCACTGGGCAGCACCCAATATCTTGTCGGTGCTGGTACTGGTAGTACAGCTGAATCTGTGATTTTCTTTAACTCTTCAGACCAACTTGTGGTTTACAAATACACCGGTAGCTACACATATCATTATGTGACCAATGCTGTGTTCCGCGATCCAGGTGCACACATGCACATCGTAGTTACTTTTGATACCACGAACGGAACGGCTGGTGATCGGGTCAAGATCACAGTCAATGGAGAGCTTATTACAAGCTTTACCACTGAGACAGATCCTGCTGACAGTGCAACAACATACTATAACTCCACAGATCCACACTACGTTGGGCGCAGACCAGCAGCAGCAGAATCGTATTTCGATGGTTATGTGTCTGATCTATATATCATTGATGGCACCGCTTTAGCGGCTACCAACTTTGGTGAATTGGATACTAATGGCCATTGGGTAGCCAAGTCATATGAGACAGCAACAGGCACCAATACCTGTCACATTGCAGATCTCAGCACTGGTGTGGACAGCCTGAATAGCAACGATTGGACGGTGACGAGTGGACCTGCTAGCGTTGAGGATTCACCAACAAACAATTTCTGCACGCTACTACCAACATGGCAAGATGTAGGCGCAGCGATCACTCTGTCTGAAGGTAATCTGCGTTCATCTTTGAGTTCATCAACTGGTAGACAATTAGCTTCCTTCGCATGCGATAATAAATTCTACTTCGAGGTTAAAAACCTTACAGCAAGTGTCGGCAACAATATTGCTGCTGGTGTATGGGATGCAACACAAGCAACGATTGGAACGTCAGCATATGGTGGTAGTCCCGCAACTAGTAGTGGAGCTAATGCGCAGGAATGGGTGCTAACAGATAGAGCTACAGCCTGTAATGACTCGACATATACCGATCTTAGCGGTACTCTTACCGACTGGGGTCAAAACGATATATTAATGGTTGCTGGAGACCCAGCTAATGGAAATCTCTGGTTCGGTGTAAATGGAACATGGTCTGGTGATCCGGCTGCTGGCACGGGAGCGGCATTCACTAATCTACCATCATTGATCATTCCTATTGTTTTCCACAGTGGTGGGTCTGATGCGCAGTGGGATTTTGGTTGCCCACAATTCTCCATTACTTCTGGTAACGCAGACGGTAATGGTTATGGCAACTTTGAATATGCACCACCATCTGGTTTTCTGGCTCCATGCTCTGCCAACCTAGACACGCCAACAATAGCTGATCCAAGTGATTATTTTGATGTTGTGATCGACACTGGAGCTAATATCAAAACGACAGCGGAGGCGTTGTTTACCGGCAATTATCTTGAGTGGATCAAGGATCGCGACAACAGTAACAATCATCAGCTAATTGATACGGTGCGCGGCACAAGCGCAGTTCTTCAGTCAAACACGACAGCAGCAGAGACCACTTACAGCGCACCATCCGGTAATTCCGTGGGATGGGTGTGGAAGGAGGGTGCGACACCTGGGTTTGATATTGTGTCCTATACTGGCAATGCCACAAACCGTACCATAAACCACAATCTTGGGGTGACGCCTGAACTGATTATTACTAAGAACCGCGATGATGGCGCAAAGAACTGGGGGTCGTGGCACAAAGACTTAACTAGCATATCGTATTATATGTTCCTGAACACCACAGGCTCAGAATCAAGTAATTCTACTGTATGGAATACCGCACCCACTAGTAGTGTTTTCGGACTCGGCACTAGCGATATCGCTAATGCTAACACTAACGACTATATCGCATACCTTTTTGCTAGTGTTGATGGTTTTTGTAAAGTGGGGAGTTATGAGGGTAATGGGTCAGCCGATGGTTCGTTTATATGGTGCGGGTTCCGCCCCGCCTATGTGCTTTGCAAGTCTGTGGATAGCACGTCTGGTTGGCATATATATGATTACAAGCGTGAAGGTTATAACGTAGACAACGACAGGCTTGAGGCTGATAATTCTGCGGCTGAAGGCACTGGTGACGAAATCGATTTTCTCAGTAACGGATTCAAGTTGCGTATTGCGACCGATCCAAATGTTTCTGAGACATATATCTACCTTGCAATGGCAGAAGCACCATTCAAATATGCAAATGCTAGATGATCAGTAACTGGAACTCGACGAGCTAGACGATGAACTGGAGTAGGATGAGCTACTAGACGATAAGGAATTAGATGATGATGAGCTTAAATTCAATTCGTTGGGCTTAGCGTTACTAGCAGCAAGCCAAGCCATAGGGCTTGTGCTTAGAGGAGTCCAAGCACCTATCTTGGGATGTCTGAATTCAACTGACCAATCCTCGAATGTTCCTGTTTCAGGATATGCAATTCTGCCAGCGAAATGTGCTGACATACTTATTACCTGCTTGTCTTCTGGTCCCTTTTCACCGAACAGATATGGAATATTATACACAAGTAAATTCATCATATCTTGAAGCCAGGTAGTGTCATCCTGTGCTTGTGCTATAGCGTCATTAGATTCAGTGTTATCATTATATGATATTCTGCCTTCATCATCCATCATCACAGCAAATGATTGATGAGATCCATCAGAATACGCAACTATACCAGACAATCTAGCCACAACATCCATAATTTATCTCCTTAATAATATATTTGATGCGGCTGTGATATATTCATAGTATCTGAGGTGGGCAAAAGTACCTTTAAGGAGATAAGATGAGATTATCATTATTGTGTGAACAAATTATAGAACCTACCAGTGAAATGATTGACTATTTTTATTATCGAACCTGTGAACATATAGATCGTGTCATACAAAATATGAAAAAGGTTGATGATCGTACTGATTATGATCATGATGTTTTGATTAGTAGGGGGCAAAGTCACGATGAATCTAAATATCAAAATGAAGTCGAATTGGTGCCATATATATGGTTAACAGAATTTTATAGATGTCAAAATTCTGGCCAGGACTTTGAATATCCTTCCGGGATTGAATCGCAAGTAGACGCTGCGTGTTTACATCATGTGCAAAATAATAGACATCATCCCGAATTTCACGATGATATTAATAGTATGTCTGATATTGATATTATAGAAATGGTGTGCGATTGGACTGCCATGTCACAGGAATTGGGTCAAGATGGTGGCAGTGCCAAGGGATGGGCAGATAAAAATATTGGTTCCAAATGGAACTTTAATAATGATCGAATAGATCTAATATATTATATTATAGATGTCATTGATAACGACTAATCTGAGGCTTTCTTTGTAGGTAAATTCGTGGTTACTGACACATCACCATCTGGCTTGTTGATGTCATCATACTCATATGTCTCTGTGGACTCGTCCTTTTCTAGATGAGACCTGTCTTTTCTTCTTCTTAGTCTTTCTTTTGTCTTTGGAAATTTGCCCATTACTACTGGATTTTCCACTTCTTTATCGTAATATTTATCATCTACTTCGACGTTGCTTTCAATGACAATAATATCACCTTTTTCCAATAGAATGTTGTGGCCATCCAACACAACCTGGACGTTTTTTGATACAGTAAATTTGTGCATATTTACTCCTTTTTGATATTTTTGATACAAGGGAATGTATATGCGTTATGACGATATTGTTGTTGGCGTTGCAAACATAACATTCGCCTGGGTTGTTTTGATTCTTAGATTGCGACGCAAGATAATTTATCTTTACCACAGACATATATAATTATATGGAGGTGTATTATGAATGATATCTTAGAATCAATCAAAAAATTGTTTCCGTTTCCACATTATCAAGTGGAAGAAGTATATGATGATGTAATTATCATAACAAAAGGTGAGCCATGTGTTATGATAATTACGACTCCTAATATGTATATGGTGTTAACAAGAAAACCACATTATGGATATAATGATGTTCACATGCTCCATGATATCCATGCATTACAAGTATATGTTGACACATATTTTACATCTTGTGTGTAATTTTAGATAATATATTGTTTAGAGAAGAATCGTTCAAATCGCCCCTAAATGGTGGCACCCTCACTAATCTTGGCAGTATTTTATCCATAGATACATTTGGCTTTTTATATCGCGGCATAGATGGTAGTAATCCAGTGGCCATCATTTTCATTACTGCGGCATCAACATTGTCATCAACCATAATAGATGATGGGTCGAATTTTTGTCCTTTTGAAATCGCCTGCAACTGAATACCACATTTGTTTTTTATTGCATTTAGAATAACCTTTACATCATCTGCAATGTTGGCCGAGAATACAATTATGTTTTTAAGTTCATCGCCCTGCATTGATTGTAGTCTAGACAGAAATTCACATAGCCCCGGACGAAATACAATAACAGATGGTTCACGATATGGAAATTCTGCTACAACCACATCACCATCATAATTGTTTAATGCTTCTTTTAATTCATACCAATCAAATTCTTTGCTACCTGGGGTTGCTGTTAGTTTCGTGCCACCACGTTTCATGACTTCTATTAATCCAGTAGTTATAGGAACCACATGCACCAGAGTTTCGTCCAAATCGAGCAACACAGTGCTGTTTTTGGATTCTAATATGCACAATACATCTCTGTTCTCTAGGATGGCGCTGTCTGGGGAAATTATGATAAAGTTGGTATATATACGTGATAATCTCATAATGGATTTTTGAATCGCAATGGAAGATCAATTTATCGTAAGATCATTACTTCATGATGACCTCAAAGTGTTTCGCAACACGAAATGGGCATATAATACCATTGATGAATCAATGTTTCCAATAATAAACAATAGGAGAGAACTAAAGAATGATTATGGTATTATAAGACAATTAGATACGCCAGCTGGAGTTGTTGTCAATGCCCATGTGCGAGATATAGAATTATATAGAATCAAATCCAACAACGTACTAGTCATACTGTCATCATATAAGAAATCCAAAGATATAATGAATATAGATTCAGAAATTACCAAACCACTCTTCCGCCCTGGTACAACCACGTTTTTTAAAATAGTTGAAGATAAAAATTCATTAAGACGGTGGGGTATAGCGAATAGCATATTTATTAAGGAGTCGCGATGAACTTCATGGAGCAACAAGCTACATTGCTATCAATGACACCAAATCCGATTTTGTTAATTGAACGATGTGGGAGGGTTTGTTATAAATCAGAGAATAGAATGAAATGTGACCATCAAACACCGACTGGTTCATGCCCAGAGTGTTTATATAGAGCCAAGACATTTGTGCGCAGATTACTAAAACTTGGTCATGAATCGGTTCTAGAACACGCACATGCTACGTTTCATTTGATAACTGATCGTGGCATCTCTCACGAGATAGTCAGGCACCGACTTTGCTCATATTCGCAGGAATCGACAAGATATTGTAAGTATAATGATATTGATATGATAATGCCTGAGATTTCGGATCATACCAAGCCATTATTTGATGATACTATGCGTCAAGTGGAGAATACTTATTCTCAAATGATATCTGACGGCATGCCGCCACAATATGCCAGGTCGGTCTTGCCGAATTGTCTTAAAACTGAATTGATTATGACAGCCAACTTTCGACAATGGCGTCATATATTATCATTGAGGTTAGATGATGGTGCACACCCACAAATCAGATCTTTGATGTTTCAGGTTCTTGATATTTTACTTAACAGTGAAGCTAGTATGGTATTTACTGATTTATGTTCCAGTTAACTCCAGACATAGAGAAAATAGCCATAAATACGGCTAAAAAGTCAAATCAGCGTAAAGTTAAAATGGCAGCTATTGTCATTTCGTCTCATTTAAACCCCAAAATTGTGTCAACTTTACATGCCAATAACTATAACATATTTGACAATACCAAGAAAAGATCGATTCACGCCGAAGAACATCTCATAATCAAAGCGGCACGAATGGGAGTATCGTTAAAAGGATCCACTGTTCTTACTTATAGATATACCAAAGGGATACCTGGATCATCACGTCCATGCAATGTGTGTCAAGAAAAGCTTAAGAAAGCTGGTGTTGGGAAGATCATTTATCGGCATAGTAATAAATGGATTACTGAACGTATTGTGAAATAAGATGCCAATTAGACCATGGGTAAGATATGATGCCATGCCTTCTAGTATAGATTTTGGGATATTGTGGAAAGATTAGATGCCACAAAATTTGAGCAAGATAAGTGTGCATCTGCAATACGCGGACATCGAGTATCTAGATCCAAAGAATATAGACCCACACGTTATAGTGTCCACATGGACTTGGATTGACATTTTTGATATATAATTCAGGCCCTCATCCTCGGGCCTAAGCTCACCCACGATGGTGAGTAATCTCCGGATGGAGACTATACAACGGGTGTAATGTGACGTCCACGTGCATATGGGAGGATGGAAGTTTCTTCCCCACCGCAGGCGATTACGTGATGCCCACGCATGGGAGGATGACTGCCTCCGCTGATAGACGTGACGCCCACGTGCGCATGGGAGGATAGTCTCTCGCGTATTGTAACGAACCAAATAGCTGGACGTGACGCCCACGTGCGCATGAGAGGATGAGAATGTATAATCCTGGCCATATATTAAAACACCCATGTCCGGAGTGTGGTGGCGAATTGATATTGAGAAATTCAAAATATGGCCTATTTTATGGATGTGCTAATTATCCAAAATGTGATGGGTCTCATGGTGCACACAAAAAGACTGGTGAGCCACTTGGCATTCCTGCTGACAAACCCACAAAACAAAGCAGAATAGAGGCACATAATCTATTTGATAAACTATGGAATGGACCAGAAGCTACTATGAGACGCAAAGAAGCTTATAAATGGTTGGCCAGAACCATGGATTTAGACAAGGATAATGCTCATATTTCGAAGTTTAGCAAAGAGCAATGCGATAAGCTCATAAAAATATTGACGAAAGAGCTTAAGACATGATTAAGATCGCCATAGTTTTGTTTGTGGTGTTCATTTTTGTTATTATTGGTTGGGCATGCGGAAGATGAGCGCAAATCCAAGGATAAGGTGGTGGCAATTCTGGAAATGGCACCTGATATTTAAAGATAGAAATAAAACAAAGCCTAACACACAATTCAAACAATATCGATGGCCATTCGATTAACAACTACGACTAGGACTAGATAGATTACTAGGAGAACAAGTAACCAGAAGGAGAACTAACAGATGCTTACAGTCAAGATACAAAGTTCGACTGAGATAGGCGAATACGCAATTGAGGCGTCGAAACGTCTAGGTTATGGATATGGATGGCGTCAAAATGACCCCCTTGAGGCACAGTTAGTCATACAACACGCCATTGATGCAGCAACGGAAGAAAAGGATAAGTTGATTGCTGAGTTAAGAAATGAACAATAATACAAAATATATTAAGGTAGACGAATTAAGATTTTTGGTCAAAGCACTGCGTTGGGCGGCTAACGATAGAAATGCTTTTGCCGAGGCATATGATTTTAATGGTGGATACGCAAAACAGGCAATGAAAAACATGAACAAGTGTTTAGCTCTTAGAAAAGCCATTAATGATCATTTGTCATCTGGTGGTAAAGGCGTCAAATGCGTGTTGGATGATATTGTAGATAGTGATTGTGAATATTTAACTCACAAGCATATTCAAGACAGGATCAATTCTGGAGATCTGTGGTAAAAGATGGCTTTTTGTATAGAAAATCAGAACTATAGTGAATTGAAAATATGACTCAATCTAATTCTAGTTCATATTCATCGTATTCATCGTCTTCTAGTTCTCCATCTTTGGTCATATCAGGAATAACCAAGGTCAGTCTATATCCAACTGTGAATGCCAGTCATGCTATTGTCACGTTGGAATTAACCAATCCAAGTAATGGAGTTACTACCAATAAAACATTGGCCATCTATGATAAAAACGTAATAAGAGACATTCGCATCAAGATCAATAATATGAGTATGTCTATGATGCCAAATACTACATTATTACCAGTAAAACCAACGGAATTTTGGAAAATTTTAAATGATGATACTAAGGAATTTATTAATTCTGCATTTCGGACTCCAAGCATAAACATCGCATTACCTCCACAGCCACAACGCAAAAATCATACTTCAGTGCAACATAAAATCGTACTGTCTCCAGGAAGTCGTAAATTAGATTTATAAATAGGAGATTGGAGATGAGTAGTCGTGTGCAAGAATGTAAACAGAAAAATCTGATCAATCCACCCAAATTCCTTCCTGATAATCTCATGTATGAAGTATTAACAGGAAGTGCGGCTTATGGAGTATCATCAAATACATCAGATATGGACATTTGTGGATTTTGTATCCCGCCCAAGACAGATGTTTTTCCGCATCTAGCTGGTCATATTCAGGGACTTGGAAAGCAGATACAGCGTTTTAATCAATGGCAGATGCATCACATTGAAGACTCAGATAGGTGCGTGTCTTATGATTTCTGTATTTATGGGATTGTACGCTTCTTCCAACTTTGTATGGAAAACAACCCCAATATGGTTGATGTGCTCTTCGTACCAGAACGCTGTATATTACACAATACTATTGTTGGGCAGCTTGTCCGTGAGAACCGAAAAATGTTTTTGCACAAGGGATCTTATCACAAATTCAAAGGCTATTCTTATTCACAACTTCACAAAATGAGCAGCAAAAAGACTGAACCAGGATCCAAAAGACATGAGATTCGGAACAAATATGGCATGGACACCAAGTTTGCATATCATGTATATCGTCTTGTTGGAGAAGTCGAGCAGATTCTAAGGGAAGGCGATCTTACCTTAGATAGAGAAGATCGAAGAGAGGTTATGAAGGCAATTCGTCGTGGAGAATGGACCGAAGAAAGATTATCAACATATTTTGAACAGAAAGAAAAACATCTGGAAGATTTATATCATTCCAGTGATCTTCAATATGGACCTTCTTTGATTATTCCCTGGGCAAATATCCCGTTTCCGCTTGCGACAATTGGTCGTTGCTGGTAGATTATCAGGCCTGATTCCTTACCACAATGGTTCGCATTTCGGGAGACAGGCCTTGGCACGAGAGATCGAGGACAAGGTCCTCACGATCCAGGAGCTTGCGGAATACCTCAAGCTCTCGTTAACTACGGCATACAAGCTGGCCCAGCGGGGCAAGATCCCCGGCCAGAAGGTCGGCCGCCACTGGCGCTTCCGGGACGCGATTGACAAGTGGTTGAAGCAGAATCCGAATCGCTGAGGCGAAGCGCGTCTGGAATCCCGGGTTGATCGTGGCCGAAATAGCATAGCCGTCGCGCTTATTAAAAAAGGACGTGTTTTAAATGTCAGCCAAGAAAGCAACAAACACAGAATTCGAACTCGTCAGCCCCCGCGAACTCGGCGTGGATCCGGAAGAACTCTGGCAGACAGCGGACAAGCTGCGCGGCTCTGTCGATGCGGCCGAGTATAAACATGTCGTGCTGGGCCTGATCTTCCTCAAATACATCTCCGATGCTTTTGAATCTCGCCGCGCCAGGCTGGCCGAGGAGCTCAAGGCGGACGGAATCGAAGGCAAGGAGGCAGAGAAACTGCTCGAAAGCCGCGACGAATACACCGCCGAGAGTGTCTTCTGGGTTCCACCCGAGGCGCGTTGGCAGAATCTTCAGAATCAGGGCAAACAGCCGAGCATTGCCAAGCTGATCGATGATGCGATGTACGCCATCGAGCGCGACAATCCCAAGCTCAAAGGCAAGCTCCCGCGTGACTATGCACGGCGCGGCATCCCGCCGGAGCGGCTCGGCGGCCTGATCGACCAAATCGCCTCCATCGCCATCGGCACCGACCAGGCCCGTGCGAAAGATGTGCTCGGGCGCGTGTACGAGTACTTCCTCGGCAAGTTTGCCGCTGCGGAAGGAAAGCTCGGCGGCGAGTTCTTTACGCCCAGCTCGGTAGTGCGCCTGCTCGTGGAGATGATCGAGCCCTACGAGGGGCGGGTGTATGACCCATGCTGCGGGTCGGGCGGGATGTTTGTTCAGTCGGAGCGGTTTGTCGAGGTACACGGTGGAGTGCGCACCGACATCTCCATCTTCGGGCAGGAGTCCAACCCAACCACATGGCGGCTGGCACACATGAATCTGGCGATTCGCGGCATTGAAGCGAACCTCGGCGAGCAGCCCGCCGACAGCTTCGTGCGCGACCTGCATCCGGACCTCAAGGCCGATTACATACTCGCCAATCCGCCGTTCAATGTCTCCGACTGGTCGGGCAATCTCCTGCGGGATGATGTGCGCTGGAAATTCGGCGCGCCACCCGTGGGGAATGCCAACTACGCGTGGATTCAGCACTTCATCCACCACCTCGCCCCGCCCAACGGCAAGGGCGGCGGCATTGCAGGCTTTGTCATGGCCAACGGTTCACTCTCGTCCGGCAGCAGCGGGGAGGGGGAGATCCGCAAGAGCATGATCGAAGCCGACCTCGTGGACTGCATTGTCGCCATGCCCGCGCAGCTCTTCCTGACGACGGGCATCCCCGTCTGCCTCTGGTTTGTCAGCCGTGACAAGACAGGCAAGAACCTGAAGCCCAAGGGGCGCGATCGCCGGGGCGAGACGCTTTTCATCGACGCGCGGCAGATGGGGACGATGGAAACGCGCACTCTGCGCGTGTTGAGCGGGCGGGACGAGTACCCGCTTCCCGACGACAGCGACATCGGCCGCATTGCACGGACGTATCACGCCTGGCGCGGCGAAAAGGGCGCGGGCAAATACGAGGACGTCCCCGGCTTCTGCAAATCCGCCGACCTGGAGGAAATTGCCCGGCACGGACACGTCCTCACGCCGGGGCGGTACGTCGGCGCAGCGGAGGTGGAGGACGACGGCGAACCCTTTGAGGAGAAGATGGCCCGCCTGAGTGCCGAGCTGTATACGCAGTTCGCCGAATCCGACCGCCTCGAAGCCAAAATCAAGGCTAATCTGGAAGGGCTCGGCTATGGCGAATGGTAGAACGAATCAAACGACTGTTATTACAATGTTTAGAGGAACATTATGGAAGTCTGGACAAAGTAATACATCAAGAGTCCGCGTCGGTTGATGCTCTGCGAGAAATAGCTCTTATTGTGGATAGAAATAGAGAACTTATTTAAGGCAGATAGATAATAATGCATATTTGGTGAATATGGGCGTTGGTCGTGGTCTTGGTAGCAAACTTGGGTCAGCAAAGAAAGGATAAATGTGGCTAGTGATTTAATTGTTCCTGTGGTTGAACTGAAGAATATCAAACCACACCCCAATGCGGATAAACTTGATATTTGTGACGTTCTTGGTTATCAAATGGTGATCCCTAAGGGAAGACACAATGAGGGTGATCGGTGCGTTTACTTCCCAGCGGATACCATCTTGCCTAACCAATGGGCCGATAAATTTGGCGTCAAGAACTTTCTTAAAGGTAAGAATAAAGACAGGGTAGGGCGCATTGCCCTACGTGGAGAACCATCATTTGGATTGATCGCACCAGTTCAGGAAGATTCCTGGGAGGTTGGTGATAATGTTGCTGATTATTTCGGGTGTGAGAAATATGAACCGCCAATCAGAACAACTGCCGGTGATGCTGCTCCTTATGATGATCAGGTTGATCCATTTATTCAGCGTTATACGGACATCCAAAATGGGCGTATATATACTGATGTGTTCGAAGAAGATGAGGAAGTTATTGCCACCGAGAAATTACACGGCACCAATTGCAAATTGATAATCATTCAAGATAAGGGAATTTATGCCGGTAGCATGGGCCTCAGACGTCAGCGTCCTTTGAATCACAGAGGAGTGTTGGCCTGTGTTGACGATCCAGAGATGAAGTCCAACACATATTGGTATCCTTGGACAATCAAGAGCGTTATCAATCTCATGCAGGATCGTTCACTAATTCATAAAGTGGTGATATTATATGGCGAGGTTTATGGTGGTTCTGTTCAATCTTTATCATATGGTATACCCAAAGGAAAGGGACTTGGATTCCGGGCTTTCGATCTCATGGTTGATGGTACATATGTTGATTTCTATGATTTTGAAAAGCTCTGTTCAGCACACAATGTTCCTATGGTTCCCGTTCTTTATCGCGGTCCTTGGAGCATGGATAAGATGAAGAAACTTTCTGACGGCAAAAGCACTGTTGAAGGTGCTGATCATATTCGAGAAGGAATCGTAGTGAGACCAATAAAAGAAAGGATATGTCAGGACATTGGAAGGGTAATATTAAAATATATTGGTACTGAATACGAATTATCGAAGCACAAACAGAAGGATACCAAGGATCAATGAAACCCGGAGATAATTTCAATCTATTGGTTCAATATAGGCATCATTTCCCAGAGGAGCTTCGTCGTCACATACGGACTGCTCGCTTATTTTGTTTTGATATGTTGCCTACAGAATCTTTCGATGGACTTGATGCCGATACTGTTAATGAACACATGAACACATTGTGCTTACCATTTCCTGTCACTGCCATAGAGGACAGAGTATCATGCACAATACTTTGGGATCTAGAGCCAGGGGCTGTTGGCGTAGATAAACCGCGTGGTATTATGGAGGTAGCTCGCATAGAGAATTATCTACAAGATGGTGCATTCGAGGATGGCAGTATTTCTGGTGAGATGATAGATGATTTAAAAGAATGGTCAAAAAAGCAGCGTTTACCTGTATCGGTAAGATGGGGGCATTATTGGTAATAAATGGTTAAGTGGGATTTTTAAATGGCAGTCAGTAGGGATAGCCCTTGGGTCGATATGTGTGGACGGTGACGAGACAATTGATGTGATGGCTATGAAGGGACAAGAGGAAACAAATAACGATTTATGTCGAGCAGCCACCTCATCTTATGAAGAGCTAATCAGGATGAGCACCCTATCAACTTTTGTGTTTGAGGAACAACCAACCAAAAAGAGAAGCAAAAAGATTAGATACCCAAAAGCACATGAACGTCCACGTTATACTGCCATACGCGCACACGAAGCACGCAGGCGGATGGGATTGCCAGAGCCAAAACCCGATTTGATGATAAAGGTCGTGAGATTCTTGAAAGACGTGCACATATTAGAAGCGGTCATAAGCGCACTCTTAGAAGCCCTAAATTTAAGGGAAAACGTGGTTCCACCATAGAAATTGCACCAACATATGTGCATGCTGTGTGGCGTGGACCCCATGAAGCTGAACGATCTGGACATCATTATCGAGTAATTTTAGATCTACCAAAGTCTATACGGGAGAAGTATCAAGATGAATCCTGAAACAGAGATACAGGCAAGCAGAGAAAATATACTCAGAGACTTACGGGATAAGAAAAAGCACATCAATAAATTGGAGGCAAAGATTAAGGAGCTTGAGGGCGATACTTCATCTTATGCTGTTTTTGAATTTATTGGCGAAGAAGTAGAACAATGTTCTAGGTGGTTATCTTTAGAAAGCGCTAAAAGCTTTCTAGATGACATCAGTAAAAGACGTGAAGATTTGGCATATTGAAGATGATAAATGATGTTTTTATGATTGACATTCCCGAATTTGATGCAGGCGAAGAGGATATATTCGGTGATCCTATAGAATACATCAAAGAGCATCCTGATGATAAGAGAGTACTCAATGTTATCAAGCAAAATCCATGCTGGTCTTATATGTATGCCAATGAAGTGATCAAGGGTAAGTGGCCTGAAGGGGAGGAAATAATCAAACAGGATCCACGATTAGCTTTTCGATATGCTCATAATATGATCAATGGCAGATGGCCTGAGGCTGAGGACACAATCAAGCAAGATCCAAAATGGGCTTATTATTATGCTTATAATGTGATCAAGGGCAGATGGCCTGAGGCTGAGGATACAATCAAGCAAAATCCAGAACAGGCTTATGATTATGCTCGTTATGTAGTCAAGGGTAGATGGCCCGAGGGCGAGGAGGCAATCAAGCAAAGTCCAAAACGGGCTTGTTTATATGCTTATAATGTGATCAAGGGTAGATGGCCTGTGGCAGAGGATACAATCAAGAAGGATCCATTGTGGGCTTATCAATATGCTCATAATGTAATCAAGGGAAGGTGGCCTGAAGCCGAGGAAACAATCACGCAAAGTCCAAAATGGTGGCGTAAGTATGAGAGGAAATTCCTATGATCGTAACTAGGGAATCCAAGGTAATCCTAGATGAACAGGATGACATTCTCGAATTTGATGAGGATGATGAGGATGTATTTGGTGATCCTATAGAATACATCAAAGAGCATCCTGATGATAAGAGAGTACTCAATACTATTAAGCAAGATCCATATTGGGCTTATATGTATGCTCGTGACGTAATTAAGGGCAGATGGCCTGAAGGTGAGGAAGCAATCAAGCAAGATCCATATTATGCTTATGCATATGCTCATGAAGTGATCAATGGCAGATGGCCTGAAGGTGAGGAAGCAATCAAGCAAGATCTAGAATGGGCTTATTATTATGCTCGCCATGTAATCAAGGGCAGGTGGCCTGAGATAGAGGATACAATCAAGCAATATCCATATTGGGCTTATTATTATACCCTTGATGTGATTAAGGGTAGGTGGTCTGACGAGAACACAATCAAGAAAGATCCATATTGGGCTTATTGGTATTGTTGTGATCAAGGGCAGTGGACAATATGATATATACAATAAATAGATAATATACCTCTCACATATATAAGAAAAACCATGGATGGGTGGCCGAGTGGTCGAAGGCGCTGGTTTTGAAAACCAGTGTGCACAAAATGCACCGGGGGTTCGAATCCCTCCCCATCCGCCAAGGAAAGAGCGATGTTGATCATTGTATGTTATATAATTTCTGGATTGTGTATAGTGTCTCTCATCGTGGGCACGATTCATAACCTAGTTAAAGAATATTACTATGATAGTGTCTTTCCAATGCGAGTATTAGATACGTTATCAGTATCACTCATGTATTGCAATCCAATACTTCCCATTGTTTGTGTGATTGAGCACATAGCCAAGTTGATCTCAAAGGTGCGAAATGATAAAAAAGACACCAATCACTTATGAATCCCTAAAGAAGTTACAAGAAATTTGTACAGACATTGGTTGTACGTGCACGAGTAAGAAGCTGAAAGAAAATCCCCAGAATTGCCAGATAATTCGCAAGATTATAAATAGGAATCATTATGAGTGAGTGGAAAGAGATCACATACGAAGACATAATTAATTGTTTAGAAGCTGGGGATGAAGTAGAAGCAGCCATCCTAAATGATTGGAAACCAATCGAGCTATCTGGTGATTTCTTTGTGTGGAAAGGAATGAATACAAAGGTTCCATTTGTAAAAAATCTTTCTTTCCGGACACGCAAAACCGCCAAGCGAAGTTATGCGCGACTCAAGATAAACTGGGATGGAGGCATTGGGGCCATAGAAGACCCTGTAGATAAGGAATTCCATTCGATTGATATAGTGGACAAGTTCCAGAGTTTTAGAGGATTTATCTACGACTATGAATGGTTATCAGACGAGGATCGCAATAGTCCACGCCCATACAATATCATGTGGTATATCGATAACATGCTTTGTGCCTGTGGGTATGATGGAAGAGAACCAGTGCGACCCACAGATGTGCTTTGGATGTTGACAGAGGCTGAAGAGAACAAAGAAGTTTGTTCTCGGTGTGGTGGTGTGCATAATAATTCTTGCCCTGACCCACGGTGATGTATTGAAGGAGAAATCTGGGGAGAATGTAATGAAACATCATTCTATTAAGATAAAACACCTTGAAGATTCGTTAGAATAGTCTGGGGGGGTTCACCGAGTGCCTTCCTTTGCCTTTTTTATTTCGCTAGATATCTCCCTGCCCTATCCTCCAGCGTAAGGTGTTCTCGTAAAAGCTGAAGAATGAACAGATTGGGGAACTATACAGAACCATCAAACCGGAATTGGCCGGTAGTTGAATATGAGAATATTTAT
>WJMJ01000104.1 GCA_014728035.1 Promethearchaeota archaeon | reverse complement strand
GAGTACTGTGACGGCAAGGGGACAATAGTAGTTGATGAAGTTACTAGGGTGGTTTCTGGACAAGCTGGAGATCCGAGGTTCCTTAAAGTGATTACCGAAGCAGTCAGAGAACAGAGTAGAATAGCTGGATTGTACTCGAAGGATAGTCAGGGGGTGAATGTCAATATCAATGCTCCAACAATCGATTTGAGCAAGCTTCCAGACAGTAAGGTATTGGATGCATTGGCTCAGATTCAGCAAGCCATGTTGACCGATAATAGAGAGGACGAGGATGAGGACGTAATTGATGTGGATTGAAGGAAGAATCAGAAAACATACGATTCCCATTGATGGGCAGTTGTGGTTTCCTGGATGGTGGATTCCGATAAGACTTGCTCCAGTAGGCCCACATCTGGAAGGAATAACAAAGGAAGGAGATGTTATTGATGACATGCATTTTGCTCAAGATTTGAGTGGAGAGGAACAACCGCCTTTTAGTGGGTGGTTTCGTCCTATGAGAAGTGGTAGGGGATTTTTTGAGATTTTCCCTAGTCCTGTAGCTTGGAGAAAGAAGGAGAACGAAAATGGGTAGTAGAACAAAACCGTTGATTGAGAAAAGATTTGTCAGGATAATTAAGGATGGTCCTTATAGCCATGATAGTGATTGGTGGTGTCCTGATTTTGATAATTGTTCAGGAGACCATAATTTATGTTATGAGGACTTGAGGGAGTTGCTTCGTATGTTTTATGGGGTGAACATATACATATCCGATTTGGAAGCAGTTTGGATTCTTCTTTTCTCACATCCAGCAAAGGATAGGGTTGAGATTGAGGTTGTTTCTCACAATGAGGATAGAATGGTTGAGTTTTACATGTATAGAGCACAAGAATATGAGAAGAAAATGGAATTTGCATTGAATCCTGGGTTACATGATGTAATGGAGAAGGTTCTAGGGTGTAAACATGATGACATGGTCGGGAAGAAGATTTTACCTCGAAATCTGGTATGAGGAGAAGAAAAAGTGAGAAAGTGGTCAATTCTAGTGGTGGTTCTGTCTGTGTTGTTCATAGCAGCATATCACCCCAGAGCAAACCAACGTCCGGTAATAGTGTCAAAACCTCCTCTTGAATTTACTCCAGGAGTGAATTACATTTATGCTCCACAAGCAAGAGAACCTGATGGAGATCCGATTTACTGGAGGTTGGAGAGAGGTCCATCGGGTTCTTTTGTCATCATTGATTTTGTCCACAACTACCGCCCAATCCTTGTTTGGGATACTAGACATGCCAAGCGGAGGAGATGGCATTATTTTCGGTTGGTGGCTGATGATGGGAAATGGGGACAGACTAGACAGTGGTGGATAGTAAAGCCCAAACAGTGAAAGGAAGAAAATCATGTTCACTAAAGAGAAAAAGGGTGGTCAGTTGATAACTGTCCAGGATTTCAAACAACAATGTGAGGAGGGATTGTTGTTCAATTGTGACGGGTATGGATTGGCGATGAGAGATGGGGTAGTATGTGGTTATGACCCCATATTGCCTTCCAGGGTGGATGACATTCATTCTGGGGTGACTCATATCCTGTGGTTCGGTTCTCGTCCTGATATGTGGACATACTCCGAATTGAATGAAGTTCCGGTGACTGTTGAGGTTGCTGAGAAAGATTCACTACAGGAGGCTTTTGACAATTTTCATGATGCTTGTTCTAGTTTTCTGAGAGAAGTGACTAGGGTATGGTTCTGGTGGTGTCAGCCCGCAAACACCCCATAGGGAGTAAATGCTAAATCATGAAGAGGTCCAAAGGCTGTGGAGATTTTCCGTTCTATGTTGTGATGTTCTTCGTTGTGTTGATGGGGTTGAGTTTCTGTTTGATAATAGGACTTTCCCCATGATTAGTGTTTTCACTTTTTCAACAGGAGTTAGTGAGATGAAGAGATTAAGTCTGAGTTTGGTTGTGTTGTTGATGTTCGGGTTGATGTGTTCAATTGTGGTAGCTGACCCGCCTCCTGGACTGATTACGAAAAGGAGTATGACAACAACTCGAATGTATGATGCTAGTCAGGAGTGGTCGGATTATTGTAGTGCAAAATCTGATGCTTCCGACCAGAAAGTTGAAGTTGAATGCATGAGAGAGGATTGTGTCAATTCTGGAGCTACAGAACAGGATTTGATGGTTGGTGATGGGCTCATGGTTATTGGTGATGATTGGTTTGATGTTGCTGAGGATGATTATGAGTTTGTGGCAGCAGGCCCATATGGTCAAGGCAGTTTTTACTTTGGTGAGGCAGAACAACATTTTAATCAAGGGGAGTGGTCGGAGGCTGATGCAGATTACGATGCTTGCAATACTAAGCTTACTGCTTTTGAAAATGCAAGTATTGAGGATGGGACTTCTGCCATGAGATCAGCAGAAAGTAGTTATGAAAGTGCTTGGGAAGAGTACTATTGGTACTTCATGGGAATGTAGTTGAAGAAGGGATTCAACCAGGGAATAACTCTACTGGATGGAGGGAGGTGTGCAGACTCGAATCCATCCAGTGGAGTTTTCTAGTACACAATGAGGAGAAAATATCATGAGATGGTTTACACTACTATTGGTTTTGTTTTGTTCGGGATGTCTTACTGCAACTGAGATAGTGGAAAGAGATGATGTTGTTATTCGTTCCTATGATGATTTGGAGCCGTTTTGTCAGGATGATAACAAACAAGTTGTTGAAGTCAATTTGATGAGGATTGAGAAGGCATACATCGGGACAACCTGGGTGTTTTCATTCACAAACAGAAGTGACAATAAGATTGACCAAATAGCACCTGATTTGACGGTTTACAAAAATGGACATGTGGATCAGGCTACTGATATTGAAATAATCAGAAACTTGCTGCCAGGAGAAACCGATGTAGTTGAGTTCAGTTTGATGGAAGTGGGAGATAACAGGTTCATTCCGCTTGAGGAGGTGGAAGGATATAGGTTCTTTCAAGACTACCCCGAGAATGTGAAGCTAGTTCCTGATAGGGGTGAATTTGTTGATGAGTCGGATTACAAGACTAACCTTACTGATTAGGGGCAAAAACATGATAGATAGTTACGTTGTAATTTGTTTGTCATGTTTGCCTGTTTTGTTGTTCATTAATGGAGAGATGGTTTGGACTCAATCAATGATAGATGAAGTTTTTCGTCGTGGTGCTAGAATGTGGAAAGAAATGAATATGGAGTGAAAACATGTATGTATTGAAAGATGTTCACGATGAAGAGAATAGGTTCCAGGGAGTGGAGATTCGAGTCAATGGGCAGTTGGCTGCTGCTTTGACAGGAGGATTGGCTATTTTAATTTCAACAGCTTATGCCAACTACATGGAGAGGTTGGGAGGAGAGACTAGGGCTGATGCTTTTCTGTTTGGAATCGTGACTGCTTTGAACCATTGCACATTGACAGGTTCGATTCCTTCTGTTACTGATGGAAGAAGTCCAGAACCAGATGAGGATGCATAGGGAGAAAACACTGTGACCAATGATATGGCAGTTGGAATCATTATTGGCATTTTCATTGGAATGTTCATGACTTCAACTGCATTTTTACTAGTGGAATTGATTGGAAGATTCATTCACCGGAGGGAGTAATATGAAATGACTAGTACATGAAAAAAGAGCAGAGAGAAGTAGCTGAAGCAGTATTGGCGGAACAGAAGAGGCGAAGTCCAAATGATTTCGACTTTTTT
>WJMJ01000103.1 GCA_014728035.1 Promethearchaeota archaeon | reverse complement strand
CTTCTTTGTCTTTCCATACTGATTCTTCATTATGTCAGAATATTCATCCAGTTCCCGTGATAGTGATTCTAATTTTGAGAAATCATCCTTGAAAGTCTGTTTATCCATACGGTTTTTCTTTAATTGCGATTCAAGCTCCTTGTAGAATTCTTTCTTATTGGTCTTCCTGCTATGAAGTTCTAGACAAAAATCACCTATACCTACATAATCTAGTCTTTTTTTGACTACCTGGAGGGCCGCCATTTTCTGACTTACAAAAAGTATAGACTTATTCATTGACAATAATTCAGCAATAATATTTGTGATAGTCTGAGATTTACCTGTACCTGGAGGTCCTTCGACAACCATACTATTTCCATTTTTTGTCTCCTCAATAACAGCAATCTGAGATGGGTCTGCATCAACTACTTGATATGAAAGTTTTGGATTGAATATTTCTTTAAGATTTTCTTCATCGATGAAGTCGTAATCAGTACATTCATAATCTGAATCAAACAACCTTTTAATTGTGTCATTATCTGATGGTTTTTTATCTTCTGGCCAATTTTCAGGGTCAAGATCTTTGAACATGATAAATTTTGAAAAACTAAAAAAGTCCAGATAGATTTCATTAAGTAATGTCCATCCATTGTGTTTGGAAATGTTTTGTTGAACTTTTCCCAGATATTCGTCCACATCACTTTTATCTTCCCCTATTTTGAAATCAGGAATGTGAACCCCCTGTTCCTTCAATTTTTCTATTAGTGAAATATTTGGAATAACTTCATCTTCATTCCATTTTATATAGAATTTTTTCGACTTTTCATATCTTCCAATTTCTACTGGGACAAGAATAAGAGGAGCTCTTCTAAATTTATCCGAATTCACTGATTCTTTCCATTCGAGAAATCCAAGTGCTAAATGAAGAACGTTATATCCTTGCTCTTCTATGAATACTCTTGCATTGTTTTGTATTGTGAACAATGTTTTATGAAGTTTATCAGGATTCAACTCTGACTGTAAATAATTGTCTGTATGTCTTTCAGGTATTTCGAATAACTCATCAGAATCCGGAAATTCGATTTCCTTTCGTTCAAATATCTGATCTACCATCTCACCATCAGCACCCATAATTAATTCCTTTTCTCCATTCATAACCTTAGTTTCCAATGTCTGTTCCAATGGTAAAAACTTCATTTTTTTCTGATTTATTACCATACAATCATATACTTCTCGAGGAACTTCATCAACAATTCGTAATGATTTTCTTTTGTATGGCCTATGGTTGAGGAGGCGGTTCCTCATTGTAAGATCTAAAAGCTTCTGGCGTGCCGACGTAATCTCATCCATTATTTCGTCCATACTCAAGCTCCCAATCCTGATTGGTTAGGGGGGTATTGAGATTACTTGTCATAAAGATTACTAACCAAAAAGGACCGAGTTGAATGTGAATCCTATGGGCCCCAATCGTCATAACATGGACCTAACTTTACTTGCATTTGATAAAGGACCTTTCCAATCCTTGCCATGAAGCGGATGAGGACCGATACTGTAACATTTAGCAGGTAAGCATACCAATACCAAATGACGTTGTTTGCAGCAATTATGGACCTTACTGGCGCCTCTAAAAAAATAGTTAATAACCTCACTTGGAGAAGGACCTTTGAAATATCAAAATATCCAGGTTTATATCATGGTACCAAAAGATTATTATTAACAGGGTGTTGCAAGCTGCAAGATAGGAAATGAATAGAGGGCCATGGAACCTTCCAGCAGAAAGCTAGAAGTGTTGACAAGTCCATGACCCAGTGCTACATGTCAACTGAACGAGTATACCTTTCACAGGTAAAGATTGTTTCGGAATATCTGACATCGAACACAGTTTCAACCGTCACTGATCTCATTGAAGATACGGGCATTGAACCTCATCAATATCAGAGGATGATCAAGGACGGGATATTGACAACATCACTCAATCACGAACACAACTGGGTCACGCTCACAAGCATCATCAACAAGAACAAGGATCACTGGAAGTTCTTCAACCATAGAATCAAAAAGAACTCCAGAACAGTTCTGATATTTCATTCCGAAAGGACTGCAAAGAGAACGTTGTCATACCTGGCTTCAAAGCGACCATGGGGTATCTCCAAAAAGGAAGCCGAAGAACTACTTGGAAGGGATTGCAGGAGACCTCTCAGAGAACTGGAAGAGAACAATTCCATTCAATCCAAACTGGTGAATGG
>WJMJ01000102.1 GCA_014728035.1 Promethearchaeota archaeon | reverse complement strand
GAGTTTATATGGAGTGATCTGGAATAGAGATTTGGTCTACAGACACAGGATCCCTGACCAGGACCGAGCCAGTTCCAGTACCGTTTCTGGACGGACAAAGCTCGGGTGTCTAAGTTTGTCCAACTAAAAATGAACGGTCGCAATCTGAAGACTGTGAAGTCGCTACTTGATTGGATAAGGAGTCTTCTGACTCCTTTTTCCATCACTCCTCTTTTTCGCGTGAATAGCAATTGTATTCTAAAATCCATCCAATAACAAATTTGAACAAGTGTGGGGGATACTGATTCAACTCGTTGATCAGATCCATTCGACATCATGTTTCTCTATTAAATCCTCTAGCCAATGGTGTCCAAACTCTGGAAGTACCGTTAGGTATCCTTGATGTTCTTCAATCATAGTGTCTTCTTTTGCGATAAGCGAATCGATTTCATCTTGTTTCGTTTTATCAATCTGAATCATGACATTTTCATCTACTTTGAATACTGACTCTGTAAATGTCTTTTCGGTGAACATTGGTTTGTCAAGAATGGGTGTGATATCAAGATGAGTAAACTCATTTTCTGTAAGATCAATAGAACCAATTCTCCGTAAAGGGGATAGAACATTGAGATCAAATGATGATAGATTACATTGGCTAAGCGTTAGATTATCTATAGCTTCAACATCTTCAATCCAGGAAAAGTCAATCTCTACCTTTAACTCTGGACTATAACATTGGGAGACCACAAATTCAGAGAGTGGAATATTCCTTGGCATTTTTATGATGTACGGTTGAGTTGGGTATTGCTTACCCAAGTCGTTTATGTGTAGACTTTTAATTCCAGAGCCACTCAGTCTAGAAAGATCGAGGTTATCCACATCCAAAGAAGCAAGTTGTAAAGCATAAAGATTTGGACAATTGCCTAATTTTTCTAGACCTATTAGCTTTCGAAGAGGACAGAGAATATTTACAATCTCCAAATTATCAAGATTGCCGAGGGGTGAAATATCCACTTTATCAATTCCGTTTGTAGGTTGTATACTAAGAACGAACTTGACCAATGACTTCACATCAGATAGTCCTTTCAGGTCAACCTCTTTCAGGCTGGTACCTCCCCAGACTCCAATCTGTATGAGCGACTTGAAATGAGATAGAAGCTCGGTTTCAAATTTTGTGTCTGTTAGTAACTCGAATTGTAAGATTTGAATATCTGGATTCACTGCTAAAATATCCTCAACTAATTCCTGATTCAGTCCGTGTGCGATGCTGATTTCAGATTTATCCTTGAAGTACTCTCTGCGAATCTCTCTAGCTCTGCATCTTCTCTCATCCATTTTTATCCTCAAACTCAATTTTGTTAATTATCCTGTATTGATAATTGTGTTTCTCTATCCAATAATCAAAGGCAACTACTTAATTTGATAGAACATAATCATAACTTGGATAACAATGAGGTATGAGTGCATTATAGCAAAATCCATACTATCCAAACAGAAAGGAGTTGATCACTGGTTTAACTCACGTCACTCAATGAACGCATATCGCGGCTGCGAATTTGGATGTGTATATTGTGATGGTATGTCTGAATCTTACCATGTTGATAATTTCCTCACTCATATCCGAGTCAAAGAGAATGCTCCGGAGATTGTTAGAAAAGAGCTTGAATCGATGGGCTTTTCTTCACGGTCAAAAATGGAAACCGAGAGCCTGATTCCTTTTCTAGATTCTGATGATATAAAGAGATTACAAAATGACAGTCCTCCAAAATTCATTATCGGGGTGTCGGGTGGTGTGTCAGATGCATACCAACAAGCTGAGAAGAAATACAAAGTCACAAGGAAAATTCTAGAGGTTATGTTGGATTTCGAGATACCTATCTTTCTTCTTACAAAATCGAATTTGGTACTTCGAGACCTAGACTTGCTGAAGGAGATTCATGAACGGTCTTTGGTTAATGTAGCCTTCACTGTCACACTAATGGATGACGGAGTGAAGAAAGTCTTTGAGCCTAAATCGTCAACAACAAATGAGAGATTTAATGCACTCAAAGAGATTCGTGAAGCGGGACTTCATGGTGGCATTGCTGCTATGCCTTTGATTCCTGGTATAAGCGATACTCAGGAAAATATGCGAAAGTTGGCAGAAGCCACGAAAAAAGCTAAAGGAGAGTATATTTTATGGGGGGGTCTCACATTGAAGCCAGGCCGGCAGAAAGACTATTTCATGTCCGTCCTAAGAAAACGGTTTTCGGAAAAGCGTCCCTTAATTGAACGCATATACCAAAATGAAGATCCTTACGGTGCTCCAGCATACAAACTATTACCTGTTAACGTGATAAAGGAAGGGTACCATCTATGTAACAAGTTAGGAATCGATTATAGGATTCCTCTATGGCCTATACATGGAGTACCCCAAATCAATCAGGTCATTATTGAAACCCTTCTTAGAATTTCTTTCCACATTAAATATATCAATCAGCAACCTTGGTATCGAGCAAAACCATATGATTCTGCTATTTGGCTCATAGAGAATAATATTGAGGGCGAAATTACTCTCGATATTCTCCCTCAGATTGCAGAACGTCTTAAGCTTGACCAACGGGCGGTATCAGTAATCGGAGATGTTTTGAAGACTGGAGAATCCAATCTACTTCAATCCTTTATCGTCAAACTCTGAGTTAATTAATCGACAATTCTTTCAAAAACTGAATTTGGTATCTCTCCAGAACTCGTCTGTTTTCGAATTACTCTGATCATTTTCGGTCCAATTGTGAGAACATTCTGATATGCTTTGATTGCTTTTTCTTCCATTCCAAGCTTTAGGAATGTATCTGCAAGAAATGAGTGATAATCTATAACCGTTCTATCCACTTTGTCAGAAAGGAATTTCTCCATTTCTTTCAAAGCATCAATTTTGTCCTCTCCTTCCGATTCAATCACTTTCTGCATTGATAGATACGCTTTCAGTATCTTTCTTCTAACCTCGAGCAAACGTCCAATCTCTTTCACTGGCTCTTTGTGGTCTTCAACTCGCAAGTCAATGAATGTATCCTCTAAATCCGACCCTTTCTTTTTCTTCACCAGTACTCGTGCACTCATTTTTCCACGAATGTCTCCACCGACGTCATCACCAGCTTGAAGAGCAGCATAAAGTCTTTCAGCTAACATCCCATTGGTTGACTCGAATGCTTTAGACATATGTTCAAGAACCTCAGGGCCAGTTAAGATATTCCCTTGGCAAGCATAGGAATCTCCGATTATGTGACCTGCGTAGTCATCATTTCTACTTCCAGTAAATGCAAAAACTTCTCCTGAGAATGAAACCATACCCACCTGACGATTTTCAATATCTTCGTCAATCTTTTTGAACTCTTCAAATATCTGTTCCAGATTCAAGCCTTCCTCTAGTTTTTCGTATAGAACTGAGTGAAATGGAAAGTAACCCTGAGCTTGTGAACATAGTGCACCTCTCTCCGCTTTTGCAGTACCGACCATTCCTGCATCCCAGGTACATGATGCGATGGCAAATCCAATCTCTTTACTCTTAACATCAACTGCTACAATTGAAAATGTCATAGAACGATTTTAATCAAGAATGCAAATCAATATACCTACTACTGCAGCTTCGATTGATTCAATGAATGAGCTTGGTAATAGGTATCATTATGAGGAACAATGCATTTTTTGGATTTGAGAACTTATCTGTTACGGAGGACCAGTAATGCCAAAAATTGATTTCAAGAATGCACTAAAAGTCTTGTATCAACCTTCTCCTGCAATCCCTGTAGTTGTTATTGTTCCTCAAATGAAATTCGTGATGATTGATGGAATGGGTGACCCGTATACCTCTCAGGGATATCAAGAAGGTGTTGAAGCGCTTCAAGAGGTCGCATATACGATTCGGGCTATGCTGAGAGAACAGGATTATGATTTTGAAGTCATGCCTCTAGAATGTCTGTTATGGGTTGAGGATTCAGAGTTTTCTATAGAGAAGAAAGATCAATTCTCTTGGACGAGTATGATTATGCAACCTGATCGAGTGACTGAAGACATATTCAACAAAGCTGTGGTTACTGTCACCGAGATGAAGAATCCAATTGCGATAGAGAAGGTTCGGTTAGAATCATTTCATGAGGGAAAATCTGTTCAGATTCTTCATATTGGTCCGCCCAATACTACACAAGCATCAATAGAGAAGATACACGCCCATGCAAAAAAGTTTGGATACCTTTTACACGGAAAATATCATGAGATATATCTTAGTGACCCTGCTAGGACTGAACCATCTAAAATAAAGACCGTAATCAGACATCCCGTTAGGAAAAAATGATGATTGTTTAGATTCAACACTGGTCGAATTTTCATCCTCCAGTTGTATATTCTCGATGTTGGAACCTATGTTTTCGTTTTGTCTTTCTACGATATACTATCAAATGTAGGGACGGATTCACCTACTTTACCATAATTGTAACCAAACTTGAAAATATCTCCTGAATGGGCGCAAAGAAACAGAGTAATAAGTGGCAAATTACATTCTAGAAGACCTGAGAGTATGTGTTGACGCATCAGACAACCTTGAATTACAATTGAATCCTGCTACTCCCTGAATCAAGCCTGGATTGAACATCAATGAAGGAGGAATTGGATAGAATACCTCTTAAAGAGGAACGTCACGATCCTGATGACCTTGAACGATACCGAATGACCAAGTATCCGGTAAGGGATTTACCCTACGAAACACGTTCACTATGTCCCGAGTGTCTTTTGGAGAATAACGAAACCACAGTAATTCCTGCAACAGTATTCGAAGAGAATGGAGAAGTATTGATGTCAAAGACCTGTGAGAAACATGGCCATTTCACTGATGTATATTGGTCTGATGCAGATATGTTCAAACGGGTTATGCGACATTGGTACACATCCGTTGGAGTTGATAATCCTAGAAATAAATCCTCAGAAGGATGTCCAAATGATTGTGGATTCTGCGACCGTCATCTAGCACATACTGCATTGGGACTCATTGATGTGACCAATCGGTGCAACATGCGATGTCCAATTTGCTTTGCTAATGCAGCTGAATCTGGTCGGGTATACGAACCCACACCAGAACAGGTTCTTGATATGCTCAAGACATTGAGACGAAATCTTCCTGTTCCAAGTCCTGCAGTTCAATTTGCAGGTGGTGAGCCGACTGTCAGTGACAATTTACCTCAATATATCAAATGGGCCAAGCAACTAGGCTTCAATCATATCATGGTTGCATCAAATGGTATTAGAATGTCCAGGGGTGCAGACTATCTCAAGTCCTTAATGGATGCAGGAATGAATACAATTTATCTTCAATTCGATGGAGTATCAGAAAAACCGTATCTTGAAGCTCGAGGTCAAGACCTGCGAGAAGTCAAAGATAAAGTGCTTGATAACTGTCGGGTGATCAAACTCGATGGAGTAGTATTGGTTCCTACAATCGTAAAAGGTACAAATGACCAGGAACTGGGTGGCATTATCCAGTACGCAATTGATAATCGTGATATTGTACGATGTATCAACTTTCAACCAGTCAGTATCACAGGTAGAATCGATTACGAAGAACGAAGAAGAATGCGCATCACCATTCCTGATGCAATTCATGCAATAGAGAAGCAGACGGGTGGGAAGGTAAAAGCGGATGATTGGTATCCAGTCGCTTCCATGATGGGGGTTGGCCGAGCTCTCGGTCTTATGAAGGGAGTCCCAACTGTTGAATTACATTCACATTTTGCCTGTGGAATGGCGACATTTCTATTCATAGATCCTGACGGAACGTATTATCCAATAACTCAGGTACTCGATATTGAGAAATTGATGGAGGTATTGGAAGACATCTGCGAACTCTATGCGGATAAGAAACGATTCCGAGGGCTCAGAGCGAAATTAAAACTTGCAGGTTTTATGCGACATATTAAGAAGCGTTCATTCATGAAAGATATCATCTCTGCATTTCTAAATCGGGGCGATTATGATTCTCTCGCTTCCTTTATGCATCGGGTCGTGATGCTAGGTATGATGCATTTTCAAGATGCTTGGAATATAGATCTTGAACGGGTTCAGCACTGTACTATAAATTACGCTACACCCGAAGGTACGATTATACCATTTTGTACATATAACACAGTTCACCGGAAAAAAGTTGAGTCTAAATATTCAGAAATAAAATCTTGAACACCAGTAATATGCATTCAATACACTTTCCAGATACATCCAATTGACTTTCTGAGTATATTCTTTTCAATCCATGATTATTAGAGTCAAATATACACTCATGAATAATATACTGATATCAAGAATTATTATGAGCCCAACTGGGCTCACAGAAACTCAAAATCTCGAATCATATTGTGATTTTCGTTTTTCGATTACACATTCTTGACATAGACCAAGAATATCAAGGCTTCCACTTTTCCTTCCGCAACGTAGACAGATTCCGGCATCTGTCCTACATCTAGGACACAGATCATTTTGAAAATCTTGCGCATGATGAGCTTTATGTCCACAACGTTTGTACTCATATGGAATGGAAATGTCGGGTAGAGTCCAGCCACAATTCCAGCATTTATTATATCTTACAGCACTTGAACCACATTCAACAGCATTTCATCGCGATTACCTAGAGTTTTGCACTATTAAGAAAATATCAGCATTTCTGAACTATTGGCACATCATTTTCTAGGACCATAGTTCTTTATTAAACAGGTATCGTATTTGTTACATTTTTTAAAAGGTTACATAAAATAATTATCTCATTAGTACAAGTTGGTGACTTTTTTTGCAATTTGCTTATTATGATAATCAGATTACCTTTAAGGAAGCTCATTATTGTATCACAAGCAACTCAAATCCCAAAAGTGCTATCATTCCCTTCTGAATACCCATTACTTGGCTTCATAAAAAACAAAATTGCGTATTTCATTTTTCTTGAATAATTGTAATCTATCTCCAAGGAATGAATATATGTAGCTAATACAGAATAGTTATAGTATATTTCAAAATGTATGGGTTTGAACTGGAAGAAGCGAGCAAGTAAAGCTTTTTGCCATCCGCCCTCCAAGTATTTGAGGAGATACTGAATGAGGATACTTCATGTAGACGATGAACCTGATATGTTAGAAATCACTAGAAGATTTCTTGAAAAGCAGGATAGTCGTTTTACGATTGATAGTGCAGCATCAGTTGAAGAAGCCATGATGCATCTCAAAAATAATTCGTATGACCTTATTCTCTCAGACTATCAGATGCCAGATGTTAATGGATTAGTCTTCTTAAAGATAGTACGCGAACAATCTGATATCCCTTTCATAATGTTGACTGGTAGAGGAAGAGAAGAGGTTGCAATGAAAGCTTTGAATGGAGGGGCAAATCGATACCTGCAGAAAAGTGGTGATGTGAAAAATCAGTACAAGCTGCTTGCAGATGTAATCATTCAGGAGATACGACATCATAGAGCTGAACAAGAAAAAGAACAAGCTATGAAAGATCTTCGAGAAAGTGAGGAGCGTTTCCGTATTGCTATCGAGAATCTTCCTCATGGTGTATTTATCCATAATCTTGATGGCGAAATAGTAATGGTAAACGAACAGTCCTGCAAAAATACTGGATATAGTAGAAAAGAGCTTATGGAAATGTCCGTAGGTGATATTGACCCCGAAAGTATATCTCGTGAAGATCGGGAAAAAGTTTGGATACAGCTAAAGACTGGAGGACGCATGAAGATTGCGTCAACCCATCTACGAAAGGATGGTTCAAGTTATGATGTAGAAATCAATATTGCTGCAATTACCCTAAATAATGAACCAATGATATTAGGCGTTGCTCAAGATATCACGGAACGCCTGAAAACAGAAATGGCTCGAAAACAATACATTTCAGAACTCCAAATGATAAACGATACAATAGTTCAAGCAAGTAGACTTCAGGACATTGATGAAATTTGTGAAGTCATCGCTCAAGCGATATGTGATGCGATTCCAAAGAGTTTTGTCACTGTGACACTTTATGATAGAAAGATAGATCGAGTACGTTTTCGCACCATAGTTGGTCTTGATGATGTTGAAGGATTAGCAGAATATTTCTTTGGCTCTTCTGAGTCAATTGCTGCTAGACAAGACGAATTGCAGCATCTCAAAAAATACACGTTGAGTGGAAAGTTAGAATATGTTACAAATGGGTTATCCGAGTTAGTTCCTTTATCCATACCAAAAGAACGAAGTGACAGTATAATGGAGCAAATCGGAATTGAGAAGGTTTACACAGTAGGTTTTGCTTTAGAAGGTGAACCATATGGGAGTGTCACGATTTACTTACTTGAAGGTGGAGAGATAAGACACAAATCTGCTATTGAAACCCTAGTAAGTCATTTCTCCGAAATGATTCAACATCGTCAGGCTGAGGAAGCATATCGTGAGTCTCAGGATCGCTATCAAGCATTATTTCATAGTATTCGAGATGCAATCTTGGTTGCTGACGTTGATAGAAATATTATCAATTGTAATTCTGCATTAACCGAACTATTCGGGTATAGCCTAGAAGAAATCAGAGGAAAGAAAACTCATTATCTCTATGAAAGCAAAGAGCAGTACAGAACTCTAGGTGAGCAGCTTTCAAGTCATAGTTCTGATTCGAATTTCTTCTACACCGTGAATTACAGAACAAAATCAGGCGAAATTTTTCCTGGAGAAACTAATGTATTCTATTTTGAGAATAATGATGGTGAGGTTGAAGGTTATATTGGACTGATTCGGGATGTGACTAATCAAATAGAAACAGAAAAACGTCGAGAATTTCTCTATTCTCTTCTCAAGCATGATATGAAAAATAAGGTGTTCGTTGTACAGACTTATCTCGATTTGTTTGATGGTACAGACCTTAGTGAAACTCAAACAGAGTTACTTCAAAAAGCAAAACATGGCATCAATGAACAGAAGAGATTGATTGAACGGGTTCAGCTTCTCTATCAAGTTGATTCTGAAGAAGTTGATCTTGTTTTACTTAATCCCATCTTCAAAGAAATCATTAGTGAGTATGAGCTCCAAGCAGAACAGACAGGAATTACTTTTCAATTCGAGATGCCCGACAACATAAGTGCATTAGGGGGTGGTTTGCTCAAGCCATTATTCACCAATGTCATCTCTAATGCAGTAATTCATTCCAATGGAACACGTATTCACATCCAAGTTGGAAAGCGGGATGAATACATCATCGTTTCTGTTGAAGATGACGGATTAGGTATTGATAAAAGAATTGTAGAATCTGTCACAACGGGATCAATTGAGGATAATATCGATGATATGTCTGGAATTGGCTTATACCTTGTGAGAAAAATTGCTGAAGAGTACGGCGGTTGGATTGAAATTTCAAAGTCTACACTCGGTGGCGCAAAAGTGGATATTTACCTGAAATCCACCCCAGAGTAAATAATTTCTAGAGGAATCGTTATTGCTCACCTTTTATCTTTTGGAGATGTATTTTTGAATTTGAAAAAAACCTTCTCAAAAATCGTTCAATATTACGAGTCCGTAAATAGACTATTTACTTTGGGGCTAGATTCTTTTTGGCGTAGAAATGCTGCTGACAGTATACCTCGTTCTGGTGTTTTGGATATTCTTGATATCTGTTGTGGAACTGGAGACATGCTCCAGGAACTGAAATCAAGATTCTCTGGAAGGATTATCGGAATTGATTTTTCAAAACCTATGCTGGATAAAGCTAGAACCTTGTTGAAAACAGAAAATTTAGGATTGACCTTAGCTGAGGCAAAACACCTTCCATTTCCAGATGAAACATTTGATGTCCTTTCCATTTCATTTGCTACGCGAAATCTGAATCAATCATTAGATACTCTGCAAACCGCAATCAAAGAGTTTCATCGAGTTCTTAGAAGAGGTGGTCTGTTTCTGAATCTTGAAACGACAATTCCTCAACGGAGGCCATTCAAATATCTTCTAGAAGTCTATACTGAGATAATTGTGAAGACACTAGGAAGAATATTCACCAGAAGCAAGGATGAATATGGATTTTTAGCCGAGTCCATAATGTCATTTTACACCAGAAAGAGGTTTGCACAGATCATAGGTCAGTCTGGATTTGTCCAGGTGCAATGGAAAACTCTTCCGCCAGGAGTATCCGTTATCCACTGGGCTTGGAAGAAGTAATTCTTTCAGATTGCGATTATTTTAATTATCTTTATCTCATAAGCCAATCAACGGGAAATGATATTGATGCAGGAAAACCTGTTCCAAATAATAATGCGCGATTTTGCAGTCACTTCTACCTACTTGACTGTATTCATTCTCTGTGCTATTTCTATTGGGATGATTCGGAGAAGTAAGAAAATTGTATCGAGTATCACAGGTTTAGCTGTGTATCTTTTCACATTCGGTGTCTATACGTTCTTCACATCGATTCATTTCTTATACCAAGGTATTTCTAATGCGAGTATAGAATTCATAGGAAATGCAACATGGATATCAGGGATAATTTTCTTCACATATGCAATGGAACAGGATCAAGCTGTATTTGGAGAAAGGAAACCATTTGTTACATTATTTTGTCTCATCTTTACATTAGTGTCAATTCCTCTTGGAATTACACTTGGGATGGGCTATTTGGCGTTCATTGGTCTTGCTGTGGCAATCGTGTACGTTACTCAGGCATATCTTGACCGTATCCTCGAACTTGAAACTGCAAGGGCTAAGTTTCCTCAAATATGGTTCGTACTTGGATTTATGCTGAGTGGCTTTGCGAATTTCATAGTAGCTTTTGATTATAGTGTACTATTCTTTGTCATTAAAAATATCTTAGTCCTAGTAGGGGTAATATTCCTCTACGTGTCATGGTGGTATATACCAAGCTCTGAGGACCTTAATTGGCTATTCGACCTCAACCGTCTATTGGTTGTTGATGCTGAGGCTTCCCTTCCGATGGTTGATTTCACTTTCAGACAGATTGAGTTGCCCAATGGCGGCGATGAAAAAGCTCCTGATAGTATCCTTGTTGCAGGAGCAATGAGTGGCATCAATAATCTGATTGGAGAGATATTAGCTGATAAGAGTGGTCTCGATGAGATTCAACATGGCTCCAGAACGATACTATTTCATCGGCGTGCTGCATTTACCTGCATCTTGATAACAGAACGATCAATTCCCGAGATGAAATATAGATTGGAGAAGTTTGCTCTAGAATTGGAAAAAAGGTACAGAGACGAGTTAGCTGGTTATCAGGGCAATATAGATCCATTCAGGAATGCAGATAATTTAGTTCGAGAAGTATTCAGCTGAATTATACTGAATACTGTACTCTTTCGAACTTGGCTTTGACTGCTGCACCACAGTATAGGCATCTTGCTTCCAGTGGTCCTGTCCATTCAAGGTTATCTTGCGAAAGATTCGTTCCACACGAGTGGCATTGCTCAGGTATTCTTACAGTTCGGATATCTGGACTATCTCTATACTTTTCTGGAATTGCATGACTCGGAGCTTGAACAGTCACAGGGAACTTGCTTACGCGTGTTGCACTATCAAAGATTCCTCTTCTTCGTTAGCAAATAACAATAGAAGCAAAGATAAAACCAAAAGCTATAGGACATACCCACCATCCTAGACAAGGTAGAATTGAACTAATCGGGTCATATATTCCTATTTCATAGAATCCTCTATTTCCCCCTATTTCATTTACTTCAATAGTTATTATTCCCGTTTCTGCCAACTCAAATTCCATGTGAACTCCTCTGTCACTAGGAGCTGAATGTTCACCTAATTGAGTACCGAAATAACCGTTGCACAGAACTTGGGCAAAGTTTCTATGAAGCTACTTTCCATAATATTTGTTTTGAGAAATTTGAGCTTTATTATTCAGTATATCTACCAGATTATTATAGAATACTATTTTTTTATTTGCATAAATTATCTTTATCCTTTTCTTCCTATTATAACGTTATCATGATTGAGGTAGTAATTAGTGACCTCAAATCGTGGTGAAATTAATGAATGGTATCACAGAAATCGAAGAAGTTATCGGATTCAAAACAAATCCCAATGAAGAAATTCTTAGTGAAGCAACAGTCGAAAAGAATGAAAATCTTAAGGCTATTCTCTTCATTATTTTGGGAGTGGCATTGATTATTATTGGAGCTTTTCTCTCATTATCATATCTGCTTGTTACAAACTATATTGGATATGGCATGATAATTGCAGGTGTATTACTCGTGATTTTAGGGATATACACCTATTTGTTTATGAGAAAACGACTTAGGATAATTGTAACTACTGATCGCATTGTTGAGGAATTTATTGACATCCGTATGAAGAATGCTGCTGTTCGAGACCTTCACTATAGATTTTTTGAATCTGTTGAAATACTAGCGAATACAGACTCGAATGAGGCTAGAATGACTATCCACCTAAGTTCTGGAGATTCCGAATTCTGGAATTTACCCCGCGAGATGATTCAAGATATCATTAACGCCTCACGTATTTTTATTGGGAAAATAATTCCGAGGTAGGTGAGATCTGATGCAAACAAATTTGGAAGATCAACGTGAGGATTTTCCACTCTTTCCAAGGGAAGAAGAACAGGTGATAGAGAAGATTGTAGAAAGTGATGAAGAACCAATGAATAAGAAACTAAGAGTTCTATTCGGTCGATTGGGAATCATTTTGATCGTAATTGGTAGTATACTAACTATCACCCTGTTAAATTTCATTTTCGGACCCACTTGCATTGCTATAGGCGTATTTTTTGTGTGGGCTTCCAAGAAGCTAGATGAGTGTCCAGTTGTAGTGCCAATTTATTCTTTGATTCTTACAAATGATAGATTAATCAATACAACAAGGGTTGGAGCGGAATCAGCTGATACTGGGTCGGGTCCTCAGCTTGATACATATTCTTCCAAGCTTCTATCATACTTCTATGGAGTTACAATTGTACTTCCCATAGTGTTGCTCATGTTTTCTTATGCTTTTGGAATATCTTTTCTGAATCTTTTTTCAATTATCGGAATCGGACCAGTTGAAGCTACACCTATTAGTCTGGGATTATTTATTGTGCCCTTCTTAGTGTTTGTATTTACAATTGTTGGAAAAAGAGGGTGGAAAAAAGGGTTGATTCTAGCAGGTGTTACTGCGTTTGTTTATTATCTGTATTTTTCAAGCAGTTCAACTCTAGACCCTATTCTTTTATTAGATGTTTTTCCACAAGCATTTGTGGTTGCTGCAATACAGACCATTTTTGTGTTCTTTTCCCTCTTGACATTTGGAATTCCATTTGGATTCTTTCAATTGCCATTATCACTAATTTTTGGAATTGGTGTCTACATATTCGTAAATGCAAAGAAGAGAGGTTCCGGAAAATCTTCTCCAACAAGAAATTCTTCACTTTGGTCGCAAATATTAGCTAGACCAAGTGGAATCTCTCGATTTTGGAATCGAATCTCAACTGAAATGATTCATGGTGGTCAATATCATGAGCAAGACATACCAATTTCAGCTATCAACAGAGTTGAAACGAGGACACATCCAACAAGAATAATGACTGGGGAGATTCCAATCGAAATATATGCGTCATTGATTGCATCTTTTTCAATTTCTTTTGCATGGAGCTATTATATCTTACTTTCATCTGGTGTTAGTGGTTATGGGATAGGAGACCCTTTTTCTGTAATTGGCTCGATAGTTTCACTTGTCCTTTTCATATTGCTACCATTAGTTGTATGTAAGAGATCTTGTTCTGAAGGAGCTGAAAAAGCAGTAGAGCAATCACGAATTGCAGCAATATTGATGGTTATAGCAATAATACTATTGTCAAGTGGAATCTTTGGACTAGGTTATGTGATGTTTGGTATTCTTATCAGTAGTACCACTCCTCTTGTTGAACTCTATCTAATCTACCGAATGCATAATATAGCTAAAAATGAGATCGAGTTTCATTATTTCCACGCTTTGAAATTTAGTACACAACATGATGTGTGTATCAATCCACCCAAGATTGTACATCATCATGCTAATGCAGTGGATAGAATCCTCTCATTTCTAAACATTGACGGCCTAAGATATGCAACAGTTGACTCGGCTCGATTCAAAAAGGTTGATTCACCCTCGCTTGGAAATGATAAAGTTGTTCAATTGGGAACTCAATTACACGATTCAACTTGTGTTGAGTATATGTATGCACATGCAAAGCCGCAAGCCGACTTAGTTAGTGCAACCGCAGTATCTTTCCCATTCATGGCAATTGCATTTCTGTCATTATCAATCTTTGAAGTCATCCTGATTGTTCTTCTTGGACTATCGTTAATACTTGTAGTTGGATATAGTGGATTATTTTCAGCATATTTACTGTCCTTTGAGGAGAAGATACAGAATTTCTTTTCCTTAGTTGTAAACAAAGATAGTAATGCAGAACATAATTTGAAGTATGAAGGATATTTTGCTTCAATCCACTCTGTTACTAGTATAGTAATCCTATTAGTTGGTTTAGGATCCATCTTCATTTCCTTTTCCAGCTTGGGAATTTGGATGTTTGTCCTGTTCGGAGCCGAGCTAATTGGCTGGTATGTCATCAAAGGTATGGTTTTCCAGTTATTCATGTTCGGAACGTGGAGTGGAGAATTTGATGGATTTCTATGGCTAGAAAAGTTCGGTCTTACTTGGACTACACGAAGCAGGGTCTATGCCTATACCGTATCAGATTCTGATGAGACTGTTACTCAGTACGGACCATTAGGTTATGATTCACGAGGAAGATATTATTCTCTAACGTACGCTCATTCAATCGCAAACACTGCAACATCCTATTCACCTGGAATGAGCAGATTTGTTGCAGTTGGATTCATCCTAGGAATTGTCTACCTTGTGTTCAATAGTCTATCAGCAATGATTCCTGCTCTTCAATTATGGTTGTTATTCATATTGGTCTTCATAACTGCATTTGGCTCTAGCTACGCAGTTTACAATCTGATCAAAGCAGTTGTTCCCGCATGGGGTCTATTCTTGGATGGCAGAGGTTCATTCGATCAATTTCTATCGATTGATAATCCTTATCCTGGTATTATTACCACGCTGAAATCGATAAATGAAACTGGAAATGTATCACGAAGTATAGTATAAACTCGAGAGCGCTTTTTGCTCTCTCATTTTTTATTTTAACCGCCCAGAACCGTTTATTGGTTGATGGATAATATTAAATCTCCGAGCGTTGTCCGTCCAGAAACGGTATTGGAACTGGCTCGGTCCTGGTCAGGGAATGTGTGTCTGGTGACCAGACCTTCATCGTGTATCATCCCACATAACCTCCTATCCGGTCGTGTCCAACAATGTCCAAGTTTTCAGTAGCTGACTGCGACCCTTAACCCAATCGAACTCTTCACACATCCCATGTACAATCTAGGTGACATAGCTTGTATCATCTATCAGATACCAAGTCCTGAAGACCGAAGCAAGCTGCGTGACTATATCCTAGAAAACTTAGATGTAGACTTTTACACTGAAAATGTCGGAGTACTTAGGACCTATCTAACTCAAGGCAGGAGTACAGCTCTACTGTCCCTTGATGTCATTGAAAAGTCTGGAGCTGCTGTGCTGTATTCCGATATTATGGCTCTTCGAAAACGAGAGGTTCAACGTATCACAGACTTTGTTCCTGAAGAGGTAGATGGACGTTACAACGGATCATCTATTGTTAGATACGCAATCATTGAGCGATTACTACACTCACTTGGGTATACCTCCAGTATCACTGGAGATGAGTTGAAGGTGTTACAGAACTCACTCCATAGACTTGACATTGATGTGAAGTGGGATTGTTAAAAGTTGATGAGGATTCCTGTTCAACTATTTGACAGATGTTTGCAATCCGTTCTTGAAAACATCAGCGTTAATGTTTTGCATTTTTCTGCTATTAGATAGTGACGAGATATGTAGAAAAAAAAACCATAAATACGACACTCGAAAGAAATAGAAATTTGATAAAAAATAGGAATAAGAATTGAAAATTGATCTACAGAATACAACTCTGAATTTCAATTCAAGTTTCTTATCTTAATCATAGAGAAGTTAATCTACATATTCCGAAATTAGTTTAGCTACATCTTCAACATACTTCATGCATTGCATAACCGCATCTTTTTGTGCCGATTGCTCCATAGCTTTTTCACGGTCTAATACGCCATCCACTAACTCACGACATAAGATTGACCCATGGGTTGTCTTGAAATCCTCCAGTAGTTTTGTTGAAACTTCAGACATATCATGTTCCAATGGACTTCCTCCAAATTTGAGACCCAGTGCCATCAAGCCACCAGTTAATGCTCCACAGACGTTGCCAGTTAGATTGATTCCTCCACCAAATGCCGATGCTATCTTCAAGCACATGTCATAATCAATTTCCCCAGAACTTAGTAATGGACCATAAGTAGCAAAGATTGCTTGAGCACATTGCGCTTTCCTTTCTGCCATTAGTTTCGCTGTAGACTTGGGGGTGTTTTGTGATTCACTCATTGTGTCACCTTCCCTTGATTTAATGTGACCACAAGACTTCCTACTTTGTGACCTTTATCCGCATATGCATGAGCATCAACAATCTGCTCAAATGGATACGTTCTATCAATAACTACTCGAATTTCATTATTAATTAGAAGCTCCCTTATGAATTGTAGTTCATCAGGACCGCCGCCCAGACCGAATTTTGCCTTTTTCTTACCTACCTTTGATGTCCAAAGCATTTGAAAGAGAAGACGGTAGCTGGGTACGGTTGATAGATATATCCCCTCTTCACAGAGTATTTTCTTGCATTTGGAGAAAGAACTCTTTCCCACAGCATCGAACACAATATCATATTCTTCATTTTCCTTTGTGAAGTCATTCTCAGTATAATCGATTACTCTATCTGCTCCAAGTGACTTGACTAGATCCAAATTCTTAGTACTACAGACCCCTGTTACTTCAGCTCCGAAGTATTTTGCTAGTTGAACCGCGTAGACACCTACACCTCCCGATGCTCCATTTATGAGGACTTTTTGTCCAACTTGGATATTACCCAAAGTTTTCAGGAAATAGAGGGATGTTAATCCTCCAACAGGAATGGCAGCACCTTCTTCATAGCTTAGATTGGGAGGCATGGTTGTAATCGTTGCACCCTTAGTACCTCTAGCAACTACATATTCTGCATAAGACTTGTCAGCAAGACCAAATATTCGATCTCCTTTCTTGAACTCTGTGACCTCGTTTCCGACTTCAACGATTTCTCCCGCAACTTCAATGCCGAGAATATCCTGCTTAGGTCTTCGAATACCTGTCATCACCCGTGTGAAAGGCCACAAAGGCATCTTGGCACCTCTAGCTCTGTAATCCATGGGGGTTACAGATGTGGCATGCACCTGTATCAGGACTTGATGATCCTTAATTATCGGTTTTTCTCTGTCTTCAATGACCAAAACTTCTGGAGGTCCATATCTCTTACATACTATTGTTTTCATTTTCTTAATCATCCTTTTTCAAAAGTAACGTTCATAGTCCATTATTTTGTCCAGACCAATCAGAGAACCAATCTCCTTGGAGGTTTTCTGCAGACCAGGGTGAAAGATAGAATAATGGCTTGCAATCTGCGTGAAGGTATGCAAATCGATTTTAGAGTTGTAGATTTGTGGATAATTTTCTTTTATCCACGAGAAGAACCTGCTAAAGAAATCGACTATGGCTTTTAGATGGTCTTCAACAAGCTGGTTAATGTAATCAACCTCAAGATCTGAATTCATCGTTTTAATCAATATCTTCAACGGATCAAAGAAATCTTGACTGATACTAGTTTGTAAGGGCCCCTCGAACTGATCAAAGAATATGATTGAAGTTCGTCCATAATATGTGACGTAGTGGCGACCCTCAAGAATTCTTGCTACTTCCTTCAGATATCCATCTTCTACTAGACTTTTGATATGGAAGTGGAAATTAGATAAAGAACATTCCTCGTGATTTGGGCTTTTGAGGTAGGCTTCGTGCAGCTCCTTTGCAGAAAACGCATGTCTGCGAGAGAGGTTATGTTTCCTCCCAAATTCATCCTCTACACCATCACGGATGTATTTGATTATGAACCACTTAATTTCAGACTGACGTACTTGTTCTATATTCTTTGCTTCTTTTTCGCTAAAAAATCCTAATTCGTGCCAGTATGTATAGAGAGATTTCCTATCGTCTTGATTCTTCTCTTTATCAGACTTCATTTACGTTTCACCATTTAGTTAATCCTGAACGGTACGATTTAGTTTATGCTAAATCGTTAATAAGTCTATCGTTGGATAGATTCAGTAGTGGAAAAAAAGAAATCCAAAAACCACCAAATACAAGCAGAGGATATCAAACTGTAACTCGAATTACCTAGAGAGCAGGTTGTAGTCTTTTCGTGTTATTTTGTTTAATGATTTTATAATCTTTGGAATAGTAGGCGTTAATATTAGGGTTCTTTTCTATTGTGCTAATGTGATTCGCAGTGTGTGAATGGTGCTACAAGCATGGTGCTGGAAAGAAATGGTATCTGAACTCCAGAAACTATCTTCAAGAAACTGCTGAAGAAGTCGGAGCTCATGAATACATCTTTGAGCTCTGGAAGAATTTTGAGAAGGTCTATTTGCAGAAGATTTACGGGATTTCAGCTCGCGGTCCAGGATACAAGTTCAGTTGGCCGATTGTTGGCAAATATATCAAGAAATACATCAATAGCTGGTTCAGCAAAGAGAAGCCCCTCAAAGGAAGAAACCCTCGGCGTGCTGAAGGGCATCCTGGTCAAGTTGTTCCACTTGAAGATGGAAAGAAAATTCTTGAACTTGCAGAGCCAATTCTCAAAGTAAATTGTGCTTGTCGGCATATGACGCGAGGGATTGAAGACCCATGTTGTCTAGCTTTTGGAGCTCTAGCTGAAATGGTACCAAAGCTTCCAAGGTATATTCCAGATGGCGGAGTCGAACCTCTGCATGTTGATGAAGCTCAAGACTTCATTGAGGAGATGAACCTTTCAGGTCGAGTTAATACTGTGTGGTTTGGTCCCGTTCCTTATATCGCGGCTCTCTGTAGTTGTGAATATCCTGAGTGTGCTGCAACCCGAATACGAATGGACTATGGTCTCAATGCATTGCTTAAAGGAGAATATGTAGCTAAGGTTGACTTTTCAAAATGTGATGGATGTCAGACATGTGTAAGCCGCTGTCAATTCGGTGCTCTTACGTTTGCTGATTCAACAAACCGTCCGTTTATTGATGCTTGGCGATGTTATGGATGCGGTCTCTGTGCTACATCTTGTCCCCAAGGTGCAATTCAGATGATAGACCGGACCAGCTATCCAACACTTGTAGAGGAATGGTAATGAAAACTGATATCATAGTTGATTATGAGAAATGCGGAGATCCTCGTGATTGCAAAAAGTGTATGAAGATATGTCCTCCTGCACTTTTTATGATGTACTCTCCTGATTATGAGAGCAATGATCCTGATGAATGGAGGGTCGATGTAGCTTTTCTAGACCTCTGTACTCGCTGTATGGACTGTGTGAACATATGTCCCAATCAAGCAATCACTATAAAATAGGTCTTATCTTATTCACCTTTCCATAGATTCATCTAGCTCTCTGGTACATGGAACTAGAGGACAGAATGTGACCGCTTCATCTAGAAAAACCGACTCCAGTTCTTCTCCTATATCTGGAACTACAAGGAAATATCCAGTTATTAGACACACAGTACGGGGGTCTCTGAGAAGCTCGATTGAAAAAGCAATAGGTCAACTAGGTGGTTTTGAACGGTTTGTAACTGAAGGTGATATAGTTACACTCAAACCAAATCTGAATACCGCAGACCCATATCCCGCTTCAAGCGATCCTGAATTCATAAGAGAATTTGGAAGTTTGATTCTTGAAGCTGGAGCTAAGAAAATTCGCATTGTTGAGAGTTCGATGTTCAGATTGGATACTCGTGAAGTTGCAGAAAAAGTCGGGCTTGCAGATGTCGTTGAGGAACTTGAGGCTGAACTAGTTATCTTGGATGAACATGATTGGCCCCATCAAAAGTTTTCACAGGGGCAATATATGAAAGGCGGACAGATTGGTGGACCAGCTCTTATAGGTTCTGATAGACTCTTTCTTGTTCCATGCCTTAAGACGCACAAACTTGCAGGTTTCACAGGTGCAATGAAGTTATTGATTGGTTGGGTGAGAGGTCGCGATAGAATCCGAATGCACATACGAAAATTACAGGAAAAAATTGCTGACCTTGCATCATTCTTCACTCCTGATTTAGTTATGATGGATGCTCGAAAAGTTTTCGTTACTGGTGGTCCAGCGTCAGGAACCATAGAAGAACCAGGTCAAATTATTACTGGAGATAACATGTTATCAGTTGATGTTGAGGGTGTCAAACTCCTTCAGAGCTACAAAGCAGATAACTCACTAGGTTCAGATGTTTGGGCAGTTCCACAGATTAAGCACGCAGCAAGGATAGGGATTGGACCAAAGTCTGATCAAGATATAATTGTCCATAAAAGCTGATTTTCTCATTTTAAGAATTTTAATAATAATTGTGTAATATCAATAATGTGCATCTCGGAAGTATTTGCATCATTCAATTGGGTAATACAGAAAGGACACGAACTCACCAGAGTATCTGCTCCTGTTTTACTAGCTTCTTCAATTCGAGCTTTTGCTGTTTCAAGTGAAAAATCTGTAAATTCAGCTCTGCATCCTCCACCTGCACCACAACACCAGGAATTCTCTCTATTTCGGTGCATCTCAATTAAGTCAACTGGGATAGTATCAATCAATCTGCGAGGCGCATCGTAAACATTCATGTGTCTGCCAAGATGGCATGGATCGTGGTATGTAATCTTTAACTTGGACTTTTCTTCTTTGATAGGAATTTTCTTTCTCTCAATTAGAGTGGGAAGGAGATGGGAAATGTGTAGAATTTCTATATCTAATCCGTTTGTGTACCGCTGATAATCCTTCTTTAGTGTCCTGTAACATCCTGCGCAAGATGTGACAACTCTTTTTGCGCCAGCTTCTTGAAATTTCTGTAGATTGTGTGTAACTAGATTTGGAACCTCAGATCGCTGTCCAGTTCTCAAGAGCGGAGACCCACAACATACCTCATCAATAATAGTATAATCGATTTCGCTAATGTTTAGAAGTTGAATCGTAGCATCACGTATTGAGGTTGTACGATAATTAGAGGTGCATCCTATGAAATAGATGGTATCAGCTTCATCGGGGAGCGAGTGTTTTTCCGCAAGCTCTCTCGAATGATGTGTTTCACCGTATGGATTTTTGTGCTGTCTGATTTTTTCCAGAAACCCTTTGTGCTTCGGTAAAGCTCCAACAGCTTCCACTGCTTTAGCTCTTAATTCTTCGATGATATCAACAATATGATCTCGATGAGGTGCTTGACACTGAATTTCGCAGCTTGCACAGGTAGGGCATGAAAATATTGCTTCAACAATTGATTGGTCAAAAGTGATTTCTTCTGTTTCTATACCTCTAGCTAACCAAATCCGTCCTGAAGCAAAATAACTCTCAAATTTGTGATAATGTCCTGAGGGACAAGATTTGTCATAATCTCTAAAGATGAATTTGCAGTTTCCACAACGAATGCATCGGTGGAGCCACTCTGAGATAGGTGAGGTTTCCTGAGTCATAGATTCCACCTCCCTGGATTCATGATGTTGTTCGGATCAAGAGTCTGTTTTATCTTCCTGAGTAGTTCTATAAATTGGGGATCTATCCGTTCTTGCAATTTCTTAGCAGCCCAAACTGATGTCTTGTATGGTATAGCTCCCTGATCCAATGCATAGTCAAGGAGTTCCGAATTACATTTTTTCACTTGTTCTATCTTCTCAGAATTTTTGGGAAATCGGATGATAAATTTGAATTCTGCAAAATGCATTCCATTCATAGGTTTTAGAAAAGCCATGAGTTCAAATCCATGTTTTTCCACAATTTTCCTTCCACCAGCAAGAGCCTGCCCCCAAGCTTTAGGATGAATGTAGGTACCGACCCAAGTGAGTCCATCGAACTCGGTCAAGATTTTGAATGCATCTGATGGAAAATCAATCCAAGATTGCGCCTGTTCACCCATCAGCTTTGTGATTGCATCCCATGTCACAAGAAGATGCCTTGGTTCATTGGATTGAGCGTTTGACACTTCTTCCTCAATAACTCGAATCTTTTCCAGAGCTTCTATCTTAGTATTACCCGAGACCGCGATAAGAGTCGCATAGTCTGGCTCTCCTTTCAATGCTTCAACAGGATATTCAACACCAAGAAGCATTTTCACTAGGGATAAAGACATGCAATCTGCATCGTCTAGGATTTGTTTTCGAGCTATATTCTTTAGAATCTCTGTAGTGTTCTGCTCTCCGAAAGTGAAGAGTGCAGCATGCTCAATATATGGTGGTTTCAGATACAACTGTAGTGCCATTTTAGTTATTATACCAGTCATTCCTTGCCAGCCACTAAAGAGACCTACTAGATCAGGTAGGGGATATCGTCCAAACCAATTCTCTTCCCCCAATATTCCAGAGCCAACTCTTACAACTTCCCCGGTGGGAAGTACTACCTCAAGACCGTTAACAAAATCAGCCATAGCACCATGTCTTGTTGAAAGGTCACAGAGACCCTGTAACAGTGCATTGGCTACTACTGATGTATATGGTGGAGCTAATGGATATGTGTATCGTAAATCTGGGTGATGTTTGTCTAAATGTTTCCGCAAATGCCCAAAGGTAACTCCTGGTTCAACCAGAGCATACATTGCTTCCTCATCAATTTGAAGAACCTTATCCATGCGTTTGAGATCAATAACGATGGCTCCTTCAACTTGAGGTATAGTCAGTCCTCCAACATTCTGACCGGTTATGAATGGAACTACTGGAGTCTTTGTTTCGTTAGCGATTTCTAGGATTGCCTGCACTTCTACAACTGACCTTGGCATAACTATTACTTGTGGTTGACAAGGTTCATTCTCTGTCATGTCTTGGGCGTAGATGTATTTTTCAGCAGTACCGTCAGAAACATATTTTTCTCCGACAATTTTGCAGAGTTTCTTTACTATCAAGCAATTAACCTCCTAGAGCAGGTATCATAAAACGATATAATCTGATAGCAGCCAATGGGTGACGAAGAATGCCTTTTATTTTGAGTTCGCCCTTTCTTAAAGCTTGAAATGCGGATATTTTTCCTTTTGTTATATCGATGATTGTCTGCATTGAGGTAGTCATGGTAATGTCTGGGTCTTTTATGATTCCTTTTTTGATAGAGATGCCATTATTGAAATTGATAGATACGGGATAGTAATCAGTATCAAGAAGTAAAGAGATTCGCCACTTCTTTACTTTCTCTCTCTTTCTATCTGACAACAATTCTCTACGAAATACTTCTGCTAGTAGAGTTCCAATGAAGTCGCCACTCTGATTCACTATCATGTCAATCAATGTCCAGTACATTGTCTTTAGAACAAACCTACAGATTAGCTTAATCTTTTTGTTGAATCGAATTATAAATTTCGAAACCCGAGGATACAAAAGGGATAATAACTATAGTTATCTTGGAGTACTAACTCTATGGTAGATATCAAAGTTAAAGACGTTTATTCGGAAGAAGATTTAGGAATTATTGAAGAAGATACAACATTATCAAAAGCTACAAGTTATTTCAAAGATAGCACCTCACCTGCGTTGATTGTTAAAGATAAGAAAGGAAAGTATGCAGGAACTATTTCTATCCGATGGCTAGATAGGTCAAAATTGGATGCTTCACGAAGAAAAGTTAAGGATTTGACACGTAACGTTCCTAAAGTTGATGAGCATGAATCTTTGAGTGAGGCTGCCCGTCTTATGATTACCAGTGACTCAGCTATTCTTCCAGTCTATTCTGGAGAGCGATTGAAAGGATATGTTTCAAGAGAAGATATCATTCAACGTGTTGTGAATGAGGATTGGGGTAGTAATCCGGTGTCTATGGTTATGACTCCTGACCCTGTCTATGTATTTCCTAATCAGACAGTAGCTCAATTACTATCGACATTTCGTGATCATGGATTCTCTCATGCGCCAGTTGTGAAAAATGGTGAAACAGAAGGAATTGTCAGTCTACGAGATGTTATCGATATCGTCTATAGAAGACGACAACGTTCAGAGGGAGGGTTTGGAGGACCTGAAGGACGCGGTGGACATGGTGAACGAAGCGGCGAATCAAAGGATTTGAAGGAAATCAGACTTAAGCATATTATGTCTTCACCTGTTGTTGCTGTAAGGCCTAGTGATTCTCTACTGGAAGCTTTTGAGAAGATGAAAAAACATGATATATCTTCTCTTGCTGTCGTAGAAGATGATGAATTAGTTGGAATCATGACGAAACGAGATTTTCTTCAACCTCTCGCGTCAGCTATCCAAGAACCGACGCAAGTGTCAGTACAGTTTTCTATAAAACCCAACATCGGAATTTCTCCTGAAGAACAAGAAGTAATTAGAAAGGAGTTTTCAGCGTTTGCTCAGAAATACAAGGATACGGTTGGTATTGGAGGTCTCTATGTTCATATGAAACGATATGGTCCTGCTACAAAAGGTGATCAGCATATACAATGCAAATTACAGTTCTATTCACCTTCAGGTCAATTCTATGGTACTGCTGAAGCATGGAGTCCCGAAGAAGCATTCAGGTTTGCCTTAGAGAAGGTAGAGAGAAATCTCCAAGACCGTAAGGCTCAGGTAATGGATGAAGAATACGCAGCTCGTAAGGTAAAAGAGATTATGGATAGTGAATGGGGAAGTATAGATTAGTTGGAGGATAACCTCCTCCTCTATTCCCATGGAAAGACCTATCAGGAAGTCCATTACATCTATTGCGATTATTTTGAGCACAGAAAACCACACACGCAAATGGATTGATTGGAAACCAAACATCACATGTTTTGATGTGGACTGGGGTGTTGGAATCGCTAAGGTAACTGATACTGTAGCTAACGAAACTAGTGTCTACTATAGAGTGGAGGTCAGAGTTGAACCAATTTTGGGTCAGAATCAATGGGTTCTTTTCAAAGGTTGGACCTATGCGGAAGATCAATTTGATAAAGCTAAAGATAAATTTGAAGAATGTCTTGAGAAATTGGAGAAAGCAGAAGAAGATGGTTTCGGTCATCCTGCGACAACAATTGTAGATGACACTCTTGATATATCAGACGACTTTCGAGTAATGGTATTCAATGAATGGTTTTCTGGAGCTAAAAAAGCTCATCGTAAATGATTTTTTTGAAGCCATACTGAAAGTATGATATCACGATGATTCTCAAACTCTTTTTCAGATGAGAATTTTCTAAATTAGTTCCGTATTCTGGACTTTGTACCTAGATTGCAATCAGTACAACTTCGTGTGATCTTCTCCTTTTGGATAAGGCATATTGATGCTTTCTTTCAAATGTTTGAACATCTTTGTTGTATTTTAATAGAATCTCCTCTAATTCTTCTATACTTGGAATACCTGGCGACCTATAAGAAACCATGATAATCGAATTTCTGAATTTTTCAAAAAGCAAGTTAAAAGCTTGATGAATTCGTTCTTTATCATGCCATGGATTATCTACAGAGTATAATCTTCTATGTTTTGATTTGAAATCCACTTTCTCGTTCCATCTCTTATATTGTACTAACCCCTCTAGAAAATGATAGAAATGATGATAATCGACACCGACCCCTTTTGGTGAAATATATGGAGTATCAACATAAATAAGACCATAATCTTGTTGTTCTATCGAAAGTGCATCGCGATTCAGTACAGTATTATCTTTACCATTATCAAAAACTGCTTTGTTAGCTTCATTCGCAAACTGAATCATCAGTTCATCAAATGGTCTTTCCCATGTGGTCTTATTTCCAAAGGATCTTTCGACATGAGATGTTCTCATATACAAATTTTTTCGATGAAATAGATTATAGGGCCTTTTGATAAGACAAGCTTGAAACAATGCAAAAAAAGCTAGGCATCTTTCATATTCACTTTCGATTAGATGGATATTTTGTGTGACTATATCTATCTGTTTGTTCTCTTCATCTGTGTAGTATATGTCTTGAAATGTGCGTTGAATAAAATCATCATATGGCGGATTTGTAGGATGGAATAAGTTAGCAATTTTCTTTGTTGAAATAGTTACATCTCTATTTTCAATCAGCGCTTTTGCCATTATTGCATTACATTTCAGATAGTCGTTATATGTGACTTCAATCCCTAGTTTTTTGAAAACATGGCTAACAATTCCGGTACCGCCAAAACAATCGAGAACCGAGTCAAATTCAAGCTTCATTGCTTGTTTCTTTATCCATTTGATAACTCTTCTCTTACTACCTTGAAATCTAGTAGAGGGAAATGGCACATCGTATATTATCCTGTCAGAATTCAATGTTTTTTGAAAAGTTTCATTTCCCTCAACCAATTTCTTCACCAGTAATTTCCACAATCTATCCTGGAAGGTTCAACGTCATATTTCTTCTTGTAGAATGAGCTTCATAACCTTCCATAATTATTCCTAATATCACTGTCTGATAGCAATTTGTTATGTAAATACGTAACGATTTGAAAAATAATGTAAGAGGCCAAAAAGGGGCCTCTTATTCTACTATATTTTCTCTTTCTCGATATCCTCAAGGATACATTGAGAGGTAATATCAGCGCTCATGATAACACTGGGTACTCCTGCTCCGGGATGTGTGCCAGCACCAACAAGATATAGACCTTTGACATCCTTTGATCTGTTATGAGGTCTGAATGAACCGGATTGAAGAAGAATAGGTTGCAGTTGGAATCCACTTCCTCTATATGAATTGAACTCTCGTTCATAATCTGCTGGAGTAAATACACTAGTGACTGCGAGGTTATCCAACAATCCTGGAAGGACGGTTTCATCAAGAGTTTGAAGAATATGATCGCGGAATTCATCTTTCTTCTCTTCCCAATCAACATCTCCTTCAAGATTTGTAACAGGTGTACATGCGTACATTGCTTCAGATCCTGCGGGAGCAAGACTTTGATCATTGCGAGTTGGGATGTGAAGATATGTTGAGAAGTCCTCCGGCACAATATGTTTCTTAAAGATGTCTTCAATCAATCCCTTGTATCGTGGACCAAATACTATGCTATGTTGAACCATATCATCATACTTTTTCTTCACACCAAAGTAGGTCATGAATAGGCTCATGCTATACTTAGCTTTCTTATACCGTTTGTCTTTGTTCTTCTTACGATACTTCCTGTCAATCAGATCCATGTATGTATGAGCAGTATCAGCATTTGATATCACAATATCAGCATCATAAACAGAGCCATCAACG
>WJMJ01000101.1 GCA_014728035.1 Promethearchaeota archaeon | reverse complement strand
GACACAGACATTAAAAAGATGGCCACACAGGCATATCAAAAATATACAAAAGTAGCTGCTATTATTAGGCAATAAGGATGATCGCTTGCTCAACAATTTTACGAAGTCTGCATTAGAAGTTGTTGACTCCGACAAAATAAAAATCGGGGTGTTATCTGATACCAGACCAGTATCAGGACATATCTGGCCAGAAATGTTGTCAGAGATGGCATCTATCCATAAGCCCGATGTGATTGTCAATGGTGGTGATTTTACAGATTGGTCCCTAAGTGGAGAATATGCAAGTTATGTGGAGAAGTTGAACACATTTGACATCCTATCGTTACATGTAATTGGCAACCATGATGACAGGTTATTTGGGCCTCGTCATTTTGCGCATTATTTTGGTGATTGGGACCTGTCAATCGAAATGAAACATTGGAAGATAATTATTGTTCGTAATACGTGGCGTTTTGGTTATGGTTTTAAATCCAATCAGATTGATTGGCTGAAACAAGAATTAGACACTACTCTAAAAACATGTGTATTTACTCATGCACCAATAAAACAATTATTCGATGACAATCTAGAGGCCAACCCCAACATTATCAAGAAGATGGTTGATGATAAGGGGGCAACTGTACTACACATGGCTGATCTTACATTTTTCGGCCACGCCCATTTATTTGCTCACAAAGCAATCAATGGGAATCATTATTTCATCAGTGGTGGTGGTGCTCCCAACCTATTCCCCTGCAAACGCACAGCCTATAGCTGGTCCATAAATCATGGTATGATGCTAGAATTGTCATCAAATGGATATCTCATAAACATGATAAGACGGGGTGGTGATATACACCCTGAATATCAATACGTTGCATTAAGCAGCTAACACTTATGAATACACAATATTATATGACTATTGAGCGTAATGGTAAATATGGGCAGTGGGAACCGTGCAAGGCCACAACACCGACTAACGCAAAACGTGAGGCAACAAAACGATACAAAGGTCGTAATCCAAATTCACGTATGGTATTGGCAAAACCACGTTATGATATTGATATACCATGGTGGATAATATCAAGCAAAATCAATAAATCAGATGGTAGATGGGTTGACAATACAACGTTGGTAGAATAATGAGGGTACGTTGCATTAAGCGCACGTCAAGAAGCAGGTGTGCGAGATTGCCTGTACGACGTTCGGGTGTTTCGCAAGGAGACGGCATGAAGTACCGCAAGAAGCCCGTAGTGATCGAAGCCGTGCAGTGGCAAGGCACAAAACAGTCGTGGGATGAAATCATGGCGATGGGAGATGTCCCGTGGAAGCCGGGGCCGATGGGTAGCAAAGCGTTCATCATCACGACACTGAAGGGCGACCACATAGTCAGTGAGGGTGATTTCGTCATCAAAGGTGTCGCAGGTGAATACTACCCGTGCAAGCCCGACATCTTCGAGCAGACGTATGAACGCGCAGAGGATAACCCGTGGAGGTGAGCGGATGACAATGGAGCGAAGCGGAATTGGCAGTACGTCTCAACCGTCTTGTTCTGCATTTTATCGGTGGTGGCAGGACGATGGGGTTGCGGAGACAATCGACATTGATGATGACGCTTTGGTAAGGCGCATTCGGTCTTTGTGCAAAGTCGCGTGGTCGAACGGCGCATACAAGGCACGGGAAGAGGATATGTGCGGAATGAATTGTAAACTCCGACGCCTTGTTGGCAGGACGGTTCGACTCAAGGACGAGACCTGTATGATCCGTCACGGCGAACCTGGCGATAAGAGTAAGACTGCCAAGATTGAGCGTGTCTACGATGACATCGAAGGTGGTGTACGCCTAGATCGTCAACTTGACGGTTTCTATTCGTGGAATATCGAGGACTTGGAAATCATGCCTGCCAACGACGGAGATGAGCATTGAGCGGTAGCGAATATACTCCACCGTTTGGTTCGGCACCTGTGCCGGATTGGGTGGCGGAACAACGAATAATGAGGGTGAATATTATGGTAGTAGACGGATATAATATGATCAAGGCTCTTAATTCCATTGGTATGTTTACTGGTATGAATTCTACCGTGGGGTTAAACACAGAAAGCCGTATAGATAGATGGATAGAAGAAAACGCCAATGGGATTTCTCTTTATAAGGCATGCATCAGGTTTCTAGACACAGAAGCCAAAGATTTCGACCGACCACAAGGATATGAGGATATACTCAAAAGAGCCACCGGAGAGGAAAACAATCATCTCAAGATTGGTGGATTTGACTCCAAAATTGTGTGTCTGATGGAAAGTTCGGCAACCATGCAAGTAAATGAGATGCTCGTGGAGATACTCTTTGAACACGGGAAAGCCAAATTTATTAAATTCGAACCAAATACCACTTATAATATCCATATCTTGAACAAAATCATGGATGATCTCATCAAACTGAAACAACCTACCATCATGATGTCGTGATGACTTATCTGTCTTGGACAACCTACCCGTAGTATGTGATTCACAATAAAACACACAACCGGTAGTGGTATTTCTGGAATAGTAATTGCTATACAAGTTATGAGAGGAGGACTCATGACCTGTATAATATGTGGATCAGAAATACCTAGCAGTAGACTGGACATTCTTCCGCACACAACAACGTGTAAAGACTGTTCAACGGAAAAGCCAGTTGTGTGCTTCCGGGCATTTAGCCACAAAAACACATCGGATCTGATCGTGGTGCACCCCGAGAACAAGGAGATGTTGAGACAGGCAACCAGGGCATTCCATAGGAGCAGATGATGTCAGTTTCTAATCATACCTTCTGTAGGTTATACTTAAAAGATGTTTTGGAAGATGTGCGCAAGCATTGTCAAATGAAACCATAAAGGCGGACCCGAGTTCTGTTGGCTGGAGGAGCAGCATGACGACACTTAAGAAAACGACAGCGACACGTGAGTACTGGGTCAAGAAGAACACCGACAGTTTGAGATACGACGAGCACGGTGAGACGTACCGGATCACGGTGACCTACGGGCTGCGTCACTTACGGGGCAGTCAGCTGCCGTACTTTTCGATTACGGCCAACATTGACCGCAGGGCACCAGGTTTGTCGAGGACAGCGGCTGCCTGCACGAGGAGATTGCCCGGCACTTTCCCGAGCTTCAGCCGCTCATCAAGTGGCATCTCGTGGACGCGATGGGCGTGCCCATGCACTACAAGGCGAACGGCAAGCACTGGTTTAACCGGATTGGCAAGCCCAAGGACAGGTCATGGGATCCCGATCCTGAGCAAGCGTTTAAGGGCACGGTGATCTTTGGCGAGGTCGAGGGCGACCAGATGCCGAGCGCGGACGACCTGGACGAGTGGCTTGACCGGCGTGCCGAGCCGCTGGCCAAGCGGTTCAAAGAGGTCATGCACGAGTTTGGTACAACGAGGATGGAGCCTGATAGCGTTCCGGAGGAGGCCGTGGTCAGCACGTGCTAATGGCTGGGAACAATGGCTAGATAAACAACATACTGATAACACATGAATTAGAGGATTGTTTATGGGAAGCACAAATCAGAACGGGCAGACTAAGCAGGTACGTAATGCACAGGGCCTTATGCTTGGCACTGTCGAGAATGGCAAAACTTTTACTGCCAATGGTTTGTACCTGGGTGAGGGTGATTTGTCATCTTATCTGATCGCAGAGGATTATAAAAACAGATAACCAAAAGGAGAAGTGATATGTCGGTAGAAAAACATGTTGAGGTCACAGAAAATGGCATCATTGTGTTTCGATTGATTGAATTGGATGATAGCCCAACCAACCCACTCGAAGATAGTGATGCTATGGGCACGATTTATTCATTCTGCAACAAACACCGCAATTTCATCGATCCTGAAGAAGTGAAGCAGATGGAAGAGGACAAAATATATCTGTCCTACCATGAGCATGGCCTTTGTCGCTGGTTTGTGCGCGGATCAGAACGTATCACAGACACATGGGACACAGTAGATACGGGCGGGGTATGGGTACCAGACAAGTACCTTTTAGACGATGCAGATAGCATGGGTCTCAAACAACTGGACAGACAGAATAAAATGTCCGAATGGGCTAACCAAGCGTGTGACGTGTACACAAAGTGGTGTAATGGTGATGTTTATGGCGTAGTGATTAAAGCATACAAGGCCAAATATGGAGATGACAATAAATTGTATGATAACATAGAAGATTATCGCCACGATGTGGAGCTATATGACAACAGTTGTTGGGGTTATTATGGTATTGATGAAGCATATGATGCAATGAAACATGATTTCCATGTTTCTATTGAATAGTGGGAGAAAAACATGAAATGTCCTGTATGCGGTAAAACAAATGTGGATGTAGTGGTGACTGGAAGGCCTACAGAAAATAGGACAGTGTTTCGTAGGCGTCGTGAATGTTCAAAAGACCTTGGTGGATGTGGATCAAGATGGACAACTTATGAAGCTATGCTATTTGGGGGCAATATCTGTGCCTCTGGTGGTGATGTTGGCAGTGATCATAATACAAATGAAATCATGGAAGAGATGCATACTGCTGTGCGACATTGACAACGGCCATATGTAATAATTTCAATTTCCACAAAGGAAATCATATGGCGAAGAAGAGAGTACACTGGTCCACAGAAGAAAAACTGGCACTCGCTGAATCGGTTGCCCAAGTCAGAAAGAAGTGTCCAGGTGGGAAGTTCTCATGGCTACGTGAATTGTCGCGTGCACAAAAAGCAGTACTACCATCAGATAGACATAGAAGAATAGTAGCTTGTACAAGTGTACCATGGTTAAAGCAGATGGTAGGTGACTGGATCGAGAAAGATAAAGCACAACAAACCAGTCCAGAGGTAGAGGTCGAATACACTCTCGACCAATTTACCGACACACAACTCTTAGACGAGTTGAAGAACAGAATCGTGGAGCAAATATCATCTAAAGTATCTTGTAGGGTAATTGAACAAATCTCATCTCATGTTATTACATCCTTAAGTAAGAATCTGACTAATGCCGCATCGCAACTGATCAAGCCCAAGATAGAGCCACAGCAGAAGGTGTTGATTGTTGGTTTACTAGACAGACAAGCCAGCGAGATACACAATATATTCAGCCAATCATTGTCACTGTCATACATAAGCTCAGACAAAAACACCAAAAATCTCAAACAGATTCCGAAGCTTGTTAATCAGGTTGATCATGTGCTTGTAATGACGAAGTTCATTTCCCATGCTCTGAATAACAAGATTATGAAATTTGGCAAGAATAAAACCAAACTTGTATATGGTGGCACATCACAATTGGAGGAGATTCTTCTTGATCTTGTATAATGGACATATGAGAACTCTGTTGGAAGAATTGTGCAGTACCCGAAATAGACTGGGTTGCATAATTGGATATCTATGTACAAATCGTATCAAGTTCACTCTACAACCATATCATTGTGGATGTAATGTCATCATTGGTGACCCAGATAATGCTGATTTCTGTTTCTGTGCGCATTATGATGTGGTCACAAATTCAGTTGGTGCCAACGATAATACAGCATCAGTGGTGGTCTGTTTGGAACATGCAATCGAGGGACACCAGAATTCTGCCGTAGTTCTGTTCGATCAAGAAGAACAGTTGTGCAATGGTCGTATAGAAGACATGGGTTCTTATGTTTTTGGTATGGATCTCAAAGGATCACCACATATTTTGGTGCTAGATGTGTGTGGTATTGGCGACACCATTATTGGCCATGGTGATTATCTTCCAAGTGATGTGTTGAATCATTACACCCCACCATCAGATGATTATGCCTTGTCATTAAATAACCACAAAGCATCACTTATAAGTGTGTTGCCGGAAGATCAACTAGATAGCCACATGATTTGGAGAGAATTACACACAGTTTATGATACTCCTGATAAGATTCAGGACAGTACAATGTTGATGATGGTAGACTGGATATATACATTAATACTTTCCTCGAAGGAAATACATGAAGACCAAAAAACGTAGAAGATTAAAGAAAATAAAGGAAATACACACCAAGAAGAAAGAGCGAGAGAAATGGAAATTAGAAGTAGAATGGATTAACAGAAATTATAGCGAAGATCCTAGAGATAACACATAGTATAATGACTGCATTTAAATCTGAAATCCATATATACTTTAAATCCTGACTCTTTTGCCCGTTTACAAAACCCAAAATCTTCGGAAGCACATTCATTGGTTATATATGGAAATTCAACCTTTTCCAACACTTCGCGTTTGATAAGCATACACCCACCGCCAATAGCATCACACTCCACTAACCCATTCCCAACATTCTGTGGTATATAACCATCGTCTCTTTCATGCATACATAGTGTCATCAATTGAGAATTTTTTACAGTTCTCAAATGTGCACTACATATATCTACATCATTATCTACCATATTAATAAGATTATCACATGGTATGATATCATTATCCAACTGCAAACAAAAATCAAACCCAGAATCTAGAAACACATCTCTAATATAATTGCGGTTTTTGGTCAATGGCCTAAATATTGATGATTGCATTGGTATTATCTTGGTGTCATGACCAAATCTTTCATGAGTCATCAACCAGGACGCCAAGCCAGAACTTATCATGCCCATATTGGGCACGCCAATCATTACTTGCAATACTTCTCCTTAGATATTTTGAGATTATCTCTATCTATCTCTGAGGAAATGTCCTTATCATTGTCTGCCCATTCATGTACTAGTAATTTGGCAGTATAGGGATCTATCTCTGCCATATCATTAGAGAATATAAAATCATCTGGTACCTCGGCAAGGCAATGTTCATACTCATTGCCACGATTTTCATAAGCAAATGGTTTGATAATTTTAGCGCTATAACCGTCGGGATATACAAATTGGCATTGAGTATCATTTTCATCTCTTATCTTGCGGATTTTTACCTTACATAATTTCATTATAATGGTCCTCCACTAAATGTTAATCCACTCGGATCATTGTTAGGTGCTGCAAAACTGTTGGAAATTGTAGAAGTTATTCCGCTATGAATATATATTCTGTTAGTTCCATAATCACAACTTATCAAATGATTTCCGTCATATGTAAGACCATACGGCACTGATCCTGGTGTAGAAAAGCTATTAGTTATGGTTGAGGAGGTTCCATTGTGGATATAAACCTTATCACTATTATATCCACATGAAATTAAATTATCACCATCCCATGCAAGACCTGACATATAGGCATCTGGCCCAGCATAACTACTTTGTATAGTACTTGAAATACCATCATGAATATAAATAACACCAGATGGTCTATCTGCACTTATTAAATCTGTGCCAGTATATGTTAGCCCCTTAGGACCAGATGCTGGAGCAGCAAAACTATTGCTTATAGTTACAGAAATACCATTATGTACATATATTCTATCTGTCGATCCAGCCTCACCACAACTCATAAGATTGGTACCATCAAAGGCCATATCACCAATTGTGTTATTTGGTGCCGCAAAGCTATCATTTACTGTAGAAGTAATGCCATCATGAACATAAATTCTATCTGACGTGAAATCTGAACTTATAAGATCACCTGGAATAACAACTGTTGCACTTGAACTGCTCGAACTAGATAGACTGGAACTAGAACTACTACTTGATGAGGACAGGCTAGAACTACTTGAACTAGATAAGCTAGAACTACTACTTGATGAGGATAGACTAGAACTTGAACTACTTGATATTGAACTACTAAGAGAGCTTGACGAAGATGATAATGAACTACTTGATGAAGACGAGCTTGAAGAACTTAGGCTAGACGATGATGACGATCTTCTACTTGAACTACTAGAGTATGATGATGAGCTTGACGAGGATGATAATGAACTACTTGAACTACTAGATGAAGAGTAGGACGAAGATGAGGAAGATAATGAGCTACTTGAAGAAGATGATGAACTCAGACTTGAACTAGATGACGATCTCCTACTACTTGAACTAGAATAACTTGACGAGCTAGAAGAACTTGACTGAGAACTTGATGAACTACTTGAGCTAGAATAACTTGACGAGCTAGATGATGAAGACAATGATGAGGAAGATGATGAACTCAGGCTGGAACTAGATGACGATCTCCTACTAGACGAGCTAGATGATGAATATGATGAAGAAGATGAGCTTGACGATGATGATAATGAGCTACTCGAAGATGATAATGAGCTACTTGATGAAGACGAGCTTGAGGAACTTAGACTAGAACTTGATGACGATTTAGAACTAGACGATGATATCCTACTCGAACTACTAGATGAAGAATAGGATGATGACGATGAGCTTGACGATGATGATAGTGAACTACTTGATGAACTTGATGAAGATGATAATGAACTACTTGATGAAGACGAAGAACTAAAACTAGAACTAGATGACGATACTCTACTACTAGATGATGAGTAGGATGAAGAAGATGAACTTGACGAGGATGATAATGAACTACTTGATGAACTAGAAGAGCTTATGCTAGACGAGGATGATGATCTTCTACTTGAACTACTAGATGAAGAATAGGATGATGATAGTGAACTACTTGATGAACTTGATGAAGATGACAAAGAACTACTAGAAGAAGATGATGAAGAGTAGGAGCTAGACGAGGATGACAAAGAACTACTAGAAGAAGATGATGAAGAGTAGGAGCTAGACGAGGATGATAATGAACTACTAGAAGAAAATGATGAACTAGAGTATGATGAGCTAGAACTCAAGCTGCTCGATGATGAGCTACTAGACAATGAACTTGAGCTAGAAAAGCTTGAGCTAGACGAACTAGATGAGCTAGATAATGAACTTGAGCTTGATAGGCTAGATGAGCTTGAAGATGAACTCGAAGAACTACTTAGGCTACTAGAAGAACTAGAACTACTTGTTGAAGGTAATGCCACCACTTGATATGGAAACCACACTCTGCCCACATCAGGAATATTTACTGCGTAATTAACCTCATCCCTATCCACAACAACACAACGTAAACCGTCTATTGATAAATTGGAACTATAAATAATAACTTCCTGACCGACTTCAATAGAAGTTATTATATAGGGATCAAGATCATCCTGGTTTAAACTTAATTGGTTGGGCACATAACGTAAGAAAAATGATGATAATTCAGCCACGGATTTGGGTGGCAATCGGATATCATTGCCATCTCCATCAATCAGATAGAGATAGTATGGATTATTATTGTAAAATATCATTTATAATCCGATTAGGTTAGCGTGCTATCCCGGAGCCACTATTATAAAACGCTTGGTGTTCTGATAATCCCCAGGCACTAGCCCAAATACCAAAACTATCAAGATCAGCATTATATCTAGAACTAGTTCCAATATCCATTGCATCACCGGATGAGATGGGAAATTCAAGAACCTTATCCGCTGTGTCCTGTAATGATCCATCCATATATAGAGTAGCATTTGACGCATTGGGCATCACCAAACTGAAGCAATGCCATCCATCATCGTCAATCGCTGGTATTGAGAAATTATAAGTCTGCCCATTATCATCAGAGATATTTACTGATGTGGCCGCAACTGGAATAAGGACATACCCCGTTGCCGGGTAAAATATATACATGAAAGTTCCAGTCCCACTCGATGGTGTACGTAACCAAAAACTCCATGTAGCGTCATCGCTGGCAGCAATATAATCGCTGCCCCATGTGTTGATAATATCTGTTGGTGGTGTTGAGCTATGACGTACTCTTACCGCTCTACCAACTTTACCAGCAACATCCAATGAAGTACCACCACCGGCATCTGTGAGAGTTTCTGTACCATTTACTGCATCATAATATGGATCAGCAGATTCTTCAAATGGGAAATACAATTTTATATTAGATTCTTGGGCGATCAATGTGCTATCGCCGCCCCACAGTATGGTCTTACTACTACTTGACGATGAAGAACTAGACGATGATTGAGAGCTAGATGAACTGCTTGATAGGCTAGAACTTGAGCTAGAAAGGCTAGAACTAGACGAACTAGATAACGAGCTTGAACTAGACAATGAACTTGATGAACTAGATATTTGTGAACTGGACGAGCTAGATGATGAACTAGATGACGATAATGAGCTAGATGATGACTGTGAACTTGAAGAACTACTCGACAAACTAGAGCTTGAGCTAGATAGAGAACTGGACAATGAACTAGATGAGGACAATGACGAGCTTGAACTCGAACTTGATATCACACTTGATGAGGATGAACTTGAGCTATAACTGGATGAGCTACTTGAACTAATACTGCTCGATAATGAGCTTGAAGATAGGCTTGATGAGCTACTACTTGATATCAAGCTGGAGGACGAACTTGAACTAGATAACGAACTTGATGATGAAGTACTAGAACTACTTGATAAGCTGCTTGATGATAGGCTTGATGACATGCTTGACGAGCTACTGCTGGTTATCCCGTAGAACTTGAGTCCCTTCAGACCGAATAGATAAGGGATATTATACACAAGCAAATTCATCATATCCTGAAGCCAAGTGGTATCATCCTGCGCCTGGGCGATTGCATCATTGGATTCCGTGCTGTCATTATATGATATTCTGCCCTCATCGTCCATCATTACAGCAAATGATTGATGTGAACCATCGGCATAAGCGACCACACCAGATAATCTGGCTACAACATCCATAATCTATCTCCTTACCAATATATTTGACAATACTAGTCACAATCATCAAGGAAAAGATATATACAGAGTGAGGATACAATCATGAGGATACAATATTATGTTCGAAGAAAAGTTACACGAAGCGATCAATATGGTAGATCGCAAAGCATACTTTATTAATAGAATGAGTGGCGATGTAATAAATATATCAGAGGATATTGGTGATGGATCAAATGACCATATTGGATTCATATATGCCTATGAAAACAAAGAATTATTCAAGTTGACAGACGAAGAGCAATCGGCTTTAAAGCAACTATATGAAACAGCAGAATATCCAGATAATGATACCAATTTACTAAAGGCATATGAAAAGATACGATCTAAATGGATTAGAATATCTAAATTTGGGGATGTGGTGGGTGTGGACGTAACAGATTTTACCGGTGATCTCAGCATAGTTCAACAGTTCATACTAGACCACAATTGGTCTGGTAAAATTATATATGAAGACTGGTCTGAAGATCATAGAACAATGGTGGCAATAAATGATTTCGTAACGTTATCGAAGTCAGAATTGATGAGACGTAGTTGATTAAGGAGAAAGAAGTGACTGGCAAAGTGAAGTGGTTCAATGACAAAAAGGGTTATGGATTTATCGTTCCAGATGACAAAAGCGAAGATTTGTTTGTTCATCATTCCAATATTCTCATGGATGGATTCAAAACGTTAAAAGATGGGCAGAGGGTATCTTTTGAAGTTGCCAAAGGACGAAAAGGAATGGAGGCGATTAAGGTATCCGCCAATGCAAATTGATAACGACATTGTTAGGAAAGCTGTTCGTGAAAGTTTGGCCGAATTACTCAATACTTCGCGAAATACTGAATCAATCCAACATTGGCTGGAAGGTGAAATAGCCAATACTCTATCCAAGCATATCAAAAGGGAGGTAGATATTAGGCTACAAGTATCACACGAATCAGAGTCATCTGAGTTGTTTAATATTCGGGTAATTGTTAGAGAAGAAAATGAATTTAAGGTATGAGCTAGATAGATTAAACAACCCATCTACAGTCATAATTGTTGGTCGGGGCCATTCTGGAACCAGATTAATAACACAATTACTATCGAAAAATGGTGTGTTTTTGGGTAACACCAACGATAGTTATGACATGGTTCCTGCGGATCACATGTATGATGCGGCCAAGGAATTTGGCCTATGTGTGGAATATGTACCGCCATTACAGTGGCATATCAAGAACATGCCACCAACCGAATCATATATGCGTTATTTATATGAATACCTATATCCATTGTTAGGCCATGATGGTATGGTGGGGTGGAAATTACCGGAAACAATATTCTCGTTGCCGTGGATTATTAGTATATTCCCCAATGCCAAGTACTTGTATTGGAGTAAAAATCCAATGCACATCATGAGTCGCTGGCATATTAGCGACAATTTAAATTCATGGGGTGTTCAATGTGATTGTTTGGATCCAATTGAGATGCGTGCCTCAAGCATACTCTATCAATTGCGCATGATGAACAGCTATAAACCAAAACATTATTTTGATGTTGATGCTGAATTCTTTGTTAAATCTCATAATCATGCTGTTGAATGGATATCTGGATTTATTGGTAAACAATTATCATCGCTCAACAACATTGACGCAGATAGGGCACACAGACCCAGTGCTTGCAATACACTTGTGGATGAATTTGTCAGATGATAATGGATACATATACCAATAAACGAAGTTTGGCAATAAATACTATTTTATCACATCTATCAGAGATGAACAGGTTAGATGATGATATTATAGGCGAGGTCTCTTGCCCATTATGCAATGGTAGACTTGATTTTATACGAAAACAAAAACGCATACGAGCATCATGCTCTAATAAATGTATTGATGATTTAAATTATACCCAGTAATGTTGTTATTAATTTTATACTATTTGGAAACATAACATTTTCTTCATACCACCTACGTGCATTACTAATTACTTCGTTTAATTTGTCTCTATCATCTACCACAGATTCATAAGCATCACGGATACCACTTGCTATAACTTTTGATTTATCCTTTGTAGTATTTACATCTACTGATATATAATGATAATCTGGTATTAGATCATTATGAAATGTATTTTTCAGCTTTGGCATTATTACAGCAATATCAAAAGCAAAATATTCAAGTTCTCTATGACATATGTTGCCCCACCCAGGTAATGCCAATCCAATCCAATGACTTCTCATATCATTATAGTAATCTTCAATGGAAGTAAGCCTATTGGGGATAATTATGTCGTCTATCCTATCTAGTACCTTGTTTCTGTTTTTCCATGGTTGTCCTCTAAAAAACATCTTTTTAATGCTTTTGGATGGGCCATCTTTCAATCTCAATGATTGTACTAGTTCTGGATTCTTCTCGAAGTATGTAAATGGAATTATCTTATTGTATGGTGGGTCAATGTAATGGTCTTTACGATATTGGCTTTTTAATATTTTGAAGCATCTGTCATCATGAACCACTTCTCTTACAACAAAATTATTCTTATAACCAAGCATATCTTTGAAATCTAGAACATAATATCCACCGGCAGAATCATCCTCTATATAGATTACTTTACGTGTCTCAAATGTCTTATCACCACTTTTAAAATTAGATTCGCATGATAACTCTACATCAATGTTCTTACTTTTAAGATGGTCAAATAATCTTTGAGCAACTTGGCCATGCCAATCACCGTAGTAAATGATCTTCAACATACTGATTATAAAACTCCGTCTGTTCTGCCTGGGATTTGGACACCTTACCTATAAAATGATATAATAATTTACCATTACGTCGTTTATTATACCCAACACGTTCATCATGAACACGTTCAAAGTCTCCGCGTGCTATCATGTAGTTCAAAATATGTTCATCATTTAGTTGTTTACCACCATCAACTATGATATCTTTACCAACGTACTGCTTATATAAATTACGCCATTCAGAAAATATCTTGCTGGCCATGTGTGATGGTATTCCAATCACACCAGCATTGGATTTGATGCGTTTCTTAGCCGCATTTTGATCGTTTGCTGATAATTTGTCGAATAGATGTTCGCCGCATCCACCCATCAATGTTCTGCGTTTCTGTCCTATACACAGTACACGTTCTTCATCACGATAAAACAATGGCTTGATATTACCAGCAGCAAGAACATCACAATCAAGATACATGATATATCTATATTTAGAGACATCCATAAATAAATCTATACATGTACGTGCCATGATATAATCAAATTCGTGGTCGTCGGTTGTGTTTCTAAAGATCTTCCGGTCTTGTTTATTCCTAATATATTCCTGACGATCAGTACCAATGATCGGGTCGACGATGGCTCCGTCGATATCAACCTTTTTGTCAGTAAATACTATGATATCTTCATCATATCCAAATGCCCTTAGGCTATTAACAAGCATCCGAGCGAGATTTTGATACACTTCACCAAAGGCAATTAGAACAACTACATTATCACCTTCATATCTTGGATCAACTTTGGGTGATACCCACACATCGCCCTTGTTTCTACCAGAGGCCACATAATTCAACATCTCTGATACCGCTTGTGTCACACCACTCCAACACCGATAATCATGACCACACAGTAAACCATTTTTCTTGACTTTGGGAAGCCAAATATTAATATCATCTTTCACATGCTCATACGCATGGTTTGCGTCAATAAACACTATATCTAGATCATCTGGTATAAGCGATGATACCTCTTTAGAAAACCCACGAATAACATGTGTCTTGCTATCACCTTCAAACATTGCACACACATCGTCATATATCTTATCATAGCCGTTTTGTTTTTTGATGCCTGTGCGGCTATATGCATTGCCTGCGGGACCAGTATTATATTCATCATGTCTTAACCATGGGTCTATGAGGTACAACTCAGCATCTGGGAATAACCTACGCAGATTATGTGACATTTCACCCCTAAAAACGCCAACCTCCACAATCTTGTCTGCCTTTACACCAGCCGTCTGTGCTGCCAGATGTACATAATCCCACCGATTCATTGTCTTACCAGCCAAAGACTCTTGCATCTTAATCAATTTATCTAGCATTCTAAAATCCCCATCAAAGTTTTCCACGACTTGTATTTATCGTCACCATAAGTAATAGGAAAATGAACAAATCGAACTCGATCACCCCATTTGGTATCAAAATGGTCGTCTTTAGGTCTGAGACCACCTTGTAATTTATGCAGCCAATTATATTCACGAGGTAGGGTATAATGTGATTCAAGCTTATGCTTCCAAACCGCAGCAATTAGAGTACCCTGATCTCGGTCTGACCATTCCTTATCATCAAATATCGCAAGAGTATAATTGTACCACGTGTTGAGAAAGTCATGTGACTGCTTATCAAATAAAAATAACCCGCCATTCCATATATGCCAGTCTAAATCAACATCTATATCGAATTTCTCACGAATTTTATCTTGTAATTTTCCCTTGCGCATCGCATAACCAGAAAATTTCGCAACTGTTTTACCTGGATCTGAACCAAATGTGATTGGTGGCTGATATAAATCAAATATTGACGAAGAGTCATCAGATACAGCAAAAACATCATTATCTATATAGCAATAGCGTCCATCCAGACCATAATGCTCATCAATAATATTAATAGCGCCCGTTTTTAATATCCTACTACATTGTACATCATTATATCTATGTGGACATTTATATCGTATAACTTTATCATTTTTAATATCTACGTTGGATCTAGTGGTGATGACAATAATATTGTCATCAGTGAATTTGCGTATCGCTTTTATACATAGATCGATTCGTTTACTGTGCTCATCATTACAGGCTGTTAATACGAACGTGTTCATGCAGTTATGAATTCTATATACTGTCGAATAATGTTTGCTGAAGAAAAACTCTTTGAGTATATTCTTCCGTTACGACCTAATTTATTAATCATATCTGGATTTTCTATCAAATAACACAGCCATTTGTAAAAGCCGTCTAAATCATCACATAGATAACCATTATTACCATGTAATATTTGATCAAGATTTCCGGCTTTGTTTGTTGCTAGCACTGGACAACCAGCCATAAGTCCCTCTGCAACAGCCCGTGACCAAGGCTCATTTCTACCCCATGAAATGAAGAACAAGAATATGTCAATGTCTCTGAGATAATCCCCAACAGGCACTGAATATTCCTTCCTGATTGTTACATTAGGAATATCACAGATTTCGGCAGCACGATCGCTAGGAACGCCAAGAAAATCCCATGATACCTTATCACCATATTTATCATTGACCATATCTATTAGCTTTTTATGTTCTTCGTTGAATTTATAACCGTGCGCCTTAGAATGTTTGCCAATGCGTATCTTATCGCTGTTAGTCTTGACATCAGTTATAGATTCTGGATCAATTGGGCTATCAAGTGTAATTCTGGGTAAGTGTCTAACACATGCATGTCCACTCTTCTCTGTAATATGATGGAAAAATTTCTTATTTGCACAAATAATACGTAGATCATCAACATATTTTTCTAGTGATGCCAACTTTTTGGATGGTGATATTACAAAATTAAATAAGAAAGCCATCTGCTTGATACGTGATAAATCAACCTCATAATCATGGTGTTCAGTTTTACCCAACCAATAATCTGCCTTAGCAAATGAATAGCTATCACTATTAACTATAAGCAAACTATCAAAGTCATACAGGCATTCAACGTTTTCTGGCTTGGGTTTAAACACACGTTTAATAATATTTATCCTATCATCCAATTTATCTTCTATATGCCTATTAAGATCCTTTTCACAGAGTATGGTGCACGAATGGTCGGTATGTCTGACAATTCCATTGGCCATTTCTGCACATCGATGTTCAGATCCACCGGAAGCACCCAATTTGCTGAATATGCCGATTTTCATTTTGTCTCCAGATTATAATTGTACATTAAATGATACATTTTTATCTTATTGACTACTTCTTCCACATTAATGAGATCCATGCACGATGGTATTTTCTGCCCACTTTTGCCCACAACCGGCAGCAGACATAAATTTTCTCTATCCTTTGAATCGCCATCACCTATGGGTTCAACTCGGCTACACCAACATCCACCATTGTCACAGCATGGAAGCATGCCACAAGTGTGTAAATATGCGTGATTTGTATACATCTCCCAAATACTTGGTTCCCTACCACCGGCAAGAACTACACATGGTCTGTTTCGTCTGCGATATCGAGGATGCATCTCTATTGCAGCAGTCAAATGCATCAAAAAGCTGACGCATGTGAGTGCACCGGCTGAATGATATACCAGCCTGATTAGTTGTCTAATATCAGTCTTGCCGACTAGATCTATTACATTGTCGCCATGCAGTGAGTTGTGATTATGGCCATCATCTTTTGCCCCCACTTGCACGAAAGTAATATCAGGCAATGCATCAACAACTTCTTGGAATCTGGTTTGTTCCCATTGCTTACAAGTATAATCGCTTTTACTGCCAGCATTAATAATCCAATAGGGAACGTCCTTACCAAGTATCTCATATATCTGACTAAACCAGGATTTCTCCTGATCACTGATATGAATATCACCCTTTAAGGCTGTAGCTTCTATGTTTAATCCAAAACAGTCGTTGAAATCTTTAATAAATCCATGGATGAAATGGTGAGCACCTTCACAGCTGGAGTGTACCAATTCATAACTAGCTACATATTCTATGACATCCTTATCATCCAAATCAATTTTAGTAACGTACGGATTATTCTCAAATATGGATTCTGCCGTAGTCCTTACATCTGTTATAAACCAGCGCGGATAGCATATATGTAAATCTCGGATAGCTGCTGTAAGTGCGACTATATCACCTGGGCATTGTGCCTGTCGAATTCTTAATTTTATTGGCTTTGGTGCTTCAAACGCGTTCAGTATGAGCTTACGTCTTTTTCGTTTCACATTTGGTGCTAGTGCAATACGATCCATATATTTTATTACTCTCTACAATGACTAATAATTTGATAAAATACTATCTAGTTATAATCCAACATACTTACCTTTTAGCATATCAGTAGTAACACTAATATCATTACATGCCCAAGCATCCCACATATAGTTGGTTATATATCTATAAGATAGATAGCCATAACCATTCTGACCCCATCGTGGACCCCAGCTATTTTTAAACTTAACTAAGCCACGCCTATCATCATATCCAACGGCACAGATAGCATGACCACCATAGCAGATATGTGGTCTACGAGGATCAGCAACAATACCATCCTTGCCCACAAAAAAGAATTCTTCATATACTCCAACACCAATAGGTATGGGACCCATATCAGTAAGAGCTTTACGTAATTGTGCCATACTGCTAACTCTATAATATGATCCACCAAGTGCCCATCTAGCAACGAGTTTGGCCCATGACTTGGGTTTGCCCACATCCAGATCGTTATAAGGCCATCCTTTCTCCGTAGGAACACCAATCTTATTAAGAACCTTCATCGCGTATCTAATTGAAGTTCCTTCTTGATTAGGCCAAGGATCTATCTTCTTACACATATAATAAATCCATTGTTCAGAAAGATCATATATCTTGCCATCTCGATGATCATCCTTGCCTTCAGCTACTTCTGCTCTATGTTCTTTGCGCTCTTGCCATTCTTTCATGGCACATGCGGCAAATGCAACACAACTACCAAGTCTCCTCTGGTCTTTTACCGGAGTCATGTCTTTGGTGTAATCTATCTGTGTTGGCAGTGCCTGCCTGGGTTGTGATAGTAAATAATCTCTTCTATCACTAATATCTCGTTTTAGAGTGAGATGCATAATACGATCTTGTGGCAGATCGCGTGGACGATGAGGCTTGGTCTCACCAGCATAATAGACACCACCATGTATTCCAGATGTATTTGTAATAATTGTGGTGTCATCACAAGCATGAGGTCCTGCTACATACACCATTCGATCTGTCATGATGATCTCCTTTAACGTATCTTTGATAATATATCACGCCCATATAAAAATAAATAGGAGGATAAAATGAGAAACGAAAAGAAGTTCAAAGACTTCAAGGTTGGTTGCATTACGGTGATGATAGTGTCTATTGGTATGTTATATGGGGCTTTTTACATATATGATAGGTGGGATGAATGGTGGACCACGCCCACCTTCATCATGATGTTGTTATCTGTAGCAATATTATGGATTGTCTGCCCATTGTGTTGGATTGTCGAACACGCAAGACAACAACGTTAGGACAACGTCAATAAATTGTTCAATATTTCCATGAGTGGTGGCACGTATGCTTCGTTGGATTCCATCAATTTCCAACATTGTCTTATGGCATTAGAAGTAATGGGAAATTCTTCCATAAGCTCATCAGCTGCCTCTGACATATGGCCTATTGCCAGATAACGATGTGCCGCATATGGTTTATCATTATTGCGTTCTGGACCACATTCATCCAAAATCTCATCAAAACTTAACTCCGGATTTAATTCAATATTAACATATTCAGATTCTTGTAGCAATATGATGGCTTTAGATATGTGTTTAATGGCACATTCAATACAGAATGGTCTCATTGATCTCGCACCTACATTTTTTGAATTTACGACCACATTCTGGGCAACGCGCATTTGGTTTAACTTTGGATTTACCTTTTAAGGTCATAATATCACGATCAACAATGTCATCTTTATTCACACCATTAAACATATATTGTATAGCCTGCCAATAATGTGCAAGTTCGCCTTCGGCCTCAAATTCTTCCCTATCATTACTAATTAATGAAAATCCAGACACAGTTGCTTGTGGCATAACCCCTAAGCGCAATTTGTGTTGTGGAAATGATATAGAATCAACAAAGATTGTTTGTAATTCGGTGCCAACATTGATGCACAGACCATCCACAAATCCCGTCTGGGATGTTCCTGAAATTACATCAGCATTGACATAAATATTGTATCCATTAGGATTATCATGATCAACAATAATATTGACTCTTTTAGATATGCCTATCTGATTTGCAGTTAAACATGCACAATTCTTCGAAGATTTGGCAACCTTTATTAACTCTTTACCAACCTCAAGCATCTGAGTCAACTCATCATCATTAACCAACTCAACCGGATGGAATATACATTCGGTATCTAGTCTAATATTCATAATTGATAAAATACATAACTGGTAGGTTTAGTCAAGTTCAGGGAAAAGCTGTTCTGGCGATTTGCCCGTGGTACTAGCAAGCTTCTTTAATGTTTTAAATGATGGTCTTCTCTTACCAGTACCACTGTGTTTCTTATATCTTGATATACTACTTGAATGAACACCAACTCTATCTGCTATCTTCTCTTGTGTCAGACCAGTAGATTTAAGACCACGTTCAAGTGGGGTTTCGGCTGGCTCATCCTGAATACTATGCCCATCAATTTTGTCTTTACGTTCACGTAATAATTTCTCAATCTGACTACAGGTTAAATTGGTATACATTATGATCTCCCATATGTTATGCTACTGTTATTTTTGACTTTATTACTAGTATATCAAATATAAATCAAGGAGAATAATGTGGATATTATGGTAACTATACCCAACAACAAATTAGATGATATACAAAAAGAGGAGGAGAAGGTTGCTGACGCGATTAAAAATGGCAAAAGTATAAATTACTTTTGGTGTGTGTCTAAAAGACCTAAGAATTTACATATTGGTGATAAGGTGTATTTCATCTGGAATAAAGCCATGCGAGGATATCATAAAGTGGTTGGATTTGACACTAATATGAAATGTACAACCACTGGAAATCAGTATAAAGGTTGCTGTATTATATTAGACCCGATATTTCATGATATTGAATATCCAATACCAATGAATGGATTTCGTGGATTTAGATATGTAAAGTAAATTATATCGTGAAGAAACAATGGCGTGTTATTTACAAAGATGGGTCCAGATCACAACTAGTTACTAAATCAGATGCTTTGGTTGCCATGGAAATAGATGATGGGGTCGAATCAATATCCAAGATGTATGGCAGATTTAGAAGACTCATTAAGCGTAATGATATTCACGTTATAGAATTCTTCGTAAGTTGGTAGATCACATCCAATATTGCATGTTATCAGCACGCCCGGATGCTGGAATCGCTTCCTTAGTCATAGAATACCAAGTTGGCCATTTTGGTTTGTCTGGAATGTCTTCACGTGTCTCGTATTTTATCTTCTTAACTTTTAATTTAGGTGGGTGAACGAAAAATGACATTTGTCTCTTCTTTTTCTTCTTGCCTGGGTATCCAGGATGACCGCCCATTATCTGCCAATGCCCCTGTTCATGTAGTATCGTGAGTTTCATATTTACACCTCCGGACTATTTTTGATATGCAAGATCATCTAAACATAATTACCAAGCTAGTTACTATTAATCACCACAAATCTGACAATGCATTGTCTAAAATTATCAAGCAGGCATTAGAAGGTTTGGTAGATAAGCCACTTGATCATATTAGAATCACAATAAATAGAAGCAAAAAGCATATAAGCATATTACCAGCCAATCTATACACAGCTACAATTTTAGCTACGATGATGCAAAACAGTCGTAATGGTGGTAACATTAATTATCCAACAATCTGGTCTAGCAAAAAGACCAGTGGTTATGCTTTCAAATATGGCAATTTTGTTTGGGAAAAGCCTAAAGGTTTCGTATTGGAGTGCAATAATTGGTAGATCATCTAAAATCATACTTTCCTTATCCAAAATATCGCGAATATCAAAGAGAAACCATAATAAGCGTTATTAAGGCTTTTGCCAATGGTTATGATAATGTTGTTTTGGAGGCACCCACCGGCAGCGGCAAATCGGTGATCGCAATGACCGTCGGGGCAGCATTTGGGTCAATGTATTATCTTACCATTCAGAAGATACTTCAAGAACAGTTGATGAAGGATTTCGGTGGTGATCATGGAAATCTAGTTGATTTGCGTGGACGCAATGCATATAGATGTTGGCTTGATGGGCAGATGAATCCAGACAGCGAGTACAAGGTATATGCACATAGGGGGCGATGTGCACGTGCAGGAAAATCAAAATTGCCGCAATGTGCTGGTAAGTGCTTCTATTATAAACAGATTGCACTATGCGATAATGCACCATACTCATTATTTAATTTCTCTAGTTTTCTATTCCAACGCACCATGGCTAAAAGATTTACTGATACGAGGAAATTGTTAGTTATAGACGAATGTCATCAAGTAGAATCACAAATTATGGATTTTGTAGAAACACGCATTAATGGGAATGACTTTGATATAAAAATCCCCGAATTTGACACCACTGAACAATATATGGCTTACTTCGATGCTGTGGAATTATCGAACAAAATATTAGAAAAGCTAAATCAATTCAACGGAATGACAGAATTAAGTTCAGATGATATTAGAGAAAAAGAAAAGTGGGAATCTATAAGCAGCAGATATTATGCTCTAAGGAATTATGCTAGGAAAATAGATTGTGTTCCAGAGTTAAGTGATAATATAGTGAAAATAAAGCCCCTTAGATCCCATTATCATGCACCTAAATTATTATTCAACGCTGGTGAGAAAAGATTATTAATGTCGGCCACGGTATTAAATCACAAAGTATATGCAAGTAGCATTGGCCTTGATTTGAGCAAAACAAAATATATCAGATTGCCTTCGACATTCCCCACTAAAAATAGACCAATTATTCTAGACTACGCTGGATCTATGAAATTTGCGAATCGTAAATCAACCATGCCAAGCATGATAGATAAGATAAATAGCATCATGGAGCAACATCATGCACACAAGGGTATTATACACACCCAGTCATTCCAAATTATGTACGACATTATTGATGGATTAAAAGAGCAGAATGCACAACGAATCATTCATCAAAGAATGTATCCAAGACGCGAGGATCTGATTGATGTGCACGCTAGAAGCAATAATACTGTCATAATAGCACCAGCCATGCATGAAGGTTTGGACCTCAAGGATGATTTATCTCGCTTTCAAGTAATTGTCAAGGTTCCTTATGCAGATACGAGTAGGAACAAGCAATTGCAAATTAGAACTAAGGAATCATGGGGATATTATCTGTGGCTGGCCGCGCTTAAACTTTGCCAATCCTATGGGCGTAGCATAAGATCAGAATCAGATTGGGCAACTACCTATATTCTAGATTCCGACTTTGACAAGTTTTTTAATCAGTGTGACAGCATGAGGCTTCTGCCAGACTGGTTCATTAGTGCGATACAAATTGATTAGGCACTAGCATTCTTTGCTATGGCCTCTATTACTGCTTTTGATAGTTCTTCTATTTGAAATGGTTTGGGAATAATGGCCGCAATGTGGTTAGATGGAAGCAATTTCTCGGATACACGCTTTAGATGTCCAGACACTATGATAGCTGGCGCAAAAATTCCTTCCTTGCGCATTTCACGCAATAGCGTAATTCCATCCATCTTAGGCATCATCATATCAGTAACTATAAGATCAGGATGCTCAGTCATCGAATTTCTTAATGCCATAAATGGATCTGTATATACATCTGGATTATCGCCACATGCATGTTCTACGATTTTCGCCGCTAGACGAGCATGATGTTCATTGTCGTCCACTATGATTGCGTGCATTAAATGGCTCCGCTACTGAACACCCATCTTAAAATTTGCGACAAGATGGCGATGGTTATAGCCACCCAACCCAATTTTACAAATAACATAATATTTTGGATAGACTGTTGATGCACTTCTTTGCTAATCATTTGATTTTTAAGTGCGTCAATAGTCTCATCGGAAGCTATCTTCCCCAATCTCTCATTTATAGACTCCTGCTCGCCAGCCATATCGCGCACTTGTGCATAATAGAGGTTAGCCGTTTCTTCAGCAGCTTCTTGATCTTTGAAGATCCTGCGCATGTCTTCAACCATATTTGGCACTGCGCCTTCATACATTCCCCTTATTTTGGAAATTTCCGCGCCGTGCTCAGAAAGTGTCCTACCATGTTCTATCTGGACTCTTTTAATCTCTTTAACTTCTGTAGACGTTTCAATCAGATCTCTGAGCATCTGATTATGTTGGGGGCAGGCACCATCACTCATAGTTATGCTCCTAGATGTCTTTCCGTATCTTTGTGTGGTATTTGAGTAAAAATATTTTTAGGAGGGGATAAAGATATGCATATAGTACTATACACATCAATAAGCGAGAAAAACAACCAGTTAGAAATCAAGGGTCCATACTTTTACGGATGTCACGAGGATAAACGACATGCGGAGAAGTTGGCTAGGGAGATAACCAATAATAAGACAAAAGACGTTATAATGACAAGGATTTTCCAAGATCATACAGTGCCAAATGTCATGTTCAGGGCCAAAGACACATGGTTTCCCAAATTTAAAGAGAGGACGATCGAAACGTCCAAAATCATAAATAGGGATCAGAATTTATCCCTATGTCCATTTAAGGATATAAATCTGGACAAGCTTGTAAATAATTATATTAGGCAGTAATCTGTAACTGCCCATGAATAAATTCATTTTTCATGGTATTCTGGTCATAAACAGCCAAACTACGAACTTTAGTACCTGGCCACATTCGTAATCCGAATTTACCTAAATCAACATCAGTATCAAATGGGAAGTATGGTGTATTTACGGCCACGGGTGAAAGAGTTGTGCTAGGTGGAATAATGAGATCGTTCCACCACACCCACAATTGGTCATCTCTCACCAGTAATTCTAGTGTATTCCATCGTTCAGTTACGCTACCCACTGGTGCTGGTAGATAGCCACCCACATAGACTCTGAAATCTGTAGGTGTACTGGATGGATTCTCCGTAGATGTAATAAACCCGTTTTGTTGCAACCATTGGCTTACTACATAATTATTTTCTTCAAAATCTTTTACCTTATCATCATTAATACTGCCATCTGATAATGAGTAAGATTGGTTCATATCAAGTATGCCATACTTGAATTGCAACTGGACTATCTCGGAATCATTATTAATAGAGAATTCCAGCCGCAAACATGGAGCGTTGTAGTCTTCATGCACTAACCCAACCACAGTGGGATCAACAGATGTGACCCCAGACACTGGGAATGATGTGGTGCCAATCAGCATGATACCATAAGGATGCCATGCTTTAGTAATATATTCCCAAGTATACACTGGATCAGAATCTTCAACCACATTGTTTAGAATCTGTAGGGTACCCGTGCTGGGAAGCTCATCCCAAGACACATTGCTAACAACTATATATGGATCAGAACCAGTTGGAGTAGCGCTATCAATAACCTGCATGAACACATTACCATAGCTATCAATAGGTGCTCTCAACAATATATCAATTGGTGGGAAGTTACTACTATCTGGTTGTCCCAGCAGGATTTTGGCATAGAAATTTTGGTGATTATGCCTATCCCATAAGAAAACTGGATAATGAAAATCTGCATCTGTGGCACCCAGGTCGATAACCTTGAGTCCGGGCAAGTCATAATCAATATCTGCAACAAACTGATTGCCCAAAGGACCAACCAAAGTAGATGATTCGCTGATATAAACTGGATCTTCAAACCATGTGGTTCCCCACAGCTTCTTCTCCAGCAAACGAATATCGGTTGCAGCACCGCCAGTCTCGGTATCGGTATCGCTCTCGGTAGTCAACGCATCGCCAAACCTCTGCGCATTAGTTAAATTATAAATCACATTTGCACTAAGATGTGGCTCCAAATTGAAATAGCGACGAGTGACAGTGTCACTAATTTTCATCTCCCACAATTGCACCAAAGTTCCTATTTGAAGAACTTGGCTATAGCCATCTAGAGCGAGAGATTTGGGTGCACTAGGATTTGTGAAAGCGTTTTCGGGATTATTATATCTCCATATATTCGTTGCGGTAAATGATGAACCTGATGGAGATTGATTTTGGATATCCCAATATCTGACCTCATATTGGTTTGTAGTGAGAACTGTGGGACGATAATCTGTAATAACCCCCATTTTTCGCGTGAGAGTGTGTCCCTTGTAGAGTAACGCTCCAAATAGACCAGGGTCATCCTCGCTTTGCAAGTCGAAACGAATTCGGTTGCCGTCGGTATCCGTACCTGTGAACCATACGCATTCAGCAAATTCATTCTGTGCTGGATCCCCAGGAGTCATTGACCAACCAACAGTACTTGTACCAGAAGTGGAGCGACGAAGTACCATCTCCATTTGGCCAAGTGCTGGAGTTGTTGAATCCTCATACCTCTTGAATATTAATGCTGGATAATCATTTTTATTCTTAATGGTATCGGCAACGTTGTTTGGATCAACGACCACAGATTCAGGGAACAGATAAACGGCAAGCTCACCATAGGCGTTAACATCGGGAAGCACGCCTGCACATGAAGGTGGCCTTATTGCTTTGACATCAGTTTCATCTTGAATCCAATATATCTGTGCACATGCTTCACAGTTACAGTTAAGAGGAATTTGTGAATCAACAGTGAATCGTACTACATTGCCTATGCGTTCTATGGACAACAATTCGGACCCAGATGCCATAATTATGTCACCCTGCATCCAACCACCATCATCAGGGAATCCAGCGCCCATAAAACCAAGCACACCCAAACGCATCTGGATCAGAGATTCTAATTTAGCCTTATCATCGGCTGACATCAACCCAGGCATATCTACAGTAGCATTGGGAACAGGATCTTCAGCAACATGGCTAACACCATGGAAACTGGGAATAATGATCTGGGATTCTTTAAAGTATAATGTTCTACTCTCAGCATTATATTGATATCCAGTCGTAAGTCCATCAGGACCCTCAACTTGGACGAACTGAGTGTCCTGCAATTGACTGGCCGGTGGAATCTTATACAGCATTATTCATCTCCTGCTCTAACAACTAATGGTAGTCTGTCACACGCATCCAATGAGGAAAACGGCTCTTTATTCTTTTATATAACACATTATCACGAGCATTGTAATAAAAATCCATATCAGAGGTGCGAGCATCAGGTTCAAATGCGGTAACTTCTACAATTTCACCGCCAAGCAATTCAATAAATCTGTGTGGCAATCCACCTTCAGGAAATGTGCTTGCCACATTTCTACGTTCCATAATATCATCTAAGATGTTCACGCTTGCCATTTATACCGCTTCTCGCAAAGTCCCAAAATAATCTTCTGGAACTACCTCGTCGGCATAGTATGCCGGAAATGCTACAAAGTTTTGATCCACTATCGTACTCTCACTAGACACTGGTATCAATGACTCCACAGCTGCGGGGGTCAATGAAGTTAGTGCGCGGTTCCCAACATCTGGGATACGCACAAATCCATTGATAACTGGCAACCTTCTTTCTATAGTAATCACCATCATTGGATCCTCCTAGTTCTTAATTATATTTGATGGTGATAATTTTGGTCTTTGAATGGTCATTGGGGCCATAGATATAAAATTTTTCCGTGTGATTTTCAAGATCCCCTAGATATAATACAGTCTTTCTATCATTCAATTCATCTTCTCTGTCTGTGATCAAGATCTTACTATTACCATTATTATATGGAATTCCGGCAATTGTGCAAGCTAATGATATCCATGGTGAACAAGTATGGTCGTCAATAGGACCACGTGTGTGGTTCTGAAGAAATGAAGCCATTGACATTGGGTATCCAAGAGACAAACCAGTAAACTTGCTTTTCAATTCGCAAAATAAATTAAATCTTGTGATAGATTTTTTCTTTCTATACAATCTATTCATAGCCCTCAAAAGAGGTTTTGTAGTCCACGCTTTATCTATGACACCATTTGTGTGATCACGCATATTAGTCAGAGAAGCAAGGATAGGTTGTGAAAACTTATAACACCATATACTTTCCAGGTATTCATGATCAGATTGCCTTAGACGATTTAAATTATATCTACGACATCTATGCATCATGTGAGACAATTGGTCATTGGGATGCCAAATATCAATCCACCCTTCATCGTCTAACTTTTTTGCAAATTCGTGTAGGAATATTCTAACATTACAGAATTTAAACTTTTTTAAATATTTGTATCTAACCATGAACTGACCATCTGATCTATCATATTCTTCTTTATAAAGAGGATTGCGTGTAAATTGACTTAATATCTCCGGATGATTATTTGTATCAAACGGATAGCTATCAGTGGGCATAACATATACTCTATATATGTTATTCTTGCTCACATCGACCCTATACCACCAATATTCAATGATGCCGTCAGTGAACCTTACCCTTATTTGATTGGATCTTACAACATGTGCTTCGACTACATTATGCTGTGCATGTAAGAACTTTAGAGTCTTTCTTATTAAATCGTAATCTTGTAGCTTCACCTAAATCCCTAGGTCTAATACCAAATTTAATAAGCCAATTGCGTATCGTATGGGGGCATACACCAGCTTCGTTTGCACATTCAGTTAATGTTTTGGCTTCCACCACAAATTTCTGATATAACCATTCCCTGTTTTTACATCCATTTGGTGGATCCCATTTTCTATTGGGATCCATGATACCAAATTTGCGCAACACTACTAGCATCCTTGTATTAGATACTCCAAACATCTTGGCCAATGCAACTCTACCATAGTGCTTATATAATTCAGCAAGCATATCTTTATCACGCAACACACTTCTATCCAAATCAACATACTTAAGTACTTGCTTATGTCTATAATCACTGAACTGCTCATCAGATTTCTCGAATTTTTTGATATTATATTTCTTTAAATAATATCTGAATGTGCGCTGGGTGACATTTAATAAAATTGCCGATTCACCTATTGTATAATCCTTATATAATAACCATGCTTTGAATAGTTCTTTATCCTTTATGTCAATAACATCATATTGGATACGCCATTGGATGATACGTTCTATAGTTAGGCCACTCTGTCTGGCCAATTGTAGCGATGACATATTCTTATGATATGTAAGCCACTCGCGCATAGCTTCACGAGAAGCATTGGCTGGTCTACGATTCATTCACCCTCACTTATATCTTCCGGTGGGTTCTCTTCTATATCAATTTCTTCGTCAGGATGTTCCGGCGGTACTTTGGCTTTTTCAATCTCTGGTGGTAGTTCTTCCGTACCTTCTTCTGGCTCTTCCGTGGCCTCTTCCGGCTCTTCCATTTCTTCAGGTGGTTCTGGTACCTCGGGAGCTTCTGGTTTTTCTTCTGGGGCTTCTTCTGGCTCTTCTGCCGGTTCCACGGGTTCTATTGACACCTTGGGCTTTTGTCTCACCTTGATATCTGGTTTTATGGGTTTCCTCTTGACTTTTCCAGAGGCCCTTTCCTGTTGTATTCCTTCTGCTATGAACCTCAATGTAGATGGGGAAATTCCCTCAACTGAATCAATGGCATCAACACGATATGTGCGGTAGGCCGTGTCCAGGATATCACCAAGACCGAGACTACGAGCCATCCAGTATCTATAATACCCATTCCTAGAAAAACTAAGAACTTTGGATAAATTCCTCTGTAGACGCGTAATTTGTGATTCGGTTAGATAATTCAGATTGATTGCGCACATGAGCATATTTCTAGTGGAAGGATGTCGATATCTCCCCAGAAATAGAGCACGAGGTCGTGGGTCATGTTTCCACCGCAAATATCTAAAATAATATACCCTACCATATCCCTCGCACAATATGGGTGCATACTCTGAAGGTGTGCTGCTGAGTATATCTAATTTCATATTATATATTTGAGAAAGTATTACTTGAAATGATTAAATGCATACTCTATAGAATTCGCTTTTATGCGATCTATATCATCGTCAGATAGACCCCAATGTTCTTTAACCAACGCAAGTTCTTTAAGCAATGATGTCCTACAAATCACTGGATCATCCGTGCCTATGGTTATTGGTGCACCGCAATCAAACATCATTTTGGCGGGATGTGATTTAGCATCTGCCACCAACCCAGTCATAATATTGGAACTTATGGCTACATCAAAGCAAACATTGCGGTCAATACATTCGCCAAGAAGTGGCATATTATGCTCTTGTATTACTTTAATTCCATGAGCTATACGGTTTGCATATAAATGCCTAATTGCATCACGAACGTTTGATGATGGTTGTGATTCACCCGCATGTACCATAATTCCTTTGCCAGCATCATGCCAAATTTTCATTATGGGTTTAAATTTATCAACAGAAAATTTAGCCTCATCACCAACAAGATCTATTCCCACCACACAATCATCATATCGTGACAAGTCTCTGGCAGCACGCATCTCATCATAATTATCAGTCTCATACTTCAAAGACAGTACCAACCCAACATTGACCCCAAGTTCTGCACAAGCCGAATCGAAAGCACGCTTCACAAATTTAATGGCTTCTACATGATCAAACTTCGTAGACTCTAGATATTTATTAACAGTAAATCTGATTTCAGCGTATTCAATTCCCTCGCAAGCAAGTTGATTCGTCACATGATAAGCTAGGCTGATAATATCTTCACAATCCCATGGTATCTGATTCAAAATATCAAATTTGCGAAGAAACTCATAGAAACCATATGGTTCCCCAGGCAAGAATGTCATTGACGAGTTAATATATTGATACGACAGATTCATACCATGTTTTCTGGCGGTTGCATATACAAAATCAAGACCCGTAGACCCGCCAAGATGTCTATGTAAATCACTTAGAGGAATCATGATGCTAGATCCAAGATGTAAATATCAATATATATATTAATGTCTACCAACTGTTTTGGCGATATCGCTAAGAGTTCTCAACCAACGAGGTACTCCCTCTTTCTTGCTTGCTTTCGGTTGTAATAATTTCTTGGCCGCTTCCCCGGCCCTTTTACCAAGACTGGGCTTGGGCGCAATTTTATTTAATTCAGATGCCAATTCTGATGCACCAACTTTATCTAGCATTTCAGACAGACTGTTTATTCTATCAGTTAGGACCTGATCGCCAGCCAATTTACTAATCTTATTAGGATCGGTTTCATTAGCAAACTCAGCTAAACTTCTGTACGCCTTTGTGGTGGTGACTTTTGGTGCTTCGGCTTTGATCTTCTTCAATATATTTCTAATGTTGTTAAGCAATTGATATATATCAATTGCTTCTTCTATAAGATCTTCCAAAAGACAAAGCTCATTCTCATCCATCGATTCTATAAGAGCCACCATCTGATCAAGTGCTGTAGAATCTTCAATAATCTCCAGAGCTTCATTTAATCTTTTATCTAAAGATTTCATCATATCTCCTTAATTATTTCTTTCACATCATCCACATTATCAGTATCTATATCATCGCGTGCTGTGAGATCCTTAAGATTGCGCAACATAGACAGATAATAGTATCGTTCCAGCATTTTAAATATAACATTCTCTGGTAGTTTATTCTTGCTACCATATTTAATGATTTCCTGTGGTGTCAATTCATCGCTAAAAGCTTTGTGGCGCAAATCGCGTATGTGTTTATATTGATATACTAAATCATCCACACCATCATTGATTTCATCTAATTTACTATTGATTCTATGTTCGAGGTTATTAATATCTTCATAAGGCAGTTTCTTGAGCAACTCATAATCAATAATGTCGCGTCTAAGCTCCCCAGTATCTATGTCAATAGACCCCGCCACTTTTTGGAATTTAGACATATAATCATCAATGTCAACTCTAATATTATATGGACCCTTCACCCATGGATCTGACATACCCCTACGGGCATAATCAATTACATAAATACCATCAGCATTGTCTGGGTCATATTCACCAACATTTAAATAAATCTGAATGGGGTGTTCCGTATTTGGTATCAGTACATTATCGAATGCATCATCTACTTCGCGTTGCAGCCTATCTCGTTCATCGTCGGCAATATCATCATCTATTTCAACCAGCACGTCAACATCACTATGATCAAGCCATTGGAAACTAAGAATACTACCCTTAACAAAATAATTATTTACATCTATTATATTGTCGTTAATTGATTTTACTACATCATTGATGAAATTGGATACTTCTGGCCTCATAATATAAGTATCATTGAACAGATCAAATATTCGTGGATCCAAACGACTACGAGTCCAGTCAATCACCGCCTCACTTAAAATTGAATTCAACTCATTAACAAATTCTTTTTTCATAATTACCTCAAGCTTTTCCGTCTGGGATCCTTGCGCTTTACAATAAGTTTGTTTTGCTCCCAAGCTGTTTCGAGGTATTTTGATTCACTCTTTGCCTTCAATAATCTGGTTCTCAATTTTTTAATATTAGATTGCAAATTTTTGAGATCACCAATTAGCTGGTCAATTTTGATTATGGCCTCACCAGTAGTAACAAAGTATTGTCTAGGATCAATAGCCTTATATTGGTCTATTGGTACTTCCCATACCTTCTTGGGTTGTCCACCTACTGGCTCATCACCAAGCATGGCGAATGGTGCATCTTCAGTGAATGTCTTTTCCTCTACAATTTCACCGGGAACCTTATCAAAAAACATCTTGCCGGATATGGGGTCCTTAGATTCAATTACCTCGCCTCTTTTTACGTGTGTGCGCATATGAGATACCAATGCGCCTTGATTCTTGACTTTCTTATCGCATATGGGACATTTCATATTATTTTGCTCCAATCTTTTGTTTATATAAAGTTACTTCTCTATCGTTTTGATGGATCGAATCTGACATATATTCGGTTTCTGGTGTGAAATACTCCAGATAAGCACATCCATCTACAATAACATAATCAACATCACGTTTATCCTTGGAGAATGACTCTATTTTATGCATCAATTGATTTTTATCATCATCACAAATTATCATTCTGTGTGGAAACGTGAGAATATGTCTATTATAAAAACTAAACACTTTATTTATATCACTAAACTTCTTGTCTATATTAGAAGATATATGACTGACTGATTTAAATCGATTCTTAATCAATGACGGATACTTTCGAATAAGAAAAGCGGCCAACCTACGGCCATCACCTCTCTTCTTTATCTCTTCCATAATCCTAATCATACATTGACGCACATGTCTACATCCACCCTTTTTCAATGCGGATTTAAGAAATGAATGCAAACCCACATCATAATCAGATAGCCATTCATTCCAGTATGATTGCCTGGCCAAGCTACAAAATAGAGACACATTTAATTCCATCAACTACCCTCAGCAGCCCATTGTATGGCACTATCTAATAATGCATCCCATTTTGCGATTGTTGGGCTTGAATATGGTCTAGTTGCCCAGAACACCCTGCCAGCACCAGTGCGAACCATATATGCAGCACATTCTGGTCTTGGCGGATCATTTACATATTCTCTTCCAGGGATTTCAATATCGTTCTGATCAAATATGGCTACAATTCCAGATGGGTCTGGGTCAAATATGGTTGGCAATCCAAGCCCATTATTTATACTATATACTTCATCTCCTGATGATATAGATCCGAAATTTTTGACAGCAGTAGCCGTTATGGGTGTAGTGTTCCTAATAGTATAATAGGCACCTCCCCCACCGACCCAATCAGGTAGCGAAGTTACTCCAGGAGATCGCGCAAGATGATATATAGTACTACCAATGGTTATAAGCCCACCGCCGTTTGCAACATACATTTCAATATTATCAGTATCGCCACGCGCCGCCGTGTTACTGAGCAATATGACAGCCGCATAATCTTTGATATTCGTTGCATCATCCTGCCAAGTCGCATCATAACCTAGTCTATCCATATCACTTTTGTAAATCTGTGCGGATGGATTGTCATCAATGATCAGTATTTTAGTTGAAGTAGATGGCGCATAGAAATCCGAAACTTGAACATGTTCATATGGGAATATAATAGTATCTATGGATTGATAATCACCCACAGTTGATATGGGATCATTATGTAATTTATCCCTGAACAGGGTATTCATATTATCATCATATATAAGTACATAGGCACCGCTAGACTTAAGGCCAGCAAAATTCTCACCGTCAGTAGTTTGCCAAGCAAGTGCTGGAGTGCCGAATCCATCTCCTATGAATTTCCTCATACAATGTAAATCTGGGCTTAATGATGGCTGAGATATTATCCATTTAGTGCCACCAACCTGTATCAACCCACCATTGGTTGTTTGTGTATTGAATGTGCGTTCATGCCATGCAATATTTTCAACTGTCATGACGCACCAGTTATCATAACCCTCATAACCAATCCCAGTAGGTATACCCGTGAAACATTCTGCGTTCCATATACACAGTGTAACTAATCCAGATTGTGGGTGAGGACTTGCTACCCATGCCTCTATATCCCCGCCCACGTGATCGAAGAATACTACACTGTTAAGGAAGTATTCTCTCGCAGCTTCATTGGTAGCAAAATCATAATCAGCTGTGGATCGTGCTGGAATTTCATATTGTTTAGTTACGGCAGGAGCAATATTGGATTTCAGTGATAATTCACAATTCCATTCAATACCATTATAAATACAGCCATCCACAATCTCAGCAGCATAGGTTCCTCCGGGAAGGCTAGCAATAACCTTATTGTTAAAGTCATTCTTAGCTTCAACCACCACACGCATAACACAATCTTCGCACCCACCATCTCCAGGTTGTTCAGTAACCTGTCCCCCTTCAGCTTCACAATCTTTATAAGCGTCCATATCAATAGTAAATTCAGGGTCTGGCGTACTATCAACATGGAGTTGAAAATTACCTTGTGCTGCTTGTATTCGTTGAGATTCTATAAATCTTCTGGTGTCCTGGTTTCTCTTCCTAGATTCACAATTCTCCAATGCACAGCAAAGTGCTGCTTTCTGTTGATTGAAAACAGTCATCATTGTCTGTAGCCATTCACGCGCCAATGATTCACGTTGCTGTTTTGCCTGTGTCAATAAGTATCGATATCTATCCTTTATATTGTCAATTAAATCTTCTATATCCAGATGGAACAGCATTGAGCATTTCACACACTCAGTATTACATTGTAACTGCCCACCTAATTTTGGATCAACAGCTACTACCCATGAACTCTGCTTCGATTGTGGTAACACTTCTCTGGGGCAAGCATCACTTCCAATTGTGGCTCTGGTAATTACTAGATAATTTTCTTGTTTTGATACCGATTCCACCTTGATATCAATTACGGCTTTATTATTGTCTTGCACTAATTCTAGCTGGAGAGGTTCATCAATGAGGTCGCCCAGGAACGGTGCATTAGAACCTGATGGTCCAGTCTCACCCTTAGGACCAGTGTCTAACTTATCAACACCAGGATCTCCCTTTTCTCCTTTATTACCGCGCTCGCCTCTTATGGTTTCTATATACAAATTGCCATTGTCAGTTAACGTATTAATTAGCTGATTCATATTGACTTTGAAATTGAAGCCATAGGTGTTTTCATGAATCTGCCATTCAGTAGGTATTGCGTTAGGACTTTCTGTTGAATGATCATAGAGACTTAGATTGCTGTCAATGATTAGAGAACCATCGTCTGAATAAAGACCGATAATCCCCGTTTCAAACACTGTATCACATTGATCTGACGTTAGGGTAGTTCTTGATGGTGGTACCAATAGTTTATTGAGTTTAGTAAAATCGTTTGATGACATAAGACCAGGACGCAAGCTAGTCGCTATCTGGATTGACTTATAACCATCCAGTCTGGTCCACGTATTAGTTCCCTTGTTATATTGGAAGTATACACCAGGAGATTTTTCAAAAATCATTCCATCAGTTGGATTATCAGGGAAGTTCATGCGTCCTCATCTTTATATTCAACTATGACTGGTGCTTCCGTGATTGGTCCTGGCGAAGGATTACTAAACACACATATATCAAATGTTGCTGTTATTGTGCCTGACCACGCAGTACCACTATCTCCAGGAGTCACCTTAATCTGCACAATGGGTGAACTACCAGTAGCCGACCCACTGAACGACCCACTACCAGAATCAGTCTGCTCGGCCAGAGTGTTGCCCATATATATAATTTCCCAGGTATCTGGGCCAGCACCATTTTCATAATCCACAGTCACATCAACGGCTTCTATTGCACCACCACCAGCATTCAACAGTGCATCAGTGGCGTCAATATCAATAAGTACAGGTGCCGATGGATTACTATAATCCACATAATCAAAATCTTGAACCGATTCAATAACTTCTATGGAATCTCGTCGTATGCAATTCAATACACCTTCAGTGCCAGATTCATCTGGGATACAATCACCGGGGCTAATGCCAAGACAGAAGTCTATGGGTAGCTTCCATTCACATTCTGATAACTGTTGTGCTAGAGCAGCGAGAATATTACGACATTCCTCGTCCTTGGAAAGAATATAATCTCTCAATTCTTTATCGTATTGTGCTTCCACAATCTGCAGATCATCGTCATATCTATTTATGACATGTTGTAATATTGTGCTTAATTTCTTAGAACTAAGTTCGGTGTTGGTATTCCCATCTGGTTCAAACCCAGCTGGCATATGCAGAATATCTGGGTCTGTTTCCTCTAACGGATCTCCAGACGGTCTACCCAATTGAAAATCCCATCTATCACCGGTAAATACAATGTCTCTTGATATCTGTTGAGCTATAACCTGATTCGCGGGTGTGTTGTCTGTTGGAACTCTGACTTTGGATTTTATGACATTTAAAATGCCATTGTCAGCATCTAGATCCAACCCCACCACAGCATTATCATAAATGCCGGGATCGTCCAGTATTTTCACTCCCGTAAATGTCCCAGGTTCTGTTTCATCTTTACCAGGAACACCCTGTTCGCCCTGTGGACCATCACCAGTGCCTGGTTGTCCAGGATCTCCTTTGTCTCCCTGTGGTCCTTTAGGTCCTGGAATCCCAGGCACTCTGATACATAACCCATCCAATGTCTTCTGTTTTATTTGGAAGTTAAATCCCGGTTGGCGTTCGTCCGCAGACACTTCTACATCTGGTAAACAGTTCTCTGCTATTTCCTCACCATTACTATCGACACACGTAATATCCAACGAATGACTGGTAAGATTGATATCGCCTACCAACATACCATCTGAATTATCAAGATTTCTCTTCAATGGTTTTACGATGATGCCACACCCACCACCCCTATCAGGTATGCCATCAATTTTATTTTTCAGTATTGGGCTGAGAAGGCCAGATTGTGTTCCATCAGCTATTGGAACGTCTTCTTTATCTCCCAGCCTCTTCCATCCATCAATTATTGGATCATATTGCCACTGCACACCATAAAAATCAATCAGTATTTGTCCTGCAAATGGAAATTGGGGGAGTTGACTCATTTATACGCTCCAATCTTTATTATATTTGTGAGAATTGGATATATTATGAGTCAACATGCACAACAACTGTATGTATGTCATTTGTGCATCAAATACACAGTTTATTGATTGTTGTTGACCAGATCAACCGGTCCAGGTGTCACCATTGAACTTGAACCATCTAGTACCATCCCAGTATTCATCTCCAAATATTGGGTCTCGGCCAAGCAAACACCTTAGTCTCGGCAACACATCATCTTCATAATTATGGCTGGTGCCAGACGAATTCACAATCAGCTTCACCTTACGACAGACAAGCCCACCCTTATAACCATATCGTTCAATATCGGCATTACTACTAATACCAGATATAGATTCAAAATCTACCCGATCTCCAAGTCCCTGATCATCTTGTGTTACATATCGATTGTCATCGCTGGGGTGTGTTGGATTGTCTTCTCTGGTAGCACTACTACCTTTCAGTGCCTGATTCTCACCCAATGTTGGTACATATTTGGGTACACGACTGATTCCATAACTAGAAAGTATGGAGTTTCCAGAAACGAATTCGATTTGTGCTGGATCTCCAACTATTGTAAGAAATGCATCGAAAAAGTCGGTAACAGTATCGCCTGTACCACCCCACAGACTGCTCAGCATCACATGTCCACGGCCAAAATGCTGATTGAACAAATCAGAATTTGTTCCAGTTACATTATATAGATTATCAATTGATTCAATTTCAACCACCTGCCCGGATGTAAATGTACGCTCCAGAGTCAATGTGGCAAATTCTACTGGTGCTGTTGACGGATTTTCATCAACAATAGCATAAGTTGCAAAATAAAATGTCAGAGTATCAGCCGACACATCTTCACGAACGACACGACTTATCCACACTGGATAATATGTTCCAGATGTGTCTCCATCCGGCTCATCGCCAGCTGGTGCTGTAATATCAAACTCATAGAACAAACCTGCTGGTATTTCGATGACTACTGGTGAAGTCGATTTTCTGGTGGCTGTATATCTGAATGGATAGTTAAATGCAGAAACCCAACTGGCTATCTGCGCTGCAGTATCAGGTATAGAATTGGATGCCGAATCCACCAATACACCAGTACCATGTGGCAATGCTGCCATACCAAATACACCTGGGCTTGAATCGATTATCGTATATACTGCTGGATTATCAAATTCGCCGTCACTATCAGAATCAGTCGTATCTGTGGGTGGTTCAACAAAATCGAGAAACGACTGTACTGTAGAGTCACTAAGATCAAGAGTGCGGAAAATCGCAAAACCTGATATGGTATCCGCTTCACTTGGGTCTACGTTAATGGTCTCTTCGGTAGACACAACAACATCCACACGTTGATATGTAAGTGTGGAACCAATATCATAATCAAGAGTAAAGAGGGCAACTTCAGTTGTCGACCCTGATTGATTGGCAGTGAATACCAATCTCAGAGTTCCGGTGTAATCCTCAGAACCACCAGACCCTCCAGGATTACTACCACTCACTCTCTTAATGCGTGCTAATCTCAAATTCTCCCATTTTGCGGGTACTGATGAATGCACATCCCATATCCAAGATAGAGGCACATCCATACCACCAGTAATAACTGGCTGAACCAAGAATGGGAAATATGTCTGGTGTCCTAAACGAAGACTAACTTGATCCAGCGATTTGGCAATAATTAATTGACGCATGGCCTCATCGGCTAACGGTCTATTCCATGCTTCAAAATATACAGGATCAACTGAAGTTAACCAACGTATAGCAAGACTGGGGTCAGAAGTAAGCCTACTGAACAGGTTACCTGGGCTTACTGTTGGCACCAGACTGGGATTTATTTGTGGCATTATGATCTCCTACAATACTAATTGAATATTATCGACCAGCGGATGGTAATCTCAAAAACATTACTTTTCTTCACTGGGCTTGATAATATTCGGTGGCTAAATATGCGCAATGTGTCCCTCCACAACTGCACCGACCCGGTAAGTGGATCATTATCAGCATCAACTGGGACTCTATCAAGCTGAATATCTCTACCAGTCTCCGCTTTATCGAGAACGAGATAAAATGGAGTGACCTGATCCAAATCTTCCTCACTACCAGCACCTGTGATTTTGATTTGATCTCCTGCCGTAATGGACAACACATCAGAAGTATCATCCAAAGTAACTACATCACCACCGGTTAGAGTGGCTGGGTATGGGCCATCAAGGAATAATTCACGTGGTGTGCAATCACAGGAGTCCAGACCATCAATAGTCTTACCAGCCGCCAGTGCTACTTCTGTAATAGTGAAAAAATCAGTATCAGTTAAACCAAATCCATTATACTCGTCAGTGCGCAAAGTCGTCTCTGCTTTCAACACATTGTTGATCGCTCTAACGTCTTCCTGCAACAATGGCGAACCAGCTGGTTGATATGTGGGTTCAAAACTAAACCTCTCAATACGCTTGAGAGGACGGTCTGGGTCTGCGATGGGGATAGCATTTATCAAACCACCATCATACCAGGCACCAGGTTCCAACCGTATTGGTTTATATGTATCAGTCACAGGGTCTAGAGTGTAAAATCTTGTATCCTCGGTATCCAATGGAATACCATTGGCATCAAATGATGCCCCCAATAGGATGTACTTTACAGCAAAATCTTCATTGGGGTCTATTTCAGAATCTACCCACCCACCAGATCCAGAGGATGCATTTGGATCCCACACCTTAGAGAATGGCATTGTGTGTGACAATATTTCTTTGGCAAATATCTTGACGATATTTGGTTCAACCACACGCTCTATCACATTGCCATTGCGGTCTTTTATAATAATTTCTATCTCACCCCGATATTTTGGGTCGATCTTTTCCTCTAGATTAAGTATATTCATATCTATCCTCAATCGATGATTACGGATTCAGACACAACTGTATCCATGCGCTGTATGATCACTGTGAAAGTATCACCACTACTTAAAACAGCATTGCCGGTAAGTTCGACCACGACTGGGCATCCAACATTATATGATGTCAATCTTGGATCAACCAATCTACCATTCTTATATAAGAATGGGTGGGTACCATCATCTGCTGCTGCATCTTTGGCCTCATCTGGGATACTGATAGATGAGGCATCAACATTAGCAACACCACTAAAAGTTGCATTCTTGCGTATGCTTGATAATCGTTCGTTGGCAGCTACAATCCAACTATAGAGGCTCTCTTCCGTAGCAGATGCCACGTCTCCAGGCACACCCAACGCATGTGCCATTGGTGAGAAATCACTGCCATTATAGAATCTAAAGTATCCATCGGTTAAATTCATCCATATAGAGCCTTGACGATAATTAACAGGCTCTTCATATGATGCTTGGTTTGCTAGTAATCCAATCAGATATAATCGTATCCAATCATATCTGGCTTGTGTGTCTTCTTCCGGATAATTATCGTGGTCCTGACCAGTAGTACCTACGTCATTGTTGAAATCAACCTCTGTTGATGGGAATTTTATTCTATTATCAGGTAATGTCATTAAATGTCCTTATATATCTTTAATACATCAACTTCTTCCGCCGAATGATCTACTCTTATTGAATGATGATCTGAATAACGATTGCTTTCTAATATGTTTGCGATTTGGATATTTATATTGATCCTCTTGCATTGTGGCTGTCGCAGCATCGCGTAACATACTGATTATCTTATCAACAACACCATTGGGGAGTTTGGTTTTCAGCTTCTCCCATATCTTAAGATCAGATCCGCGCAATTCACCGGCAGATGCCTTGGCGGCGTGTGCTAAGAATAATTGTTTAATATCCTCCCTAGATGGGTTTGGATCTTGTACAATAGCCTCTTCTTTCCATTGTTCATTAGCAGATCTGATCTTAAATTGTATATCATCCAATTTGGATCGTAATGCTTTATTGGATGGGTCAGCATCCAACCTATCCATCAAATCACGCTTCGTTGCAATCAGATCTCGCATCTGACTTCGAATTTCCTGGAGATCTTCTAATATATTATCCATCTTTGAATGCAACACGAAGCTCCCTCGCCAGTTCGTCAATATTCCTCTCGCGTGTTATGTCGAACTCAGTATCAAAGTAAGATTCCAATTCACTTATGTCATCTGACACGAAATTACTACCATTAATAGTCAGCTGCACTGTATCCTCATTGACCGATTTAATCTCGCATTCGGCATCACCATAAACAAATTCCGTTCCTGCAGGATCTATGTCCTGTGCCTCAATGCTCATACGATCAAGAAATAGTTCTATAAGATCAGTAGACATAATTGCTTACTTATTTTTGCACCATTAGGCCCACACATTTGTCCAATACATACCACCGTCTGAACCACCCACACCAGACCATTTATTATCAGAATCTGTTGATTCGTCTACATCACCCCACCGCGCACCAGTAACCACGATATTATCAATATCGTCTCTTACCATGCTATCTAAATGCTTGGTAAACGGATCATCTGGTTTAGTATCTGGACAGATATAATTTGTCTGCCTGGTATCTATATATTGCTCTGATCCTTCTGCAGTAACCATATATCCGTATGGCGTGTTCATTATTATCTGGCGTGTAATGGTAACAATACCACGCCTGTAAACTCTTCTGTTTTCTATGAACCCTTGTTCATCCTCTCCCCATACTCGTGGGTCGAATACTTCGGAGATAATATCAATTCTATTGTTGGCCGATTCCCATTCCACATGGTATATGAGTCCATAGTCATCAACATAATCATATGATCCATTTTGCGGGATTGACCCATCAGCTACCAATAAATTGGCTAGTTCACCATCAGCTTGGTGCATATGTGCACCAAAAGTTTCTTCTAATAATATTTTGCCTTCAATTTCTACCTTATCACAATTCCAGTCATTTTGATTATTATCCTGAAACAAACCAATATTACAAATTCTATCTCTTGTGATAGGTTCTGTACCAGTTACCTCACCAGTCCCTTCTGTGCCACATTCAAACTGCAGGCATCCACAATCGAATCTATACCCCTTCCATCTATGATAATTATAATCATCTTGATATACACGAACACCAGAACCCATCCGCGCCACAAATTCAAAAGTATAGCCATCAGTTCCAGCTGACATTATCAATTTCCTCTGGAGTATATTTTACCACGGGCTACCAGTAGTTGCTAAGCCACTAGCATCATTGCCCGGAGTTGCAAAAGAATGAATTATGGTGGAACTAATTCCATCGTGCATATATATTCTATTTGTACCATAATCACATGATAACAAATGTTTTCCATCATATGTTAGACCATATGGGACGGTACCTGGTGTAGAAAAACTATCTGTAATAGTGCTACTCAATCCAGAATGAATATATATCTTATCGCCATTAAATCCAGTGCTAATGAGGTTAGTGCCATCATGTGCCAAACCAGAATGATATAGATCAGGACCATTATAACTACTTTGTACAGTGGATGTTATACCATCATGTATAAATATATTGCCAGCAGCGCGACTCGAACTGATTAGATCTGTTCCATCATAAGTCAAGCCATTTGGTGATGCATCTGGCGATGCAAAACTATCACTTATTGTGCTAGATATGCCACTATGAATATAAATTCTGTCTGTGGATCCGGCCTCTCCACATGTGATAAGATTGGATCCATCATAAGTGGCACCGCTAGGATTATTATTTGGATGCGCAAAACTATCAGTAATTGTTGTTGTCACTTCATCGTATATATACACGCCTCTAGTGGTAGTATTGAAATCAATACTCATCAAATCAACTATGATTGATGGTGGCACATCTGTAGATTGATTGGAAGAATCAATATTGTTGGTAGTCCAGTCATTGTTATTACCACTAACATCAGCACCAAGATCACTACTATTTTCAAAATCTAGATAAAATCCCTCTGATCCAAATGTGCCTGCATATGCCTTAGGCGTCCAAGTGCCACCATTATCATAACCAAAATCACTTGGTGCTTTTGCCTGACCATCAATGAAATATACTTCTGCTATTTTACCATCTAGAAATTCCGATCCAGTATTATGCTTACGCCCTATAGCATGGGTACTATTTGAACTTATACGACTCTGATAATTCTGTGAAGGATAAGTTTCAGTATCAAATGCAGTTATTTGTGTACCATCAACATATATCTTAATACGATCACTACTTGTTGCCTGTGTGCTATCATAAACAAACAAGAAGTGATACCATCTGTCCACGCTAATATATGTGCTGGTGCTATTTAAATTAAAGTTTATTGATCCGGTATAATCATAGATTTGAATTTTATCTGAATTAAAGTGTAGAGTTGTATCATCATTACCACTTGTACCGCCAGCAAGCAAGCATTGTGATGTACTAAGTGTATCCCTTAATGCCCATATTGAATAAGTCCATGTGGTTCTATTACCAGCTGTTGGTGTCTTGCTGAGGTATTCATCACTACCATTCAAGATAAGCTACTCGAACTGCTTGATGATGAACTCTCAACTGCGGTATATGGTCCACATGGTGGAGTGAAATTACTGGTCCAACGAGCCACGCCCTTGGAAATTCGAATTTCATCAAGATAACCCTGGAATGGTTCTGCAGCGTCTGTACGAGCGCCGATATTGACTACCATTGAAGAATCAAAATTCACCGTTACACCGGTAACATCAACTGTGTCCTCCTGCACGCCATCGATAAACCACCGGAGGGTGTTGCCGTCTCGGACAGCCGCGAAGTGGTGCCAAGCGCCACGGACATCTGTGGTCGCGCTCGCCACATACGTTGACGCCCCGTCCGACACATTCACCCGGAAGATGTCGCTTGAATTGATGTAAATATCAATAAGGTATCTGTACGCTTGGTGCTGTGCGTTCTTGTCAATGCAAAGCGGAGTCTCAAAATTACTAGATGGGCCTGTTGGGTAAATCCAACCATCAATCGTGAAATCGTCTGAACCAAAATCCCAATCATTAGAATTGGGTACTGACAGATAATCTCCAGTGCCATCAAATTGGGCGGAGCCGGTTCCAAATACCTTAACTGCTGTGTCAACCTGAGCGTCGCCATTTGCAGTAACAGTGTGGTTAGAATCAGAATCATCTGGGAACGAAGTCGACCCATCAGTGCCGTCCGCATGCAGCATCAGCACCGTGTTGCTATCAATGCCGCCTGTAAAATCACATAGACTACTTGAACTCGATGATGAAAAACTGCTTGATTTACTTGATGATGAGCTTAAACTACTTGAACTTGATGACGATAAGCTACTCGAACTACTTGATGAGAGATTAGATGAGCTACTTGATGAACTCAGGCTCAAACTACTAGATGATGAGCTACTAGACGATGAGCTTGATGATCCAAGATATACTCCTGGTATTCCCATAGCCTCAAACAAATCAGCGTGAGGACCCACCTTAACCACAAATTCATATGCACTTATGGTATAATTATCACTCTCGGATGGATAACCATCTCTAAAATCACCAAAACTAGCACATTCAGAAGCGGAGTCATATATAGCTTCACCATCACTATATATTGACTCATCATCCGTAAAAGTTACTCTATCTAGGGTTATAGAGGGGTGTGATTCAGGTTGAGTAGTATATAATTCATGGGTAAAACTATAATCAGTAGTTTGATCACCTAATGAGGCAAGGTCAGGTTCAAGTCCATTGCCTTCCCACGACTGAGCAATATCATCAAATATTAACCATTCATCTCCATCAGTTCCCTCTGTCAAATAGGCATTAAGCGGATTAAATTCACTATCGTCGCAATCGCATGGCTCGTTATAATCCCATGGATGAGCACGCCATTCTGGATGCACAAAATCAGTGAGAAGTCGATTACCGCATATAAACCGATGTCCGGGAAAATGTGATGTATCTTTCTGGATATCAAGACTTGGTCTAAAGTATGCTGGGCGTGCATCAAATGTGTCAACAAAATGACGCGTATCAAACTGTAGGTTGGAATTGCCATATCGACTTTGCAAACCACCAAGAAAACCAAATTCCTGTGGTGTGGGATTACTAATATTGTGGGTATAATAAACACCACGACCTGGCATTAAGGTACATGGTTTACATCTTACCTGTTCTACAAGAGGTATGACACGCTCAACCACCAGATTCTGCTCGACTCTACCCTTATAGCAATGATCTGTTGGTGGATTATCTACATCTCTTACAATCTCTCTATTGTCTGGGCCATGATCTGGATCAAAATCAGATTCAAACTTGACCCTATTTTGGCCTTCTTCGTTATATCCATCATCATCTGGATCTACATTGGCCGCGCTAAGATCTGAGACTTTACTAAGATCATTCCTATCTTGAGAAGTTATCTTATGTGTGTTGATAAGAAACTGCCATGCCTCATATTCGTTACGCAAGGATGTGATGATTTTTTGACGTAATGTTAGATCATCTTCCTTAAACCCTCGATCTCTAATATCATCATCACAATCAATATCTGTTTCATCTGTGGGAAGTATGGCAGGAGGTATTTGCAAATTACCAGCATCAAAACGCGGATCGTCCTGACTAGCACCACCAACACAATAATCAGTGACATTGTATACATCAAGTATATCGACAACGTAACTAATCTTGCGCAGCAGTGAATGGAATGCTTTAAAATTAAATAATAAGTCGAGAAGATATTCATATAAATTAGAATCTATGTCTACGCCACTACGAGAAATAATATTTATGTCGAATCTATTGGACTGCAAATTTTGTAATGATATTGGGATGCTTATCTTGGTGTGTTCATAAGACACAAATGCATATGCAGAATATCCATCAAATTCCTGATACCTGCCAAACGTCAAATTCATGACATTGGTATCTTGATCATATGTAATACTATTATTAGTTAATGGGGCCAATCCGGTATGATATTCAGATTGTACAACGTTGTCTGATAAATATAAATGACTATATCCTATTGATCCGGATTTATTACGAACTACTTCAAGCAGCTTACGTGGTATGATGGCACCTGATGCATCACGCACACAAACATCGTCAGCAAATGCCTCAGGATCAGTATTAATGGATTCCAACGCATCATCAAGAGATGTTTTAAGGTTGGAATCATTTCTTACCAACCATATGTCCACTGTTATAGCATCATTATTATTTCTATATAATAATGGTATGTCTAATTGCCCGAACCCCTCATCTGTATATCCAACAAGTATGGGGTCAACTTGGCATATATCTTCTGTGGTTATTTGCTGTGAGGAGTCATTGATATTTTCATTTGGTGCAATAAATCTACTACCATCTTGAGAAGACCATAAATTAATAAGATCTATGGTAAATCCAAATATTCTGAACAATTCGATTATGGCACGCCGGGAACCCTTTAGCTTCTGAAGATATGTACCACGTCTAACTATAGATCTACGAATTTTATCATCTGCTGTCTGGAAATAGGGTAAGTCAATGCCAATTAAATAAGCTAGATATGGTATTAACTGGCCTGGAATGTTATCAACCCAGTTAAGACCGCGCAGCAATGTCTGCTCATCAAAGATGTCCTGAAGTGCATCAGCAAACGGTCTATATAATTGAATTAATGGGTCGCTGGACCTGTCCTCTGACTCGAAATAAAACGGCGGAGTCTTACTCACCATTTCGGCATGAACTTCGCCAGGATGTGCAAGAATGGATTCCAAACGAGCCAGAGACACATGATCTACATTGATACACAGAAAATCATCATTACTATCGACGACTCTCGGATGATATTGAGCCTGCCATACAAAATTATATCTATCGTGCTCTAAATTTTCAACTTCTAATTGATACGATGATAAGTCATAATAGTCCGCATCTGGTAAATATGGTACTCTATCTACAACACCGCGTGCAATAACAAGTTCGAAATAATCACCTTCATCAGCTTCTGATCTGTCAATTGGTGTACCATCTGCCGTATAAAATGACACTGTGTCCAGATCAATATATGATTCTTCTAGTTCAACTGGACTGATGGTAATATTTAATAAATTAAAATCTGGTTTGAAAACGCCAATGTGGTCATGACCAGCAACCCTGGCTCCAGCAATTTGTTCTATGCCAAATGTAAGCTCAATAATACCCGAACCAGAAATACTATTGCCAAACTTATCCCTACGCCATGGTGCTATTAGTACCGTACCCACCCATACAGGTTGCCAACCAGTACGATTGTTCTGGTGCGGGTATCTATAAAAATATGGTTGTGCGCTACGTGCCATAATTTATCATCATCAATCTAATCCATATGTATATTTGTGACAACTACATTCTAATTCTACGGGCACAAACTATCAATTACAACACATCCACACAAATATGTGCCTATGCCTGAATAGAATATGCAGTCGTAATTGGGTGAACACCCAGATCCACATACTGAACTTATATCACCCCATTCAGCAAGAAAATTATTATAACAATCGTCACAATCAGTACCACTAGACATAATGCAAAATCCACAATTTGGCGGCGAATAACCACTTGATGAACTGCTAGATGACGATAATGACGAGCTAGATGGCAGTAATGAGGAGCTAGAACTACTCGATGAGTAATTGGAACTAGACGAGCTAGACGATGAACTTGAAGACGAAAATGATGAGCTTGAAGATGATGAGATAGAAGATGAGCTAGACGAGCTAGATGAAGATGATGAACTAGATGAAGATGAACTAGATGAAGATGAACTAGATGAAGATACTGCAGAACTAGATGAGGATGAGCTAGGACTAGGCAGAGGTGGCAAAAATGGTGGTAATGGTGGATCTATTGACACATCCGGAGGACACGCATCACCAAGATTAGGACACAAGAAGAAGTCTTCCTGACAACACTGTTCATCAGGTCTCGGTTCATTTATAAAATCATATGGTACAGTTGACGTAGCCTGATCAGTCCATTCAAATTTGAATTGATCATGTCTTCTATAATTGGGGCAGTTACTACTAGGCACCCATGTTGGCATTTCCAGCGCACTAGAATTAATGTCCTCATGCTCATAGTTATATGACCATAAATCCTTACACTCCTGCGTCGATATCTTGCATGATAGTAATGATGAGTTATCAAGACTAAAACGCCAAGATCCACTTGATGTTAATCTTGACACACAAGTAGTAGATGAAAAATCAATAGCTGTCTGCGCAATATTATTTATAACTTTAAATATATGAGCTACAGCACTTCTGCTAACTAAATCTGGATCAGATAAAACAGACTGTCGGATCTCCAGGAATGATGATCCATCCTGACCAGGATCTCCGTCAGGACCTACTTGTCTAACCCTATAATCCCATTCACCAGACAAATCTCCATCAAGATTAATAACACCAGATATTTTATTGTTACCAAGTTTGATATCATAATTTGTTACATTATAACCATCATGTACAAAATATAATGACGCCTGGTCATCAAGCGTCACTCGTATATCAGCAATTAAATTATTATCTTTATAAAGGCGAAGAGAAACCGGAGTATCTATAGGATATGATACTGCGGTGTTATCAACGGTAAAAATCCCATCAGATGGTGCTATATTATATATCGGTTCATTATCTGCTGGGTCACCATCATCTCCGTCATCCCCGACCATTCCTTTTTCACCACGTGGCCCAACACATGCAGTGCGTAAAAATTTACGCACGATTGCCTTACTGCCTAATTCAATGCGTAGATTCTTGTTGGGATTATGTTCAATTCTAAATGCAATAGAATGATCATCAGAATAAAATAAACAAAAATACGCATCACTGTGACCTATTTTTACACTATTAAAATCAGCATTGTCTATAGACTTAATGAAATTATTCAGCGATGGCGGGACGAGGCCGTCATCTAGTTCCGTAACATCACTGTAGACATCTACATATCCCTTTACAACCCACGCATCTATTTCTGCATCAAACTCGTGCAGCATTCCTCGTGTATCAATAATTTGCTGGCCATCATATGGTTTTCTTGGAAACATCTATATTCTCTTATTTATATTTTATTTAACTTTGCTGTGGGCATATAACTATTGTATTTGACCACATATGATTAACAACTATATTATTAAAATTCTTCAGATCGCAGTGAATGGGATAGAACATGATTCTGTTCTATGCCCATCATGTAAGGGGTTGACAAAACCAATTGGACTTGGTACAAAAAACAATGGTAAGATACAATTAGCAAGACGCTGTCGATCTTGTTTTGCAGAATACTGGCATTGGGTAGACATCGATATGGCCCACATACCGTTTGGAGAATAGAATGAAAATGTCGTTAGTATGGAGTAATGATCCCAAGTTCTATGACTTTGTGTGGGGTGGTGGGAGTGTGGGCAGACCCATAGTTAAGGTTAATGCGTACCCGGATGATATTGCCCGAAGATTTGATATGAAGCGGAGTGAACACATAGAGGAATGGATGGATGAATGCTACGAAACATCATCCGGCAAGTATAAGTATTTGTGTGTGGTTTGTGATATCGAAAGGAATGATGACCTAAAGAATTATATCAGGTCCAATTTTCAGGCTTGAAATATCTCTTGCTTATGCCTACATATGCGTCTTGATTAGATCCATCATGATACGCACCGTGTCCAAGTTGTTCCGCGCCCTTATAATGACAATCCTTCATTGCTGGAGGAATGACAACGGAAAAATCATTCCTTACATCGCCAAGAGCTTCCCAAATTGCCATAGCAGCAGATTTATTGCGTTTACTAGATGCTAGGAATACCACCAGAGTGGCAAGATGCAAGTCACATTCTGGCCTACCAACAATCTTGCATGATTCCAGAACGCTATGAGCTAATGGTATCGCTATTGGGTTACCAACACCAACATCCTCAGCCGCAGATACAAGCAACCTCCTGGCTATATAAATAATATCTTCCCCAGATTCCAACGACCTAGCCAACCAATAAATGGCGGCATCGGGGTCGCTTGCTTGTATAGACCCCTGCAAGCATGAAGCGAGATCATACTTGGCACTACCAGTTTTATCGAAAAACACCGACTTTGTGGGTACTACTTGTTTGCACAAATTGATGTCGATATGGTCGGACCCAAATGATTCTACAGCTAATTCTAACGATTGGAGTATTTTTCTTGCATCGCCGTCTGATTTGACAGCTAGATATTTGGCGGCGTCCTCATCAATGCTTATATTGCGATTTTGTTGCTTGTAGTGATTTATACCACCAAGTAATACTTTGTATAGATCCTTCTCTGTTAATGATTCAAATTGGAAGATATGACTACGTGAGATTAGTGGCCCTATCACTGAGAAAAACGGATTCTCAGTAGTACCAGCGACGATTGTAACTGTACCATCTTCAACAGAGGGCAATAACGCATCCTGCACGTTTTTAGAAAACCTGTGTACCTCATCAATAAACAGCGTTGTACGTTTTTCATTTAAATCGTACTCAATATTAGCTTGGCGAATTGCATTGCGCACGTCTTTGATACCAGCAGCTGTCGCATTAAGTCTCACAAAGTGAGAATTTGTATGATTCGCTATGATCTCAGCAAGTGTTGTCTTACCAGTACCTGCTGGACCATAAAATATCACGCTACGCAGACTGTCACTCTCTATCATCTGTCTTAATAAAGTGCCTTCACCCACGATGTGGTCCTGCCCTATGAACCCATCAATGGTTTTGGGTCTGAGTCTATATGCTAATGGTTCTCTGTGCATTTACTCTAACGATATGTAATATAAGAAAGGATTAATATGCACCATACAATCTACGCTAAGTTATATATAAAACCACCATTAATTATATCAGAAAGCGGCAGGAAATATAATCTAAATGATGCCAAGTTAGCCATGGATAAATTTAACGCTGGTTGTCCATGTGTTGGTGGGTATTTGAATAGGGATCATATTCAACGATATCGTACAGCCACACATGTTACGCATCAATTATATATCAAAGATAATCGATTGTGTGCGGATATAGAATTAATAGACCAATCTTATGATATTTCCAAACTCACCATCAAACCAATTATAATATCACCCTTCGATGATGAAGATGTCATTAGGATTATAGACATCAAAGACGTGCGTATATACGAAGAACCCCAGCCATAAAGACTGGGGTTCACATCTTGCATCATTTATCTCTAGTCAATTTATTTTGACTGGATTTTGTCGGTCTTCTCAGTGATAACATTGTCATCATGTTGCGCTGATTCCATGGCCTCTTCTTCGTTGCCAAGAACGTCGAATTCTGCTTCTTCCATGTCTTCGCCAGCTTCAAGTTCTTCGGCTTCTTCCTCTGAACTTTCTTCGAACATATCTTCAAGATCCTCTACGCAGATACATTCACCATCGCCTTTTTCCTCAGCGAGTTCAATAAGCATCTCTGCAAATTCATGAAGTTCAGTGTCTCCACCTTCACCCTCAAAATCTTCCCTAGCATGCTCAAGCGCACGAATGAGAGATGAAGGATTGAAACAAATCAAATCCTCTTTCTCTTCTGGTTCATCAATTTCATAATCCATGTCTTTGGCAATGGCGTCGAAATCGGGCATGTCTGGTGTTTCTGGCTCTGTGGCAACGGCCACTGCTTGTTCAATGTCTTCTTGCTCAGTTAGCACCTTGCGCATAATTATCTCCTAGAGATCGAGGTTGTTAATGAATCCTTTGATATTATATTTGAATGATAATATCAAACATACTTTATGAAATATTTAATTACCAACAAATATGGTCATGATACCAATAATGGTGGACAACATTATGGATATGTTTTCTATTCACTCAAGAGAGGTGGTCAACATGCAATAATATTGTGGATTGCTAAACAGATGCATAGAAAGGTATTGTTTATAAATAATGCAATGGGTGATCCATATAAGACACCAATATGGGAACACGGCAGACAATACCCAGATTTTGTGAATGCTATAAAATCTCGCAGAGACACAAAAAGATTTAAATCGACAAGAAAATATGGATTATTCACAAATTATGAAGACGCACACATAAAACAAATAAGCAACAACATAAACAGGTTTATAGGGCCAACCAACATTATGAAGAATATCATCATACTTAGGGATCCATTCAATTTGGCTGCAAGCAGAGAACGTCGTGGCATACCAGAACACCGCCATAATTATATAGATTTATGGAAAACCCACGCTAAAGAATATCTAGACATTACCAAATATCTTAATAATAAATACAAAATAAATTTTAATTCGTGGGTATCAGACATTAATTATAGAAAGAAAGTAAGCAACGATCTATGCGACATATGGAATGATGATGGTCTAAATTTCGTAAGCAAATTTGGTCGGGGCAGTAGTTTTGATGGTCGCAATAAAGCTGGTCAAGAACTCAAAGTACTTGAACGATGGAAGTTATATAAAAACCTTTCGTGGTTCATGGACAAATTCGATGATGAAACTCATTATTTGTCTAAATTAATATTTGGTGGTATCATATGATTTGTGTCAATTTACGTTTAATATGATCAATAACCGTATTTACTTTGATTTCCGACATACAAGCATGGTTAAATATACATCCACTACGCAATGAGCATGGACTACAATGAACTTTATTTTTAATAATATCATAATTATAGTAGCACCAAAATTCTGAATTTGTATACCCACTTTGTATAATTATGGCTTTATTATTGGCAAATTGTGACACATAATGCGCCATACCATTGTCAATCCCCACATAAATTTTAGCATTGTTTACATAATTCAAACATGCATAATTATGAATATAAGAAATATCACAACTACTAATGCCCATCTGACGCAAGGTGTGCTTTAGATCCGTAAAATATGGCCACTCTTTATATAATGTCCAACCACTTGATTTTGTTGACATTACAACATCATAATTTGGAGTGTTTAATTTTCTAAAATGTACTGGAATATGATCTGGGCATATCATATGTACATTAGTATGAAAACGATTATTAAATGCGTTTATAGCGCGTTGCACAATATTTCCGTAAGCATAATCATAATTATTGTCTTCATACCTGAATTCAAAATTTGTGTATTTATTATGCGACACAGGCTTGGGACAATTACAAAGATGATCAAATTTACATTCTAAAACAGCATCAATATTGTTGTTAGTGAGAACATGAACAAATAATGACGCCAGCATTTGATCACCAATATTGCTGCCCTTTCTAGTCACCTTTATTGATGGCAGATGTTTTCTGCCCAATAAATATTTCACACCCGACCCCAGTTACGTCCAACATTATTGCGATATTTATGTCTCTTGCGCAGCAGTCTATAGATTGCATTATTTAAAGACGATTTTGGTGCGAATCTAATCTTTTCACCCATGGTATTATTCATTGGGTTAAACGTAGAATTCATCCTGACACATTTTAAGCCTAATCTATCAAGAGAATGATAAAAAGCTTTATCATCATGACCATAACAACATATACCTTCTTCATATCCACACACTGCCATATAATCAGATCTAAATACAGCCACAAAACCATCATAGCCTTTACCTCGTAGTTTGGACCTCAAGTAATATCCCTGCTCCAATCTTCTTATCTCATCAACATTATTTTGATTTAATATAATGTCACAGTCCAACATAACTATGATATCCTTTGATGAATTAACACCAGCACAATTTCGCGCATGATTAATATGCCAACTATCACAGTTTAAAACACGAATTACATTTATATGTTCATTTTGCATAGACGATATAACATCACCACTATTATCTGGACATGAATAGTCAACAAATATGATTTCATCTTTATCTGAAATATATTCAATTAGATTTTTTATACATACTAATGCGTATTTCAATCTACCTTTACAAAAAATACAAAATGATATTGAATCAGATTGAATCTTATGTGGAATCACTTTATTGACATTGTACTTCATGTTGGAATACACAACTTAGAGTATAATAAACTCGGCTTTACCATAAGAACCCTGCCTTTCCTAGCTCTGCGTGGATGCGCCACTGACTGATATCCTATATGCTGACATAATGCTCTGGGCGTCTTAATAATCTTCAATCCAGCATGTTCACAACTCTTTCTCAACGCAATATCACCACCTGTTTGACGTGTCTTATAATGTTTGTGGAAATCATCATATGAACGCACATAAACATCACGAGTGATCAACCATAATTGTGCAGTATAATTTCTGGAACATTTAAATCCAGATATGATACCAACGTCTCTAGATGATTTATGATATTCTTCCAAAAATTTATGATACCATCCATCGCAAAACAACACGTCTGCTTCCACTAATATAATAGCTGCGCTCTGTGGAAACCGAGCAAAACCATATGCAGCCGACCAATATATACCACCTCGTGCTCCTTTTCTAGTTGGTGGTTGTATGGTTTCATATTTACCATATATTCCACGTACAATGTTTGTCTGTGGTTTTCTTACAATACGTGGCCACATATCTAGATTAAGATCAACTGGATCATTAGTAAACAAATATTTGTGTGCATCATCATCATCGCTTCTATCATCTACAATTAAATCCGGCTTTGCTCCACTTAGTTCTAGGCTACTAATAGTAATATGTAAATATGTGTGCCTATTTCTAGTGCGCAATATAACTGGCATATGCCCAGTATTAAAATCCATCTTACCTAGAGGATCATAACCACGAGCGATTTTATATATCATTATACCTATCCACATACAACTCATAGTATATTTTACAACTCGTAGTAGATTAATATTATCTATATATAAAAATGCCCTAAGAAAGAAAGGAGGCTTTTATGCGTTATTTTATTATTCTTGTGCTTAGTGTTAGTTGTACAATGGTGTGTGCTGGAGAGGGTGCTCTGGAAGATGTGATCAACCAAAACATTCAACTCAAGCGAAAGATCAGAAGTATCGCTCATGACAAGGAGGAGGCTGATAGGGAACTCGAAGAAGCCAAACAGAAGCATTTTGAGAAGATTGATAAGCTCAAGCAGGAAACAATCGAAGCCTATCAGGACACGATGAAGATCTACACCAAGAAGGGTGACATCCGGACGGCCTCTGTACTGCTCAAAGAGATTGATCGCCTGAAGAAGGAAATGTTTACAACGCAGCTTAATGACGCACTGGACCGTTCACCAATTCAAGTAACAGGGAATGGTTTTGCGTTTACAACGCTAACCAAGAATGGCAAAGCTTATCGGAACAGAAATTATGTGTGGCTACATGTACCTGAAGAACTTTCTGGTATGAAGTATACAATGATCGATGGCGGTGGAAAACCATCCATTGTGGTATCTGGGAAAGGCACAATATATGTGGCGTCATCTATACCCATACCAAAATGCACAAAAACAAACATGTACATATCATATTCAGATAAGACCAAAACCAAACTTGCAATCTATATCATGGATATTTCAGGCAAAACTACAATCCAACAAAATGAGTGGCAGGGGACGTTGGTAATTATGCCGCAGTGATCATTGTCCTTCTATGATCGGTCTTATCCAATAATCAAGATTAGTGGTATTTACTGGAATCTCCCTATCGACCAATGCAGCAACAATTTTATCGTAATTACCACGATGTGCCCTTAATAAACCATCACCAATTGATTCTACAGGCACACCAAAAAGTGCGGCCTCAAATAGCACAGTAGAATTAATACCATATACATTCTTACATCTTAATACATAATCTATACTTGAACCACTAGTAACGACTGGAAATTTACTATTATATATCGTTTTGTCTCGCGGATGCCTTTTAAATATTACATTATCACCACGAAATTTCATCTCAACATGATTGATAAAAGAAAACATATCCTTGAATGGTGAATGATGTGTTATATTAGTATCTCTATAGTATTGTAGAGGCACAAATGTATAATCACCAGCAATTCTCTTCCTTTTGCCCATGAGAGCAACTTTTCTCTTTTTTGCTTTTTCCATGTGTTTTTCTGTTATCCACGACAAATCATCATTCATCAATGATGATGATGCATTAATTCCAACTGTATCCAATATAAAGAATTTATGCTGCGGAAAATATCCAACTTCTGCAATATAACACGGAATATTGTTTTCCTTGCATACCAATTTTGTTGGTAAATAACATTCTTCTTCTCCATTCCAGATAATAACAATATCTGATTTGCTAGCTCTTTCTGCCATGTCAACACCACCATTAAATTTTGTTTGGTAATCCACACCGATACCATTATGGCGCAAATACGTTATTAAATTTAATAACCATTTATGTATATGGTGTGGCCAATGTGCACCGATAAATATCTTCATTTATTCACTTCTATATCTTCAAATGAGTATATAATATACCGGTTGTAGTCATATTGATGTGCAACATTTTTGATTTCATTCACACCTGTTGTATGTTTGTAAGAATCGTGTGATGTGTCTTTATTACGTTCCGCATTTAGTATCTTTCTATTATTTGCCAGTGCCTTCTTTGTTGTCTTTCCACGCCAACCAATATTACCATGCCATACATGACCCATCTTATGTGGCATGCGTATGAGATTTGCTCTTTTGTGCAGTATATTATCTTCGCATCCCCACCCAATTGGTAAATTTGAAAATCCATTCGATTCTTCAAATTGCTTCCTACTAAACGCAGTACAAAGACCAAACCCAGATAATCTACGACTTTCGCTTAATGGTATTAGTTTGTCACCATCTTCTTTCACTTGTACTACAGTTGTAAACATTACCATAGGTCTGTCTTTGGGAACCAAATCAATCTTATATAAAAATCTGGCATCAACATCCATAAATATTACATATTTACCAATACTTCTTTGATAACCTAGATTACATAATTGACCACGCATAAATGGTTTATTATTTCTTTGCTCGATGATTAAGATTTCGTAATTATTATAATATTTGTTTATATTCTTGATCAATCCTGGTATCATTTCTTGTCTATCACGATATGGAACAATAAAACTGAATATTATACGAATTTCGTTCTGTTTATGCCTAACAGGACGAGATTTGCTTTTATGTTTATAAATCTGAATATATCTATGCATTAAAACACAAACTATCAATTAGGCTTTTACTTATTGCACGGTCTTTTTTACGTGCCCTCATGTGACACGATGATATAAATCCAATATGCTGACAAACAGATTTATCAGTGCATTTAACAGTTAACCCCACATTTTTACACATTCTTCTCAATGCCCTATCGCCATCAGTTTTATTAATATCATACTCACGATTAAATGACATACATCTTTTGTTATATAAATCTCTAGTTACCAGTATCAACACATTTGGTATGAATCCAGATTGGCAAACAAAACCAGCAACAATGCCAGCATCCGGTGTTATATTGTATTCTTGTATTAAAGTATCATACCATTTATAGCAAAACAGTACATCAGACTCTATCAATATAACAGCATCTGCGTTAAATTTATTGAATGCATAAGTTAGACACCAAAACACACCACCCAACACACCCTTGCGATTCGTAGGCTGAACTACTTTATGAGAATAACGGATACCTTTTGTGTGCCAGGTATTATTTAATTTTCCAACGTATTGTATCCATTCGGCATCTGTTGGCCATCTAACTCTCATGTGCATTTTTTGATCTGTGAACAAATATTGTTTAGTCAATTTATCGTCACTAACATCATCAATAATCAAATCAGGATAAATTCCGGTTGAAATCATACTTCTTAATGTAACATCTAGAAATTCGCATCTATTTCGACTACGAATCACAACCGGAATTTTATTTGATTTTCTGACGAGTAGCTTCTTTTTAATGGATGTTGTGTGCTGTTTGGTTTTCGGCTGTCGTATTTGTATATATCTGTGCAAAATTGATTCCCCCATACAACCAGTCAATGTCATCTAAATTAAAATAATGCTTCCAGCACCCAATACCTCTCGGATTATCTCCCTCGTAATCAGGTCGATATCTTTTATCATTAATGTCAACTATTTTAATTTTGTCATTTATTTTATTCTGACTCGTTTCATTCTCGATATGATTTATTACTCTTGTCGGATTTTGATTTAAGTCCTCAAATTTAATCAAAGTCACGCCTCTATTTACAAATGTCATCCAGCTATGGACGTGCTTATTCCATTTGTCAACTATATTGCGAGGTTTAACGAGGCTAAAAGAAAATGGTTGTGTCTCTGAATGTGCATTCCAAAGCTCATGGCGCAAAAATTTAGAGAAATTCTTCTCTTTTATGAAAATCTCAAAATTAGTTTTATTATAATAATTGAAGCATGCTGCCATTACGTCTCTTGGGTCGCGAATTATATAGAACACATCATAGAGTTCTTTTATCACATCCCAATGGCGCTCCAGGAAGTAAAACTGATAATGTGTCTTAAGAGGTTTGCGCACGGGCGATTCGCCATATTTGATCAACTGTTCCCTGATCTTTTCTGACAAATTACTACCATCTGGTTTGACATCTTTAACCCACCTGTGCTTAACACCATGGACAACATCTACCCACCCATTATCAACGTCTATGAAGTTATCTTTAATAGTATTTATTAAAAAGTGCGTTCCAGATCTCGGGAAACTAGCTATTAATGGTTTCTTAATATTGACTCTATCTACTTTTATGTGCTTATGTTGCCAGAACTTTTCCACAAATCGCAATTCAATGCCATTTTTATTAGCTATACGAGACAATAATGAATCATCACCATAGTGTTTTACCACCTGAGCCACACGATAATAATATTCCAACCACACACGTGTAGGTGCCAACATGACATTGCCCTGCACGTAATCTCTACCATCAGAAATAGATATTCCTAATGCATTGGCCCTACCTTTAGTGCGTTCCATCTGTATGTTGTTAAGCGATGCCTTGCCACCACATATAAAATTATCAGTGCCATCAACCTCATCGAATGTCTTTATGAATTCATCAAAATCGATAATTGTGTCTTGTGTGACTCTCATTATATATTGACATTTGTTCTTCAATCTATCTATCATTCTGATAGTTGGATTCACAATACCATCTTTATCACATTTTATGTGAACATCTGCCTTGAATCCCAATATATCATCGTCACAATTTGATACTGCCACAAGCGCATTAAGTTTACTTTGACATTGTGATACGAACCTACCAGATTCCTTAATCAGAATCTTATCTCTGATTCCTCGTATATTAGTAGGCAATACGATGCCCAGTTTATGTTGATATTCCAAAATTCAATGCCCCACCATCATAATGTTTCTCAATTGCTCTGATCACATCTATTGGCTTCACGCATTCGTACATACAACGCTGTACCTTACGACCATTGAATTGCACAGTATCAACGCACAATTCGTTGTCTTTATGGTCTCCATCGCCCAGTCTATCAGTCCTACTTTTCCAACAACCCCCATTATCACAGCATTTCAACGCGCCATTAGTGTGAAGATATTGATGATTTGTGTAAAATGTAAAATTACTTGGCTCCCTACCACCCGCTGTCACCACACATGCCCTGTTTTTTGGCTTTCCTGGTTTTGTTGGTATTGCTGCAGCTAGATGCATGGCCATAGTCACGGGGCACACTACACCATCCGCATGATACATCAATCTCATAAACATACGAATATCAGTTTTGCCTATCAAATCTATCACATTATGTAGACGTTGATGATAATGTCCTTCTCCTTCCGCACCAAACTGTACAAATTGAATCTTGCCAACAAAATGATCCACCACCTCTTGTGCATATTCTGCAATCCACCATTTTGCAGTATAGTCAGTCTTACCACCAGTACATATTAACCAAAACGGTGTATCCTCGTGTGTATAATGTTCCTCGACCATGCTGACCCAGGATTTTTCTTCATCGCTTAAATAAATATCTCCTTGGAATTTATGCACCTTAATTCTAATCCCAAGTTGATCTTCCAGAAACATGCTAAAACCATGTATAAAATGGTAAGCCCCATCATTACTATTATGTATAATTGGATATTGCATATCTATAACATCCACATCATCGTCTTCTTCATTAAGTGACGTTATATATGGATTGTGCAACCAAATATCTGGGAATAAGGTGCGGACGTCCGTAATAAATTTCCCAGGATGGCTCAGATGCAGATCACGTACCGCCGCAGTTAACATCACAATATCACCTGGAGATTGTTCATTTTTCAAAATGATTTTCTTGGCGTTGCTGTGGGTATGATTTTGTTTCTGTTCTAGTGACTTGATTTTATCCCTGATCTCATCCATACGGTCACAAATACGGTTCTGCCATATACGCTGAGATTCAGGATTTTCTTCAACCGGATTTATTTTGCGGTTTTCAATGATGTTTTCGTAACGCTTTAATTGACTACGTAATTCTTCTATCATGTTTGATCAAATACAATTGAAGCGCCCCTTACGCTTAGCATACAAAACACGCTGCCCATCGTGCTGTTGATTGTTTGATATTTTTATATCTGCTTTGTTCACACTGCCTTTTGGTACAGTAGAAGATGGACCTGTATTCACTTGATCCATCATTGCTGCTATGCGCATGACGTCTTGCTCGGGTACTGGATTTTGATCATCTGGTTGCATCATACCCACCTTTGAAGTCATCATGAAATTATCGGCAGACTTGGATCGTGGCCATTCAGGCATTTTATCTCCATACTATTTTTGTGATCAAACATAATATATGGTTGTAATTAATATACTTGCTGATTAAGGATAAATATGCATTCACCCACAGCAAGACTGCTGTCGAAGGCTAAGAGATATCTGGTAAAATTCCCCAATTTATCCGAAGACCAAATGATTGAAAAATTACGACAAAATAATGAAAATCAAACCCTACAACGATATGTGATAAAATTCATGAGGAGCCATCATGGTTAAAGTTAAAAGAATGATCATATCTGGAGACAAACCATTCGAAGACTGTGAAATATATCGCATACACGAACAGAACGCATTCCCAAATCTATTCGAGGATGATCAGATATGTTTCCGAGACAGACTTGGCGTTAAATATATAATATCGGATTACACCATTACATGCATTGAACTCAATAGGAAGATGGCCCCGCCACCCGACAGCATTAAAGCCCGACGAATCAACATTGCGTCTGATATAACATTCTCGCCAGCATGGATTCTACCAGACTGGCGAGGTCACGACATACCAGATGTTTTTGGTTATCCTTTTCAATTCGTATTTATTGATCGTGACAAGTATGTCTACATCACCAATGATGTAAATGTGGTGTTAGTAGAATTATACTGAGGAATTTCACGCAAGCGATCAATATTGTCACGTATCCATTCATTTGTATTAAAATCTGCTTCTTTTACAATTTTATATAAATCTGCTACTCTGTCTTGACTATGTTCTAGTCGATTGATTACATCTTCTGGCGTGAATCTACGATTATTTTTACCTCTCCACACATTACACATATATGCAGTTCTTTTGGTGATGGCCGCTAATTCATCGCGGCTAGGTTCCTCCATTACGTTTTCCTTTAAGAACATATAATCAGATAAGTTCTTATGCCAACGTGAATTCGTACAAGAATATAACTTCTTTATAAGAAGCAATGTTGTTGGTTTGGCTACCAGCACCTTAAGACCAAATAATTCAATAATAGCTGAACCACAATTGGCATCTACTATTTCACCAATACCATTGACACCAGTATCACAAACGATATCTATGGACTGTCCATTAAGCTCGTAATATTTTATGGATTTGTGCTGTTTTATGAGTGCAGCACTAGGATTGGTTTTTAAAAATCTGCCAATAAAACTGGGGTATGCATAAAAATCATAATCTTTAAGTCTGAAGTCAGGGAACCAAAAATGTGTAGCTGATGAACCTATAAGAACTGCATCAGCACATGTTCTTATCTTCTTCACTATACGTCATCTAATAATTGATTATATATTCTATGTCTTGCTAGTCCTCGTCATAATCTTCTTCATCATATTCATCTTCATCATATTCATCTTTTTCATCGTACTTGTCTTTTTCATCATATTCATCATGGTCTTGATCTTTGCCCAGGGATTTAGTTTTTACTAGCTTTTTCTTTGATTCTTTCAGCTGAATTTTATCCCCGGCTTCAAGCAAGTATGAATTCCCACCCAATATTGCTTCTACATCGGCATCAAGAGACTTGCCTTTACCACATGTAACAATATCACCACGTTCAAACAGAATCGTGTCGCCTTCAACAATGGCTTTAAAATCGGATGATACTACGAATTCATTCATAGTCAACTTTTTCATCTTATTCTCCGTATTTGTGTGTTTAATAACCACGCGTTGATACTGGATTGCCAATTGGATTCACAGTGACCGAATCAACTTTTGTTCTCATCATCTCAATAGCATCATCCAGATCGTCTTCATTGCATACAACAACTGGTTGTTCAAACATACCATAATCACCACCAGACACCAAATACAAACGCATGGCTTCTTCAGATACCACCGATTTAGAAGTCACGGCAATCCTATCGCCCTTCTCCAATAAAAATCGTTTACCATCAATCTCTATCTCAGTGTCCTCGCCAACCATCATATATTCTTTGTCAAGGTCTTCTCTACGAATTATCCCGCCACCAAGACCCATCGCCCCAAGAATAAAGTTCTTAAATATGTCCTGAAGAGCAACTACTGGACCATATCTGTGTGCCTGACTCAAATAAAACGATTCTTGACCACTACGTGGTTCTCTATCACCCATAACCACTCTAATGTTTTCAAGCTGTTTTTGTGCAGACTTACCAGCACCAGGACCAGTGAATAGATTGCGAAGTGTTTCTGCAAGCTCCTCTGGATCTTCCATTGACATAATGAGATCCCATTTCCTACGACCATCAAATGCTGGATTGCCAGGAATCTCGGTAAGATCTTTGCGCTCTTCAATGACTTCATTAGACTCGGACATTTGATTCTCCTATGTAGGCAATTTTGTTTTAATATTTTTGTCCGAATCCTTATATATTGACATCTCATTATATAATGAGAAAAGATCCATCTGATCATTATGATACAGATATATATATAATTTCATTGGATAATATCGCCATCCAAGATTGTCTATTGTTTGATAGATCATTCTCAATGATTCAATTCCTTTGTCAAATTTGGATTTTCTTGCTGCCAAAGAAATAGTATCGCAAAAATGGTGTGCCGATATCACCCAAGCGAACCATGTACGAATATAATATCCCATAATATATACCTCCTATATCATCCACGCGTACAATACGTACGTGGGCGTCACGCCGAATCTACACCGTTCGCCGTCGGCCATCCTCCCACATGGGCGTCACGTTCGGAAAGAGCGGCACGCGGCTACATAGTCCATCCTCCCATGCGTACGTGGGCATCACGCAATGTTTTTGTGCCGAAGCAACCACATCAAGCCATCCTCCCATGCGTACGTGGGCATCACCGGCCACTGTGACTCTGAGAGACTAAGGCGTGTCATCCTCCCATGCGTACGTGGACGTCACTTGTAGATCGAAGCCATGGCTGGCCCTCCTTTCCATCCTCCCATGCGTACGTGGACGTCACATTACACCCGTTGTATGGTCTCCATCCGGAGATTACTCACCATCGTGGGTGAGCTTAGGCCCGAGGATGAGGGCCTGACATTGTTAGTTAATATTATATATTGCCGACATCAATTGTACATAGGGTGTAATTATGCAACCCGTTGATGGTCCACTTTCTCTAGACGCAAACCACCACAAATATCACATCTCAACCATCTAAACAAATGGCCATCATAATATGCTTCGTGTAATACTTTCGCTTCCCTGCAGCAACTTGGCATTTGCATACCCCCATCAAAACGGTAAGATTGCTGACGCCTACATATTATTTTTGATGCGGGGAATCTAAATATCTACAATTGAGAGATTATGTTTCTATCCCACCCATTAAATTCGCGATTTGGGTCTTCTCTCGAAGCATCAATATTCCTGGATCCACATTTATAACATATGTCTGTCATTCCAACTCTAATGGACCCACAACAACTACATACAGTAAATTCTGGCGATATTGTTATTTGGGCTGCATGTGTGTTATAGAAAGTCTTTGTAACCAGACTCTTGATTGCACCAGGAGATGGTTGATTTTCTCCTACGAAAGCGTGTATAATAGCGCCAGATTCTATGAGATCATGGAATCTAGATTGTGATTTAATACGAGTTACGATATCAACATCTGCATCGGGCCTAAGATGAATAGAATTTGTGTAGTACATTTCATCAGCATCAACATCACCACGCACAAAATCGGCGGCACAGGCATAATTTTGTACGTCTATTTTGGCCAAACGTCTTGACGCTGATTCTGCAGGACTTTCTTCAAGAGAAAACTTCATATTGTGCATGTCACCGTATTCTTTGGCCACAAAATACATATAACTTATGATTTCAAGTCCTTGGCGAAGCATGTCTTCGTCTTCATGAAGTTCCTTGCCTGTCAAGAAATGAAGACATTCATTCAAGCCAATAATGCCTATAATATATGTGCACGTGTCTAAATCAACATATTTACGACCATCAAAAGCAATCTTGCCAACTTGCCACAATGGCATGGATGGCCCACTCATTAATCTATTTACAAACTTGCGTTTTTGCAAGTGCGCATCAACAGCTAAATGCATCGCACTCTCAAGTTCTTCGTGAAATTTCTTTATATTACCACGACCAGCACGATATGCACATTGTGGCAAGTTGATGGTTATGTTCCCAAATCCACAAAAACGCAGACTTTCCGGGTGCTTGATCATATACTGATCACGCACTGCTGTTCTCAACCTGCAACATGCAGATAATGTAACCTCATCTCTGTCGAATATGAAATATGTAGATCCATTTTTTGCTGCCGTCTCACAAGCAAAATCAAGTAATTTAACTTGCTCAGGATCTTCAAATGTATCATGACTAATGTGGAAGTCACTCTTCGGGAAAGCCATTGGATGACCATCCCCATCTCCTTCATACCACACTTCCATCATGGCTCTAGTGAACCTGGTAGCCGCCTCGGCATAATCACCGTATTTCTTGCCATTATATTCACCACCAGGACCTATAGCATCCACATCCTTCAGATATGAAGGTATTCCAGTATGAATATTAAAATCACTAAACAACGTGTTGTGGGCTATAATACCATTTAATAGTAAGAAATTCTCATTATCAGCTACTGATAAATCATATACATATTTACTTCCATCATTAAATGGCTCGATACTCACATCGCACAGCTTTGCTATTGGATCATTACTAATCTTATCGCATAGAGAAACATAATCTGGCATATCACCCACATGATATACCATAATATTATGGGCTTTGCTTGTCATACATTCAACAATTTGGCCATCATCTACAGTAAACAAACTGTGATCTTCAGTAAATATCCCTGACAAACCGTTTGCTATAGTTACTTTCATAAGCTCTGATCGTAGATTATGCTGCACCACGCCCAATATGGATTTCCATTCCAACATACCATTAGATCGATTCATAGACAATGTATGATACCGATCCTTAACAAAATTTAGATAAAATTCACTAATAGTAGGATAATATGTTCTATCTTCGATCGTGTCGTATATGATAATACATTCATCACCATGGACCGACTGCCCACCCCGCGTATAGGCAGATTGTGATGCTTGAAATATAAGATGTTGTGCTTCCTGCTTCAATTCTGTGTCAGACATTCCGTCTACCAATGGTGCGTACATTATGTTGATATGCGCAACACCAAGAGCACCGGCATAATATGCCTGCATACTAGCTAAAAATGTATTGAGTTGAGTGGTGAGACTACGTGCATGCTTTGCTGGTGCAGAAAATGAATCAAGATTTTGTAATCTCAACCCGTACTTCTTAATATATTCAACGGAATGGCTTCCACAATATAATCTGTGTGGGTATCCCAAGTCATGCAGATGAAAAATGCCCATTCTATGTGCATTTGCTACTTCTTCTGAAAACACTTCCTGCAATGCATACTGTTTAAGAACAGTCTCTGCTATTGAATGCCCCACAGCTTCTGGATTGTTGGTCGCTATGTTTGAGTTTTCTTTGCTCTTAGAAAATATCAGTTCTTCTATGTCATGCCGTGGCATACCAATAACACGTTGTTTCTGAAGTGAGTTCTGATATCCTCTTTCAAATAATTCATTGTCAACCAGTTCTCTGATGAGAGACGTTGACACCATCGTTATGCCGGATTTAAATATGCGCCTCTCAACTATTGCGGCTATCTCTTCTGCCTCTGTTCTGTTTACACCAGCTTCCAGCACAAGAGCATCTGCAATTCTTGATTTATCCCAGCCATGATATTCTGCTTTACTTTCTGGACTTACCAGCAAATTGATATCTGTAGCATCATTATGGCCGGACACCTGCTTACGCACTTTAGTTATACTCTTAATATTTGTGCGTGTCTTCCGATAATCAACATACGCATCTGCAACGTCCGGATGGCCATTTCCTTGTATAGTATCAACAACTACCTTATAAATAGACGTTGCATCGATCTTTTCATGATGCAGTAATTCAATAGCTGAATCAACTATGGGCATGACATCATCACGTGTGAATGGTTTCACCTCAGATGATGCGGCCAGTATTGATTCAGTTATTTTGTTTTTATTAAATAAAACGCTACGACCATCTCTCTTAGACACGAACCTCGGTGGCATGCTTACTCCTGTCTGGTGTCAATCTGTTATTCTTTAAATGTTTCATGAAACTTGGATAATCAAATACCGTACCGTTCTGTCTGATCAATGGCACATGAGTCTCACCATAATAATTGCGTGCCGCCATAACCTTTATACTACCATCATTTCTCCAACCATCATGCACAGTAACAAATTTCTCGTATGATGCCTCTTCAAATGGTATGTTAAATCTTTTGAGCTTATCTTTCGCTGCTTCACATTTCCCACAATTTGGCATTCCGTAGATTATGACACGATCGCCCATGTCCAGCCTCCTATCTTTAGCAAACCGGTACGTGAAATACGAGTTGTTGATCATATTTGAAATGTCTCTGTTAGGGTCTGATTATCACGTGTTTTAGATTTGCTTATGCAATCGTGCCACACAATTACAAAGTGCGTCATTCTAGATCATCGTCCTCCTCCCATTTACAAACTGGAGTAATCTCCCCATTAATGTGATTGTCATCCTGCTCAATTTTATGACTGTTATTTTCCTTTTGCATAGCCGCATATCTCTTATTATCCCAACGAATCAATGCAGCCATGAGCAAAAAACAACCACTACACACTGTCATGGTAAATATCATAAACACACACAATAAACACAGTTTGATTTTTCTTTTCATTTTCCCATCCGTAAATCATCAAAGTCCAATATTTTCAAATTATTACTTAGTCTGTTGGGGAAATATGTAGTGACCCAAATCAGTGATTCACTAATATTACAGTTAGTCACTACAATAACCATTTCATTGTCGTCTATAATAGATATGAAGTACCAAGATTTATGTCCTTTCTGAGTGTGTTTATGGACTGACGGCCTATATCCCATTGTGATTAAATCATCATATTTAATATGCACAGCATCATTAAATATATCCAGTGCTTTTTCATATCCAATGCATCTACCTATCTGCTTAGAGATACGCCCGAGAGCATGATCTGTTACAATCAATGATTCTCTTTTATTTAACTTTAAGAATTTCTTGCCATTAATTGGCATGACATAATTTAAGATATGGTAGACGCATATCTCGTTCCAATAAACCAGCCACATCATCCGAAGCATTTATGGTAAATATAATATCCATCTCAAGCATGCCTTTGTCGCTTATATTACGCACCACATCGGCACCAATAACCATATTCAGTTCTTTGACCTTATTCTTACCAATTTTATATATTAAGAATTCACCTATATCTATTTGAGTATCTGCGATGACCTCATTTACCTCATCACTATCCAGGGTATATATCTTCCTAATGAATTGTATCTGTCTTGTGGACATTCAGATATACCTTTCCTGATACCACGGAAGGCTCACCCGTGCCCTCCGTTGCATTCTGGTACTGTCATGGTATCTCAGTGCATATCAGAAATGGACAAGTAAAGAGAACAACGATTTATCTCATGTGGCAAAGAAAGCCATTCGTGCAGCTGTGCCGCGCCATGACGAGCTATTACTTTGTCCCTGACTTTGCATTTTTTGTTGACATAATGTTGGCATGTTGTACAACGACTTATATTTATCGCTTCGGATAGCATACTATCAAAATCGCTCATTCTATTCTCCCACCATTTGTCTTATGTAATCCGCTTGGCCTGAAGTATCGGCATTGTAAATCACCGTTGGTATCTTTGTGGCGACCCACGGTATTCCAGCGTCAACCCATCTACTCACAAATTCCCAGTCATGCCAATAATTTGCCTCAGTTCTATCCTTCCACCAACCGAAGTGCTTAATCAAGCTTCGATGATGTATAACACATGAAGTATCTATTTTACCCCTTACCGGCTCATCACAAATGTGTGGTTTGCCACCAACGCTCATAGACGAAAACCCGAATAATGCTCCCGACTTCATTATTTCATTCATCACGGTAGAAAGATGATTTGGTTGCCACTGGTTATCATCATCCAGATAAGCAATCCACTGACCAGATGATAGCATAATACCATAATTGCGAGGCACAGCACCACCGGCACCGTGATTCTGTGGTAGTATGTAGCCTCCCTCAATATCATTATCACCATCACTAACCAATTTAATATCATATGACAAATAATCTTGTTTATAAATTGATTCTAATGCTCTGGCCAGCAAATGCTTGCGTTTATATGTGGGTACTATTATCGAAACTTGTGGCCCAATGCAGATTTTATCAATGCGATCATCATCTTTATGCTCATAATTAAGAATTGGCCATTCATCACTAAGTTGTGCATCACCACCAAGCGAATCATATTTATATTGCATTTGCTGTCTTCTGCTTTTACTATGCAAATCTAGGCAATGCATAATGGTAGAATTCTTAACCATGGCTTGTTTATGTGAGCCTATAAGTTTTTCATGAACTGCATTGATCCATTTAATATCTGGTTTATTTCTAAATAAAAATGGTTTCGGCACCCACCATACACCATTAGAATCAACAAGCGGTGACAGATATATGTCATATTTAGTAGAACGAACCAATTGATAAAAATGTGTGAGAGTATTATCATCAAGTCTCTCATCTGGGTCCATCATGATGATCCATTCGGCATCACCACCAAGCGCACGTATGGCACGATTACGCTGACTATCGAATTGATCAAAATCATGGAACATAACATCTATACCATGTGCCTTAGCCCATTCAACAGTACCATCAGTTGAACCAGAATCAAGGATAGCCATGCCATCATTTACAATGCCCTTAAACTGTTCAACAAACCCCGGTAATGAATTTATCTCATTGTAAGTAATGGCCACCAATTTGATACGCGGCCATTTTGCAAAGAATTTTTCCCTAGATTGTTCCATGGGGCGCGTTATTTGCACATTATTAGCTTCAAATGATGCGTGTTCCTTATGATGTATCCAGGTCTTACCAACAACCATATTGCGCAAACCCATACGTCTAAGTCTCAAGCATAGATCGTCGTCTTCGAAATTACAGAATCTAGTATCAAATCCACCAACAGATTCAAACACAGAACGCCTCATAAGCATACATACGCCAACAACAGAATCCACTTCTAAATCATCTGGTAAAATATCATCTAATCCAAAATTGCCCTGTGGTGGTTTGGCATGATCACAATAAGGGCCAACCGCACCAACATTATCAATCGATGCCATCCTCATTAATGATGCGAACATACCAGGAAATACTATAGTATCACTATTAAGGAAACATATGAAATCTGCGTTGGATTCCATGGCACCACGATTACACCCAGCCGCATATCCAACATTAATCTCCAATGGAACAACAATGTCGGCATATTCACTATCGAAATGTTGGCCGTTCTGTACCAGTATTATCTGTGCATCTGGATATGATTCTTTTACTGATTGCATACATTTAATTGTGTCATTCTTCGTGTTCCAATCTAAAATAACTACTGATAGGCTAGGATTTTCTGATATTCTTTGTCTATTAAACTCTATAAATTCCTTCTCATAATGCGCTCTACATATACTCAAATTATCCTGGATTGCTTTATTTCTCACGTGAGTTGTGTTCTTGTAATTGTCTCTAATCCGTTGAATATATAGCATCTTATCAATATGATAACATTGTGATCTCAAAAAGAATCTAGCAAACAAATCCCAATCATCAGCCACTGGCAATTTACTATTGTAACCACCAAGTTCCCACAGCGTACTTGATCTATAAGCACGCACATGATTGGGACCCATAGTCAGAAACCAACCAAATTGCTGTGTATGATGAGGACCAAATCTATCATAAATATCAGGATTGATACATTCCAAATATACCTTACCACCATATTCAGTCTCACGATATCTACCCTCCCAATCTGGACCGCTAAACTGGTGGCATCTACCATCTGAATATACTTGTGCGCAGTTACTATATACCATCCCAACTTCTGGATGATCCATAAATGCGCGTACAATCTCTTCTAATGCATTGTTTGTTAACATGTCATCATGGTCTAATTCGACCAAGAAATCACCATTAGACAACCGAGTTGCAATGTTTTTGGTATATCCAATATAACCGCTATGTTTGATTTTTACAGGATGAACTCTATTATCCTTGTTTGCAATAGCCAACAAGGTAGACCACGTACCATCAGTGCTACCATCATCTACTACCGACCATTCCCAATGTGGATATGTCTGATTTTTCAGAGATTGATATGTTTCCAATATCATATTCCCAGCGTCATATGCTGGGGTATATACACTTACAAGTGGAACTTCATGCATATCGCTATAAATATTTGTCACATAACAGCGCTCAATATTAGATATCACATGATCAGCAGATATATCCTTAGGCACTATAACACATTTTTTCTGGATTTCAAAACTAAAGTCTAATATATATGATGGTCTTGGTTCAGTTAGTACGATTACATCTGGGTTATGTCTAGCAATATTATAGAGTACATTATCTTCATTGTCGTCACATACCACAATACCGAATGGCATATCCCACGATCTTCCAACACATAACACACTTATACCAGCTATAGACATATAAAAATCCTCCATAACTTAGATACACCCAGAATTTTAGTATAGAGCCACGGAGTGAATACGTGTCTTTGATGCACCACCACTACTTTTCTGTGTATCAATCTCCAATATAGCTTGATTGGCTGGTAAGTTGAGAAGTGTAGTATCTTCATAAAATGCCAATGTGGACGAGGTGAATGCAATATTAGAAATCTCATTATTATTCGTGATATCAGCCAACCTCACATAAGATGTGCCGCTAGTGCCAGACCTAGATGCTATCAATACGAATGTATATGGCCTCCATATATCAGTTCCCACGTAAGGCCATTGGGCAGCAGCTTGCCATGATGTCGTATTATATTCAAGATAAGTAGCTGATGAATTAAAGAATGATGTCGTCATGGACGGCACACCAGGAGTCAATGGAGAATATGGTTTGGGAAATAAATATAAATACCCAGACGCATTAACATAAGCCACTCTACCAAGCTCTTGTCTGACAACTAATCCAGCTGGCAATGTATATGTGAGATCGCCATTGGTACCTAAATATAACAAATCACCAATTGTAGTTCCAGAAGTATCATACGGCAGTAATCCATATTTTACCGCTGTTCCAATACCATTATTATCAATGGCCGATTCAACTACTCCAATGGCTGGTTTTCCAGTACTGTTATCAGCCAACTGCACTTGGAGAAGATCATCAGTAGCATCATATCCCGCTATCGCAACCGCTTTGTTTGCAGCAATAGATGAGCCAGTAACATTCTTTACCGACACACGAAATGTATTATCAAACCCCAAATCAACATTGAGCATTATGTGGATTCCCCAATAACCATAGCTATCCAACTAACTTCTTCAGTAAATGCCACTGGTGAATTAGAATTAATGTCAAACCCACCTGCAGTCTTGTTCTCATATGTCCATGTTCTCTCAACAGCACCGGTGATCGTGATTGCATAATCTGTATCTGGAAAACTTGTGGTAAATGTCACTGAATATGTCTTGGGATTACCAGCGAATGAAGATCCATTGACAATACCAGCTTTGTGTGCTAATGCTGGTCCCTGGAATCCTCTTAGACCCTGGAACCCCTGATTGCCTTGGAACCCGCGATTCCCTTGGAATCCCTGATAGCCTTGATTACCCTGATTGCCTTGATAGCCTTGGAATCCTCTTAGACCCTGGAATCCCTGATAACCTTGATTACCTTGATTGCCTTGGTAGCCTTGAAACCCGCGATTCCCTTGAAATCCTTGATAACCTTGATAGCCCTGATTCCCTTGGTAGCCTTGGAATCCTCTTAAACCTTGGTAGCCCTGATAACCTTGATTACCCTGATTGCCTTGGTAGCCTTGGAATCCTCTTAGACCCTGGAATCCCTGATAACCTTGGAATCCTTGATTACCCTGATTCCCCTGATTCCCTTGGAATCCCTGATCCCCTTGGAATCCTTGATCACCCTGAAAACCCGTAGGGCCTTGAAACCCCTGGTATCCACGAGGACCCTGATTACCCTGCAAATCAATAACATCGTGGAACTCTACATCAACAAATTTATCCCATGTCAAATCACCCGATTGTCTTGACACAAGAACATACGCCAAGTCCACATTTACATCGGTCGTGAACGTATATGGGGTTTCAACCCCGTCCACCCATGAATAAAAATCAACTACATATTCAGTACCATCATATAGTAGACGGCCATAGACTTCATTATCATCACCATCATTTATTGGGTCTTGACTATCATGATCTCTAATATAAATCTTATAAGATTTGGAAGAATCAAGTACTACACCATTCGTCTCTTCATTGCCAGTTCCGTTATTGTGATCAGATATAAGTTTTATGGCGGAATCAAATGCGGTGGTACTATTTCCAGATATAACTACATTAGTTGAATTTGGTGGATGAATGGGTTGAAGGTAATAATTACCACCCACACCACCAGCACACATCAACCAACGCAAGTAACGACATATGTTAGGCCCGACCTCTATATCTTCGATAAAATCAAGATAACAATCTGGAATATCAAGCTCCAGAAGTTTTCTCTTATCATCGAAAATTGTTTCAAATTCGTGGACAGTATTATTGTTGGCTGTTACACGAGCAAGGAGGGCATGTAGAATTAACCCATTAGCTCTTAGCTCTGTTGGGTCTGGACAGCAGGCTCTATCGGGGTCTGGACTAGTGGGCTTGTCGCATTTTCGCTGAGAATCTTTAGCCCTGAAGCCCCGTGGGTTAGGAATCGGAAAATCATAACTGGCCATTGTTATCCTAAGATAACATTTTGTGCTACCGTGTTAACATCCTCACGAGCTATGGAGATCCTATCCCCATAAAGACGCGTATCATCCTGCCAATTGCGTTGCTTATTCTCAACCACGGCAGGACCGGAAGCAGCATTGATTACGAAATCCGTGAGGCATTCACGTACTCTGTCAGATATCTCATAATCACGATCACGAAGAGCGCCAATAAACATATAATCATCAATAACATTTTTACAATATGGTTTATTCTCCATAATCTTACATGCTATCATGCGATTCTTGGTGGTGACTTGCATGGTTAGACCATTGCGGTTAAATAATGGCTCAAGATCATAAAGAGATGAATATGTTGGACATTTACGAATCTTATTTAGAAGTTCCTTAAGAACCTGTTCCTGACCACCACCAACTGGTTGTGCTGACTCATCCATAGGATCTTCGATAGGATTATCCGCTGCCATATTGATACCATTACTAGAAATAATTTCGTTATCCATAACATACTCCTACACTTACTTATCAATCTGTGCTGTTATCTAATTGTAGGTATTTTTCACCGCCGCTAAAATCCCAACTCCCTTGATATACATCATTAAATGGATTTAAAGCGACCTGCCTCGGTTCACTTATTGGTGTTATATTATGGCCAGAATTTAAATCACCATCCGCGTGCATCATCAGTACTGTGTTGCTGTCAATTCCACCTGTGAAATCACAGCTAGATGAGCTAGATAATGAACTTGAGCTTGATAGACTAGAAGAACTTGAAGATGAATAGCTACTTAGACTACCAATATTCAGTTTGATTTACCAAATGGATCAATAAAAGTATCCTCCAACATCTTCTTTAACTTGATACCTTTATCATCATCAGCCTTCATTCGCTTATATGTTGGTATTCTTCTATGTGGGAATAGCTTACATCTGCACTCCCAAACTTGTTCTTTCCAATGATCTTCTAAATTACTAGACATAGATACTCCACAAAAATATAATAGGCATTTGAGGAGACATCATGGATTATACTACAAAGCGTATACTTGTTGCTGATAGTATCCCGCATGTGCGGTTTATGATATATAATGTGCTGACTGAGATGTATCATGTATCTTGTGTAAGTACTGGACGTCAACTATATGTGATGCTCACAGAATGCAAGAATGATTTTGATCTTGTTATTGCTGACATTGGCATGAATGGATATGGTAGTATAGAGAGTGTGGAAATGGCCAAAGTATTTGGTTGTGATATTCCAATACTCTTCACCACATCTGATATGTCAATTGCTGGTGACCTTCCACGACGGTCTTATTTACTAATGAAACCATTCACTAGTATAGATTTGATGACTTCCGTCAAGAATATATTATCTAAGACTCAATCGTCTTTCTGAGTCCAACTTTCTTGATATGGAGACTTCCAATACTCTATCAGGTTCCATCTTTTCTTCATCATGTCTCTGACTTCGAATTCATCGTCAGATGACAACACTATCATGTCTCCATCAATAAGCTCGTGGACGTTAAACGGTAATGGCTCGTCATCAAGATCAACAATTCGACATGGCATATTTGATTCCATGCACATGTTTTTGAGTGCTTTTGCAATAGTCTTCTTACCAGTCCTCTTTGGTCCCACAATCAATGTGATCATATCAGTCTCCCTTTATACGAATGGATGTATTTAAGATACTATGGATAGACCACGATTTCACAGACGCCTACCGATTAAATTCGAACTAGATAGTGCATTGGATCAAGTTAACGTGGGCAGGTTTGCCAATGCTTTAAGTTGGATGGTTGAAGCCAACAGAGGCTTAGAATCTAAGACCAACAGAGAAGCTTTCGAGCAGGCTAAGGCATTCATTGCCGCCAAAATGAATGAAGCAGGATTTCAGGTATCGCCAGAAACTTATGATATGTTTGGTGAGGTTGGACCTGAATATTTTCTGCCACAAGAAATAATGAATACCATGTACCCGAAAGATTAAATCGTGTCAAAGTTATTATATGGCACGATTATCAGAATTGTACTCACCACGTATCAAGAAGCGACATCAGGGATCAACCAACATTTGGCAATTTACTAAACCTAGTAAATCACCACAAAAATGGTATCAGCAATATGTGGTTGAGCCAAAACATGACGAGCGATTGTTGCAAAATTGGCGTGGTAAGGGATATTAATTCCTGTCAAGTGATCGTTGGCGATCCTCTTGCAACTCGGCATGGGCTATATTTCCAATTACTTCCTGAAATTGTCCTTGTTGAGTAATAGAACCCAGATAACATAATTTCTTCATTATGTCTTCTGGACTCATTCCTTTACTCTTCCAATGTTCTAACATAGATACTGAGTGAACCCCTACTCGATCCTGACATTCATCACAAAGAAATACAATACAAAGAAAATTAATAGTATCTCTGATCAATGGCTTCATTCTTGTCCACTTCATTAGTAATTCAATTTGATCATTATTAAGAACAATATGATGAGCAATAACTTTGCCTTTATCATTTTTATTTGCATATTTCTTCAATTTCTCAGGTTCAAAGAACATATGACTAAATCCATCTTCACCATCTAATTCAGCTTTCTTCAATGTAATTAGACTTTTAAATGCTGCTTCTTGAATTGATACTGCTGAACGCTCATAACCAGCAATGATTCTCTGACCATTCTTTATGTTCTTGAGCCTTGGCCGTCCACGTATGATCATCATAAGCAATCGATTCAACCTCTTGTAATTTGTCTTTGGCTTCGTTTAATGTTTTGTTGATTTTATCTTCTTTTAGTTGCTCAGCTTTTTCAATAATCCCGTCATGAGATTTGCATGCCCTAAGAGGATTGCCCTCACAATCCGATTCTCCAGTCGCATAAGTTTGTGATTTCATGACCAGTTCACCACAAATGGAACAAGTGACTTGTTTAGGAGGCATAGTTGGTTATCCTTACAGAATCTATTACTTCTGTCTATGATCTTATGAGTAGATGGCACCATTCTTTGGTTGACATTAAATCTTTATTACTTATTGTTGGATATGATACACCATATTCTTGAAATATGCGTGCACCTGTGTTGGTGGATGGTATTTCGACTCCTTCAAATGTAAATGGTACATTTAATTTCTTTACGTGTTGACTATATGCCTGGGCAATCTTACCTAGAGACATCCTTTCACCTATTGCAAACCTATCTCCACTCTTCTCTATGATTTCTATTTTGTTGTTCTGTCTGATTACAGCACCATCTTGCTCATACTTATTTACAAGATCAAGAATTAGCTGCTCAAATTCATTTGATGTCATTGTTTCAGGTTTGACCACCATATATGATCTCTCTACTGTGTCTTTCAGCTTGTCTGGTGGACAATCCTTATATTCAATATTTTCATCCTGACATTCGCGCCAATGCCCCACCAGCTGATATACACCCATATGTCTTGCGTTCAATTCTGATCTTAAATCCCTGTTGCGTTTGATGTTTTCTTTTTTGCCGTATTTGTGACGATGCGCTGTTATGATGGCAAATTCAACGTCGCTATTAAATTTTCGCAACAAGCGTGATAAACCTGCCTCAGAAATGAGGTTATTGCATTTGTGATCAATTTCATCAACAATTGAAAACCTACAATTATCGTCTATGATACCTTCATTCTCCATTCTTGATTCTATGCGGTCAATCACCTCATGATTGATCCAACGTTCATCATAATTGTGACTGAGCTTCGACTCCACCACCGTGATAAGTGAGGAAACCCTCTCAAAATTATCATTTTCCATCATCATGATGGCTTCATCGGATGTCATCTTTTTATCAAATTCATCTTTCGGTAATGAAACGTCCTCTTTCGTTTTTAGATTGCCAATAATAAGATCCCACGCATTACGCAATGATGGCTCGTTCTGCATCATTTCATATACGGACCACAACACTTTTCGTGTTTGGCCTCTTCCGGCATAAAATTGAATGGCCACCTTGCTTTGATAATCACGAATTCGAACCAGCCCATCTATGATAGCAATAATTCTGATTTCATCAATATCTTCACTCGGATTTAATTGTTTAATTTCTTCATACGCACGTTTGGATAGGCCGATATGGCGTGCATTCTTCTTGTTGCTTATCCACTTCTCATGTTTGTTGACTTCTATATATTCACCAGTGCGCGGATTGAGCCAATATCCTGAACCCATCATTTTGATTCTCCATCATCATTATATTGACAACGATCGGCTTCTCGCATCGAAATCCAGAATGATTCTGGATCATCAAGAGATCGCTTCAAAATATCAAAGTCCCTATCGCTTATATCATCTGCCAGTGGTGAACCAACAGATGATATGGGCGGCATCATGATCACCGGGAATTCAGTGTCACACACATGGCAGTAATGTGTTTTGGTTGCCGAAAAATCGCTAATGTCATAGATCCTACCACAAACTGGGCATCTTCGTGGTGTCATATTTCACCTCCACCTCCATAGGTAAATTTGCTAAAATTATATATGACACACTGCAAGTAGTATTCCAGAAGAATATGCAATGTATTGCAGTTATGATTGAAATTTATATACAACGGGTGATATTGATGGTTTGGGCATGTCACCAAGACATACTGATCATGGTCTGGATATCTGGGTTTTGAATAGTCTTATTATTAGTTTGGAATGACCATGTGTCATTGTCATATTGTACTATTGTTTTGCCGTTAGTGCCATAAATTTTGCCTTCAGCTATGGCAAATTCAAAATATGGCTTGAGTGCTTCTATTATAGCGGCATTACGATCTTCGTCCGGAATATCATTTTCCAACCTGAGAATAGATTCTAGCTTGCTCTCAAACAAACCATCACTTACCTCCTTGGACTCGATCAATTCCATCTCTTCAACGTCTTTAAATGAAGAAATTTTGTCGTCGATTTCCAGAATTATTTTATCAAATTTGAGTGGTTTTACTGCTTGAGGCACATCTTCGGGATCAACAATAGATGGGTCAATATCATACATTCCGTATGCAATATCGTGCACAGCACTAATGGCAGATCTCATTTGAGTTTTACTGTGCATTTGAATATATAATATACGTTGTTTTTGGTCCAATAATAGACGTATTGCACCATCTTTTATTTTGCGTTCCCAGTCTGATCCATGTCTTCTGACTTGGATGGTTTTACCAGATTTGTGCCAGAATGGGATGCCAATCTTCAGACTATTCATACATAAATCCTCCACATTATATTTGGGTAGGAGGTCGTGAGGATATAATGTAATGTTCTAATGCATGTGGACAATCATGTGGGACTTCATCATCTTCTTGAATCGTGGATTGTATTGTTGGACAATACCACGTGCCGTTCTCAATGTCTTTGTGTGGTTTGTCTGTTGTTTTCTTGTCATCAAGTAGACACACGTAACAATTACATTTTACCAATTTAGTGCGTACCATCTGACTCCCCACCCAATGTGTTAGATGGCACATATGGGTTCTCAGTTGACTGTGAATTATTGCTCTTAAATATCTTTCTGCACATAGATCGCAATTGTGCAAATCTACCGGAATTACGCACACATTTGGTTTGTGACGGGTGTATCAATAATGATAATACTTTGTCAACTGGTTTATCCCACGCCATGACGTCAGTGAATATCATCCCATATTTACCAGTTGATTCACCAATTCCTTTGAAGATACCACTGAATTCAATAGATTTATATTTAAATCTATAACGATATCCAATGAATTGTTTTATATCCACTTTTCATCTCCGGTGCTATAATCTTTGTTGTAGTTCACAATTCAAATATTTATGCCGTAAATTTTTTAATACTATTTTTATATTTACGCATGTTTTCAAGTATACTTTCCCTGTGTTCTCTATTCCATTGCGCTCCAGTAACTGGATTTTCTTGATATCTCTTCTTCCTGGTCTCTCTTTTGCATTCCTTACACCGTGATGCAAGGCCATCTGACGATTTACTGTCACGATGAAACTCTGAGAAATCCTTTGGCTGGTGACATTTTGAGCATACTTTTTGGTCCATTATAATCTCCTTCGCGCAAATCTAGATACGGAGGACATAAATGAGACTCAATGAAGACATCGATCAAATACCCCAAAGACCTCTCGGTAAAACTAGAACCAAAGTTGGTATATTATCTTTGGGTGGGCAAGGTGCTTTAGAGACTCATCGTGGGCGGCAAGATGATATGGTTAATATCATCAATAGAGCCTACGAATTGGGCATAAATTATTTCGATACATCACCTGTGTATGGACCTTCCGAGGATTATTATGGTAATGCTATGAAGGGATGGAGAAACAACGTGTTTTTGGCATCAAAAACACATGATAGATCATATGATGGTTCAATGCGACTCATAGAAAAATCATTAAAAAGATTAAAAACAGATTATATTGATCTGTGGCAGATACATCATATTGAGAATATTGGTGAAGTTAATGAAGTGACCTCACAAGGTGGTGCTCTAGAGGCATTGGTGGAAATGAAAGAACAAGGTGTGGTCAAAAATTTGGGTTTTACTGGGCATGAGCATCCTAAACCGCTCATTGAACTTGCCAACAGATTCGATTTTGATACAGCGTTGATACCTTTAAATGCGGCTGACAAACATGTTGATCCTTCATTCATTAAAACATTCATTCCTGTGGCTAATCGTAGAAAATTAGGCATTATAGGGATGAAAGTGTTCGCGCAGGGTTATATTTTCCATCCCAAAGGTATAACCACTGCATGGGAGACATTGTCTTATTCTATGTCTTTACCCATAAGCACTATTATTGTTGGATGTGATAACATTGCTCAGTTAGAAGAAAACGTGGCTATAGCTAGAAGCTTTAAACCTTTGACATCATCACAGATGCAGCATATTGAGGGAAAATCGAAAGGGTATGTTAAAAGGTCACAATTCTTCAGAAGCAAATTTGGCGGGTATGATTCGAGGGATGATCTAGGGGATCCACATACGGTGGTTGGACATAAGCCATGAAAAAGACATGGGCGGGGTTATCGGTGTGGGGGCACCAACCCCGCCCATGGGTGGATAGGCTATTCCTCGTCGAATTCGTCGAACTCAGTTCCCACTAATCTTGCCTTGATAAGATACCCAAATACCCGAGGATCACGGGTATTGCGTAAGTTTTTATCCACTCGCTTGATGAGTTGATTAATGCGCTGCTTGGTAACACCGTATATCTCAGCCAGGGATGATAGGCTATACATAGACCCACCCTGATTGCTATCCTTATAATCATTCATAAGTTGGTTGGCAATGTAGATCTTTGTGTTGCGATTTAATTCATCAAAATCACATTCATCATTACCACTAGTTGCCAATTGAATAGCCTTGGTGATATATTTTCTGCGTCTTGCATCTAGACTGTCTTTGTTGTTGTCACTACGATCTGCAAGCTGAATGCTTTCTTCATTTTCTATATTGTTGATAGAAGCCGTTGGGATCATGAAAGAACGCAGTTCTGATACCGGTATATTTACTTTCTTGGCCAACTTATTCATTGCCACATCATCATTATAACTCGTACCTTTGTTCGCCACATAGATGAGTTCTATCTTGCTCGTTGGCTTCTTTATGGTATTACTGTTGTCGTCAAGAAAAGTCCACATTCGGGTGCGCACCAGTTTTCGCACAAACCCAGAGAAGGCTGGTGTGGACATTTTGTGTCCACATTTCGGACATTCACTGACCTCTGGTTTGCGAGTCACGTGATTACATATGGGCTTGAGTTTGCCATCACATCCATGTTGTGAGCATATGGTCTGCCCGTTGGTTATCTGATGAACCTTGCCACACGTACCACACTTCATTTGCGGGTTACTGCATGTGCTAACCAAATCACGAAACTTATGTCTGTGGATGGCTTCATGAACTGCCATGGTACCCTCAGTAATCAGATCACCATATTGCAGACCCTTGCGACATTGAGGAACCAATTTTTGGGCCTCTTTGACACATATATAAGACAATCTCTCAGTAAATTCGCATACGAAATTTTCGTATTCAGCTAGTGCCGATGGGTCTCCTTGGTATTGATATTCACTTATTTTGCCAGACTTGATCGACAAATATCGTTCAAGATAACCTTCCCACTGATCCTTGTTTTTGAATGTCTTGTTCCGCAGTGTGCGCAATTTGGCAGACCATTGCTGCTCGTCCTTCTTGAACAGAGGCGGTGCGTCAGGAATCTCATACATGTTGGACGATGCATACGTCCCGTTCCCCCCAGATTTCCGGTCACTCATACTCTCTCCTTTTGTCTGATGGTATACCCCCTGTATCGCAAGCACCATGCCAGCGACATATCCAATCCATCGTATACATAATCTACATGGGTTGTATGTTTACCCCCACATCATGTCATTATGACAATTATACAGTATATGATGCACGCTGTCAATCATGTTTGTTGTTATTACTATGTTTAACCATTGGGCTTTCATATATGTCTTTGTGCCGTTTCAACCACGACCGTATGAACTTAACACATTTTACACACGAACATATGGTTTGTCAAGTATTTTTCTTGGCAGTCCATCAACCACAACCGGATGAACGCCATTATACACAGACGCAAATATCGTGTCAAGTATTTTTCTTGGGTATTTTGATAGCCCTATTTTGATACCATCAACACTAACTGATCTTCTGTCATGGATTCTATCTTTTTAATGCTTCTGGAGAATATTCGCATTAGATCATCAACGATGACTGAATCCATGTCCGACATGATATGTCTTGTTTGGATGATTTTATTGCTTATATTATCTGTCAAAATCAACATGGCTGTGCATGTGGATTCATCGTACTCACCATTTAGTTGGAATTTATTTAGTGATTTTTGATACCATTTCATAAGTTATTTCATCATCCTCTTCTACTTTAGTGTGTTGGATGTTTTCGATAGTCTTGCGGTTTTCTTCAAGTAGCTCTTTTATGTCTTTATAATCATCGCCCCATTGTTCTGATAAAGCTCTGGAATCGTCATCTTCTTCATTTTCATTAATATCTTCTGTCAACACAAATGGATCATTACTTGGTTTGCTTTCTGACTTGGGTACAAATATGCCATTAAACTCGTTTTCATTTGCTATAGCGTCAAATCCACTATTATATTTTGTATTTTCTATCAATTTTGGTTTCGATAATTTTGCATATTCATGAATGACGTTTTTAGCCAGTCCCGTATCAAATTGGCTTTCTAGGCCAAGCTCGGCCAGACCTTCTTCTCCACCACCTTCCTCAGTGGGCAGTTCTTCGAGTGCTTGTTCCAGATCGGATGGCAATGTTTCATCTTGCATTTGTGTTATTTCGTCATCTGTCATATCAGTAAAATGCTGCAATATCCACTCGTCTGGAAACAGCCCAGTCTCCTTGAGATTCGAAATAACAGTAGCTCTCGAATTCCAGGTTTCTATTCGATACAATTCATCAATTGCAGATGATGCCGTTAATGAAAGATCAAAATTTTGCAGATCTTCAATGCCAAATCCCTTCAATGCCAGATGCACGAGCGCGATCTTTTTCAGGCCAATAGTCGTGGTCATTTGGACCCATTGTACTGCTTTGGCAAAGTCAGAATCTGTATGTGATAATGCTTTGTCATTGGATGACTCGGTACCATCTTGACCCAATCCAACCCTTGAAAAAGGAATTTTAAGGGCACTGATCATCTTTTTCTTAAAGTACAATATGTCCGCTATTTGATCAAGATTCTCAGCACCAGGAAGATTTTCTACCTTGGGACCAGTGCCATCTTGTCGGACTGGCATCCAATAATCATCTTCCTGGATTAATGGCATATATCGCCAATTGACGTCTCCGGTGGCAGGATCAAAAAACCGCTTGCGCTTGAACTGGTCAGCAATGTTATTGAGATAATCTGGCACCTCGTGTGGTGGAATATCGCCCACTGGAATGGTGAACACTCTTTTAAGTGGACTTCTGGTAATTCTATAGATAAGTGCGGCATCTTCCATAAGTCGTAGTCGTTTAAAATCTCTACGACCACCTTCTAGTATGCTTCTTCCATATGGTCTAAACGGAAGTTCATATGATGTTAACCTCATGTGTAAAGTCTGCCACGGGTGCAGGAAAGTTGGCTCCGCCATTGATTCTGCGAAGTAAAATCCAACTAAATCTCCATATATAGTCTCAACCCTGACAAAATTATATACATTGACATGCTTAAATGATGATATGCCATCTCTATTTTTATTTGCGACAATCTCAGCAGCAAAATCACCATATTTACATAGATATCTTACAATTGGTCTGATTCTATAATCGATATTTAGGGTATCATAAAATAAGCTTTCAAGCTCTTCTTTGACCTTTTTACTGCGTGCTCGTATGTTCAGGGCATGTTTGGCTTCGTTATCGATCTGGGTGGCTTCATCCGCGTATAAATCAAGAGCTAATGAAATTTCACCCATCTGATCCATTTGATCATAATCTTTATATCTCTCAAGACGATTTATGTGTAGATTGGTTTGATCAATTAGACCACCATTTGAATAATTAATAAACTCACCACCATGGGTGGTTCTTGATAAATTGTCTTGGTCCTGCAATAGACTATCTTGTCTATATAGATCTGCTGTACGAAAGAAAGATCTTATTCTATCAAATAGCTGCCAAGACATGTTGTCTCCTGCGAATTATTTGCGAATTCCAAACAGCAATTTCTGACCATTATCATTACGTTTCTTTACCCGTGGAAGTTCTACATTGGGCTGTTTGATCAGATTTGTGGTGAATTCGGTAACCTGCTTTTGGATGTCTGTATTCCTATCTGGTTCCTGTTTTGTGCCCACTGGTTGAAGGGCATTATGGTCCTTAATTACTTTTGGTCCATCATTATTTCTTTGTGTAGTATATTTGTTGGTAATACTATTAACATCAGAAATCAATGGTAATAATATATTATTACCACGTACTACTGCTTGATCTGCACCTATAAATGCCAATCCAGATGCAATTGGTAAATCATCATTTAATGTGCCCTTTTCAGCACCAGTTTTACCAGCACCAAGATGTACATATGTTTCGATTTGTTGACATAATCTGTGCGAATATATGTTGTATCCATCTGGACCCAAATTATCTATTAATGCTCTATTTATGATTGGTTTTCCTGATCCAGTGGTTAAGAAGCCAACATGGTTTGATTTTTTGGTGCTATTTTTATCCTTTCCATTGTGTAACATATTACGTCGCCACAACCGTGGATAATGTGCCACTTCTAAATCTTGGCAAACTGTCTGCCCAATACCAGTACGCTCAGGAACTACTATGGCATTATTATACCATCTACCGATGAAATCTACCATCATTACAAGATTAGTTGGGGTGGTTTTGATCTGTAACTCCGCCACCTGCTCTTGTTCCAAGACATCAAATACCTCTATGGCAGACCAGTCGTGTGATTCTCCACCAGAAATGTCAACACCAACTGTATACACATGATCAGGTTGTGGTTTTCTCCACACCCATAAGTTATCATCAAATTCTATTCTGTGGTTATCTCCTGTCACTGGGTGTACAAAATCCACATTTTTAACTGTTTCATAATCTCTGTTTTCAGTCTCCCTAATATGTAAAATGGCATCACGCGATATAACTGTATTGCCACTACCAAGAAAATCCCTCAATATTTCTTGTCTGAACAGATTCTCTCCGCCACGGGCAACCAGTTGTCTATATTCATTTTCTAACCATGGACTCCAATATGGGCCATATTTTGCTCTTTCTTTTTCATCTCTGCATTTTCTCATGTTACGCGTTGGCGATAATATGATCATCTTACCGCTTATTGAATCTTTATATCTAATTTCCCAATCCATATCCCACCAATCGATAACGATTGGGTGGAAATTATTATAACCAGCGACCGCATCAGTCCATGTCTTCCAATACCAATTGCCTATGCCATTACTAGTCGCGACTACTAAACAATTGTGTGATACAAAACCATTGGCTACATAAGAATTAATATCTGACACCTGTATATCTTGTACATAAGATTTTGATTGTTCTAAATTCACAATAGTATCTGTAAACTTATTGGTGTTGGCTAATATCCCCAATGAAGTATTCTTTAAACATTCATGTTCACACATGGTTTTGGCTAGATATCTGGGCAAGGATGAATTTCTTTTGCATTGTAATATTCTCTGTCTAGTAGTTGACGGTAAAGATTTGCTGGCGTCATAAAATTTATCAATTGCGTTTTGATGTGTGAAACGATCATTGTGCGATCGCTTAGTTGCATTTACATTATTTAAAAGATTAAGTTTATAAGTACTTAGAAACCCAATTTTATCTCTAAATTTAATCACATCATTCTTGGTTTTGAGGGTTAACTCATGTTGTAGTCCCTCTGCATATCCATTGGTTCTTTCATACGTAGCAATTATGCTGCGCATTCCCATATTAAGAAGCATAATTTGTATCTGTCTTAGCATGCGTAGACTGGTGGAAGACACTGATACTTGATCGCCTGATATACTACCATCTAGTTCAAAAAATCCACGCAAGAAAGAACAACGCACATTTTCAGGCGATTTCAAAATCAAACTGGGTATTTCTATATAATTCGCTGATGCTTTTATAATTCCATTTAATTCCAAAGCAAGTGTCAGTGACTTTGAATGAAACCGTATACTGTGATCCCCATTGTGTTGTTCTTCCCATGTGTGCATATGGGGTATATTATTTATTATTGATTTTATTTTATCTGATAAATCACCATACTTACTATTATATGATATACCAATTCTGCCACAATCTTGAATAAACCCATTTGCCCATACGCACCCCAATAATAATGATAAATTCTCATCTAGACTCTTCGGAATATGTTTATTTCTCAACATATTCATCGAGGTTGCGCAGCTAATACATCCATTGTCGCAACCACATTTTATAGCAATAAGTTTATTAATATTGTCGTCTAATTCTTGTATACTACCATATTGTATTTCTTCACAATCGAGTATTAGGTGGTCGCCCAATGATAAGTCAGACACTAATTTCCATGATATGTCACCATCATTGTTTATTGTTTTAAATCTATGATCTGGAGTTGCTTGTACATAGTGTCCATCACTAGTGGTTATAGAAATGGTGTCTTCAATGTCTTTGTTGACGTATTTGGACTCTACATTATGTATACCATCTAATATGATGTCATCACCATCTTTCACTTTGCTTATAGAAACCAACCCATCTCGTGTAACAATCAATGAATCTTCGGATAAACATCGACCTCCGTGTTGTAACGTGGGAGATCCAGATGCCCACATTTCTTCCATATGTGGAGATACAGAAGCCTCATCAATGATATTGAGAGATGATGAAAATTGTCTTAATGTATGTGGTCCGGATGGCAATGATTTAATTTTAGATCCATTGGAAAATCCAAATTCGTGTTCGTTGTCAACTGTGGGTTGCCAAATTGATTTCATCCAATCAGGAAGATTATCCCACACAAACCTGATATTCTTGCCCATAAATTCTTTGGCATCATTATCTCTTTTCGAGGTGATGAGTGTTGTTTTGTTTCCAAAGAACATGGTAAACCATAAAGCAAAAGACCCAGATAGAGTTGACGCTCCGCAATTATGAACTACGGCTCCGTCCACCACATAATTATGATTTGGTGGTACGAGCAAATCATATACTTGTCTATTACCGTCCACTGGCGTAACAGACAAGACTTGACCAATTTTGCGGTTAAATATAAATCCTTTCGTTATTTTGTGTCTTGGTTTCTTACCAAATATATCTATTATATCATGAAATCTCTTAAAACTTCTACCACCCACTATGCGCAATTTAGGTAAAGATATTTTATTCGCTGGACAATATTTTGAATTTACGCCAAATCTTGATAACAATTGCTTGATTTGATGCAACAATATATTAGATTCAGATCCAATCCCTGCCTCATTAGTGTTTATCGATCCTGTATACCATCCATCGCCAGCAAACATCCTATTAATAAGGATCGCTATAGAATCATTATCCCAAGAAAAAACTTCGTTAGGTACGCGCTTATTTTCTCCTATTAATCCCCATATTCCCAATTTCTTTAGCCATTCTTTGCCGTCTTTACGCAAGCATATGCGGAATGCTGCCTCAGATCCAAAACCAGATGTTGAATGCTTCTTAATTTTCAATCTGTCATTAAACAAAAGTTCGTAATGTTTTTGGAAATCCAATAGATATTTCCATCTGGTATTGGTAAAATGAGCAGATCCTGCACAATATCCGTCGGTTATTAGGTATCCCAGAAGTATTGCTTTGGATCTATTATCTGTTGTATTATAGTGAGGTAGGTCATTAACTTCCACAAGAATATCATTTTGAGTTAATAGTGATGCTTCCTTATATCCATCATAGGTTAAAAATTTATGATCTGGTGTGCTGATAGATCTATGTCCTGACTTGGTGCGCACCTGAACGCATTCTGCAGAACCATTGTTAAACACTTTACTGACTTGCGCCGTAGTCAAAATACCATCTTTTAATGTATATATAATGTCATGTGGTTTTATGCTTTCTATGGGTTTTGGGCCTAAAGGAGTCCAAACCATGCTACCTTCAGCAAAGCATTGTCGGGTTTTACTGAAAATGTTGAACCGGTGTTCTTGAAATGCTCTTAGGCATTTCTTTTGATATGAGAAAGTGGTAAAAGGTATGATGCCAGCAGATGGGTGCTTAACTTTGCAATATTTATTAATAAAATAATCGCAGGAACTTTGGCAATCCTTAATGACTTTTCTAATTTTGCTTTTGGTTAAATCATTCATTCTTGCAATAATTCTTGCAAATTAATATTAAGGCCACCACTCTCTTTATTTGTTCTTTTATTGATATTGTCTAGCAATTTTATCATGGTAGCAGATGATTCTGATTTTGTTCGCAGACAAGAAGACAGTGATTCATAATATACGCGCACAGGCATGCCTTCGTCATTTTCAATCTTGTGTTTAAGGAATTCTATAAAATCAGATATATTCTCTCTATCTTGTTTATAATTTTGATGTACTTCGTTTACCATTTCGTTGAATTTGTTATTAAGATCATTATCAATATCGTCTTCAGGCGTATTATTGCCGTCTGATATATCTGCATTAATAGCATCCACTTCGGTGTCTGCATCTTCTGTGGGCACAATGTCACTAGTACCTATATCATCTGGTTCGACAATGTCTTCATCGTGTGTATCATCTATGTCTTCATCGTGTGTATCATCTATGTCTTCACCCATATTGTCATCAATATCATCGATGTCATTTTGTGTTTCATGTTGTGCTACTTTAGAAATTAATTGTTGTAAGATTGGATCGTCAATCATATTCATTTCAAATCAGTCTCCGGGGTATTCTGTAAGCGCACTGTAAGAATCTTCTCTGTAACGCCTTCTTGTGTACCATCAGAGCTATATTTAACTTTCAACTTCATAGCTACATCATCGTTCAGCAATTCGACACCTTCTAAACGCCAATTAATGCCTGTACTTTCCCATATAGATCTCTGTTTGGCAGCTTCTTCAGTGTTCTTTTCACTTCTAATCGCGTCTTCTAAATAATTCATAACACGATTATTATCTAATCCATGCAATATACTACCAGCTTTGGACAACATACTGCCGACATCTTTGGGGTCCAAACTTCCTTTGCTATTATTCTGTTCAATGGTTGCTTTATCGTCTTGTTCAGCAAGTATAGCTAGTTTGTACAACCATTCATTATCAATGGTGGTCTCGCTGTTCGATTTCAGTCGAGAATCCTCTGTTACCGCCCATTGGCTTGATGGCAATTTTACTTCGCCTTCACCAAAAACCACTTGATCACCATCCTTATGCCAGCCACGAAAATTGATAGCCATCATCTTACGTGCTAACCTAGCCAACGCAGTACGGTCTTCCACCTGCTCGATAATCTGGCCAACATCTTGCCCATGGTACTTTGCAATGAACTTGATAGCTTCATCCATATTTGGCTTCCTATTTGGGTCGTGGTTTCCAGACTTCTTTGGAGCTACTTTGCCCCTTAATGATTTTAGCCTCATTCTCTGGCCATCACCATCTCCCTCATTATTGGGATTAATGCGCTTCTTTAATGTTTTTCTAAGCTTCCTGTTTATTCTTTCACCAACCGAATAGGGTGTAGCCATAATTTCCTCCTTGGTCTAAAGTATATTTTCTCTATTCATCATCTTTAGACCATGGTATTTGTGTTGGTTTTACTACTGGTTCCTGATGTTCTATCTCTCCAATGGTTGAGTCGGTAAATTCAAAACTCATCAATCGAAGAGTCTTAATAAATTTAATTATCTTTGGCCTAGATAATCCAGATTTGGTTGTTAATTTCTCTATCAATCCTTCGTGCGGCTTTTCATCATGTTTGTATAAATCTATAAGGGTATTCAATATTAATGTGTGCTCCTCATTATATTTACATAATTCTTTTGCTTCTTTAACAAATCTGTCGAATAGTGCTGGTCTTTTAATGGCCCTATTATCCAGGTGGAGTCTATATGATTCTGCGTTTTTACGGTCTCTACCATTTTTCTTGATTGCGGCCAACATCACAGTGCGGCTAATTTGTGACCACATATTAAACACTTTTGCATGTCCGGGTCTAAATTTGTAGAGTGTGGATTCGATCTGGCAATTATGCGTGATTATGCCATTGGCAGTAAAACTGCGTGACTCGGGTACTTCAATATCAACCGTTTCTGAATAAGATTCGTGTATGGTCTTAATCGGCAACCAAATTAGATGCTGTGATTCGTTAATTCTTTCGACAATATATTTATAAGATTGGCTATCACGAAATTCATCGAATGCCGATAAAAATATAGATGCAACCCTGGGGCTAATGCGCTTTTTGTAGTTTATCATTCTATATTCAATGGCGAAATTCTTTTTAATAAAATAATTGGTATGCCCAGATTCTAATTTAATATGCTTGATGTGATCCACGACCTCTGGCGGTAATAATCTGAATGGTTTTAATGATAGGTTGTTGCTGTTTTGTTGTTTGCGGGTTAGACCGAATCCGATATATCTATAAAATTTTTCAGAGTCAATAGTTGATAATAATAAGCGATATATTGGTTTAAAACCGCCATTCTTATCTGGTGTTCTAGTGGTGCATCTGTCTGATTTCATGGTTTTGCTAATAATTCCAAAATTAAGCAGTACACATCTTAATTGATCTATTAATAATGGCGATGTAGATGTATAGCCGACATGGCCATTAGAGCATTTAGAATGACCATCACCATCGAACATTCCTCTCAACAAAGAGGCAATAATGGATTTCGAACACTCCATCATTTTGTCTGGTATATGTTTATTATGTGAGTTATTGCCGACATCAAGCCATCTGATAAATTCTACGAATCTAATCGAATTAACCACTGTTCTGCCAGACGAATATCTGAAGTTAAGTCCAATACTATTGTTGATTAGTGTGTCGATGACTTCATCGTCAGTATTATATATTGCTATTCTGTGCTTATCGACTGATCCTTCAGATATTATCAACCCTATAATATAAGCAAGCTCTGTAGTGAACTTGCTTGGTGGAGACCACATATTAGTCATACCACCAGATGTGTGGGGTATAAATTCGATATCGTCATTGTCACCAAAAACGTTCTGTCCAAACTGTATGGCCAATTTATCATTAACTTCTAAATCTCTCGCTGTTTTCCAAATTGGTCCATCATGGGTCAGAACATAAAATGGATGGTCATGACTGGCTTCAACATTATACCCGAACTTGGTGGTTATTTTTAATGTCGGTGCTGGCGGTCTTCTCACATATTTTGTTGCTTGGTTGAGACCATCAATACCACATACGTCGATATCACAATCGCCCACCACATCACCACCAACATAATCGCCTATTTTCATCATACCATTATTTGTGTAAGTAATGGTATCCGGGGAAACACACCAGCTCAACTGAAATAGGTCATTAAATGAAGAGTCATCATTACCACCATATATTGTGTGTAGGTTATGGGTGCGAATGATATTGATTATCAGTTCTGAGGCATGACTCATTATCTCATCGCGAAGTGCAATATCAGTACACCCAGTTTTGTGATATTCTATTAAAAGACGTTCGACTAAATCGTTGTCGAAATAGTAATTTGCTGGTAGTTTTTTATTCTTGGGAGGCTTTTTCTTGCGTTCAGTCATATATTCACCTTGTCGTCTGCCCAATAAAATACGACAAGACAATATGTGACATAAATGGAGGGCATTAATTATACATAACGGAAGATATTGAATCCTCTTTTTAGGACATCCTTACCATCAAAGTCGGCATTTGGCGTAACAACAGTGGTTGGATACCCTAAAGAAACCATCATTCTCAACCGCTTACGTGAATGTTGATATAAGTAATGTGAACATATAAACATAAAATCGAAGATTCTTGCCCATTTCCGCTCATTAACTCTAACAGCACGACCGATTTTTTGTTCGAGATCTCTGCTATTCTTGCTGCTGGCACATAAGATCACATTGTCAACCCCGCCGTCTATGTCAAGACCGCGTTTGAGTATTTTGCTACCAATAAGTATACGCATTTCCCCATTCTCAAACGATTTGATGGCATTATCACGTTGCTTTTTAGATGTTTTACCATATATAAACTTAGAGCCGTCTATTAGCTTTTCCAATGATAATCCCAAAGCAACATCCTCTACTAGTATGAGGAAATTATCTTTTGGAAAGCTGTCTGTTATAAACTTCACTTGATCATGAAATTTCTTATTGTTTTTAATCCATCGTGACACAGCTATATCGAATGCAGCTTTATTGTTCTTCTGATTGGGTCCAAATGTCATCATAATGCATTTTACTGGTATAATTCTGCCAATACTTTCCAAATATCTTCTGTTTGCACTAGATATGACATTTCCTACCAATTCACGCATATTAAGATATTCTATGGGTTCATCCTTAGGATCGGGCACCGTGCCTGTAAATCCATAGATATATCTGGCGTTGCAATATTGCATAATTAACTTACGATATACTTTATTGCAACACTTATCGGCTTCATCAACCATCAATAATTCACATCGTTTAACCAATTCCTTATACTTCTTTGCGTTATTGGCCCTGGTTTTGATGGCTTTCTTTCGTTTTTCGCTGGTTTTAGACGTTATTTTGCCTGGTGGTGACATAATACTCTGTAGTGATCCGACACATACTAATTGATCTTCAGGTGTAACACCAGCATAAAACATACCCACATCATCAACTACATCTCGCAATTTAAGTCTATCTCTTATTTGCTTGACTACAATGGTTTCCTCCGCGATTATTAATGTGGGGCATTGAAGAAGTTTTGCTATAGCACAAATCACTTCAGTCTTGCCTGCCCCGGTGATGTGGTGGAAAAGTCCGATCTCATTTGTGGTGCATGCTTCCAAAGCTTCTAATTGATGTTTCTCAAGGACAATCCCTGACATAATATTACTTTTAATATCTGATTTACTAAACATTGGATATTTCGATGGAGGTCTTCTATCATCAATTTCAACAGGTATATGTTTATCATCACACAATTTCAGTAAATCGTTGAGATATCCTTTTGATAACCGTTGCTTATTAGAATTGTATCGATGATATACACCATCCCAATGTTGACTCATAGAATCATCTATATATACAGATGATGGGTCCTTGGCGCTAAAATGATCGTCAATTAGATTTTCAACGTCTGCGGTTAAGTTATTTAAATATAACCACCTATTGTCCCACATTATTATCTGCATCAATCACCTCTGGATCATTGATTTTATAAATAGGGTCGTCTGCATTAATAGACGCGAATGGCTTAATCACAGTCAAGTCTTTAATTTTGGCAGTGCCAAATCTTCCATCATGTACATATACTGTACAAGATATGTTGCCTTTGAATTCTTTGTCTGCATCATTACTTTCCACATATTTATTCAAGCATTGGAGAGTATTATCGTCAATATAACCCCACCTGGCTTTTCCATCCTCAGCGGCAACATAAGACACGATCACGTTAGTTTGCATTTGACTTCTCCTATAGGTTAATGAAATCTTTCGGCATAATTTCTTTTGCTTTTCTTTTAAATTCATTGTCAGAGGTCAATAATATCCTCTGCATTGTAATATTCTTTATCGGTAGTCTTCTTCTGTCAGAATTGTCTAATTCACACATAGCACGATTACATGATTCTGACAGAGCAATGTAATTATGATTTATGTAATTTGCATTATACCATGATATTAAATTTGGGTATCCAAATTTATTTGGCTTAGCACTAAACTCAAAATTATGTTCTTCAGCAAATTCATAATTACGTTTCAAAACATCTAAAATACTATGTTTAGATAACAAACTCTTGTTAATTTTGTTGTAACTTATATCGATTATGTCTTTCCTGGTTAGTATCCACAATCCTTTGGACCACAACGATTTATGTTCTTTCACATGGTCTACTATTAAATAAATTATTTGTTCCATAACATCCCAAGATACTTGTGTTTGATCCATACGATCAACGAATCTAGCAGCATATCGCCATTGATAAGTATCCTTGGGATCTGTGTTGGCAGGCAAAATATTACTTCTGCCTGATGCCCTTACAAAGATCTTTATTACTTCACGTATTTTATCGTCACGTTCCATATAACAGTTAGATACGGAGACAGATAATGGATAATGAGCGAGACGAACAAGATGTCGAAGTCAATGAAGAAAAACAAAATGAAACGGACGCAGACGAGGCTTTGATTGACGAGCTTTTGGCATTTAGGGAAATACTACTTGGTAAGCATGACGACATCAGATGCCTAGTATTCGCAGCATTGCGTAAGGATAGTAGTACCCCAGCAGTTGTGTTCCATGGTCAAGAAGTAGATCACACTGCCTTGGCAGTATCGGTTGCTACTGAGTTAAGAAACCGTGTGATGAAGAAAATAAGTGGCAATTGGTAAATCACACTTCACTATCATGTCCGTCGGGCGTAACTGTGCAAATTTTGTGCAGGCGTGGCACCGTTCTATTGTTGACCAGGAACATGATAATTGGCATTGCGTAGTTATTTTAGATCCATCCAATGACAAAAGTATTCCCCTAGTTCAGTCTGCAATAGGTGGCGATCATAGATTTACTTTATTTATTAATAAGAATCGCCATGGTTGTCTAAGGAATACTCATAGGTGTACCAAAGAGGTCCAGGATCCAGAATCAATATTAGTATGTGTTGATCTAGATGATAGTTTATACCACAATAGAGTATTATCAGTCATCAATGATATATATCAAGATAAAGACGTGTGGATGACATATGGATCATATATCGATAATAATGGCAATAGAGGATGGTCAAAAGAAATAAAGGATAGGGTGTGGGCCAACAACTCTCATCGTCAAAGCACATGGTCAGCAAGCCATCTGAGAACATTTAAAAAATGGTTGTGGGATATGATAGATCCCACTGATTTCTTGATGCCAGATGGATCATGGATCATAAGAGCTACTGATAGAGCATTCATGTACCCAATGTTAGAAATGTGTGGCAAAAAACATGTTAGATATATAAAAGATATATTATATAAATATAATATATATGGCCAACAAACTGCTGAGAATAAAACTGAGATGTCTTCATTAAAATATATATTATCAAAGAAGCCATATAAACAGATTGAGAGGCATTAATGCGTGATTTCTTGGTAATGTCAGAAATACCAGCACCATGTCAATTTGCATGTAAATATTGCTACATACCACCATCATTTGACAGAAGGAAAGACCCCAAACGCATATGTGGACAAGATTACTTGAACCTCATTGAAAAAATCAAAGCAGTGGTTAAGGTTGACCGATTTTTATTTTGGATGTGTGCTATAGGTGAACCTTTTATGAGACCAGATTTTAAAGAAATCATGACAGCTTTATCGGCTGATCACAAAGTATGTCCAGTTACCAATTTGGCTTACTTTGGTAATGATACACCAGAATATTTGACAACTATCAACACTAAAAATATAGGAATGTATTGGTCGGTTCATTGGGCAGAGATGAAAAAGCATAAAGTACTTGCTAAAACGATTGAACGTGTTAGCATAATGATTGAATCGGGTATAAAAATATGGCCAACCATTGTAGCTCATCCATGTTACTTTAACCTACTTGATGATGTGTTGGAAGCCATGAAGCAGCTAGGTCTTAAGTTGTTATTGTGTAGATATCGTATAGGGCAAAGTGATTTGGCGCAGTTAGAAGAAGAAAAACAGATAGAAGACAAATATCGGTCACATCCAAATGTTGATATGTCAATATGGGATATTACTCCAGAAGCTTGGAAAGTAGCGGGTGGTGTATGTGAATCAGGGCATAAAGCGCTAGTCATAGATGCTTGGTGGCGCATGGCGACTTGTCATGGAGACGGCAATCCAAATTTCTTTGGGTCATTCCCCGAAGATATCAATAAACTACCTTCTAGAATTCGTACTCCAGGAATATGCAAATCATCTAAATGTCCTTGTAAACACCTTGAATTTTGGGGTGTGAATAGAAAATTCCCCAGGTCATTTGCTGATATTTTATATAAATGGGAAGAATTTATGTCATCATGATTGACAAGATTGTGTTTATGGCCGGCGTGAGGCGTGGTGGGCAGCATGCAGCTAGTGGCTGGTTAATATCACAAATGCCCTTTCCAGTAGTACATAACGTAAATGATATCTACGATCTATCTAATATAAAAACAATTTGTGGTAAGAATAACCTTGTCATATTTACTAGGCAGAATGATACTATTGTAAAAAGCACAACCAGAAATCCTAATGAGTTTTGGTCACAAGACATCCAATGCTTAATTATAGGTTGTGAAGATGTTGAGGTTGATATTTATCCAGTTGATGATATCAACACGCATCTTAGTCCATTATGTGATAATATCACAAAAATACTGGTAATTAGGGATCCATTCAACACCATGGCTAGTTTATATAAAGTTGGTCGTGGAATACCACAAGATATAAAGAGATGGAAGAAGCTGGCTAGAGAAGCAATGGGAAAAACCGATTTCATCGGATTCGATCATATATTTCTATATAATAAATGGTTCAATGATAGGCAATATAGATATGACATGGCGAAAAATCTTGGTTTTGAATACCGATGTGATAATAAAAAAGTATATGATTTTGGTGGTGGAAGTTCATTTGATGGGGTGAAGTATGACGGTAAACCAAGAAGAATGGATGTAATGCATAGATGGCAAGAATTTCGTTCAGACAATAACTTTAGGAAGTTATTCGATAATGAGGTAATAGAATTATCCAATGAATTGTTCGGACCAATAGATGGGGTGGAATCATTAATAAATGAATGAAAACCCAACAATATATTTTTACCACATAAGAAAGACTGGTGGTACAAGTATAAATTTTGCGTTTTTCTCCGCAAGTGGGAAAGACCCACAGTTGGTCTATAATGAACTTAATAAGCACAAATCCATTAGATGTGATAAATATAAATTCGTGAGGGATGTAATAGATGAACTAAACAATGGATCATATTTTTATGGTTTTTCACATATACCATCACACAATTTAAATCTAGCACAACATATAATAAAAATTACCTGTTTTAGAGACCCAATAAAAAGAGTATTATCAATTTACAGGGCAATGATGTGGAAGAAATCGGTTGGTGAGCCAAGACCAGGACATATTTGGTTAGGTTCAAGCTTCTCCGATTTTTTAAATAAACTTCCACGCACACGATTATGTGAACAACTCTATATGTTTTCATCAACTTATAATGTAGATGAAGCGTTGGAAACCACAAGTAAATGCAAATACATCTTATTCACGGACAACATTAATAATGGTATGAATAAGATATCACACGACTTGGGAATCAAACTAAAAATAAAACACGATAATAAATCTATTTACGAGTTTGAACCCACTGATGAAGATTTTGACAAATTAAGCAATATGTTGATCGATGAAATTAAATTCGTGGATATATTAAGGAGCAAATATGCAAGAGAAGGATAAATATGATCGTATATATGCTGGCAATTTTAGGTATCCAAATACAAATTCACTTTATGGTTCTCTTTGTCACGGTGCCAATGTAATAAAATTTATTGATCAATTAGATTTTGATACTGTGCTTGATATTGGATGTGGTAGGGCACAATTCGCTTCTTTGATGTTAAAAAGAGGTAAAAAAGTAAGTGCCTGTGATATTTCACAATCTCTTATCGATCAATTATCAATATCTGGCGTCAAATTTGTTTGTTGCCCAATGTCAGACATAAAATTCAATTGCACATTTGACCTAGTGACTGCATTTGACGTTCTTGAACATATCCCAGAAGATCTAATCGATCAAAGCCTATTAGAATTGAGAAGAGTTACCGGAAAACATGCGATAGTGAGCGTTGCATGGCATGAAGACGAAAAATGGGGCATGGATCTACACGTGACTGTTAAAGACGAATCTTGGTGGTATGATAAATTGAATGGTATGTTCGATATCAATATCATACAACGCAAACCTCATGGTATGTTTGTATATATGAAATGAAAAAATTAATAATATTTTGCTCATCGTGGATGTATAATATTCCAACAGTTTCTGGCTGGAAAGTGTTTTGTAACCCGCAAGAAAAAGATCCAAATTTTTCATATTCAACCAAATTTGGTGGTGGGTATGTTGATGCTATAAATCGTATTCAACCAGATTTTGTGTTGGCTATTAATGTTGGTTGCAGTGAGCATCTATTTGATCAGATGAAGAAGCCAAAAGGATATGGTACCAAATACATAACATGGAGCACTGATTCATATAGACACACCAGACGTGCTACAACCAGTGATCTACATCTTACCTCGATACCAGATTCATCAATGAAGTCAGCTGATAATTTTGTGCCATTATTCTTCGACTATAAAGGCTCTATTAAATCAATTTCCAAACGAAAGCATGAATTTGGTATACATTGTAGAGTATATCCACAATCAAATCATTTTAGACAAAGAGAAATAAAGAACATTAAAAGCATCTTGGGTGATAGATTTTTTATCAATCAGAAAGAAATGCACCCCTATGAATATATCAAAGAAATTAAATCATATAAATATGGTATAAACGTGGGTGTATATAAAGATGGTTTACCAAATTTTAGATCATTTGAATATGGTGCATGTGGAGTTATGCCTATAAGCGAATATTCCAAGACATTAGAAGACATGTTTGAGAACAATATCATATTATACCATAATGTAGGTGATATTCCGTTTATGATCCATGATTTTGACCCAATCAAACTCAGCGAATATTATAATACCAAACATTCATTGCATGCTAGATTGAAATATATCTTTCACACATATTTTGACTTGGAGTTTAAATGATTAAGAGATGGGAAATCATAAATTATATCATAGAATTCCATGGGTATCAACGTTATCTAGAAATAGGTGTAGACCAAAAGCATACATGGAATGAAATAAATGTGCCAAATAAAGTGGGCGTAGATCCAAATGCCAAAACTACATTCAAAACCAAATCGGACAACTTCTTCAAGCAAAATAAAGATTCTTTTGACATAATATTCATAGATGGTTTTCATGAACGTGATCAGGTGCTGCGTGACGTTTACAATTCTCTTGAATGTCTCAATGACAATGGTACGATTGTACTACATGATTGTAATCCGCGTGAAATAAAAAGATTACATCCGATGTGGTCGGGAAACGTGTGGGAAGCAGTGGCCATATTACGTTCAACTAGACCAGATTTGTCGATGTATACCATAGATGAAGACACTGGCATGTGCATTATCAAGAGAGACCACCAAAACGTCATAGATATACCTGACATATTAGATTATGAATTCTTAGACGAACATAGACAATCTGTGCTAAATCTGATTACATTTGATGAATTCAAACGAATTATGAACCAGAATACAAATATCAATATGTTCTGGAATCATGGGCCCATAAATGAAACTTGTAGAATTTGTATTGAATCTTTCACCCACTTCTATGATATAAATTTATACTCATATGATGAAAAGGCAAATCCAAACATACCTGGTTGTAAATTTCTTGATGCATCAGACATATTAGATTTTGATTTGGTTGAACCTATCATAAAATCAGTCAAGGAACATAAACAGCATGGTATTATATCAGATGTGTTTAGATATAAACTGCTGCATGAATTTGGTGGGTGGTGGTTCGATTGTGATTATTTCCTTTTGAAACCATTTGGAATTTTAGATGATCGTGAAATTATATTATCTGAATTTTCTGCACATGGTGTGAAATCTAATGGCATCGTCAATGGTGTGATGAAGTTTCCCGCTGGACATGAATTCACCAAAAGGTTATTTGATACATGTTTAAGAATGAGAGATCCAGAATGGGGTGATACTGGGCCTAAAATCATAAGGCCAGAAATGAGAAGGCTTAAGCTTGACAAATATGTTATATCATGGAAGATATTCCACCCACTTCCTGGTAGTAAATATATTCAACGATACATGTTTGCAAATAGCTTCGTTATGATATACAACGAAACATTGGCAGTGCATCTGTGGAATCATAAAAATTTGATAAGATTGGCTGGCCATCATGGACATACATTTGATGACTCAATACTACTCGGACGATTGCCCCAAGAGGCAAAGAGAATTAGATTATTGCATCAAGGAGAATTTAAAGAACCCACTGATTCATACAGTACACATATTTTACGAGAGCAATCCAGTATCTCACCCAAAATCTCATAATATAAAAATAGACCACAGAATTACATATAATGATTACTTCAAATATGCAAATCAATATTTGTGTGGAAATATTTGCATTATTGTCAATACTGATATCATTGTGGATAATAGTATATCACAACTTCACAGGATAAATTGGGATGGTATATTTCTTTGTCTAACTCGGTATGATGTATTGGCCGATGGGACATCGACTCTGGAATGGGATCGTAGGCTTGGATTGGGCAAAAAATGTGCCACTCATGACACTTGGGTGTTTGTGCCACCAATTAATATTAATGCTGATGTTCAACTTGGCTTGCCTGGGTGTGATGGAAGATTGGTATATTTGCTACAACAAGGTGGTTATGCGGTACATAACCCGTCTGGGATAATCAAAACATATCATTATCATTTAAGTAAGAAAAGGAATTATAATAAAAGCAATGTGATTGGTGGAAAACATGGTAATACTATAATCACAGACAAATTACCATAACATCATGTGCTCAGAGAGATTGTTCACGACTACTCCCTGCTTGTGATATACCACGAGATGCGCTGGTCGAAATCCGCCTGCACATAATCCTTGATGAGTTGCCCCCGCTCCTCCGGCGTCTCACATTCGGCAAGCTCGTCATCGTCTACCATGGTGACCTGCGGACGACTGGGGCCTGCATAACCATCATCAACTTCCCATACGACTCGCATGTTTACTCCTCTCCATTTAACCCACGCGTAACTTGCGGTTCCAGTGAGCGCACATGGGCGGTCATTCTTCTTGTTGGTACGACAACAGCAATCGCATGCCATCCTCCCATGCGTACGTGGGTGTCACGGCTACTACAGAGGCTACCATCCTCCCACGTGGGCGTTACGAGTGTGTGAGTGAAAGGAGCACTGTGAAAACTCCCATGTGTACGTGGTGTCACATTGCACCCGTTGTATAGTCTCCATCCGGAGATTACTCACCATCGTGGGTGAGCTTAGGCCCGAGGATGAGGGCCTGAATTATATATCATAGGGATAAATATGAGATGCAAAGGTAAACTGTTAGAAAAGGAATTATGTATATAACTACTAAAAGACGGTATTCGGATAGAGTATTATTTTGGCTCGCAACCAAATCAAATTATGTCATATTTGCTCTTAGTGTGTTGATTGCTAGTTATATAACTATGCTGGTAGCTAGCCCGACACCAGTTGGAGACAAATATGAAGATGAAACCAACATGGTGGTGATATATGGTCCAGCTGGCACTTGGAAGATCAAAGGTGCCGATCAAATTTTAAGCCCATTAATTCATGAAGCACATAGAATGAATAGTATTGAATCGTGGGAGAATCATATGCAGGGAGATCCTAGAAAACATCCTTACGAATATGATTAACAACGCCACCATCCTCCCATGCACGCGGGGCCATGCGTACGTGGGCGTAACTCCTGTCGGACATTCCATCCATCCTTCCATGCGCACATGGGCATCACATTACACCCATTGTATGGTCTCCATCCGGAGATTACTCACCATCGTGGGTGAGCTTAGGCCCGAGGATGAGGGCCTGAATTATATATCATAGGGATAAAGTTCTAACAAACCTGCTAATCGTATCATTGCTAGCCATCATGAATTCTTTGGTGTATTTATTATTAAATTTTTGTGATTTTGGATGACCACCAAACCAATGTAGTGCGTAACTTGATTTTGGGATTTCAAATGAACCATCATAAATTTTATGGACACCATGCGAATAAGGCACTGGATAAAACATATGTTTACTGTTAAGACTATTAATATCACCAAACCATTTGGATTTTCCTATCTCTTTCATCACGTTTATCCACATTTGTGGACCTATACTGTTGTAATTTGACGGTTTATACCTCTTGTTCATTGTTTCTCGTACATAATTGCATATTCGTAGTTTAGGTTCAGCACCAAGCACACCCACTGGTCCATTGGCTTCATAGAATGAATAAACAAACTGATATGAACATAGATCATCAAATGGTTTCAGTATGATTTGGTCAGTATCAAGGTACCAACCACCATATTCTTCCATCACATGCCATCTAAAGAAATCAGACTGGAAATTTGGAGCCTTATCTTCATGATGTTTATATGGCCTAACATGATCACACAATGTTTTAGCCTGTTCTAAATAATTATCCCTGTCCTCATTTTGGAAGTCCTGCGCCTCATGACACCACTTCATTGTGGTGAAATCATCGGTGACATAAAAATTTATTTCCCAATCTGGATGGAAATGACGTGCAGTTACAAATGTCAAATATCTCAAGTATGACATCGTATGCCCAGACCAAAATAAAAACAGCTTTTTGGGTATCATTTTAATCTTTCCGCCAAAGTCATATTCATGCGTTTATGGTATAAACCAGCATCTTTGCCACCGGCTTTTAGGCCGACTTGATCATGATTATCTGTTTTTCTCTTACCATTGGCCCAATGTTTATGTTCAAACACTGGACAATCAGATTTCCGTAAGTCTCTCACACATTTTAGTTCTTTTAAATTATTAAATAATTCTACATCTGAATACATCCAAGTGTAAACTGGATTATATATAATGCGGTTTAACTTGATGAGCGTCTTCATGGTCATTATTGGGATTGTTATGCAACCCCCATACTGGTACCCATCATCAACTATGATTGCCCCATCAAAATCATTAAATTGTCCACATAACCAAACATCCCATTTTGGAGGAGCGAAAAAGTCATCAGATGCCAATATGATGATATCATCTTTTTTACCTTCTACTGCACGACCTAATTTGAATGCTGGATATGCTGGTCCTCGTCTATCATCACCAACGACTAAAACATCTTTGAAATCTGGCAACAATTGTCGATGTTCTTTTGTATTTACCGCGATTTTAGTTTTAATGTTTGTGGGATGAACTGCGTTATTTATCCAATGTTTGTGAGTCTCCATCATCTTTTGCGGTCTAATCGTGGGCCACAAAAGATGAATTGTTTTTAGTTTATTCGTGCTCATATATTTGGATACTTTCTTAACAAATCTTCTCGATCTCGATTTGACATTTTAATGCAATCGCCACCATCAACGCTGAGTAGTTCCTGATATAGCTCTGCATTGACTGCTTGCTTACCCATTTGATAATTTATTTCGTGGGGTAAATGTATCATTTGCTGATTAAGGCATTTTTGTGAAGTTAACTTCTTTACTTTATATCTAAAATATACGTCTTCCCATCCATATACTTTAAACAATTCACAATGACCACCCACATCTTTAAATGACTTGCGTGATAGCGCGATACAAGCTCCAGGTGCATCCCTAAAGCATGAGTTAAATTCATGTCTAAGTATTAATTCTGGATTTCTTTTAAGCTTTGGTATATTATTTTCACCTAGATTCACGCATCTCTCGCCAACTCTAATCGATCCAAATCCGCTATTAATGTTATTAATGATTTTCTGATAGCATTTACGATGAAACATAATATCAGCATCTTGGAATATAAATATGTTCGTGGATGCATTGTGAGCACCGATATTATTAGCTTTCGCTGATTCAAATTTATCTGGACTGAATATTTTATGTACTTTTTTGTGTTTTATTTTAATATCATGCTCCATTACGGATAAAATAATTTCGATATTATTCAGTGGCCATATATAATCCAGCAATATTTTTAGATTGCGTGCTCTGCTCAACGACCTATTGGTATATCTAATAATTACACTAGCTTCGCTCATTCTGCACCAGATCTTCTATGTGTTTTTGGATTTTAATGCATTCCTCTATTAATCCAAGCCCAGCAAATATGGTCTTAATGCGGCTCAAATATGTATGGTATTTGAGCACGCATATTCTTTGTTTCTTAATCATATTGTTGCGTTCAATATCGTGTTTAAGATAATATTCTATTAATGATATATATTCATTTGTGTTTTTGGCCATTGGCATAGTATCACATGGGAAGTATTCATGCAACTTTGCGGATGGGTCACAGATGGCCATAGAACCACATAATGGAACTTTAAACACTCTTTCTGGTATATCGATGCCATATGTGGATGTGTGTGGTTCATGAATACATGGGCATATCTTAGCTGATGATAATAATTTCACTACCCTATCATCGGATATGGGTCCACCACTGCGTTTATTCCATCCTCCCCACCCATAAATAGTCATTCCAAATTTTTTGCGTGCTGGTTCCAAATATTTGTCTATGTTTATTGCCTTATATGGCCAGTATCCTCCTACATAGGCCAAATCACATTTAAAATTTGGATCTGGTGATGGTTTAAATATAATGTGATCACCAGCGGGTGGAATACCATATACTGGTATACCAAATTCATTTATCCAGTTGTCCCAAAATTCGTTTACGTCTCCTTTTAACCCATATCCGAACACAAAATCTGGTTTTTGTTTGACAGTCCATTGAATTGCCTTGTCTGATTCATTAATATCTACACCAGAGATTGGATTCAGTCTTGTGGATCCATATGGATTAACGTGCAGTATGATTTTGGCCGTTCGATCTTGTGGTATTGACTGTGGCCAACCACTCGATCCTATGTATATATCAGCATCGAATGTATTTAGTGATCCATCCCAAAATTCAGCTGTGTGTCCGAGACATTTGAAGGCGTTACGAAATCCTCTTAGGATATAATAAAAAGCACCACCATCTGGGTTTGTCAGTAATATTTTCATATATTGTATTTTGACTTTAATTCTGAGCGCAATATTTGCGTTCTGTTGTTGAGAGGCATCCTCGACAGTTTAGTGTGGATCAATTTATTCTGTTTATGTGCTGCGTTCCACCCAGATGACCGACCATGATTCAGATGTATGAGATCAATACTTCTACCATCATACATTTTAGTTAACCTGCTTAATCTTTCATAAAATTCACAGTCCTCGCATCCGTAGCCCTTAAATTGTTCATTGAATCCACCTATGTTAATAAAAACATTCTTGTGACAGGCCAATGAACCACCTTCAAAATATCCAACTATCCTATCACATTTTAATTGGTCATCAACGCGCAGTGATGAACAGATTTTATTTGTGCTTTCCGCATCTAGATATAACACATGACGACCGATGTGACATGATTCAAAATCTTGCAAGATTCTATATACGAGTTCTGAATAATTCCGCTGCACAATCATATCTGCATCGTGCAGCACAATTAATGCATTTGATGCATTTTTAACCCCGGCATTAAATGCTGCTGACTTCCAAAAATCACCATCACCCTTTAAAAATTTATAAGTGATCGGCATAAGAGATTGTTCATTTTGTTGTTGAATATTATCCTGTTCCACCAATACTATTTCAATGTGTGGAAATTTTTGTGCTCTTATATTCGATATAACAGACTTGATAGCATTCTTTCTGTCTTGTCCATGCCTATATGGCACTACATAAGACAGTGAAGGCACCACGGACTTGCTGTCTTGATTGATATATATTCTACTACGATCTGTTTTAACTTCATTAAATTTTTTCTTGCTTTCTGATAATTCTACATGTTTAGCTTTTATAGATGTGGGTTCATTATGTATTGTAAAATATTGTTCAGATCCACCCACATCATGAAACCCTGGCATCTGCACACCACTCATTGACACTCTATTAGACCAGTCTACATGCTCCATTCCATAAATACCAAAACCAATGTCGAAATATCCGACCTTATCAAAAGCCACATCATCAAACACCATAACTGCGCCTTGCGGCTTATCTTGTATAGTGTTTATTTTGTATCCGTTATTCGATGATGTTTTAATTTGTGAAGAATTTGCCCCATAAACACCGTCTTGACGATAACAGAAATGATGCATCCCCGTAGTTTTCATTGCATCAAAATAAAATTTATCCCACCCGTCTTTTTTAATTTCAACGTCATCATTCAATAAGATTTTGTGTTTGAATCTAGATAAACATTGCAGTAATCTATTTGAATTTCCGGCAATACCCAACCTATCTTGGTTGTCCAATAATACTATCCATTTTACACTCTTTAGATAGCTCTTTACTTCTTGTTTATCTGACTCATCACTAACAAATATGGTGGTTTTTGATAAATCCGTGTGCGCTTTTATTGAATCTAGCAATCTTTTAATAGTTGACAATCTGTTATAAGATAGTATTCCCACACCTATATTGTTAGATATGGCAAATGACTCGTCTTTGATAAGATTCTTAAATTTATTGGTTGCAGTTACATGGCTACCACTAGATCTACCAACTATGTTTGGCGATCTTTTAGTTTTAGTATTTGATATTGAAACTTGCCTAACACCACCCCGCTTAACTTTATTGATTATTGGCTGTTTATCAGGTCTTGATAATTTAGTTTTAACGTATGTTGATTCTACTGGTATTTTTTTAATATTGTTTTGTTGATCTTGTGTTTCCGATGTGGACGATATAACTCTAATATATTTGGGACAATATTTTATGTAGTAGTCTGGTAGCGTTATTTCTTTACCAGCACCAACTTTAACTACCTCTTTATGCGGTCCGGTTAGCTGCACCAGATGTTTGTTGTGATTTACAAATCGATAAAATTTCATCTATTACCTCACCGGCCTGAACAGAAGCTTCCTGAACTTCACCATTATTCGTAATTACCCTGAAATAATCTGCTGCATCGCGTGCCTGAGGCAGCGTATTTATAAATTTTTGTTTATATGATTTTAATATTTTGCTATCAATATGATTCGCGCACAACTCGAATTTTCTATCTACATATAAGTATACTATTTTATGCCCATGCATTTTGGCCTTCAATATTTGAGTTCTTAATGGATTGAGGCTTGATCCACAGGTATCAAATATTATAATATTGTGGTCTAAATTATCGCCAATACTAGTAAGACATTGCTCCCAGGCCGCTATATTTAGTGCTTGTTTAACGTCTTCCGGTTGATTATCTATATTTTTTGATAATAGAGCTTCTGGATTGATATGTACAATATCATGTTTCACACCCTTAAGAATCGATGTTTTTCCGCTTTTGGGTAAACCTCCCATGATAATTAACATGTTATGTCCTCACATATAATGGTATGATAGAATTTTCTGATTTAACGGTCATGAATTTTGATGGTTTTACATACATTTTATCATATTTCTTGTCTGGATCATATGGTTCCATTTCCAGAATTTCTTGTTTATCAAATGTTTTAAATATATCATTAATCATACCTGGTCCAGCAAACTTTCCTCTGTTATAAACATCAACTAGTCTATATTTGTCGGCCCTGGCAAAAAATAACTGACAGTTTTGTATTTTCAGCGCACCACATATTAGTAATAAATCGGTAATAATAGAATCAAAATGTCGTTTATCATCATTTGGCATATCATTAACATCTATATCCATACAATCAGGATCTAGTACTTTTATCATTATATCATCATTGACTTTCGTATAGGATATAGAATACCCAGATCTAGGATATGGCTTTATAAAATAACATAAATGGGTGTTTATTTCGGGACGATGTGGAATAAATTTGGGAAATGGTTCTGTGTGGATTTCTGTCATAGATACCATATATTATTTTGCAGTACGCAATAAGAACCTTTAGAATTTCTAACCTTATATAAATCCAAATTCTTAGTATGTTTGTTAATATCTGTTGGTGATATTGTAAATAGTAGACTTGGCATGCCAGCGTTTACCACATAAAATGTGGTTGCATCATTTGGTGCCGATGTCACTATACCATACCAATGTGAGAAGTAACCATGCCAGATAACGAAATCGCCAATTTTTGGTTTATAGCGCGAAATGGGCCTATACTGCGCTAATGGGATTTCCATTCTCTGTAAGGTCGCCGGTAAAGGGATCGAATTCAATTATTTTACCATCAATATCCCAAGAAATTTTGTCACCATTCCTCTGTCCACCCAACTTGTCACGAATAAAATCATCAATCCAAAATTTCATATCATCAGTATTGAACTTCATATCTAGCTGCTTGTTGTATATAATGCGGTTTCTTACTTCATTAAATCCATCTTCCAGCAATTTTCGATTGTGTGATTTGTTACCTGGATCAACAATAAATTTGTTTTTACCTGGATTTTTATCGTCCACTACCACTTTAAATTGTGCATCTGAAGCACTATCATCGGGTAAGTACTCAGATAGTAACATCCTGAGTTGGTTCACTGATTTTATTGTCGGTGGTGTTATCTGTTCTGGAGCCATCATGATCCCCTATTTTGGTTATCACTATGTTTAACGGTATTCTATTGAAATACCTATTGAGCAATTCATGTAAAATGTTTGAAGATCTATATACAATAGCAATTCTAATTAAATAATCAAAGGCGTTATCAAAAATGTTAATGTCAACTAACCAACACACTGCAGTACTAATAATGAGTGATAAACAATCTCCACAATGTAAGATTTCTCCTAATGCATCATTTTTCGATAATATTGTGACTAACCATCTAAACAATATATTCTCTGTAACAATGAGTTCAGTAATAACTTCGACAAATACTATTATAGCAATAACCACAAAGACATCATACATTAGAACTACACCTTGAGTTCGTACAATAATATCCTATTTTCATCTTTCTTGTGCGTGTATCGTACTTATGAATTTTCCTCATTGGCCATTTACATACTGGGCATTGTTTTTGGTTCACCATTGTGACGCCGGATTTCCTATATACGGTTTTTCTCTTTTTACCGCATCGACTACATCCCATCACATGCCCTCAATGTATCTTGATATGCCAAGAGATAATACAAACATCGCATCAGCTATATTATCTACCCCAGTTGACTCATAATCATAATCAAAATCGGTGTTAAATTTTTCATTACATGCATTTATCATATCTATTTTATTTGCATTACCCTTACCAGTTGCATGTTTCTTTATTTGTCCAATGCCAAAACCTTCACATGGGATATCGTGTTCTTCTGCCCAAGTACATAAAGTTGCTTTGAAGGCACCAAATAATTCGCTGACATTGGCTGCTCTTGATATTATGGCCGAAGCAAGAAATTTGTTTGGTTTCTCTGGTGTGTATCTAACATCTTCAAAAAACAAATAATCGGGGGAGGACATAGTTAAAAACTGACGTAAACGCAAGAATCTGATGGCACCACTGTCATATGGACCAGCAGATAAATCCCATTGCCCCATTACTATGTTATCTGTCTCGGCGTGATTTTCGCTATCTATAAAAGTGTAAGCATATCCAGTGGTCGTGCCTAAATCAAGACCCATGGCCATCTTGATCGATTTATTTAGCGGTCTTTTTATATCAAATGATGATGGCCTATTGTTTATATTTATTTTGGGCATTAAGATTCAGTTATAACCATGGTATTGGTCAATGACTTGACACTATATCCATCACCATTCTCGGCTTCAATATAATCTTTAACAGTTGGCTTGCTAGCTGTATTTGGTATATCGTCATCTGGTACCATACGCATTTCGGTATCAGCCACCATCATCTCCTTAATAGTAGCCGTTGATTTATCAATTGGAACCCCATTGATAACTGGTGTTGGTGTGACATAAGCAACATGGACTGCCATATTTTATCTCCAACTAAAGGGCAAAATCGTTTTGGGATATTCAACAACCATACCCCTCATTTTATATTTTTCGTGCAATAATTCTTTGAGCTTGTCTGAATCGAATTGTGGTTTTTCAGTTGATAATATTTTCATTATATATAATATATTGTCAAGTGTGAACGGGCACAATGATAGATCTATTATTCTGCGATTTCTTCGGTATATATTATCACCATTTGCTTGCAAAAATTCAAATAGTTTGTCTGGTGATTCGACAAGTCTTTTTGATTTGACCTTGCCAATACCATCATATCCCTTGATATTATCAGTCTTATCCCCCTGGAGGCATTTTATTGATACCGGATCAAGTGTTGGCTTATCGACAAATTTCTTGGTTTGTGGTGATAATATGTCCACATTATTATGGTAATACATTATTTGTACCAAATCACTGTCTGATGACACAATAACAATTGGTGTTGACCTAATATGGTGACAAAATGCGAATATAAGATCATCAGCTTCCATAGAAGCTCGATAGTATTGTCTTATTCCCATTGCTGACCATACTTCTGAGGCGATTTCTTGATATTTTACTAATTCAGATTCTATATCTATGCCACGTGCCCCAGGGTTACGACCATCTTTATACAATGCATGTATGGATCTGCGCCATAAATCCTTTTTGGGGGCATCCCAGAACACATGTGTGTGCTTTGGTCTAACCTTATCATAATAATAATGCATAAATCTGCTTATGGCAGCGAATTTATCTGACTTTTTATTAGTAAACTCGCTATCATTTTCAGCAGCAAATAAAGCCCTATATAATATGTTTTTGCCGTCTATTAATAAATGCATAGATATATAGAGGCCCCAGATATATCTGGGGCCTCTATCCTTAATTCTCAGTCCGATTTGAGTTTGGCAAGAAGATCCTGCAATTCAGCATCATCTTCAGTTTCAGGAACACCTTCCGCTTCGGTATTTTCATTCGTTTCGGTCTCTACTTCAGGCTCGGTCTCTACCTCGTTGTCGGTAGTCTGCACATCAGTTTCAACTTCGGTTTCAACTTCGGTTTCTGTTTCAGTCTCTACCTCTGGTTCTTCTTCCGACTTGTCGTCGTTCTGCGTTGTGGATTTGGTTGTTGTCTGCTTTGTTTTTGTCTTTGTCTTCTGCTCGGTAATAACGGGACGAGAAGTCGTTTTGCCAGACAAATTGTCAACTATGGCCTGCAACGTATCAATGTCTCTTTCATCGAACTTGTTTGGAAGGTCAAACCTCTGGTCCAATATCTTGTCGATCATGCCATCCTTCTTAGATATGGGAACCTTCTGACCACCAAATCGGCTCGATTCATAACTATTGTAATCACCCTTCTTTTTGGCTTCTAGAATGAGTGGATGTGCCGCGTTGGGTTCATAGAAAAATCCCCATGGAGCGGGATCATCGGGATCATCACCAGGACCTTCGCGGAACACCACCTCTTCGCATATATTATACAACGTTTCAGGCATAGAATACCAGAACACTCTACCACGGAGTTCCATCGGTGTTGATTCATATGCCGGGAAATAAATGTTCACTGCATATCGAGCCGACGACAGAAGCGCACGACGGATTTCACGTCTCTTGTCTCTATCATCAGTCTCTCTCATCATATCAAACCCAAAATCACACAATGGGCACTTGATATCGTCATGCAATCTCGGGCATTGATGCATGCGATTATCAATATAATGCGCACCATGTCGATAAAACCACAATCCATTCATACTGTCTGTGGGAGGCAAGATAAACAGTTTCCAACGCAATGTCTTGCCCTCTTCTGCCTTATCCGGACGCCATTCGTTGGGATCGCGCCCACCTCCCTTCTTCTTACGCATTAACTCCCGTACACGTGCCAATTCTTTCTGTGCATCACTCATTTCTGACTCTCCTTTGTCTGTGGCACTGAGGCAAGTGACAACTCTGTCAATTTGGCCATTCGCGCCTATGAATCTTGCATTTCAATTCTTTTGAATCCACATAGTGAACGCATATGTTCACTCTTCATCTTTAGTGATTCCAGCGTGAAATACAATTTACCAGCCAATTTTTGTAGTCTAAAAAGATCAGCTTCTAATGTCAGTAAACTGTCATCGCATTCTACTAAATCGGCAATGGTTCCCCTACTCATGCTCTTTCCCATATCACTGATAATGTGGGCAGTAAGCTGTCCGCGTCTACGTCTGATCTTCTTGTCTGCCACATTGACCTGTTCTTTTACTTCACTGTACATCTGTGACCAGGCATGATAGATTTGTGGCATCCTTTCCAACTCAAATAATATTTCATCGTAATCTATTTTTAAATTCTCACGAGTCTCACATACAATTTTATTGCCTTTTAAGTTGACTTCAATCCTGAACAATATTTCCTGGACTTCGTCAGCAACTTCTAATAGCGATGTAGGTTTATCCACGGTATGACTCCAGCAATTTCCATCTCTTCCATTTTGTTCCAACACTGACTCTTATTGGAAAAATTAAATCGCGATCTAAAATACCATGAAATGGCTTAATCATAACTGTTTTCCCAGTATTAATCACGGTTTTAATTTGTGATGGTCTTGAAGCCAGAATAAGAGAGTCATGGACCTCGGTCACAATAATATTGGGATTGCTCGACCCTATTCGACACAATGTATGTTGCATGGCCTCAGCAATAGACCCTTGTATTATGGCATTAAACGATGTTTTAATATTTGATTTTGGTATGGGTTTGCCAAGTATTGTGGTGAAATTATAATCAGTATCGAACTGTTTAATCTTATCTATTATCCAGCTACGCAATTTAGGAAATAAACAGATAATTGGATTATTGAAGTCCAATGAATATAATCCCATTATTAATTCTGATTTGCACTCGGATCTACTTACCTGCATAGATTCATTGCTTATCACATTTGATAAATGTGTATAGGGATCCGATTCATGGAACATGTCTAGAATAGTGTTATCTTCAGATAACAATCCTGCCATTCTGATATCAGCGGCCATCCAATCTAGGTGTACAAAATATTTATAATCTGGATTTGGATGAGAAATAGGATTTGACTCGTTGGTACCTTGAATATTAAATTTAGTTGCCCTAGACCTGCCACTAAAGGTGTGTAAATCATATTGGGTGTGAACTAGCTTATATCCGTGGTTTATGCCTCGATCTTCAAGATATTTGTATATTAGAGACGATTTAGATTTTATCCTCATCCAATTTTGTGGATCTAACTGGTTCGTCATTAATATCTTACATAATTGTTTTTTGATGTCTGTTTCATTATCGTGTTTTATGTCTATCTTGGTCGCAAATTCGTATATATCATCATCTGAAGAAATGTCTAAGTATCGCAGATGCGACATAACATCATTAATTAAGGTTGTGTTTGACTTTATAATCTGATTTAGCTCTTTGATATTATCAAAGACCGTTTTTAATTTGGTTTTTATGCCCTTCATATATAACTTGTAGAATTTGATATATTTACTGTCTTGATCAAAACAGACAGAATACAACGGTTTTGGTGTGTCTTGTGTATAATCAAACGCAGTGCATATGATCTTCATATGCTTTATTTATTCTTTTTGGAACTGCCCACAAATGTTTTAGTGTTTTTCTGGTGTTTGCCAGCATTTCTTAGTTTATTTTCCAAATAATCCTTTTCACCATCTACTCTATGCATGCTATATGGGTCTTTATTTTGTAAATTATATAAATGCATATCGCGTTTAGCGCCTGCTCTATCATTCACGATGCCATTGCCCTTCACATACGTAGTAAGATTCATGTTTTCCAGAGTCTTGGTGCATTCGTTGCCACATTCCGTGCAAGTAATATTAGGAGACTCAGACATTTTGTGCATTATTTCTTGAATTGCACCACAAGATTCACACTTATAATCATAGAATGGCATCGTCAATTTCCTGTAATATTCTGGCTTCGATCCTAATTGACTGTTTCGCATTAGATCTCTTGTCCCTTGTCAGATTTATGCTAACTTCATCTAACATATATCTTTCCAGGGCCACTAGATCATTTCCACTAAAATTATAAACTTCCATATAACATTTGCCGTCAGCATCAATTAAGCTAGGTACCAAATTCCATAATAATTTACCACTTATGGTGTCTTCTAGATTATATGCATCTATTGATACTACGGTACCATCACTGGTGCTGATCATATCCAGTCTATATATTGCATTCTGCATTAGTTGGCATATTCTGTCTATTTCTTTTTTCTTTTCTTCTTCAACTGCATGACATCTCATAATAACACAAGAAAATTCATGTGATATTGGTAATGCCGATAATGCCACTATAGATTGTGTGTTGTCATTTTGTATAGCGGCATCGTCAGATTTCTTCGTCTTCTGAATTTTCTTGGCTTTCTTGGACATCAATTTTACCCTCCCACATTCTCATTGTCTTATAATCAGCAACAATGTCTACGGTTTTAAATTTTGGACCATTACGATTTTTTGCAATATAAAACTGCATCATCGCACTACCATCTTCCGGCTTATATTCACCGCGTTTTTGATTTATGCTTACTACATAATCGACCGGCATTGTCTTACCATAAGATTCTGCCACGCGATTTAATTCTATCATTTGTTCTTTGGCTTTTGGATCTCCTCTATTGGTTTGTGTTGCCGATATGATCAGACTTTTAGTTTTCTTGGCTAATTGCCTTAATTCAGTAGATACGTGTTTCTGTCTGACATAATCATCTCTATTTAAATACTGATTGCGTGATAAAAGCAATTCCATGTAATCTATGATCACGATGTCTGGGGTAAATTTTCTTGCTTTAGCAAGAAAATCCATTAATGCGGTAATAGTATCTATACTAATATCATCTGGAGCATATTCATATATGACCAGTGACCCTTCAGTAGTGGCTTTCTCTTTGTTTATCGTAGAAATAATGTCTCGTTTTGTTTCTATCTCAAATCTCTCATTTATTGGTAGACTAGTAAACGTACCCACATATCGCTCGGCAGTGCGTTCTTTGGTCATCTCCATAGTTACATGTAATACATTGTGTCCTCTTCGCACACACCTAGTACCAGTGTTGATCATAGCCATTGACTTACCCACACCAGTTGGTGCCATAAACAAGAATACTTCACCCCTTGATGGACCACCAAAATTGATATACGTATCTAACTCATCAAATCCAGTGGTAAATTTCTCCATTACTCGTTTTTGCAGTATGATTTCAAAGTCATTAAAAAACCACATACCATCCGTACCGATGTCCTGCACACTTGATGCCGATTCCAACATTTTGTGCAATTTGACATAATTATGACTCTGATATGCTTCTATGCCTTCATCTGAATATAAGATTCCATAGGCTCTTTCTCTAAGCCATTCTATGACATCTTCTTTAATTACATCAATATTGCGCGGATCTATTTCATATTGTATATTCTCAATAACTTCGTCTGTCAGCGGATCATCAACTGTCAGATATCTAGCGGCAATGTCTCTTGCCATTTCTCTGGTGGGTAATTCGGATCGTCTATTATAATATGTAGTTATAATAGTAAAAATGAACTTATTCGGATCTTCCGAAAAGTCATCCATCTTTATATTATTTAAAATATAAGCAAAGAAATCAGGATAATCAAAAGCAAGTGCAATTATGGATCGTTCTTGAAGTGTTGATAATGTCATATATCTAGCACATCGATTCTCTGAGGGAGGTTAATTCATTAATTTTTGTCTGGTAATTATTGATCGCCAGTTCTAACGCCTCATCTAATTTAACAATTTCATCTGATCTAAACCACAGAGTGCTGAAATACTTTGAGTCAACATCCGGTCTTGTTATTTGATATAACCAATTTTTTGTTGACAAGTCTTGTTTTATGTTACCCACAGTAAATCTCTCAATAAAGCCAAGTATAGCTGATTCTCTTAAATATACCTCATCACCAGTTTCGTACAAAAATGGATTATCAGTATTTGTTGTTTCCTGCACACCAGACATTACATTCCTACGTATGTTCAGCAAATTAATTTCATGATGCAACGTTGGGATCGCTTTGTCAAGCGCTTCACACAATGTAGATAATGTCGATTCTTTAAATTCTAAAACCGATGATTTTTTTAGGTTATAATTATCAATTACAGTATCTGTTTCTGGCCCTTTCATCGTAATTACACATGAATATATCCAGTCTTGCAATCGTTGATTGTATCTCACGCCATCTATTCTATATGATTCTAAGCGACCCATTGTAGCCGATTCACTCAGATATACCGCATCATTGACTTTGAACCTGGGAGCTTTCATCTGTATCTCCGGCGTTGTCATTATCGATCATTATGGATCGTATCTGATTATACAATTCATCCATAATATCTGGATTTTCCTTGAGAAATGCCGATGCCTGTACAATGCCATTTCCTATGCGTGTATCGCCATAACTAAACCAACTTCCTGATTTTCCCACTAATTTATATTTGAAGCCCAGATCTATAATTTCTCTAGCTTTGCTTATTCCCTCACCATAAATAATTGGCACAAAACACTTTCTAAATGGCGCTGCCACTTTGTTTTTGGCTATCTTAATCGAAGCTCTATGGCCAACATCAATATCACCGTCCTTTATTCCCTGCACACGTCTAATATCAATACGCATTCCAGCATAAAATTTTAGTGCTTTCCCTCCGGGAGTTGTCTCAGGTGTTCCCATCATTACACCAACCTTCATACGCAATTGGTTGATAAATATTACTGCTACATTCCTTTTCTTGATGATTCCGGCGATTTTGCGCATAGCTTGGCTCATCATCCGCGCCTGTGCCCCAATGTGTGATTCTCCCATCTCTCCTTCGATCTCTTTCTTGGGAGTTAATGCAGCAACTGAATCTATTACTATAATATCTACTACTTGAGACCTAACCATGAGTTCAACCATTTCGAGTGCCTGCTCACCATAATCTGGTTGACTGAGCAACAAATGATCAAGATCAACGCCGATATCAGTTGCGAATTTGGGATCCAGTGCATGTTCAGCATCTATAAATGCGGCAACTCCGTCATTGCGTTGTACATTAGCCACACAATGCAGCGACAGCATAGTCTTTCCAGATCCCTCTGGACCAAATATCTCAATTATTCTGCCCTTTGGTATACCACCAACTCCGGTTGCTTCATCTATACAAAGTGAACCAGTTGATATCGCATCTATGCCACGCATAGAAAAATTACCCATCTCCATTAAAACAGCATCACCCCATCTTTTGACGCATTCCTTCTTAAGGTCATCAATACCATTGATGTTGACTACAGAATCCGATTCAGTTTTTTGCTTTTTAGCCATTGTTTCTCCTAAGAAATGCTTCTGGGTCATAATTGGCAATTTTGATCACATCTGTTGACGGTATCTTAATTAACGTCGAATCCTTTGACAATAATAGTTCATTGCCAATATTCCCTACCACGGACCATTGACCATTTGGTTTAACATTGGCATTTTGGGGTCCTGACATATAAATTACATTGCGAGTAGTTATTATCTGTACTATATCTAATTGTTTAAACATCGGTCAAAATTACCTTAACAAGGAGACTGTCAAAATGAAACATAATGAAAAATTATTCCTTGAGGCCGTGAGTAATATGTTCAGTGATGCCGCCAAGCTTGGTTTGGCTTATCACGGAGACACAGAAGAACGTTCTCATTATACGCAATATCATTGGCAATCAGCCGAAGATATGTATCGCATTAAAATCAATAACCCCAAAATCACGTATTACGAACCAATTAGTGCTGCATTTTTCCATACACATAGTTATAAAAATATTGATGATCCATCATTTGATTTAGCTTTTCGTAAACAACTCACTGGATCAGCAGTACCACCTGATCAAATTGATCTTGCCCTTAAATACTTGGATGATTTGAGAAAAGATTTGGATATGCCAGTGCAGCACAGTGGTAGACGCATAGATACGTTTTCCAATAGTGCTGAATCTGCGACTGGAAGTCAGAATATGGAGGGGTTGAGGCAGGCAACCAACCCAACCACAGATAAATGAAATTGGATCAATTATATAAAGGCATGTTGGGCAACAGCGCTGGGGTTAAAAAATATAAGAAAATGTCAAAACCGACAGGTGGGATTATGGACCCCAATAGCTTTACCGTCAATGTTGGGTCCAACATGATTAGTACAAATTTGAGCAAGAAAATGAAAATGGTCAAAAGTGGTGAAAAATACGATGTATTATGGTCACCTGTTGCGTTACCAGCACCTCACAAGTTAAGACATAGACAATATATGAAGTTGTCTTACTGATTCATAATACCCATGCCCTGACATTTTGGACACGTGTCTTGTGTGACTGGGTGTATACCAGACCCATTACACGCTGTGCATTCTGGCGTATAATTATTTTCATAATTTTGTGTTACATCTAAATTTCTGAATCTGCGTTGTATGATTTGATCACTGGTGTTTACAATAGATATGTTTGTTGTTCCACAGGCTCCACGTTCATGTTTTGGTATTTGTGTTGGCCTCCCCCTAATATTATATTCTCGCATCTCCACTACTTCATTAACTTCTTCTAATTTTGGCATCTCATCACCTTCTTTAATCACTTTAACTGGGCCTTTGGGTTGTGGTTGTGATCCTTGTGGTGGAGATGGTCTTGGCCCTACTTGAGATGGGTTCATTCCTTGCCCAATGATACCCTCCGTGATTGGACTTATTGGCTCTGGTGCAGGTGCTGGTGCAGGTGCTGGTGCAGGTGCAGGTGCTGGTGCAGGTGCTGGTTCATTGCCTATTAATTCATTGATATTAATACCTAAATCTTTAGCTATCTCTATAATTTCTTTAATCTTATTGATAGTATCTTGTAATTTCTTACGCACGGCACCCATTGTGGTTGTTTCACTATGTTCATCACATAAATAAACATCATATTTATCACCATTAATATCAACGGTCATGTGTGTATTTAAATCTACGTCACAATAGCACATTATGCATTTCATAATGAACCTTTCTAGGAGAAAGTATGCCAGGCAAAACTGAGGTTATTAAAATCGATGTTGGTATTGATATTCCTTCCGAAATAAAGAAAATAGATCACATTTCAAATACACAAAAAGTATGCATGGCTGAACGCATAGCCGACGGCAAGGTCACGTTACACAAAACTGATTTGAAGGCTATGAAAGAAAATGAATTGATGAATAAATTCGGGTTGTTGTTGGAAATTTTAATTGATAAATGTATAAATCAAGATAGTTATCTTACTAAAGAAGAGTTAATGGAGTCATCTGGTGACATTACTCCTTCTACGTTTATGCAAAAACTCAATAAATTTATTAGAGCACAGGATGGTGGTATCTATAATTTAAAAAAGGTCAAAAGAAGAGGAATAACGTGTTATAAATTGGTAAAGATGGATGATGAATCAATTGGAAAGTAATTTACGCACCACTTTACACATAATTCTAATATCTTTCTTGAATTTATCTTTCCTTGATTTATCCGCCAAATTCATTGGTGATGGATGATAAATGGGGAAAATTGGACCCCAATCGGTCCATACAATATCTCCGAGATGATTTGACATTCGTTTGTCGGGTGCAAAAAATGAAAATGCATGAGAACCCAATGTAATGATCATTTTTGGCTTGATAACTTGAATTTCTAATTTAAGTATTGCAGAGCATATCTGTTTATACTTTGAATGCCTAGAATCAAATTTGTTGCCAGGTGTTTTGCATTTAACTATGTTTGTAATATATAATTTATCTCTTGATAACCCATTCGCATCTAATTCATCGTCAAAATTTTGGCCTGCTGCTCCAATAAATGGAACACCTCGCACGCATTCATTAAATCCTGGATTTTGACCCACAACCATAAATTTGGCATCATGTTGCATATTACTGAACACATGTGGATCTAATTTTTTACCTTTCTCTTCCAACATTGATTTTCCTAATTCACACATACGACACGATAAGCAAAATATTTGCAAAATATCTAACATCAAAGATCGAGAGTCTTCAAAGCCAAAATGAGATGTGTCCCTCAATTTGTATTTGGCTGGTCGACACTTACGACTATCAAAATCAAAAGGTGTCATATTTGCGTTAGAATTCTTATGCATGTGCTTAGGTCTATTAGATCATCCCATTGTGCCAAACTTCCAACATTTTTAATACCAAAATCATCGAAATTATAATCAGACGGCATACCACACGGAATACTATTTCTTACACATGTGCCATTTATTAACTTAAATTTTTTAATCATTAACTGCAAATATGATGATAACTGTGGTATATCTGTGGTGTAAAATAATTGATATATATTCTTTCCCAGGCAAGTACATTTGATAAAATCAATATAATCATCAACAATTAATACTTCGGTGGCACCCTCAAAATCAAAATCATCTGTGGCTAGAACGCATGTATGTAAATCTTTCGATGATAATTCTATATCTATATTACACAATTTAAATAAAACATTCAACGGTAGTGTATTGATAATGTGGTCATATTCAACCATGCGTTTACCATTTGGTGATTTTAATATAAGCTTCTTTTGTTGTAAATCAATAGATTCAATACGCTCTTCATTTCTTATGGCGTCAGCACACGTTTTGATACATTCTTTTTCTATGCGTTTAAAAATATTAGTACCAGATATGTTATATATAAACATATCCATTTTAATAAGTGATGGTGCATAATCTGCAAATTCGCCATATGATTTTTTAAGCCACATAGAAGCAAATGCATTATTTTGAGCAAATAATAAATCGCCACCCAATGAAAATGCTCTTTTGAAAAACACAGGGATGAACTTACCACAAATGTTTTGAATTACATCATCAACATCGGGGTGGCAAACTATATAATCATCACATGTTGCTATATCATATTGATAAAATCTAGACTTGCCGCTTGGTATTATCTGATACTCTGGTAGCATCTTTTTAGCAATAAAAGCTATTAGACCACTACCTAATATATATTTCATTTCTTTTTCAATTTGTTAAGCAGACTATCTAGGTCGAACCTTTCATCGGATTTACTTTTATTGCTTACTGATGTATTGTCATGATCTTTTGACTCGGCTTGTTTGGCTTGTTGCTCTTTTTGCTTCTCTATTACTCGATGTTTAGATCGTCTATCTACAATAAAACCAGATAATGGGTCATCAATAACTTCAACATTTGATGCATGAGAAGATTCTGGCTTAGACGGCTGTTCTGGCTCTGGTGCTGGCTCTGGTGCTGGCTCTGGTGCTGGCTCTGGTG
>WJMJ01000100.1 GCA_014728035.1 Promethearchaeota archaeon | reverse complement strand
GGAGTTTATATGGAGTGATCTGGAATAGAGATTTGGTCTACAGACACAGGATCCCTGACCAGGACCGAGCCAGTTCCAGTACCGTTTCTGGACGGACAAAGCTCGGGTGTCTAAGTTTGTCCAACTAAAAATGAACGGTATGTCTACAGTATATTTGCTTTGACTGGAACAATTGTAATGTATGGTATTAGCACTCTAACGGATAAGAACATCAAAGCTGGTCTTGTTGTGGGTCTATTCATGAACTTCTCGATATTATTGATGTTCTCTCGATTGTCTGGATTCTTCGTATTCATCTTGTTAAACGGACTCTGGTCAGTTTCTACAATGGCATGGATTGGTACAGAAAGAACACTTATTGTATCACAAGCTTCTGATACATCAAGGGGAAGAGCTTTGGGAACATACCAATTCTTGGTGGGTGCTACTGGTATTATATCCGTTAATTTTGGTGCATTCCTATGGACCGCAACAGAAAGCTTGCGATTTCTCTTCATGATTTCTGGAATTCTGGGTCTGATCTTTTCTGTAATCGTAGCAATTCTTTTACGTTCAATTGAAATATCAGATACCAAGATGGTTGATAGATTCTAAAGGAATTGCAGTATGATAAGGTGTGAGAATATTCTCTGCAACTTCCTCCTATGAAATAATTATTGAAATCTGTCCGTAAATGCTTATGTTTTATATTACTATGATAGAGATATCTGGTAATTCGGAGTTGAAAATTATGGGAAATGGTATAGAACTTAAGAGTGGTAGAACTGAATGGGATGATTTGATTATAATTGGAGGAATAGCTGCGATTCTACAGTTAGGATATGTGCTATTCACGATGCTTGTTTCGATGCCAGTTACCATGATGAGTGGTCAACAAATGCCAGTAACCGCTCAAGAATGGTTCACCATGATAAATCAAGATCCTGTATTAGCTCTTTGTTTCATTGATTTTCCAATGTACATATTCATGTTTTTGATGTATTTCACAAGCTTTGCTTTCTATTGTATTTTCAAGAGAAAGAGAGAAGGATATTCAATTCTCCTTACAGCTTTGGTCTTCCTCTCAGTCACACTAGGACTAGCAAAGAGTGATGTATTTTCTCTATTTCATCTTAGCTCACAATACGCAGAGGCAACAACTGATGCAGTACGTCAGCAGCTCTTAGCAGCTGGTGAAGCGGTTATCGCTTCAAATGTCTGGAATTCTACAGCTGGATACTTCATGGGAATAATGATGTTAGCACCACTTCTAATCTATAGTATCATGATGCTTGATACTCCATATTTCAAGAAAAGAACCGCATATGTTGGAATTCTTGCTATCGGTTTGGATTTGTTTCAGCATATAATCCATATATTTGCAATAGATATAGCTGCGACTATTTTAGTGATCAGTGGAATTTTCTACATTCCATTGTTTCTGTTCATTGGTCTTGACATGGTAAAGATGGGAGGACAAGGATTAGATACATATAATGAATGATGAGAATGATGGAAGACCGTCTAGTCAAAATAGTGAATACAAGAGAACAAGGACCATTACTGATAGGCAATTATAATTTAAGGTATGAATACATAGGCTAATACACAACAGTGGTTCGGAGATTCATTTGTCAGACCAAGGTTCTCGTCTAAAAGAGCGTTTGAAATCCACGGGAGAATTATTATTAGGTGGAGCTAGAAAACAAATTGAAGAATATAAAGACAAATTTGAGAATCTCAAGGGCATTTACGACAAATTTCTTTCAGAACTGTTCGTACATTATTCTGGAGCTACAACAGATACGATTTTTATCGATTCGTTCTTTGGTAAGAGAAATCTCAGTTTTGCTGGAATTGATGGTTCTGTACATAAACAAGAAGTATTCGATTTGCTGATTTTCTTCGCAGGAGCGTACTCGTCTTACGGAACAGTTCATGTCAAAGATAGCGGAGAGATCGAGGTCGAGTACGAAGAAGAGTATCTTGAGAAGGGGTTTGGTGTATCTAGTATTTTGCCAGTCTATATCAACGAGATTCCTCGCATAGACCAGACACTTCTGCAGCGAGATAGTCAAGGAGTAATTGATGATAGCATCACTTTTGGAGACTCGTGGATTGTTGACAATTCAGCTTTTGCAGACTACCTAATGGGTCTCGCTGAATTCTATATCGCGTACAAATTGGTTTCCAAAGAAAATCCAATCGACGTTCTAATTATGGACAGGATTCTATCAGCAGAGATCGCATCATTCTACGCTGAAACCTCAGAGTTTCGAATTTCACTTGACAAGGAGTGCGGACTTATAGGAAGTGAAGTCGACGGTAAGGAATTTTCCTACACTGAATGGGTATATGCTAGAACATTGGTAGGAAATAGCGGTCTCGGAACACCCCCACCCCGAGGAGAATATCTTCTTCATAGAGTTATTTGCGAGCTTCTAAACAATCCAAAGGGAATGACTCGTGATGAGATTGAAACAAAACTGAAACTCGACACTGATACGAGAAAGACCAGACTCGATAAAGAATTAGAGCAGGGTATGAAACGTAAAGGTTTCGTAGAGGGAATTATCACACGGAAAGGAAAAGTGTATCAAATTCATCCTAGATACAAAGACATCAGGTCTCGTGTAAAACAACTGCTTGAAGAAACCTGTGAGAGAATATTTTCAGAGGATAGTTCAGTTACATACGAAGATCGATTCAAAATCGATGGTAGATGGTTAACCACCAACGACCTGTCATTTCTTAGTCTGATGTCCATCTTCTTCACCATGGAGGCATGCTGGGAAAACAATAGTCTCTTACTAGGGGTAGCAAAGGACACATCAGCTCGAGACCTCAAACGACAATTTATTCCCGCCCTGAAAGACTTGGGTGGTATATCACAAACATTCGATGACAAGAGCAAAGACACTCCAGATACAGATAGAATGATTCTACAATGGGTATCTTTGCATGAACGAGAAAGATTAGAAGTTCCATGGGCTATCAGAGAATACGATACCGCATTCAAGACGGTGGTGCCACATTTTGAAGGGATTAAAGGTCTCGTGTCAGGTGCCAGAAGAAATCAAATTTCTCTAAACAAGACCTTCGTAAAATCATATTTCCAACTCTGTCAAGCAGTGTCAGATGTCAAACTTAGAAGTAATGTACTACTCTATGACCGATTAGTATATCCTGAAATCGACAGTGAAGCTGACAACATACTCATTCTCAAACACGATTATCTAAGTAGACCAGAAGATCCAGAACCAATTGAAGTGGTTGTAGCAGACGCATCCAATAATCCAATGCAGACATTTGTTATGTCCTTATTTTCAAGGATGACAAGTATGAGCATACCGGAGCTCTTTGGACACTTGAAGCCACTATATGTAGCAGATAAAGTTGCGAAATACTACCAAGAACAATTCAGAGGAATGGTAGAGAGTGCGGGAACATGGCTGCTACAAAGACCTGAATTACGCGAGTTTCTATTCTATCTAAGCACATTCCGAGAAAGGAGGAGCGAACATGAGCGAACACGACGGAACACATAGTGATATCTTTACAGACTTTGATGGCACCTTCGATGGTGTCTTGGCAAGGGTTATGCCAATAGCTGCAAATTATTCGTCAGAGTGGGCAGGAACCGCTGCTAGGTACGATTGTAGAATCAAGGTCCGATATCATCCTGAACTGATGGCGCAGCTTGAAGAGGGTATGATGATAGCGGTTAGAAATTTCAGAGGGCAATCAAAAAAGTCGAAGAGAGAAGAGATTGAACGCTATACGGTCATGGTAATCAGCAAAGTATGGCCTTTACACTATGGTCTCGGAGGCGTACACGATAGTCACTATTATCCACTTCAGCTTGAAATCATTGAACAAGCGGTTCCAGATTGGAGTACTACTGACCAATCAACTATGATGATTCACATTACTGCAGTTCCAATCAACTATGATCTTGTTTTGAATAAAGACAACGAACTCTCTTTCAAGAAGGGATTCTCATATCCACTAATTGGAGAGCAAGTTCATGTCATCAATATGGACACTGTTGACAAAATTTACAATGGACGGGTCAAAGAAGCTCTGAGTTGGGATAAAAAATTCACCTCACCTGATCCGCGTAAAGACCCTCGACTTGGCATTCTCAGAATGTTCATGGAGTCAGACAAATCTGTGCCAATCTATGTGGATCTGCACAAGTTAATCCGGTATCACTTCGGTGTCTTCTCATTCACAGGGGGAGGAAAGAGTAATCTCATGAGCAATATCTTCCGTAGAATTCTGTTCCATACTGAAGACACGAAGATTATCATTTTCGACATTAGTTGCGAGTATCCTTTTCTCCTATGTGACGCTCTTGTTGATTCGAAAATACCATCCAAGGTGATTCTTGAAGAAGAGCCAAAAAATGCTGAACAGTTTGCTAGGTCGATTGTCAAGCCTCGCGGATTTGAAGACGATCCCATTGCAGAAAAAGCACTCAAAGATGTCTATGATTCAGGAGTAGTTACTTTCTATAATAGACCAAGTACTCAGATACCCACCTTCGCCAGTCTGTTTCAAGAGATGCGAACTCTCCGAGCTGATAGCTCAACTCGGCCAAATTATGTGCAAGCAATTGATGAGGTAATGGATACAGTTCGAGCCTGGATGTCCTCACATGACCTCTCTGAGAATGAGGAGATAGACGAAGCCTTTGTTGATATGTTTGCAGATGCTGCCTCTAACGCAGTGATCAGATTCCAAGTCAACGAGAGAGCAACGGTCTACGCTTGGGCGACCACTCGTGATAGTCTCAAAGCTACGATTAAGCGAGCGAAACAAGCTGCTGCTGATGGTGTCACAGTTAAGGACATTCTCAGGATGCTCAGTGGTCCAGAACGAATCATCTGTATATCCATTGCGGAACCTGATATTCTCCGAGACCTTGTCATCCGCCTTACGGGTGCTGCACTCCGTTATCGAAAACGTAGTTTTGTAATCAAACCCCAGATACTATTTGTTTTTGATGAAGCGCAAGAATTCATCCCTTCCAATGCCTCAGGACAGACAGCACACTGTAGTGCATCGGTCGAACGACTTCTCCGTCAAGGAAGAAAGTACGGTCTTGGAGGTGCAATAGCTACCCAGCGAATTGCCTATCTCAACACCAATATTATGCAACAACTTCACACATTCTTTGTTGGTACACTTCCGAGACCTTACGACAGAACAGTTGTAAGTAGCTCATTTCAAATCGAACTCAGTATACTAGATAAAACGTTGGAATTTCCACCTGGTTCCTGGTTACTATCGAGCTATATTGCAATGGGTCTCGACAGTGTTCCTGTGTTTGTTAAGGCGGACAACTCCGAAGAAGTGCTAGAAGCATACATGAGGTCTATAAGTTCCAAAAAAAAGACGAAGTAATACAAGACTGAAATCATTGATTTTGAGTGTGATATCATACTTAGTACCATCAGTTGCCTTTTTGCTTAGAGCTTGAGAGTATGACCGAAACTATTCACACTTCATCTCATTAACTATTCATCAAACTCTGCAGCTATCTCTTCAATCTTCTCTATCTCTCGAATTGTTGCAAAATCACCCAGAAGATGACCAGCTTTTTTCTGCTTTGTTTCAAGATAGTATTCACTATATTCAGTAGGTTCTATAACCAGAGGAATTCTTTCGAGTATCTTGATACCATGAGCCTTCAATTGTTCAATCTTCTCAGGGTTGTTTGTCAGGATTTTAATGGACTTGATACCGAGGGTTTTCAGAATATGCGCAGCAACACCATAATCACGTGAATCAGGTTGCCAGCCAAGAAGAAGATTCGCTTCAATGGTATCATAGCCTTTGTCTTGCAACGCATATGCCTTGAGCTTCTCGGTGAGACCGATATTCCTTCCTTCTTGACGAAGATAGAGTAACACACCTTCCCCATTCGCCTCGATATATTTCAATGACTCAAGCAATTGAGCTCGACAATCGCAACGTTGGCTTCCCATCACATCACCAGTAAGACATTCTGAATGAATTCGACATACAACACCTCCTTTCCCAATTATGTTACCTTTAATAATTGCAGTATGTTCCTTTCCATCACACGGACTAACTAAAGCACAAATTTGGAAATCACCAAAATTACTTGGAAGGTCAGCAATAGCCTCTAAACGAACACAACAATCAAAGGGATCACATCTATGGTTTTCACTGGCTTCGACAAGAGATTTTATTTGCTCTTCAGACAACTTCACGGTTTTCCACTCCTAGGTGAAACAAGAAGGACTCTTCAGTCATTGACTTGCCAAAAAAGATAGAATAGATAACAATTGATATAACTTCCGTATTCGTTCACTGGACCAACACCAGCATACAAACACCATCCAGGGAGAACCATTTCATGAAGACGGATTTTGCAAAGACCCTTGACATATCCAAAAAATGGCTAAAAGAGAATGTCAAAAGATTTGCATTCAAGAAGCTAGAGAGAGAGATCATCAAACCAGGAATTTGTGTGAAGTGCGGAACTTGTGTTTCGAGTTGTCCTGTTGATGCAGTTGCTGCTGATTATACTCAAGGTACTATGAAACCAATACTCGTGGGAAAATGCATTGGTTGTGGTATCTGTTACGTCATGTGTCCTAGAACCTTTGCGAATCGAAGTGACATTATTGGAGAATTTAGAAGTATTTGGAAAGCAAAAACAACTTCCAATGTCCGAGGACAAAACGGAGGTGTTGCTTCAGAGCTGGTTGCTCATATGATAGAAGAGGGTTTTGTTGATGCGGGTATAGTAGCAACACATGATAAAGAGAAACCTTGGAAACCTAAAGCTACAGTTGTTACAAGTGGTGAAGAAGCTAGAGATTCCCATGGTACATTCTACAGCCAAGCACCAGTTGTAGGTAGAATGCTTCAAGCATTTCAAGAAGGGCATCATGCACTTGCGGTTGTTGGTATGTCGTGTGCGATGGACTCCATTGCAAGAATGAAAACCCATCCAGCAGGCCTATTACGGATTGATTTGAGAAGAGATGTTATTACACTTGGTCTGTTTTGCATGAAATCATTTGACTATCCGGGTCTGATAGCTTTCTTAGCTAGTCACGGAATAAAACCTGCTTCAGTAGAAAAAATGGAGATTGCAAAGGGGAAATTCAAAGTAATAGGTAAAACCCTGGGTAGCTGGCCTCTTGCGGATCTTGATGATGTAGCTACTAAGTCCTGTAGTTATTGTACTGACTTACCAGCAATGAATGCAGATATCTCTCTCGGAAATTTTGGCTCAGAAGAAGATTGGACCACTGTCTTAATTCGCTCAGTAAAAGGAGAACATGTCTTCAAATCTGCGATTCAGAGTGGAGTCATAGAAGCCAAACCGCTTGATGAAAAATCAATCCAATTTATCGAAAAAATGGCAAAATTCAAGATGTTGAAAAAATATAGAGACTAATTGAAAAGAATGAAACACAATATTCTGTTAACAGGAAGACCAGGAATTGGAAAAAGTACAGCAATCAAAAAGATAGCTGAAAGAATAGATACAGTGGAAATAGGCGGCTTTTGGTCACAAGAAATCAAAGTTAGAGGAAAAAGAGTCGGATTTTCAATAGAAACTTTGTGTGGAAAAAAAGGAGTTTTAGCCCATATCAAATTCAGTCAAGGACCAAGAGTAAGTAAATATCGTGTGAATATCCAGGACATTGATACCATTGCAGTATCATCTATGGAAACAGCCAGAGTAAAAGAAGCTATCATTGTTATTGATGAGATTGCAAAAATGGAACTATATAGTGACAAATTCAAACATGAAGTCCTAAATTGTTTGGAAACTGGTAGAGTATTAGCTACTATTCAAAAGAGAAAGCATCCATTCTTAAATGAGATTAGATCAAGGGATGACGTAATAATAATAGAAGTAACGGAAACCAATCGCGATGAGATACCATCGAAGGTTCTATCGCTAATTGGTTTCTTGTAAGACTTAACGAGTCTTTGTTCTGAAGTACAGTGACAATATCACTATCATTGATAAAATACCTAGAATTAAGACACTAATCCATAGAGCTGGTGGAACCTCTGGAAGTTGAACTGGATTTACCGAGTACTCAAACCAGTCTGTGGTTGTATTGAGATTCTGGGACGAATTATCATAAGCAACAACTCGATAATGTAGGACCTCTCCATGAGTAAGTTCACCAACAGATGTTAGGTACAGATCAAATGATGTCAAAGACATATTCAGAGTAGTAACTTCTTCTGAATTTGTTGTATAATACTCAATGGAAGCATTGAGTACAGCATTTAAATCCCAGACATATGCTTGAATACTGATATTGTTTGATGAGGGAGTATTGAAACTTGAGATAACTCGAATGTTGTTGACAATTGGATTATGAGCATCAGGTGTTACTGTGACAACAGTTATGACAATTGTAACTTGATCAAAGAAATCAATCAGTGTCATGTTGTAATAATGATCACCTACATCCAAACCATCCACATTCAATGATAGATTTTCGCCATTCCAATTCCCATCCATAACAACTTCACCATCTAGAGTGAGATTGTAGGTCTTAGGATTGCTCTCATCTGCAGACCATTTCAGGTGATTATCAGTGTACCCTTCTTCATATGCGAAATCGGGAGTGGAATTCACAACAGGTGCACGAATGTCCTCATAGATTGTCAAGTTAACAGTATCTGTGGAATTATATCCCACACTATCAAACAGCCAAAGGGTAAAGGTATAGTTTCCAAGATAGAGAGCAGTGATATTGATTCTCAATTCATCTCCATCGGGATTGTTTAGTTCCCAATCATTAACCGTAAGATTTGCTGGTGCATGGAATTCAGAGTACTCGCCGTATGTTTCATTTATATCTTGTATGATAACCGTAACATTATAGCTATCAGGATTACTATCATAGATGTTCCATATCAGTGTCTGACCAACATCCCCAAACTCGTAACTAATATCATCAGGTGAGTCTACCACTGGAGCAGTCACATCTGGCAAGACAGTAATGTTGACGAAAACAGTAGTCTCCTGACCAAGTGTATCATTCAGAAACAGTTCGTAAAGGTACCAGTGAGTTGAATTCAATCCATCAGCGTTCAATGTGATATTTGAGCCATCCCAGTTTCCACTATCGATAATTGAGAAATTACCTGATACCCAATTAGACTGTCGGGTTAAGTTGAAAGAATCGGGATTGGTTTCATTGATGGCAAATATAACAATATGGTCGAACCCACCCTCTTCATATGTGAAGTTGTTCTCATTGCCCGGAATTAGATTCTCGTAATCAATAGTAACTTCTGGAGCACGTTCATCAGCAACTACGGTTACGGTGACAGTATCGGACGAGGATTCGTTATTTCTATCGAACAGAGTAAGAATGAACTCGAAAGTAGCAGGAAGGCTATCAATGAGATCATCATCATAAAGATGGTCTAAATTGACAATTACATCATTTCCCAACCATTGTCCATCAGTGTAGGTTTCCCCATTTCTAGTTACACTGTAATTCTTGGGATTTTTGGATGAAGCTTCCCAAGCTATCTGTTTACCAAGGGACCCATTTTCATATGTCATATCAGGATGGTCCTCCAGAGTAATGTCAGCTGCAGTGAACTTTGATTCATCCCTTGCGTGGATATTGGTTGGTGAAATCGCAATTGTTACGTATGGTGATAATACTAACCACACGAAAAGTATAGTAAATATGGTTTTACCCTGACGTCGTGACATCTTCAGATTACTTCCTACTGAGGGGAAATTCATACTCAGTGTGAGGTCGAAGCCCTGACACTCGTTTTATAGTCTTCGGTGTAATAAAGGATGAAGATGCCTTATCACAACGGTGAATAGTGAGATTCTGCATCTTCAAATATCCGATTCCTTTATCATTCTTCTATCCAATTTTTATGCTCGTCAAGTCATGACTCTACCTGCTGTACAGGAGTTTCAGATTTCTCAGTTTCTGGCTCCCTACAATCTCTTCTACCATTCCCAATCTCGCCAGCTTGTTTTAGACCCCATTTCGCAGCAATAGGTCCAACTATTTCTAAGATAATAGTCGAAATAGCTACTACACTCAAAATCATCGTACCAAATATCGCAGCATCTCCGCCGATTGCAGCAAATTCTCTTTCGATTATGACACTCAAACCAAGAGCAACTCCAGCCTGACTCAAGAGGCATATACCAAGATATTGCTTAACTGTAGAACCTGAATCCGTCACTGTAGCACCTGCACGAGCACCAAGAACCTTTCCAATGGTACGACCACCAATGTAAAGCAATGTCAGAACCATAACAATAAGACCAATATCACCAAAGAAAATTCCTAAATCGGTCTTAGCTCCTGCTAGTACAAAGAATAGCATTACAATAGGAGCCATAATTACTTCTAAGAGATGGGTGCCTTCTTGCTTCTCCTCTGGAACCCAATTCCCAACAATGACACCAAAAGCAATAGCAGCGAGAATATCATTAAGAGCTAGAAAATCAACCAAGCCAACCAGAAGAATAATGAGAGCTATCTCAAGTTCTACAATTACACCCTTCTTATCCTCACGTTTTACAAACATGACAAATACAACTCCAAAAATTCCACCTATTGCTAACGATCCAAAAGTCATGATTAAAGGTATCATCAACATCGGAAGGAAAGAAGCGGTTGAACTGGATAGGAGATAAATTGTGTATGAGATTGCTATGTTTGTCAATACAACTGCAATGATGTCATCCATTGCAAGAACGAACATCAATGACTCTGTCACAGGACCTTTGCATTCGTGATCCCAAACAACATCAGCTGTTGCAGCTGGTGCCGTGGCACTGGCAATGGACCCTAAAATTAGTGCAACATAGAATTGTTGAGTTACAAAGAAGACTAGAAGTGTGACAATCCAAAAAGCTGTTGTAGCTTCTAGGATAACAATAAGCATGATTTTCTTGATTCGCCCACGAAGAATCTTTGTCTGCAGCTCTAGCCCAATATTGTATCCAATCAGACCCAATGCTAAAGAGAAGATCACGCTTAGGGTGCTAACATCATCAACTGTAATTATACCAGATAATCGAAGTATAATTCCTGCTACCATGAATCCTACTACCTGTGGGATACCTATACGTTTGAAAACCTTTGAGGCGATAAATGCCATAACTAAACCTACGCCAATTATAATTGGAATATTATCCATAATCAATTCCTCTGAATTAAGTTAGAGTGAAAAAATGGGTATTTTGTGAGAAGGCTGAGGTGTGCACTCAATCTCCTGTTGAGCTGTTTTCCCTGTATTTATGAGAGTCTTCAGTTTGTGTAGGATTAAGGTTAAAGCAGCTATATACACCATTATGAAAAAGGTGGATGCTAATTCTTCAAGTATCTCAAGCAGAATCATAATCACATTTCCTCTTATCACATTACTATAGATTTCCTGCTATTAATATCGTTTATAATCTATTCTATATGATATTACTTTATTAAAATGTTAAATTATTCTATACATAATAGATTAAAATAAAATTTTAGGTTTCAGAAAATCAACTGATAAGAATATTAGTTGGTTTTCACAAAAACACTTCAGATATTTCAGTATTATCTGAAAAATGGTAGAAAGGTTCTGAAAACTAGCGACATACATTTTTGAAAGTAGACTTCAAAAGAGTATATTACCGCAACTGACTATAATTTTGAAATAAAAATGAACTCCCCTCCAATTGCTAGTTATTACTACAAAGAAATACAGGTTTCCGTCTTTGCTACTCCAGAAATTTCATGAATTTCAAAGACGATACCTCGATACTCAGAGCGGTCAGGTAAGTCGATGTACGCGATCACATCATATGGTCCTGTAACTACATGCACCTCTTTGACTCCGTTAATTTTCTTGATAGCTTCATATACTGATTTTGCTTTTCCGCCTTTTACTTGGATAAGAACGATTGCAACAGCCATTTGTTTCAACTCAATGTGAAATAATGTGATACAAGTTATATATTCATTCTTCTAATTAATAAAAACCTCCTTCAACCTTCATATTAAACGGATTGGAAATTTGGAGATCTAGCATATGCCCTAATGCATCACATCAAATCTATTAAGATAAGAAACTAACTTGTCAAATAATAATCCATATAGATATCAAGGAGATATCAATGCCTAAATCGATGCATGTTATTTGGTGGGACAACAAACTTGGCCCATCAGTGGGAAGAAGTTATCCAGAAGAAATTGTTCTGACTACAGAAGAAGCAGTTGTAATATTCATGGGACATGGAGCAAACATGGAATCCGAGATAGGATATACCAAACTGAAGAGAGGGTTAGTTGTGTCCTATTTGGATAGTCCCATTTGCATTGCAGTGGTTATAAAGGATGACGAAGACACCGCAATTATCGAGAGAAACTTGATGCGTCTAGTACCACATTTGAATTTCAATACTGAGGACTGGGAAACAGAAATCCGTCGAGCATATAATACCTTGAATGAGCTCATACAAGAAACAACTGGAGATGAACTTCTTACAAATCCAAATGTAAAGACACTTATCACGGATTTAATAGAAGGGCGTATCGAAAAGATTCGTCCAAAATCCATTTTGAAGAGCATCATCAGGTATCCTGAAGCATCTAATTATTTGGGAAATGATGAAGAAGAGGTAGCTAGAATGCTTGAAGATCTTGAAAAAGAAGGAGTCTTGCAGAGAAAAACCTATGGTAGAGTTATTAGTTGCAGACAATGCGGAGGGCATGAAGTAGAATTCAAACTCCTCTGTCCAAAATGTGAATCAGAAAAATTACACAATGTCTACAATATTTATTGTCCAGAATGTAGTAAACAAACACATGTCGTAATTGTAGATGAATTATCAGAAGTAATCTGTACTGCCTGTAGAGACCCCGTAAAAGTTTCTGAATTATCGGTGATTGATGTTGAATCTTTATGCAATGAATGTGGCGCTGCATCAGCTGACCCAAAAATTGTATTCTTTTGTGCACTCTGTGAAAAACGACTCAAGATTACTGATCTACTAGGGGGTACGGGTCTCGCGTATGAACCAACCCCAGAATTTACTCCAGAGGAAAAATAGTCAGAAGGATTTTTCAAGAGGTAACGGAATACTCGGACTAATACCATATATGGATGGGTATCACGATGATCAACATTGGCATACTGAAATTCGGCTGTATAGGTGCAACACCTCTCCTAGAGATGATTATTGATGAACGAGCTGATCGTGAAGATATTTCAGTGAAAGTCATTGGAACTGGTTCTTCAATGAAACCAGAAGCATGTGAAGCAGCAACAAGTCAGATGATTCAAGAAAGGCCAGATTTGGTCATTATAGTTTCACCAAATGCCGCATTGAAAGGTCCAAAGTTAGCTAGAAAGCTACTTGAAAAATCAACAATAACCACATTGACTATTTCAGACGCACCAGCATCAAAAGCATTTTATAAGAAAAACGAAGAAGGACAAAAAGAACCCTATACCCTAGTCAATCAAGGATTTATCATAATAACTGCGGATTCAATGATTGGAGCAAGAAGAGAGTTCTTAGATCCAACAGAGATGGTTATGTATAATGCTGATGTCCTAAAAGTTTTAGCAGCTACGGGAGTGTTCCGTGCGTTGCATGAAATAATTGATAGTATGATTGAAGGTATAAAAATAAACAAGGTGCTCCTACCAACGAAAAAAATAACAGAAGATGTAGTTTACGAATACGGAGGGTATGAAAATCCATATGCTGAGGCAAAAGCTTATGCTGCTTTTCGTATGGCTAAGGAGGTCAGTGGTATAACTACTAGAGCATGTTTCAGAGAATCGGATTCTAAAAGATATATTCCATTAGTTGCTGCTGGACATGAATTGATGAGGTCAGCTGCACTTCTAGTAGATGAAGCTAGAGAGATTGAAAAAAGTAGAGATTCAGTCTTAAGAACCTCTCACAAATCAGATGGAAAAATTTCTGAAAGAAAAGAGTTAGGGAAATGATCCCTTACTCCTTTGAAAGAGCTGATTTTGATATCTCACGAGCATTCTTTAAGATTTTTTCAGCTTTTTTGATACTTATTCCTGGCACCTTCTCAGCAAGTCTGGGGGCTGTTTCCCCAGCTAGTTGAGCTGCCGATTTGTAACCGGCTTCGATGAGTTTCTTTTCCAGTGCTTTTCCAATGCCTTTTACTCTTGTTAGAGGAAGAACCTCTCGGATATCTTCACCAAGAATATCGCTGAGTTCCTTGTCACTCATATCATCAGCTGCATCCATAATTACAAGTTGATGGCGAATAGACGCGACATCCTCATCACCAAGATAAGCCTCGACTGTTTCTCTGACTTGACCCTCATCAAATCCTAGTTCGAAATCTTCCATCTCCATCTCTCGGCCATACAATACAGGCAAATGCCCAGTTCTATACAAACCTATAAGCGAAAGGAAAATAGCAAATTCAGTTCCAACAGCTCCAATAATCTGTGGAGGTTCACCGAATGGAACACCAAGAGATAGTGCCCAGAATAGAGACATGTATCCTAGGAAGAAAATCCATACATAGGAGAGTCTTCTTCCTTTTTCTTTTGGCGTATCCATTTCAGACCAAACTAGGAGAAGACAGAGTCCTAAAAGGAATCCTTCGACCAGTCGTTCCCAAATAAGGAGTGGTACTGAGAATAGTCTCACTGACCCATTCTGCAACCCGTAAAATGTCGAGCCAAAGATTGCCAGAAATCCAAAAAACAATACTACGATACTGTATGCTGTCTTTCTGCCTCTTATGTCGGAGATATAACCAGCAGCGATAACACCAATAATTAGAGGAATAAGCTCAAAAGCACCAAGTCCAGCGTGATTAACGAGTGAAGCATAGGAGGAATCACCAACACTATCAAAAAGTTGAGCAATTCTAATCCGTGTTGAGAAATACCAGAGTAAATGACTTCCAAGAAGTAAAGCAACTGCAACAAAATATGGAGTTGGACTTTCTTTTACCGCTAACGGATAATGTTTCCATTTCCACATTTTGATCGATATATTTGCAATAACACCAACTAGAGCAGCTAATTCAGGTATAGGAACTGGGCCAACCCACAAAGATATCCCATTAGCATTCGACCAAGAATAAGTCATTACCAGAAGAAGTGTGATTGTTAGAAAGACAGCAACAACACGAGCTCTGAAACGTAATACCACAGTTCTATTCAACAAGACCATCCAAGACAATAGGGCAAAACCAATTCCGGAGAATAAAAAGAGGACAACTATTGTTTCAAGTATCGGTGAATAAGCACTAGGGAATCCCAAAAGATTAGCAACTAGACTAAGTGCAGGAGCACTAACACTGCCAATGAAAAGAGTCCAATATGTATACTTGGTTCTATCTACGATCTGTCCGCAGATCAGTATTGATACAATTGCGGCAAGAGCACCAAAGCCAAGAAGTAGAGTTTCATTAGTACCATTAGAAAATAACGTACCTGTTGATAATCGACTAATATTGTAAATAAAGAATGCAAAGACAGGGGAAAACATTACGAAAATTACAGATTTTCTAGTTGGAAAACTTCGATATTCAAGCATACTATTCACCAATAAACCAAATCAATCTGTCGCTCAAATTGAGTATCAGTTAAGTAACTTCGTGCGTTGACATGATTGAGAAAAAGAAGTATAATTGTGTTTTGTAGGTGTTCATATAGATGTACCCGATACCTTGAAAACGAGTATCTATGACCTCAAACCTAATTACTCTACAAAACAAAAGCACTACTAGACAGGTGAAAAACTCGTTGGCAGGTAAACTAGGAATCCATGAGTTCATGGTCTTGAAAACCGGAGGTGTGCCTCTATTTCATTATTCAGAGGATGGAAGTCGACGATTAGATGAATTACTATCAGGGTTTCTATCCGCAATCTCAAGTTTTGCCACTGAGTTTGGAGAACGTTCGGTCCAAAGTCTTTCCTTTGAAGGCTCTGAACTTCTATATGAACAAGTTGAACAAGATTGCATATTTGTATTTCTCTCAACCACTGGAGCTCCAAAAAAAGTTCTTCGAGCAGTGTTAAAAGAGCTTGGAAGGAAATTCATCCAGAAATATAGCAATAAAATGGTTGGAGGAGTTTTTGTCGAAGAAGACTTTCTTGGATTTAAGGAAATCGTGGAAACAGCATTGGCTTATTATGAGAGAATACTGGCTACCACCTCAAATCTGAGCCCATTTGTTATTCCGAAAATCAATCCCAAAGCAATGCAAGCTGCGAAGAGTGAAGGATTTCTTGATGAGCTTCATCGAGAATTTGGAAATCTAGGTACCAATGTATTAGACTCGATTAACGGAGAAAAACCAGTCTATGTAATACGTGATAATCTAGGAATTGAAGAAGAAGAAATATCTGAAGTTATCGAATATCTTGCTATATGGGGCATCTTAACCGTATCAAAAATGTGTCCATATATAAAAGACGATGATTCGCGATTTGATGCTTACCTAGATATAATTGGCCTTCCCAGAAAAGATTATCAGCTTCTTAGAAGAGCAAAATCATTGTGTAACGGCGAGAGATACATTGTTGAAATCAGTGATAAGCTTGGAGTGACATCTGAACGGCTCTATGACGTTTTAGATAAACTTGGAAATGAAGTCAAGTGGAATTTAGTCCAAGTAGTAGACATATCTCATCGTTAATTGTCAACTAGAAACGTACATATCTCATACAAATTATTTATCAGAGAAAAGTGTATTCTCATAGTGGAGAGAGGAACGCCATTATGGTTAAGGAGATTGTCGTGCTACGAGACACTGGTATTCCACTATTTCATTACAGCGTCAGTGGCACTAGACAATTGGATGAGATAGTTTCAGCTTTCTTATCAGCTATTGGGTCAATGGCAGAACATATGAGCAAAGAAAAGATAACCGTCATGGAATTTGCAGAAAACAAGTTTGTCTGGGTATACCGAGGTGATCTATATTTTATTGCTCTCGTAGCAGAGAGGGATAGCGAGGAGATTTATAGAGTCGTGCTGCAAGAGCTGTACGAACAGTTTGTGAAGAATTATTATGACAAACTCGCTTCAGATTCGGTGAGACCAAGAGAGTTCGAGGATTTTCTCGATGTAGTAGAGCTTACCCTTCAGAAATTTAGTGGTGTGCCAGGTCTTGCTAGGAGATATAAAACAGCACTACTTCCTACTGAAGAAATCAGATTGCTAAGAAAATCAATTAAGAAGACAGAGGAGCATCCATTCATAAAACGAATAGCAATCATTATCCAAGGTGGGCACATCATTTTTTCAGATTTCACAGCATATGAGCTTGAAGATATTTTAGATATCATTTCGGACTTTAATAGTGGAGAAACAAAAAATCCGATTATGATCGACCATCCAGCGTTGGATGAAGGCGACTCATTTTTTATCAGCAAAACACACGAGTGTGTCCACGCCTATATTGTTGAATCCGGAAAAGATATCGAAGATTACATGCAACTAGTAAAGATAGTCCGTAACATTTTGCATGAGATTGATTTCAGAAGTGTAAAGTTGATGTATCCATCAAAACGTGATGAGATTTTGGCATTCTATGAATATGATGTCTTGGTACCTCTAATGCCAGTAGAAAGAGTTCTTCAAAATGCCAAAGTCATTTTTGGTAGCTTGTCATCCAAATTACGATCACGTGCAACAGGTGTTCTCAGACTCATAGATGATACGACAACAATTATAGAGATACAAGAAGAAGCAGGACTCACTCGTTCGGAATCCGATGAAGTCATAGCTCATCTTATTTCAAAAGGTATTGTGCGAGTAGCCTCGTTATTTCCTCTTCTAGAGGAAAAAGATGAAAGATTTACTGCTTATTTAGAGGTAATCGGAATACCTAAGAATAACTATGATATACTAAATTCCATATGGAGATACTGTGACAGTCAAAACTCAGTAAAAGAGATTGCTAAGAAAACAGGAACTCCAGCGTCTAGGATAATTGAAGTATTAAGAACCCTTGGAAAACAAGTCAAATGGGTAAAGCGACCAGGTGTAAAATGATGGCAGGAAAAATTGTATCAATTCATAGCTTCCGAGGAGGAACTGGTAAGTCTAACATAGCAGCAAATCTTGCAGCAATAGCAGCTCTAGATGGAAAGAGAGTTGCTGTAATGGATACTGACATGGCATCTCCTGGTATACACGTGATCTTTGGAAAAGGTCATGAGAAAATGAAATTTACCTTGAATGACTATTTGAGAGGGAAATGTGATATCGGCGATACTTGTGTGGATCTTACCAAGAGTCTGGGTATTAGAGATGGAAAACTTTTCCTTATTCCAAGCTCTATGACAGCCACTGACATCACAAGAATTCTACGTGAAGGTTATGAAGTCAGTGATTTGAAAAACGGATTTAATGAAGTTCTGAAAGTAAAAGATTTGGACTATCTGATTATTGATACTCATCCAGGTCTTGATAGAGAAACACTCCTATCAATGGCTACAGCTGACAATCTCTTTGTTGTAGCTAGAATTGATGAACAGGACCTTCTTGGTACAGCTGCAACTCTAAGTGTAGCTAGAAAGTTACAGGTTCCAGACATTAGAATTGTGATCAATAAGAAACCAAGTATATACGAAGACAAGGCAATCATAAAAGAAGTTGAAAGGAAGTTCAAAACCAGAGTTGCAACAATTATTCCACTTCTGCCAATTCTAATAGAAGTAGGAAGCAGATATGTTGTTACTTTAAAGCATCCTGAGAGCAAATTTACAGAATGTGTCCAAGATATCTACGAGATAATGAAATAGATTCTCTTTCAAATAAGTGGAAGATAAACCAGAGCTAGACATACCAACAACAGTATGAGTGAAACTACTAGTATCAAGAATAAAAGCAAATCAGGTTCACTTGTGTCCTTCAGCATATGGTTCACAGCATAATATTCTTAGAAAGACAATATCAACTCTACCATCTAGTTGAAAAGCGATGCTACCACAACATTTCTATCATTTGTACTATTTAAAAAACAGGAGGTTACCCAATGGATATAGAAGTACGACTTGCGACAGCACGAGACCGACAGGCTTTAGATAGATTTTACTCTCGTGAAGGTCTAAATTTTCAAGCACTCTCAATTAGATCACCGCACTTTTCAACAGGTTCCAGCAAGGAAACTATGTTCATTATTGCAGTTTCTGATGAAGCTATTATTGCTGCTCTTAAGCTTGATGTGGTGGTTGATGAGTCCATTGGAAAAATCGGATACATTCAACATTTCGAAGTAGAGGATGAATATGAGAAATCCGACCTAGGAGAGAAAATGATGAATCATCTATTTGATATTGGAAAGAAAAAGGGACTACGCGCTCTAGATGTCTTTGTGAGTGAAGACCGCTCAGAGATGAGAAGTTTGTACAATATACTGAACTTTCTTGAGTTGGGTAAGACGATTCATCTACGAAAACACTTCAAAGAACGTCCATTCTATAGATGATTTCATGAATCGTACTTCAGTTGTAAACCTATGATATGTGACCAAGTAGATTATTTTATGTGATCTTGCAATCGCAATTCTTCCAAAGTTTTCTCTGTAGGAACACCTTCCATATCCCATCCACGAATCTCATAAAATCTATTAAGACTACGCTCAAAATCATCTCTATCCATAAATGCTTTCATTCCTTTTGCAGGACCAGTCTTTTCAGGCTTCCAAAATCGCGGTGGTAGCTTATCATCACTTCTACTTGCTCCTTCACGAATATTATACATTCTAGCAAGTGTTTCGATCCGTTGTCCAAATATAGCAATATCATCCTCTTTCATATCGAGGCCAGTGGCTGCATTAATTAGCTTGAGCTTGTGATCCTTGGTCAATGGGATATGATAGGTAAAATGACACACTATCATTGAATCAGTGAGGAATTTCTCGTCACGTGCAGAAATCATTGATTGGATGACCGGAACAGCGGAACTATCTGGTAAATCAAGAGTATCTGGCCATCCACGCAGATGACTTGCTCCAACAGCTGCAGTTGCATAGGACATTCCTAGTCCTTTTCTCCCCCGTGGATCCCAAGCAGCAGTTTCGAGACCTTTGACATGGACCGCTAGAGTATCCGTATTATGCCCCAAGACTTCAGCAGCGCTTCTTGTACCTTCAGCTAGAATATCTCCAATCCCTTCACGGTAAGCAATCATTTGAATCAAACGAATTACACTTTTTTCATCGCCAAATTTAGGAGTGAAACCAATTCGGTCATCAGAAATGAATCCTTTTTCTACTGCTTCAGTAATGAATGCGATAGTTGATCCAGTACTAATGGTGTCAAGCCCGAGGTCATCACATAGATAGTTAAGACGAAACACACTCTCAGGGTTACTTATCCCTATATTCCCTCCAAGCATGCCCAGAGTCTCATATTCAGTCATAGATTCGACTTCTTCATCAGGATTATTTGGATTATTAGATCTAAAAGCATGAGTACATCTCAAAAAACAAATAGGACAAGAATGATGAACACCAAGTCCAAATTTCTCTTCCATCTTATCTGCATCAAGCCCCTCAAAGTCTTCAAAGAATCCACTTTGCCAATTTCTTGTAGGGTACATTCCTCGAGAGTTAGCAAGAGCGACTAGGAATGTGGTTCCATGATCTTTAAACTCTGATTCTTTCTCCTTCCAATGTGCAAGTCGTTCCTTGTATATTTCCCTAATTGTTTTCATGTCATGCGCTTGGTTTTTCTTTGTTCCTCGAACTGCAACCGCCTTGAGATGCTTTGACCCCATTACAGCTCCCGCTCCTCCACGTCCTGTTTGATGAGCTATCTCACAACATCCTGTTGCTATTTTAACCAAATTCTCTCCTGCTGGACCAATTGTATAGATTGATGATCGGTTAGACACTTGTTCTTTGAGAGTATTGGTTGTTTCATATACTCCTTTTCCCCAGAATTCTGATGCTGAACGAATCTGTATTGAATCATCTTCGACCACTAAGATGCTTGGATTTTTAGCTTTTCCAGTTACACAAAGCACATCATATCCAGATTGTTTTATCTCTCTACCAAGAGCACCACCACAGTGCGTATCGAGAAACAATCCGGTCAATGGAGATTTTGTGACAAGAGTCCATCTCCCCGAATTAGGAGCAGGTAAGCCCTGTAAAGGCCCAGTTAGAAAGAAAAGAACATTCTCAGGATCTAGAGGTTTTGTAGAGTTATCTACATGTTTGTACAGCAGATAGGCACCAAGACCTTTTCCTCCGAGAAATTTCTCGAGGACTTCATCCTCAAGTGCTTCTACGCGAGTAGTACCATCACTAAGATTAACCCAGAGCGCTTTTTTAGTCCAGCATTCACCTGTCATGATTGAATCTCCTATTTAGGAAATTTCAACTTCTGAAATAGTATCAATATCAACATTTCTTAGATTTTTCAGAATTGCAATTAATACATCATTAAGTATATTCTTAACAAAAGCATTCACTGGAACAGTCTTGCCTTTGACAGTCAATTTCAAATCATCAGCCATGAAAATCACAAGATATACAGTACTACTGTTCCTATTTAGCTATTGGTATTGATTATCCAAATGTCTCAAAAAGGATTCCTTTTAAGTGAGTATTTTCGCCAAGAGTTAAGCATTTATACCCTGCCGATTTGATACGATTAGGCGGGCATATGCCCTTACGAGAGGAATGAGAGATGGCCGAGATAAGATCTCTACTTACTCAGACAACTACTGACGGAAAGAAAATCGAACCAATGGCAAAACTATCTAGTTTTGGTTCAATAATAGGATTGATCGCTGGAGTGATCGGTCTCATTGCAGGAGGAGTAGCTTTACTTCCTCTTTCAAATGTTGCAAGCATCTATAGCAGCAACATTAACGACCCGGGATACTCCATACTTTCACTTGCTTTTGTTGGACTACTTGCAGTTAGCTTATTGCTTCAAACTTATGGTTCAAAAGAAATACGAGAAAAGACTGGAGCTTCTCTTGCTCAAGTCAATTGGTTAACTTTACTTTTTGCATTATTATTGGTAATCAATATTCTTGGAGCACCTGAGGCAACTTCTCCACAGCAACTAGAAACTCTAGTTGGTAACCTTGCTTTATATACATCAATGTTCTTGATATTCTGGCAAATCGGAGTTACTTTTTACGTTGATACAAGCAAGACATGGATTGGAACTATTGCTGGAGTGTTAAATGCCCTAGTATTCCCAATCATGGCTCTTGGAGTTGTATTAGGACCTGGGTTATACTACGCATCATATATCATATTAATTGCTGGACAGTTTATGGGCTTTCTATACTATAGATCCCCAACTGGTGCATTCAGAGAATACGCAAGAAGTCCCGAAAAAGCAAAGTTCGCATTTGGTTTAGTAGGCTTCTTATCAGTTCTCATTGGAACTGCTGCAGTTCTAATTGGACCTATAGCTGAAATTGTAGAAGATGGATATGACCCAGCTTTCGTGTGGAGACCCTGGGGTGCAATGTCTTCATCAAACGTGTTACCATTCACAAATCCTGCTTTGGTTCAAGCATTTCTAATGATGCTAATGACTTGGATATTCTTAGCACCTAGATTGGGAGCAAAGGAATTGAAGAAGGTAGATATTGGTGATGATATTGTAAAAGGTGGTTTGAAAGCACTCATGATTCTAATGGCTTTCGTCGGCATCCTTTTTGCAGGTCAAGCTGGGACAGCTATTCAAGGAGCTGTGGAAGGATCACTGTTCTTCATGACAATCTCTGGGCCGGCAATCTTGTTCTTTATGGGTGCACTTTACGTGTCAACAACAGACGTAATCACAGGACTGCCATTAGTTGTTGCTTCAATCTTCATGTTACTATCACCACATACACTGCTATTGACTGTTCTAATACCATGGGCATTTGTAGTTCTTTCTCAATTCGTATTAATGATAGAAACAAGAGTTCGTGGATTAACTGCATTCTCAGTACCATGGGCAACTGTAGTAGTTTCTTCCCTAGCCTCGTTAGCTCTAATAATAATCCTATTGGGAATGTTAGGTGTAGGACCACCAGCTATTTGGCCCACCAATCTTTGGTATAACATGGAGCTGATTCCTGGAATCCCAGTGTGGGTACAAGCACCAACAATTTTGATATTCCCACTGATTGCAATTGTTATACGAAACCTCACACTCTCCGGATTTGCACACAAAGGCGGATATGGAGCTACTGATACGCTCGGAGGACTAACCGTTCTGTTCGTCCTGCTGATTCCAACCATTGCAGGTAACGATGACCTGTCACACATGGCTCTAACAGCAGCTTCGATTATGTTTGCACTCTATGCATTGACCTTAGTAATCGTACTTTCACTAAACCTCAATATTGCAGGTGAAGTTGAAGAGAAAGGTCATAAGATGGAAGGTGGCATTCTTCGAATGACAGCAATTGTTGGAATAGCAGCTGGTGCTCTTGTTGCAATTGTTGCACTTGCAGTCTTCTCAGGATTCCCAAGTTCTCAACAAGTTGCGATTGTTATTACCCTATTAGTAACACTCGTAGTCAGTCTTGAAATACTATCAATCATTGGTTGGATTATTGGTGGAATAAGACTAGGCTTTTTGAAAGAGGGCTGGAAGTTCGAAAGAAATCCAGAACAATAGACCATCTCTCGAGAATATAGGTGAAAAGACATTGGCTCAGGAGATTGATGGAGTAATTCGTCAACCTTCTGATGCAAATGTCGCCTTCCTTTTAATTCATGGATTTGGTGCTGCACCAGATGAAGTAGCATCCTATGCAGAATTCTTGTATGAGAACAATATCGCTTCTTTTTCAGTAAGAATTGCAGGACACGATACTAATCCAGAAGACTTGGCAACAAAGACGCGATTCGACTGGTATAATTCAGTCACACGCGGTCTTGAAAAAGTGAGAAGTTGGAACACAGAATATGTCTTTGTTGGAGGGCTCTCAATGGGAGGTGCTTTAGCTTTACATATTGGGGAGCATGATCATTCCATCGATGGTCTTGTTGTTTTTGCCCCAGCTCTCAGAATAGAAAATCCCCTGATCCGAGTACTTCCAATACTTAAGAGAGTCAAGAAGTATCGTGATGTTGATTTGTCTGATATGATGGAGCTATATGATATTCCAAGACGAAAGTATGAACGAGAACCGCTGTCTGCAATCCATGAATTGGTGAAACTGACTAAAGAAGTGAGGGATAATCTTCACCAGATAGAGATTCCAGTTTTTATTATTCATGGAACTGATGATAAAACAATAAACCCCCAGTGTGGAAAAGTAGCATTTCGTTCAGTATCGTCAGTGAAAAAGAAATTTGTTTTGCTTGAAGGTGCACAACATGTTATCACGTGCCATCCGACGAGAAAAGAAATCTATCCCGTCACACTAGACTGGATTCATGAAATCACTGCAGGATAATCAAAATTTTTCCTACTTGAAAGTACCAATTAGATTAGCCAGTACTTCCACATCATCTGAAATTATCCCATCGACATTCATATCAAGCATATTCAGAATTATTTGCGGGTCATTGACTGTCCAGGGAAATACTTCCAAACCTGCACAATGCAGTTTTTCTACGAGTTCTGCATTGACAAGTGAATATAAGGGATTTAGTGCGTCCACATTCAAGTCCATGCAATAGGAAACCACATCATTAGGTAACTGACTAACTAAAGCAGCTGTTTTCAAGGTTTTATCTAAATCCTTAATCACTTGGAGTGAGCCGTGAATGAAACTACTCACAAGTACGTGGTGTGTCATAGTTCTACTTCTGATTATGTCAACAACTTGGTTCTCAATGCCAGGAATCTTAAGTTCAATATTTACATCAATCGTATTTTTGGCATAATCCAGAACCTCAGAGAGCAATGGGATTCTTTCACCATCTCCAGCATCTAACTCTCTTAGTTCTTTTAGGGTCATTTCATGAACAGAACCGGATCCTGAAGTGGTTCTGGATACTTCATAATCATGAATGCATACAAGTTCGTTATCTGCAGTGAGTTGAACGTCAAGCTCGACCATATCAGCTCCTTGTTCTGCGGCCATTTGAAAAGACTTCAAGGTATTTTCAGGAGCTTTGAGAGGGTAACCTCTATGTCCAATGATTAAGCATTTGCGCATGATATGCCCTCATGTTTCCTATAATCGGACTATTCATCATCTGGCCTTGCTAATCCCGTACCACCGCATCTAGGACATGACTCTGAACCCTCTGGGCCTTGGATTTTGCCTGACCCGTTGCAATAATAACAATCAGTTTCTGGAACATCTAAACTTCTGTCAAATCCTTTAGCAATAGCTCCCCCAATACCAATCATAGTAATTCCAATGAACATAACAAGCAATGCTGGAACATAAAGAGATATCTCTGGTAATAGAATAAGCATCGCAATCAAGAATATAATTACCCCACCAATAGCAATTATTAGACCAAGTCTAGTTCGTTCCATTTTTATCAACCTATTGCAGAAATATAGATATATTATCCGATATGCGAGGGAGAAAGAATCACCTTTATAGCTTGTGGAACAAATATGGGTTGCGTGCGGTTGGGAACGATGCTGATTGTCAGTGGACCTTGTAATAGCCAATAGAGATAATAGACGATAAGAATAATCACAGAGTAGGGAAGTCGAAGATATGTCCAGAAAAGATCTCTTTGCAAGATATTCTCAAATTTATACCAAGGGAAAAACGAGAGAGATAATTCCAGAAGGTGCATTCGTCAGGCAACTATCCGATTTACCGACCACAGGTATGGACTTCGGGTTATTCTTCAATCCAAAAAGAGGAAAAGAAGTCCAAGTTTACATTGGAAATCCATTACCCGAAGTAATTGGAGAAGAAGAAGGATTCTTCGAAGGAGAAGATAACACATATCTCAGCAGGACACTACTTGAAGATTTCAAAGCTATGAAATACATTAGAGCTGGTTTTGCAGCTGGAAAATTACTTACAACGACCTCAGAACGTATAGAGTTTCTCAAAAAATGTCAAAGAGCTATTGATGTATTAGCTCGGAAAGCACGAAATGTTATCCATATGGATGATTTCGAACCATTCAGATATGATAGATGTGTAAAGACCCTTGATGACTATTTGAGAAAAAAACTCAAATTTGACGATGTTGCCACAGAGGCCGGTAAAATTCCTTTTATTGTTGCTTCACCGGAATATGTAATCCTAGACAATGATGATATTATTGTGATGGACGATCAACCAATAGTTGAACATGGCGTATTTCATTTTGTCGGAGGTATTGGGTATTCCTTCGATAAGAAAGTTGGAGCTGTGAATGAAGAGAGACTTTTTCGAGTTAATAAAGACCTGTCAGATGCTGGAATCAATCAGGCTTATGTTGATTCAATGATATCAAGAGTGACAGAAGACTTTCAGACTCAAATTCACTCAATAATATTCACAGAGATATGGAAGAAGAGTAAAGCAAAACCAGTAGGCGTCAATGTTGATGGTAGATTGCTTATCAAGACTGCAGAAAGCAGCGACATGTGGTCTGGTGTATTCGAAGTATATGTTGCAGAGCCTTAGAACAACAATAAATCGAATGAATCGATTGCAATGAACACCGCTCTGAACGCAAATACTCTGAATGTATATGTCACGTCAACACCACTAATATCAATAATCAATCCCAGTAAAGGGAAAGATTCATGATTGAGAAGTTGGGGTAGTGATGAAATCGATATAGTACTCGCACCATTTCCTGCTATGATTACAATATCATTCTGAATAGTTCTAGAATCACTGTATACTTCATGTCCTATATCGCCAAGTCGCACTCCTGATTCATACAAACCTGCACTTCTTGAATAACTATGCGCAGCGTACTCACCGACATCACCATTCATACCTTCAGAAAACCGAGACCGTCTGATGTCATAGATGTTGTCTAAGTGATTATTCTCCAATAAACTCCTAATTGTTACTCCGCACAACGGAGTGAGTAATGTATCATGGTCTATTAGATCATCTAATACAAATGATTCTAACATGAAGCCAGTCTTCATCATATTCTGATCTACTGCCTCTAAGAGCGCTGTTTCCATCTCGGAAATCTCAGTGACATTAATCAAATCAAGTCCTTTTCTGAGCATTGAAGTAAACCCGACCAGATCGACACCCTGAATGTATTGCATGAACTGTATCCACTCAGCATTTGAAAATGTCATATCAAACCGGAGTGTAAGATCATGTAGTGAGTAATTCATAGTTGAAATTAGGTTTTCAATACGTTCCAATCCGGACATATATCGCTGATAGATACTCCTTTGTAATTCCATGTTTGTTATAGTTGCATTAGAATATCCATCTAGAGATGAACGATTAGTCTTCATTAATACGGAAACAGATATTTCAGTACTATTAGTTGCATTCATCCAGTCCGATAGATGAGTCCATGACGTTTCATCATTTTCATCTATGAGAAGATTCAATCCGAACCCGGAAAGTTGAATATCATCGATTAACGTAGAAGTGGGTTCAATATACGTAGAATTATCCAAAGGAACTTCGATCTCAATTGTTGCCTCCTGGTTTTGGATGAAAGCAATTGGATTTTCCCCCATTAAACTAACAGATATTGGGAAAGCTAGACCCAAGAGATTGAAGATAACAAACAATGCAATCCCCTTCTTTCCGACATCAGTAATCTTTCCTTCAGGTCTAAACCTACCTAGTACAAATAGAACTCCTAATGCGAATATATTCAGAATAAGACAGATGATGAATCCTCTAACTAGAGCGGAAAGAAGATAGAAAAAGATTGATGAAATAAGAATAATAATAAAATTGATAGCAGCAGACCTAGAAGTGTAATATGAGTAAGTTAGTGAGGGTAGAATGACTAAAAGGGGAAGAATGTAGAATATGATAGGTATAGAATCTAGTATGGCCAATCCAGCTATTGTCATCTTAAGGGCAATAGAAATGGACACGTAGAGAATGAGAACCGTATTCATAACTAAAACGCTTGTTGTTGCATAATGCAGAATTGAATCCAATACTTGATTGTCCTGGATTTCACTCCTCAATTTCCTTCTCTGAGTAATAAATCGAGAGAAATATTCGCGTACGATACTCACCAAGAAAACCTCATTCTGACTAGTTCTAAATCGCATTGCCTTTAATCTTTGCAGGTATATATCAATAACAAACTTTTCAAGCAGAACCTACTGCAACTAAAAACCAGTCTCTCAGGAAGGAAGATTTGATGTATGATGTTGTAATCATCGGTGCTGGACCTGCTGGATCTACTGCGGCTCGTTATCTGAGCAAGATGGGAATTTCGACATGTTTGATTGATAAAGACACTTTTCCCAGAGACAAACCTTGTGGAGGAGGTTTCGCTAGAGAGATCGTTGATGAATTCCCATACTTGAGGGCTAAAGAGAGAACGTACCTCAAAGGTGTGTGCAAAGTTGGAATAATTCACTCACCTAATAGAAGAACTGCTTTACAAGGAAAAGTTGACATGGCAGTAGCACTCAGAACCGATTTTGATAATGCACTATTGAATTGTGCGATAGATAATGGAGTAGAGCTGCTTCTTGGTAAACGGGCGAAAAGACTGAATTTCTCTGACAGCTGTGTCGAAGTCACGACAGATGATGGGAATGTAACAAAGGGAAGGGTACTATTAGGTTGTGATGGAGTTTCAAGCTTGGTAGCTAGGTCTACTGGCTTGAATACACGTTGGGATTCCAAAGACATTACAGCTTGCAGGGTTGCTGAAATCCCTATTGATGAAGATACCATTACTGACTTGTATGGAAGTGAAAAAAGATATCATTTCTTTGCAAATCTTGGAGGGCTTCCAGGTTATGGGTGGATATTTCCAAAAGCTGAAACGGTGAATGTGGGTCTGGGAATTGTTGGAAAATACGCACAAGGATTACCGACCATCTTTAGACAATTCATCAAGTTACTAAAAAAGCAAGAGTTACTCATCTCTTCGGCTGACCTGTCAAGAGCACGAGGAGCATTAGTACCTACTGGAGGTACCATAGAGAATACCGTGAGTAACCGTTGTTTATTAGTTGGCGATTCTGCGGGGATGGTTAGTCCATTAACTGGTGGAGGCATTGTATATGCAATGCGTGCAGGAAGGTATGCAGCTGTTGTGTTGGACAAATTATTAGATGATGGTAGACTAGCAATCGAAGACCTGATGAAATATCAATCATTGTGGAAAATGGATTTTGGAAAAGAGATCCCATATCAACTCTTAGCACAAAGAATATTCACAGGTCCATTCACTGATGTGCTATTTGAAATTGGGAAGCGTGATAAGAAAATCCAAGAATTGGTTTCTAATTCAATGGCGGAATCTTCTGAAGAAATTGACATCAAGGCACTGATAACCAGAACGGTTTGGGTGTGTATCCGGGAAGCATTCAGCCTAAGAAATGATTGAACTTGCAGGCTTTTATGATAAAATCAAAGTTCCGTGATACGAATTATGAGATGTGTTTGAGAATTCTGAAATAGATAGATACGTACTCCAAAAGTATAGTTATGACTACGAAATCCCAATTATCGGAAAGAATAAATGCTTCATTGGAAATTGTAACACTATTCAGGCAAAACGCTGGTGAAAGAGGAAAAACAAATGGATAGACCATGGCTTGAGCAGTACGTTGAAGGTACACCTCATGATATTGATATTCCAGATACCCCACTATGGGCTGCTTTGGATGAAGCAATAGAGGAGTTCCCAGAAAACACTGCGATATATTATGAAGGAATAGAGATGACATTTCGCGAGCTGGGTGAAAATATTGCCAAAGCAGCGAATGGTTTTACAAAGCTAGGTGTAGGAAAAGGTGATGTAGTAGCTTTGATGCTACCAAACTCACCACAATTTGTCATTGCATATTATGGAGCATTAAAAGCAGGAGCAATTGTGACTGCTGTAAATCCTCTAAGTATGCCGAAAGAACTTAGAATCTATCTCCAAGACACAAGAGCCAAAGTGATTGTAACTTTGAATTTCTTCTTGGAAGTGGTAGAAGCAGTTAGAGATGAGAGCAATCTTGAGAAGGTCATTGTGACAGCTGGTTGGGACCATCTTGGCAAACTGAAACAGATACTTGCACCTTTGTTAGTATACAGAAAAGAGATGAAGTCCGTCCCGCCCTTACGTGAGGGAGATATTGAATGGTTAGACTTTCTTGAAGATGCAGTCCCTGAGGTACCCGATGTTAAAATCAACCCGTCGGAAGACATTGCGGTATACCAGTTTACGGGGGGAACTACTGGTATCCCCAAAGCAGCTATGTTAACCCATAGAAATCTAACAGCTAACTGGATGCAATGTGCTGCATGGATGGATTGGATGGCTGATAGAGGAAAGGAGAAATTTGTTGGAGCATTACCGTTACAACATATATTCGGCCAGTCGGTAACCATGAATCTTGCAATGGCTTGGGGATGCGGAATTATCCTTCTCACGGATCCAAGACAGACGAAGAAACTTCTAGGATTGATAGACAAGCTCAAACCAACGTTCTTCCCTATCGTTGCGACGTTAGCTATATCCATTTACACACATCCTGAAGTTAGCAAATATGATATCACTTCATTGAAGCTCTCGATTGCTGGAGCGATGGCATTACCAGCTGAAGTCACGCGCAAGTTTGAAGAAGCAACCAATTCGATTATCATCGAGGGATATGGACTCTCTGAAGCAAGTCCTGTTACTCATGCTAACCCACTAGACAAAGACAAGAGAAAAATCGGTTCCATTGGACTTCCATTCCCAAGTACATATTGCAAAATTGTTGATTTGGAAGACAAGACCAAAATTCTACCTGTTGGGGAAATAGGGGAGCTAGCTGTCAAAGGACCTCAGGTGATGAAAGGATATCATAACCGACCAGATGAAACTGATGCGGTACTTACCAGTGATGGATGGCTTCTAACCGGGGATATCGCGAAGATGGACGAAGAAGGTTGGACCTTCATTGTGGATAGGAAGAAGGATCTCATAAATGCAAGTGGTTACAAAGTTTGGCCACGTGATGTTGAAGAAGTACTCTTTGAACACCCCAAGGTAAGAGAAGCAGCTGTTATTGGAGTTCCTGACGAAACTCGTGGTGAAACAGTAAAGGCGTATGTAGTTGTAGAGCCAGGACAGACAGCTACAGTTGATGAGATTCGATCGTTCTGCAAGGAAAAAATGGCTGTCTATAAAGTACCCACAGATGTTGAGTTTGTTGATACCCTTCCGAAATCTTCTGTAGGAAAAGTCCTTCGACGAGAACTGCGAGAACAAGAAGAAGAATAAGAGAAGATGGGCTATGACCCATCCCTCTTTTTTTTGATAGTAATAAATAAGAGCCAGAGAAAAGCTTCTCGGGCTCAAAAGAATTTAATCTACTGGATTTAGTACATCAGTTGCAAGATTTTCAATCAGAGAATGAATCTCAGGACGACCAAGTAGTTTTCTTCTGGTCTCTGTCATATTATTTATGACACATGCTACACCAACAACCGATGCTTCTAGCTTTTCTACGACTTTAGCAACAGCTAAGACAGTTGTCCCTTGAATAAGCCAGTCATCAACAATCGCGACTCTATCTCCAGGGTCGATAGATTCTGAAACCAAAGCAAGTCTTCTATCAGCAAATCTACTGGATGGAAGCCATTCGACTGGTCTGCTATAATCCTCAGGAACATATGCAATTGATCGAGCAGGAACAATTCCACAGCCAAGATAATATGCAATTGCACTTCCAAGAGCTAATCCACGTTGTTCGATTCCTAATACCTTGTTTGGTTGGAGTTCTACAAAAGGTTTAGCAAGAGCTACCACAGCTTCGTGAAAGACCGATGGGTGCTCTAGTAAACGACTGATATCGCATACTGCTTTGCCTGGTTCGGGCCAGTCTTTGATTACATCCACATAATCTCGAAAGTCGATTTCATCTGTCATGGATTCATCCTCATATTTCAGCTACCATGAATAGTCATATTTCTTTCTGTTGGATGTGGTCGCTGTCAATTATCAGATTTACTGCAACTTATGATAATTCCTCCACGTATCTTTAATAAGTGACGAAAGAGTTAAGATTTCAAAGCTATTTGTAATGTTAGTACTCAAGGGAGCCATGTTAAGACTTGATAGTACAAGGGACAACAATCGGACTGATGCTTATACCTGGTTATGTAGAAATACGAGACAAAGGTCTAGTTAAGAAAAAAGTACCTACAAAGAATAGGTCATTTGACGAAATACTAGAAGATGTAGAACTGTTCTTCAAAGCACGTAGGAAAATCCTTGCTCCCGGAATTCTTAAAGGAGTACTGTTGAAGATTGGAGTTCCACAGGTAAAGAAAATCGTCGATGAAGAAGACCTTGAATCTGCAGTAGAAGAGGACGAGATAGAAAAAACTGAAACTGCAGATCTTGAAACACCATCCATGACAGAAACGCCTTCTCGAAAAGAATCACACATTTCAGAAACTGAAAAAGATCAAGAAACTGAAGAAGTTGTCGTGAAAACTTCAGCTCATCAGGTCAGTGTACAAGCACATAGTGATGGATCATCAGGAAAAAGTTCCTCGTCAATCGCTGCTGCGTTCATCAAAAGTCCAGAAGTCAGCTTTGAAGAGAAGAAGAAACCAATTATTGGAGATATGGAATTTGATGATGTTGCTGAAGCTCTAGCAGCAGTCGAAGCTTTAAGTGATGAATTTATTGCAGAGCCAATCGAAGTGAAAAAGGATGAGAAACAAAAAATCGCTATCAGAGTTGAGGGATCAGAAGAAGTAACAGCTGCAACAAGTGCTGTTGCTTCACAACCTGTAATATTGGATGATGAAGAAGTACAAGAAACAAAAGTGGATATCAGTCTACCCGAAGTGAGTTTGGGCACGTCAAGGGCAAAACCAAAAGTTGTTTCAAGTGAAGCAGACATCGAAGAAGAGCCAGAGAAAGTATCTGTGGACATCCCTGCTGTTGAAATTGAGGGTAGTACAGCAAAAGGTAAAGTTTCTCCTACAGAAGAAGAAAAATCAACAGTTCTCCCAGACCATGCTATCAAACCAATAGTAGAAGCAAAGACATTGATTCTTGGTGAGGAGGATGTTGGAAAACAAAGTTTACAGAAAAAGGCAGAGATGGAGCCAGTACCAGTTTCAGGAAATGGTACAAAAGCACCATATGTCCAGCAAAAAATGTATACTGTTCCAACACACAGAGTGAACCTCCAAATTTGGTCTTTCGATGAAGCAGTGAAAGCAAAAGTATCAAGGAGTCAATTCTATGCATCTCCAGATGTCCTAATAATTGTATATTCCACATCAGATCGTTGGAGTTTTGATAGTGTGGAATTCTGGTTGAAAGAAGCTACCACAACATGTGACTATGTTCCGCCAGTTGTTATTGTTGGCAACAAAATAGATGAGCGGGGTGAGGTTTCGGTAGATACTGGAGACGATCCTGTTTCACACAAAGAGGGATTTGCTTTAGCAGATCAGCTAGCACAGAAGTTTGCTAATGGAAATAAATTGCACCCAGTAGCGTTTATTGAATGTTCTTGTTTGACAGGTGAAGGAGTCGAAGAAGTCTTTCAAACTGCTGCAGAATTATTTGCCCAAAACTTGTAGCATGAAGATTTTACCATATCGAAACGATTCAGAAAAAAATAGACCATGATATCGGAAGTTTGCTACACTCAACAACCGTATAAGTAAAATACTCGTGCGTAATAATACCATGTAGTGGGTTTATGTAATATTTCCGCAAGTTGGTGATGAAGTCGAGCGAACGATGTGAAAGCTGTGGTGACGAGATTGGGCAACTTCCTCCAGCTAAAACTTTGGAGGAAAATTATGCCAGAGATGAACAGATGAATCTAGGCATCTGTACAAAATGTTTCGAGAAACGTTTCAAAGTGATAAGTAAGAAAAGAAGTGGCTATGGTGGAACAATCTTCGAACTAGAAAAGAAAGACCCACCGCGGTTTGGGCTCGGGAGTAAAGCATTTTCATGTTTGAGATGCTCATGGGTCGCATGGACAGAAGAGGGAATGGCGGTTCATGTTAAAAAGAAGCATTCGTGAATTTTATCCGATAGGAAATGGATCCTTTTCAAAAACAACCTCATGGCCTCTCAAATGAACATCTTTCACTCTTCTAATCGCATTTTCTAGCATCCCCATACGATATGCGGCAGTTCTAGGTCCAACTCCATGTAGCCATTCAAGTTCTGATAACTTCAAACGAGTGTTTTCTGAGAAATATGATTTCAAATCCTGTGCAATAGTGTTTGTCCGATGTAGTAAGGATGCAGTAAATCCTGCGCTGGGTGCGAGAAAGTCTGTAATCACCCAAATGAAAATGAATTCATCTGCGCTATAATAATCAAAGAAAAAGATGAATCCACTCATCAATGGCTGAACCAATGAAACCAATATCAGGAATAATGCCATATGTTGAGTTGCATCATCACTGCCAAGACCAGCCACGCCGATGACATCTTGATCAGGAGGAAAGAGATAAACTAAAACGCCACCTGAAGCAGTACCGATGGTCATTGCTGAGAAAGCAACGAGGAAAGTAAAAGAGAATGTTCGCTCTAGCCAAATTTGAGGGAAACTGATAAGAGATTGAACAACCATAGAGATGACTATCAATAAAGCACCTACAAAAAAGCCTCTCCAACTGAAGAACTCGTATGTCATTGTTTTGATTTCTTCAGGCATATCTCCCATTCTCTGTTACTATTTTATGTCTGGAGAATGTCATAACCCGAAATAAAGCTTCCCTCGTGAAGAAGGATATAGCTGATATAAACGTACTTTGAACAATTAGTTTAATAGCCCTCAAGAAAGCAAAATATTGCATACAACATTTGGGGTGGGAATTTGAACACACCAATAATAGACCTTCAAAACGTATCACGAGTGTACTATATGGGTGAAATCGAGGTCCATGCACTACGTGGAGTGTCACTAGAGGTAGAAAAGGGAGCGGTCATTGGAATAATGGGGCCCAGTGGTTCTGGAAAGACCACCTTACTGAATCTTATTGGAGCTCTTGACCGACCTACTGAAGGTCGAGTTATCCTTGACGGTATTGATATAACTGATATGAAACAAAAAGAACTGACTTATGTAAGAAGAAACAAAATCAGTTTTGTATTCCAGTTCTTCAACCTTCTTCCTGTATTGTCTGCAAGAGAAAATGTAGAACTTCCGCTATTGATTGCAGGTGTTGATGAAGATATCAGGCATGAACGAGTTAACCACCTCCTTCAACTTGTTGGGTTAGAGGAACGTGCAGACCATAGACCTGACGAATTAAGCGGAGGAGAACAACAACGAGTTGCAATTGCTCGTTCTCTTGCAAAACCACCAGCAGAAAATGGTTCTGTAATAGTACTAGCTGATGAACCCACAGGAGACCTTGATACTCATACAGGTGATGAGGTCATGAAAGTGCTAATCGAATTGACTCGCAAAGAGGGCGGCACATTACTAGTTGTTACTCATGACCCAGAGGTAGGAAAGAAATTAGATAGGGTCCATAAGATGAGAGACGGGCAAATGGAACCTCAATAAAGCAATGGGGAGTATCAATTGACTGCGACACCAGTTGGATATGATGTATTTCAAAGCAAGAGAAGAAAAGGTCTCACTCTTCTATCATTCATTCTAGCATCAACATTGTTCACCAGTTTAACGATTTATGTTGATTCATATTCCATCCATCAATGGGAAAAGGAAATGGATGTTGGGCCAATCGCGATGATGGCAATTGGACCCAATATCATATCTCAAACAGACAATGTCCAGGAGATTAATGGTATAACCAAGGTAATAGACATAAATTACGCCTATATTGAATTTGTTCCCCTTGATTCAAATAACAACATGTTTTGTGAAACTTGGGAATTTAGTGCAGATTTCTTCTCAGAATTTTCAAATACGGTGGAGTTGATCAATGGTTCATTACCTACAGCGTCCAATCAAATTGCATTTCATTCACAGTATGCTCAGGACAGGAGCATCACAATTGGACAGATGCTCAATTACACGATGGATTACGAAGAGTTCAGTATCGTTACCGTTGTGGGAATAATAGATTTCATCAACCCTAGCTCTGAACATGCACCATCCTATTTTCCAACTCAGGCAATTATTTCTGAAGGGATTATAGAACCTATCCGAAGAGATGAGAAACTCGTAATCGAAATAGATAGAAGGCCACTAACTCCCTTTAATACAGGTGGGAGTATGGGGTATTTGGAAGACATTAACAATGCAATCATGAGACTTGACCCATTTTATGAACCCGAATTTGGATATTCTAATTACTATGTGGATAATTATCTTTCACAAGCTCTCTTTTCTTTCATCCAATGGCAAACTCTCCAAAGAATTGCGCAGCTATCAAGATCAGCTGGAATCGGATTATTAGTTGCATTTGTGATATTCCTAGCTATTCGAAACAATATCAATGAAAGAAGATACGAAAGTAGCATGTTGATAGCTAGAGGTGCGTCTGAGGAGAAAATCCAAAGTATTGAAAATAGAGAACTTGCATTGATTTCTCTTGTTTCAATTCCATTGGGACTACTATTTGGAGTTTTATTCAGCAGAGTAGGAATTGCTTCTATAGACTTCCTAGTATTTGATTTTGCGAAAGTATTCACTGAACCTTTAATGGTCACATCAGAATCTTTGGTTATATCTGGAGTTTCAGGACTGCTGTTACCAATATTTGTACTTGTTTCATATCGTATGGTCTATTCGACAAAGAAACGTGTTGATGAATCAGAAGGGAAACTAGCAAAGCTTTCTAGAATTTTGACCTACATCAGATGGGATAGCATCGTACTGATTGGGTCGTTTATTGCATTATTTATGGCTTTCAGCGCTGGAAATCTCATCTACTCATTTCCATTCCTGATACCAATCCTAGTAATATTACCAGCTGTGTTATTTGCTGCTTTAGCAAGCCTTTGCACAAAAGCTCTGAGGCGAGGATCGACGATATTAGCGGCATCAACAAGTAAAATCACAGGATTTCTTCCATCTGCTATTGGTGTTAGAAGATTAGGAAAGGAAGCTTCATCAGCAGGGCCTGCAATGATGGTTCTAGTTCTATCAATTAGTTTAGTCTGGACCAGTGCAACGTTACACTCGTCAATTCCAACAACCAAGATTGGTCAAACTAGATTTGGAATAGGAGCTGATGTATCGTTTTATATCTCGCAGGATTACGATTCCGAATTGGATGAATTTCTCACAAATATCACATCTTATGAAGGTACAGAAGCTGCTGCAATTGTTAGAAATGTTCCTCTCGGTTTAAGTGCGACATATTCAGAGGGTGCGCGGATTACAGCAATCAACCCCTTAGAATATCGAAATGTTGGATTTGATGCCAGTGGGAATCCATTAAATGAAACAACACTTGATGATTCTCTAAGACTTCTTGCTGACACACCAAGCGGAGCTATAATCACCGCAGATATCGCTAATATCTATGAACTCTCTGTTGGAGACAGCTTCAGAGCTTTTCAAAATTCAATGAGTGAAACGAATATCGTTACATTCATTGTAGTAGATATTACAGATGCTCTTCCTGATACGAATTTGTTTAGAAGGATACGAATCCACTATGAACATCCAAGTGTCAATATTATTGACAGTGGATTCCGAGTTGGAAAAAGAGCAATATGGGTAAATTGGAACTACATCAATAGTACGCTCAACATATCAACGAGTGATATTAGAGTGTGTGTACGAACCAAAGACAATGTGAACGGCACGAAACTTGTAGAAAAATTGCTTGAACAAGGCGCAGGACCTATTTTCCAATATAATCTTTGGCAAAGTGTTTCAAATGTAATGGACACATACCAATCAAATTCTCAATATCATATAGATCGGTCTGTAGATTCTATGTTATTAGGAATAGAGATTCTTGTTGTTTTTGGGTCATTCTTATTGTATGCAGCTGAGGGGATTAGAAATAGAAAAAGAGAGATTGCATTGTTGCATTCACTTGGAGCAGATAGAAATCTAATAGTTAAAGCTCAAAGTGCAGAGATGTTTGTCATCAGCTTTCTCAGTATCATCTTCCTAATAATCTACACACCAGTCCTAATTATCAACAATATGTCAACTCACATCAGCTCATACGAAGACTATCAATTCATGTTTCCAATAACTATGATTCTATCAGTTCCTTGGTTTCTACTACTATCGATTCTTCTCTTTTTCATTGCTGCAATTGCAATATTTGTAATCGGTATTGCTTTTACAACTTCAAAAGTTAACTTAGCAGAAACCTTGAATGCGTCATGGACTGAGGCTGGACCGTATGGAGGTGATGTGTAATGTTTTTGGGTTCTAGAATATCATCAAGATATCCAGAGATTACACTAACTATTGTGATATTCGCACTTTCAGCTGGGATTCTAGGTGGAATTCTGTTCTATATAGATAGCATTGGCCCGACAGTGTTTGAAGACATGTTGGAGGATTCACCAAATCATATGCAAATACGACTTACACAATATTACTATGCCCATCCAGATATCACCATAGAAGAGATACACTCAACAGTTCAAGAACAATCCGATATAGAATCTACTACAGATGTGTTGATTCTGGAAGGTTTCTATTTTTCAGATGACTACCGAGAATTCACCTATCTTGGAATAGACGAATTATTCCTTGAAAGGTATCCACGAGCTATTGATATGATAGAAGGTGGACACACTCTCAGTAACGATTCGTGCTTTATCTCTGCAGATGTCGCGGAATATCGTGGTCTAGAAATTGGCGACAACTATACAATGATCTGGTTCACTTCAAATGAAACTCACTATGAAATTGTTATTGAACAAGATTTCATTGTGGCTGGAATTTATCATACTAAATTATTCGAAAGATATGATTATCAAACACAAACAAGAAGAACTACCCTAGATGCGATAATCACTAAGCATGCAATGAATGAATCATATGGAGTATATGGATATGGAGGATACAATCGTGTTAACCATGAGATCTGGGTGAAGTTTGATACAGGTTCCTTGTCACTAAATGATCCAATAGCTTTACAAGATCAATTCCAAAATATTGCACGAAGATTGGAACAAAATCTTATTCCATATATCACTGTTCGAAATTATGAGATATTATTTGCAACCATAGGGTTTGCAAGTTGGTCTCTTGTCATGTCTCTAATTTCAATCTCATTCTCTGTTCCTACTCTGACCATGGGATATATGCTAATTTCATACAATTCTGATATGCAGGCAGACCAAAGAAGAAGAGATGTAGGGATAGTCAAGACTAGAGGAGCTTCGAGCTGGCAAGCAGGTTTTTGGGTTCTAAGTAATGCTATCTTTACTGGAACTATTGGCAGTTTTGCTTCGATTCTACTGGGTATAGGAGCCACTTTTATCTCAGGAACTGTACAGGAGCTTTTGATATTCGATCCTGCACTTCTGGAAGATTTCAGTTTGCTCCTTCAATGGAATTCAATTGTCTTTGTCTTTTCATTTGCATTTGTTATGGGACTTATTGTTTCAATACCCAATACCATTCAAGCTCTCATAATGACACCTAAGCATGCACATCAAATTATTTCGGGAACCGATGAAGAACGAAATGAATCCTTGGGTAGTCCAGCAAAGGAACTGATTGCTCTTGCAATTGGAATGTACTTTCTCCTTACCCTTGTTACACTAATTATATTCCAAGAAGGTAGCAGTTACATTCTAGGTAGTGTAAGTGTCCTTATGTTTCCTGTAATTGGTTTAATTACTATTGCAGGTGGCCGTTTACTCTCTCGCCCCACAGCTAAGATCAAATCAGCATTCTTAGAGAAAATACGTTCCGTTTCATTAGCATCAACGAGAAAACTTCTTTCAAGAACTGTCCTGCTGTACAAGAAGAGTGAAGCAAAAGGAATAATGTTCGTAGGACTAGTTTTCACTGCGGGATTATTTTCGGCAATATCAGCAAATACAGGTTCTGTGCATCTAAGAGAACTATTCCTATTTGATGTTGGATCGGATATCAATGCTGAAATCAAGATTGGACAATATGCCAATGCAAGTCTAGAGGAAAACTTCACAGATATTGAGGGGATAGAAAAATGCAGTGGTATTCTTCAAGTGAAGACGCATGTAAGCTATCTTGAAAACAATGGCTATGACAATTTCATTGTGAATAGAACCATGACCATTATTGGAATAAATCCAACATCCTGGGAAGAAGTTGCATTCCTGAAAGACTACTTCACTGTTGAGTCAAATCCAGTACATGTCATAAATCAACTACAACAAGATAATTCTAGTGTGATTTCATCTTTCAAGCCAGTGTATCGATATATTCCTACTAGTTTTGGACAGCGAACCCCAATCTATCACAACAACATCTCGATTCACTTTGAAACTCCAGATGGAGGATATCAACACAATTGCGAAATAGTTGATGTCATGGCAAGGTTTGATGAGCAGAGGCAATTGTACGGCGATGGACTATTTCCAGGAGAACCAGACATTGAGAGTTTTGTTATTGTGAATCTCGCTTTTTTGCATGATATCATGGATACCGACATGATAACGAATTTTTACATCAAGACTAATGCGAATGCAAATCACTCTGCCATAATTCCAGATATCTATGAGATGGGTCCAGATTTATTTGAAAATGTGGATAGTGCAATACTGCAAACTAACGAAGTGATAGAGTCGAGAATGAGTCAAGCAGTTTACGGTTCGTATACCCTGAACATTCTATTCTCGTTCCTCTATCTAACTGCTGGAATGATTGTTGTAACACTTGTAAAAATCCGAAACTACCGAAAAGAATTCTCAATTCTCAGAGCGCTAGGAACAGAAAATTCGTCAATACTGAAAACAAGTCTATTTGAAACATTTGTCGGACTGCTTCTTTCAATTGGAATAGGCTCTGTCTTGGCGTTAACATTTTCATCCTTAGTTATCCGGATACCACTTGTATACATGGGATCAAGTCTACAATTATCATGGAATAGACTACCTGTTCTAATGGTTTTTCCAATTGACCTTATTCTAATATTAATATCATTGGCACTCATTTCCGCAGTGATTGCTACAGTAGTGATTATGCGGCATTATCTTTCAAAGAACATCGCACAGGAGATACAGTATTCAGGGTGATATGTGATGAGAGAGGACATTGAAGAAATTGTCAAGGGGAACAAGATTGTTGTTCGAGACCTAACCAAGGTCTACAAAAGAGGAAGAAAAGAAGTCATTGCATTACGTGGTATGGATTTTGAGGTTAAACAGGGAGAGTTTCTTTCAATTGTTGGACCTTCAGGTTCAGGAAAATCAACTCTCTTGAAGATGTTAGGAGCTCTGGATAAACCAACCGCGGGTATGATTCTGTTTGATGGTCATAATGTGACTCTGCTTGATGATCACAGATCAATGCTTTATCGACGCCAAAAAGTGGGCTTTGTATGGCAGTACGGAAATCTTGTACCAGAACTCTCCGCTCTTAAGAATGTCATTCTACCGATGCGACTTGCAGGTGTATCAAAAGAAGAGTCTGAAAAACGAGCTCGTAAACTACTTGAGATGGTTGAAATGAGTCACAGGATAGAGCATAAGCCAAATCAGATGTCTGGTGGTGAAAATCAAAGAACCGCAATTTGTGTTGCACTTGCGAATAAACCCGAGTTGCTTCTTGCTGACGAAATCACAGGTGAACTGGATACAGAAACCGCAGAAGTTGTTATGGTAATGCTAAGAAAGATGAACGAAGAAACTCAAACAACAGTTGTAAACGTTACCCATAACCCAAGAATTGCTGAATATGCAGACAGAGTATTGCACATCCGAGATGGGTTAATTGAGGGACAAAAGCATGCCATTTATGGAGATGTGACTGAAATCGATGCAAAGGGTCGGATGGTAATTCCTGAAGCTGTAAGAAGTCTTGCAAAAATCGGAAAGAGAGTAGTTCTCAAAGTTACTGACGAAGGGATTTTAGTTACTCCTCTAAATGAAGACGACTATGAAAATGAACCATAGCAAAGGAATAAATCAAATGTGTAATCAAGAAGGATTGTGATTGCATGAGCCAATTGAGTATGCCCTCATCTTATTACTATACAATAGTAGCATTTGCAATATTTTTCAGTTCTCTAAATATTTTCATTCTTACAGAATGGTTAGATCATCCACTAAAGAGTCCAATTTGGTTAGCAGTTGCAATTATCGGTTTCGTTGCTTTGATATTTTCTTGGCGACTTGTAAAGAAGCAACAGATGGAACTGATGATGAAAAAGAAGGAAGAAGCTAGAGAGTGAACTTCACTAGCTGAGATCAGAATCTAAAGGTCTAGCTATGATATCCTTTCTTATCAATCTCTTCTCTTGTATGAACATCATCATCTTCAGAATAGAATAGAAGCAGCTGATCCATAAAATCTGCAACATGCTCAATAAGCTCTCTTGCTTCAGTCACTACGATTGTGAAACGATAATGAATGCCCTGTACCTCTGATGCCCAGACTTGGTAGGATGGTATTTTTACAAACACATTCGTCCAAGCTTCTAAGATTCTATTGAAATGTCGCCTTGCTCTTAAGTGATCAAATGAGTAATGCAAGATTATGTCAAATGTATACCGATATGCATGATCAGAAGTAGCAAACAATTTCAATCTATGAATAGCACTTGCCAGGTGAGTTCGCAATGTATAATCAGATGTTTCATGCTGTTCTTTTGATACTTCATCGATGATCTCAGATATATTCACACGAAAGTTTGTCACCTCACTTTCCAAAATGCTCGTATTTGGAATTCTAAGTCTGGTTTCATCAGGTTGGAGAATTTGCGTATAGTTTAACGTGATGTCTGTTACAATGCCTTCCTTCTTACCAATTCTAACATAATCTCCTACTCTAAATGGTCTAGCTACTAGAATGTATAACCCATTGACTATTCCACTTACCGCTTGAGAAAAAGCTAGACCAAGTGCGGTACCAAACAAAGTTGATAGTGAAACTAATGCTGCTACATCAGGTCCAAATGAATTTACAATCAATATGACTGCAATAATAAAAAACAGAATCCGAACAATAAGTACTATGCCAGTGATAGTTTCACTTGACAAGTTAGCATTTTTCAGACGGTTTCGTAAACCTCTTGTGGAAACTGCATAAATCACTAGTAGAATTATTAATTCAATAGCCAAAATAACGAACGGAAAAATCTGCTCAGAATAGAATCCAATAGTGTCGAAAAAGTCCAATATAAAATCTAACTGCAATATGCTCACTCTTAACTATATTAAATATCTCATTATTGCTTAATCAATGTTTGGTAAAAAAACAGAGAGATCCAATATAGGATCTCAACGCAGTTAAGGATAAACCCGTGACACAGTTCTAGGGAATGGAATACTATCTCGTATATGCTCTAGATTAAGCATCCAAGTAATGAGACGGTCCATACCTACACCAAAACCGGAGTGTTCGACACTTCCGTAACGACGAATGTCCAGATACCACTCGTATTTCTCAGGGTCATCACCACTTCTTCTAATATTGTCCAATAACAGACCAACATCATCTTCTCTTTGACTACCGCCAATTATTTCTCCAAATCCTTCTGGGGCAAGTAAGTCATCGCATCTGAATGTACGAGGATCATCTTCATTATTTTTCATATAGAAGCTCTTTATTTCCTTAGGATAATATTCGATAAAGAGAAAAGTATCTCTATCCTTAGTAAGTAATTCCTCAGCTTCAGTGCGGATATCTTCGCCCCATTCAATTGACAGACCTTCATTTTTACAGAAGTCGATAGCTTCAGTATATGTCATCCTGTCAAAGGGGGTTTTTATCTTAAGCAATCGTTCTGGGTCAATCTGAAGCTCAGCAAGTTCATTTCGTCGAGATTTTGCAACAGAATGGCACATGTGAGAAATAAGCTCCTCTTGACGTCTAATATTACATTCGTGGTCACACCAAGCTTCTTCAGCTTCAAGATGCCAGAACTCAGTTACATGCTTTCTAGTTCTAGATTTTTCAGCTCTGAATGACGGTGCAAGTGTGAAGACTTTTTCCATTGCAAATAGCTGTGGTTCTAAATGCATTTGGCTGGTTTGAGTCAAATAAATTTTCTTTCCGAAGTATTCTACCTCGAAAAGAGCAGCACCTTCCTCTCCAATTGTTGATACGAACATTGGTGAGGTGGTTTCATAGAATCCCTTTGATCTCAAATACTCTCTTGCAGAACGAAAGACCTCATCACGAATTTTGAGGATATTAGTTATTTTTCGGGATCTCATCCAAAGATGACGAGTGTCGTTCAGGAATTCAACGCTTTGATTCTCAGTAATCGGAAATTCTTCAGCAAAGTGTAGTACATTTAGATTGCTGACTTGAATCTCAAAGCCACCATCAGCACGGTCATCTTTCTTAACAGTGCCTGAAATGGTGACAAGGGATTCGATTAGCATTTTCTGAGCATCAGCGAATTGTTCCTCACTGACTGTCTTTTGCTTTATTACAGTCTGGATGACTCCTGATGGGTCTCGAAGCATAACAAAAACCATCTTCTTCTGCTTACGGATCCGATAGACCCAACCGCGAAGGTGGACTTGTTTACCTGTATATCCTCCATCAAGGACATCACGTATGTAGACATATCCCATTGATAATCACCTTGAGTCTGACCTTTTAATTTTGGTCAGACTATATCCCAAAAAAATGAGAAGGTTAAAAGGATGACGGCCCCGGAAGACCGTCAATCCAAATTATCTCTGTTTCCAATAAGTCAAGAGAACAACAGCTACAACACAGACAATACCTAATGCTCCAAAAGCAAGAAGGAATTGTGTGCCAACAGGCTCTGTAACAATGACATCTACATAAACAGTAAGGCTATTTCCTCCAAGATCATAAACTGATAGACGTACTGTATGGTTGCCTTGTGCCATTCCTGCAAAGTCGAATTCAATTCTATCTGAAGTCCAATCGTTAGTCTCAATTAGAATTGTATCAACATAGATTTCATAGTAATCTTTGAAGTCATCAGTAACTGTCCAGTTGCGGATAACATCATCTTCACCTAGAGCATAGGATACAGTTTCGGGGGTGTAAACAAGCACTGGAATAGTGGTGTCTTGTAACACTGTCACTGTAACACTATCTGATGCTTCATTTCCACTTGTATCATTGACTGTTATTTGATAGACATGTTGCCCAACAGCTAGATTTTCAAGAGTCACTATAACAAATGGATTGGCGATATCTACCTCTCCAGAATCTATTTCTTCTCCATCTTTAGTAACAGTATATTTGGAAGGATTATCTTCTGTGATGTTCCAGCGAATCTTATTACCGGTTTCAGAGAAAAGAAACTCAATGTCATCAGGACCTTCAACTACTGGGTTAACATCTTCATAGACACGAAGAATCGTGGTACTACTATTGCTGTGCATATATTGATCCTGAGCAATCAGTTTGAATGTGTAATTACCCAAGTCGTACCCAGTTGCGTTATACACATAGTCAAAGACTGTTTCATTCCATGTTTCAAACCCTTGTGGATTACCATCAATGACTAGCTGAACTCTAAATGGAAAGACATCTTCCAAATGCCAAGTTAGAGTCATATTAGGGCTATCTACGAGATATTCAACTACAGCAGGACTCTCAACTAGAGGTGTAACCAAGTCGTAGTCTGGAGATGAGAAGTCCACCCATGGATCAACTATTTCAATAAAATCGCCGCTGTAAAATACAGTCCAATTAATGAACGCACTAGGCAAATCGAGAAATCGCACTGTTCCGTTTGTGCTAGTTGTTTTGCTTACAATTTCAGTGCCATTTTTGAAAGTAACATTGACCAATGCTCCTTCTACTGCATCGACACTTCCAACAAAATACACAAAGATCTCTAGATCGTTTAAGAACTCGTTTCCGCCCAGCTGACCATAGATGTCGTGAACTTCAATACTTGTTCCATCTGCAGTGAAATTCATCTCATAGAGAATTGTATTCGCATAAAAACCAGATTCAATCGTGATTTTCATTGTGTAGTTATTTTCAGGAATGTCTTCGACAAATACACTTCCATTGCTAGACAATATCCATTGATTATAGATAGTATTATCATCTGCATCATGGATTGAAAAATTCAAGCCTTGGGCATAGTCACCGTCAATATCCGTTACCGTGATGTTAAGGTCATCGTCATCATTTTCTTTGTCTAGATTTCCAAAATCATATGTTACGTTTGCTTCTGGACCATCTGACTCTTGAATACCGGTTTCGTATTCGTTTGGAGCAAGGGACCATGTTACATTCCATTTGTATATACCAACAGGAACATCAGTGAACACAGCTATTCCTTGAAAGTTCGTTAGGGCTGTAGCCTCCAACGATAAGTCAGTTGAATTATAGAGTGTCACATTTGCACCAGAGATAATATTGCTATAATTGTATACCTCGAAAATAAAATCATCATTGTCAAAATCATCATCATTGTTTGTCGTGAGATTGGTTACCTGCAAGTTTGTGGCTGCTACGGTATGAATTGATGTCTGTATCGAAACCTCAGTAGTCGGTAGTGTTTGCATCGCTATTGGAGTAGATGCACTTGCTACTACTAGGGCCACAAATAGCATTGCGATGAACCTGTTTGTATTGCTCATTCCAGTGTCACTCTCTAATTGTTTGAAGACGGACTACTCATAGGGCATCTGTCTGCTAGCGGCGTCGAACCTTAAGGTGGCATAAAAGCATTTCCCAGTGTTCAATGAGTGGAAAATCCTCTTGTTGCAACTTAGTTCCATCCTCACCATCCGAGCGCAATACATTCAATTTAAGATATTGCATTGTTCAAACATTGTTTGGAGTGTTTGCAAGTGAGTTCCCCTCTAAGAATTCGAATGTATAATGTAGGACTTGGTGACTGTTTTTTGGTTTCTATTCCAGCACGTACTGAAACTAAGCATGTGCTTATTGATTTTGGTAGTACAAGAGGAAAAAACAAAGATGATTTATTGGCAATAGGACAGGATATTCTCGAAACTATAGGGGATGAACCGATATCTGTTATTCTAACGCATGGACATCTTGATCATCTGAAAGGACTCCACTATTTGCTAGATGAATTAGATGAGAGGGTTACTGCTTTTCTTACCACCAAACATCTCTGGAGTATGAGTAGTAGTCGATTAGGCACTTCAGAGGGACCCGTAAGAAGCTTGATTTCAGACCTTATAGAGGATAGAAAACCATCAGAAGAAGAGGAAGAGCTAGTACAAAATAGAGCGAATTCTAGTGAGATGATCGACCAGATTTGTAGTCAATTAGGAAAGCGAGTTCGCTATCTAACTAGGGGAGCTAGACAAGTTCTTGGAATGTTTCTTAGAGGTACTGGAGCATCAATAGAAGTACTGGCACCGGAGAAAGATATAGACCGTTATGTTGAAAGAATATTTAGCAAAGTAAAGGAGTCAACTAAGAAAATTGGAAGAGGCCTGATACTTGAAAAAATCAAGGAAAGAATCAGTTCTAGACACGGTCTCAAGGATTTGCTATTACAGGAGAGAAGTTTGGATAATAGTACAAGCTTGGTTCTGGAACTTGGTTGGGAAGATAAACGAATATTATTACCAGGAGACGCAGAAATTGAGAGTTGGAAGATAATGTCCCAGGAAGATGTTCTTCGACCTTTTGATGTATTGAAGGTCTCTCATCATGCGAGCTCAAATGGAACCCCTAACGCATCAGAGAAAATATGGACATCTATTTATGATGTGTCTAGAAATCCGTCATTTCTAATTTCCACATATCCAAGAAAAGACTGGGGAATGCCAGATAGGGAACTGCTAGATTTTCTTAAGAGTAAAGGATCAATTACGTCTTCTGAAAAAATGTCAAGTATGTATACAGACTATTTCTGCAAATGAAAAAGTAGGAAAGACTTTATCAACGTTCGAAACTTGAGTGAAGTACACACTGGAGGAAAGATGATGTCAATTGATACTGATGAACAAGTAAATAGTAGTATGAACAATATCCTGATTCCCTTGGGAGCTTTGGTTTCCTTTCTAGCAGTCCTACTTACTCTATTTGGCCCAGGTTCAATCTCATATTACTTGATAATAGCATTCTTGGAAAATGCAAGTCTCCTCAACAATATTGTTGATGCTCTTTACTTGACTTTCAATGCCATCATTGCTCTAGGATTCTATCAAGTATATCGAAAATATGGCGAGAGATTCTTTTTCTTAGCTGCGGTCCTATGTGGATTGATCATTGTGCTATCTTTGATTGCACCACTTTTCTCAATCCCAGTACCAATCACTGTAACGATTGTTTCTGTAAGTGTAAAGATGATATTGAATTTCCTCTTCCTTCTCTTAGTCAGTATAGGAATGTTGAGAATTCAATCAGAGTGGGCGAATAGCAACCTTTTATCAGTATTTTCAAAAACCATCATATTATTCGCAATACCAAGATTGATCCTACAAATTACTATTAGTCTTAGTTTTCTGTACAATGAAATACCAGACTATTCTTTGATTCTATCAACCCTATCAGGACTTCACTCAGCTACAGGCTTGATTGTGTTTGGAATCCTTACAGTATATTTCTGCATTGAAGCTGGATGGTTGGATTCAAAACAAATTTCAAACCCAGTACATTTAATGTTGTTTTTTGTTGTATTTGTACTTGGAAGATTTCTCATATTCATTGGTTTTATAGCGACCCAAATTTATCTTGTATTTCTATCTGAAACATTGATTACAGTAATTATAGGAAGTATACTCATCATTTCCGCACTATGGTACATTCTAAGAGTTTTATGGCCAAAGTCCTTAACAGTTTTCTACTTTGGAGGAATCATTGTTTCATCAGTAATTATTGCTTTGAGCGTATTATTTGGGTATCCCATCCTGTATCTAGTCACAGGTATTGTGGATTTCGTATTATTGCTGATATTGTACAAAATGAGTGGGAGTCAAAATGAAAGTGCGATAATCTAGGTGTCTAGTACTTTGTCCAAACCATTCGATTGAAACTAGTATCAAGTTCGACTTGTCAATATACTTCAATATGGGCAGTTTCTGAAATATGAAATGCTATCAAATCCAAATATGCTAATCTGTGGATGATTTTTCAAATCGGGAATCAGCCTGTTTCTCTTTTCCTTGCTTTTTAAGAGCTTCTTCTAACCAACCAGTTGTGGCCTCCTCTTGATGATCAAAACGAGTTACGTATGGTTTGATATCCAATAATGGGGTCTCATCCAACATATCTGCCCCTCTAAAACTAATGATGTTCTCATCAATTGAAATCATTTCAACCAACGAAAACCCAATCGGGTTTGGACGAGAAGGAGATCTTGTTGAGAAGACACCATGCTCTCGGTCATCAAGATATGGCTTTACTTTCAACGAGTAAGATTTAGCACGATGACAGAAGTAAAAGAGATAGATATGAGAGAATCCATCGAGAGATTCGAGACCCCCTATAAAATCATCAAAAACAGTAGCAGTTCCTAATTCATCCGAGAAAACTGGCTGAATCGGAGTTCCTTTGCTGCTTTTGAATGGAGTGTGTAAAATACCAATGGGATATACTCTGAAG
>WJMJ01000099.1 GCA_014728035.1 Promethearchaeota archaeon | reverse complement strand
TTTTTGGTGAGCCATATAACAAACCCAATTCAACCGAATTGCTACCCTTCGATTTTTTGAAGCTGATTGTGCCCGTGAAGTCGGTTTCGGTTTGGAGGTGGTCTTGCCTGCCCGCAATCGGCTGATTGGGGGCGTTATATTACTTCATTTTCATCGGGAAATAGTCAAAGTCTTGTCAGGTAATATTTGTATCGATTTGATACGCTGAAAAATAAAATTCCTCAACTGAACTATAGGATAAAATTGATGCCTCGGAAGATTTTTTCAGTATATCTATTGGTAGTAACAGTTTTTCTAACAGCTTGTGCTCAAGTAGGATTGTCTACACCACGAGCCGCACCAAGCCCCACTTTAGTCTTAACCCCAACAAAAATAACTCCTACGACTACCCCCGCTTCATCACCAACTTTCACACCAACGCCAGAGCCAACTCTGTTGCCGTCGCCTACTGCCACCCGCAGAATCGATATCAGGAATGAAATAGCTGTTGAATATTTAACCTCTGTACTTATAGGCCAACCTGGGCAAATGGTGACCCACACCCTGGTGATAACTAATCTGAGTTCATCCCCCAAAAGAGACGATGGTTTATGGGCGCGACTCAATCCTACACGCGAGATGGTTCTGGATGGTTGGCGTTGGAACTATGATGTGCGCATCAATGAATATTCTAACAGCGAATACCGAATTCTTAATTTAGGCCCACAGGAATACAAGGAGGTATCTATTCCGGTTGTTATACCTGATTATGCTACCAATGGTATGATGAGTGAATTGACGGTGAAAATTCCATATTATCATCAATCTCCCTCAGAGTTGGAGCCTCAATTTACGTCAGTGGTTTCAACTCCTACTTCAATCAAGCAACTTGGACATATTGATATTCCAGCTTATGGTGTAGCTATTCAGGACAAATTCGCCTATATTGCTGCGGGTACAAAAGGCTTGCACGTATATGACATCTCCGAACCAATGAACCCAATTCAGGTTGAAGTATATAATCAACAAGGTGCTGTATGGGATGTTAATGTTAAAGGCCAAAGCCTCTATGTGATTTTTGGGAGTTGCGATACTTCAGACGGTAAATGGTGTAGTCAAAGCAACCTGTATATACTTGATCTGTCATATCCGAACCAACCTGAAGAAATAGGTTTCTATGCTTTGTCTGAAAAAGGCTATGACAGGTATCATCAAAGTCAGAAGCTGGAGATTCTAGATGATTATGCCTATATTAAAGAAGCGTGGGGACAGTTACATATTCTTGACATATCAAACCGATATAAACCAAAGAACGTAAATCCACAAGATATGCAGATTTTAGACTTTTACTTGACTGATAAATATTTGTATCTAGTACCCAGTAATCCTGATGATCCAGAGCACAACGACGTAAAAATTCTAGACCGTTTTTCTTTGACTGAAATTGGTTCTTATACTTTGACCCATCATCCCCATGCCAAACCTGCGAAAATTGAACTCATGTTAATCAATTCACTGGCCTATGTCCGCACTGAGATTCCCTGGCTTGGGGTGGGCACAGAACCAATTTCTAATTGGATTGTGTTAGATATTTCTGATCCAACTACACCAGTCGAAATTACAAATATTCCCTATAAACCAATGATAGCCAAAGATATAGCTTTTGTAGATGATTACGCATATTTGGCAGACGGAAAAGCTGGCCTTCGTGTCTTGGATGTTTCCAATTCAGTAGCACCAGTTGAGGTAGATGCCTTTGGCGCAGGAGCACCAAGATATGCTTCCAGCGTAGAAGTCTCGAATGGCTATATCTACTTAGCCAATGGTGAAGGTGGTTTGTCAATTTTACAACATACATATCCTTAAGTTCAACGGGTAATATAACAACGGCATGGTGTCCGACCCCAAGAGCGGCGATTTTTCTTGTGTGTCGCCTTGCGTGGGGGAATAGATTTTGATAGAATGGTTCGGAGCGGGCGGCACATGCCGGGTCGTTATATTGCTTCATCGTAAGCCGTATCTAGTTATACTCAGGTGGTTATGAAACTCAAATCATTAGTCACAGGTCTGCTTCTTCTTTTACTCATACTCTTTCTGGTGATGTGTCAGCCAACCTCAAATCAAGAAATCACCT
>WJMJ01000098.1 GCA_014728035.1 Promethearchaeota archaeon | reverse complement strand
TATTCTGTCTTCGGTTAACGAAAATGAATACCCCACCTTCACGTACATCCTGGTTCATGAACTCATTAACAATCCCGCTCAGGGTATAGAAGCTCTTGCGCATATCTACCGGCAAAGGATACAGGTAGTATTGAAGGGACCTGTGCAGGTGGAACATACCTTCAATCTAAAAGACAAACAAGAGTGCGGAGGTGATCAAGGTCCAGATCCTGGGTTATTCGTAGTCTGGTTCCGTTGGGGTATACTACCTCCAATAACAAGTTGTCTTCAATGTTCCTGTCTTCCTGTACCGGTGGCTGGTTTTTATTATAGCTGTGGTGTGATGCCGGGGATGTGGAATTTACCACCAGCGGAATGAAATTTTGCTTTGCTCCCCGAATTCGGAGTTTCTTATGCCAATAGTAAAAGGTGGATGTGGCGATGCCTTCGTTTGAACAGAACTCTCTTACAGATAAACCGGACTCTTGTTGCCGCCGATAGAACGCAAGGAACTTGGATTCACTGAACATGATTTTTTGAGGGCACAAGTTAGCCCCAGGGGCCCGTCGCTACAAGATGTAGCACGCCGAATGCTTACTAACTAATTACATTTTCCATATCCAAGACTGATGGGCTTCGCAAAAAAGTGCTTAGATATCAATTCGTGGTAACCTACGATCTAGGCCATCTAAAACGAGAATATTGAACATCTCATATATCCGACTTTCAACACGAGATCCGTAGAATTCTCCTAACTCCGAAACTGTATGATTTGTTGATGCAAAAGTTAAGCAAGTTCTGGTATATCGCGCCTCGAGTATTTGTTGTAATACATTCAGTTTAAATCCAAAATGCTGTGTGGATTTGGGTTCCTCACCCAGATCATCAAAGCATACTTTCCTCCATGTCATATAGGGCCGTATCTTTTCGATTCCATCACTAGCAAACTCTTCTGTAATCTGATTCGCCCGTATGATCGGAAATGCTAGGGGAAAATGTTTTCTACCTAAGTCAAATCCGATATTCCTTCTCTCACAATAGACCTTGAAAAGGTTCATCATGACAGTCTTTCCTGTTCCAGGAGGTCCTATTAGAAGAATACCCTTTTTCAATGAAAAGGGAAGTTCTTTGAACCTTTCAAACTCAGGATCAGCATCAAAGTATCTAACCAATTGTTTAATTACTTTCAAGTTCATTTCATCGATCGTGAAATCACCTAGAATTTCTTTTCCTATTTCTCTAAGTAAGTTCAATGAGCTATGACCTTTCTTAGGATCAATTTGACTTCTTCGTATCATCTTGGTTTTGCTTTTTCTGAGTGTGTTTGAATTTATAGGGATCATATCCAATTAGACTCTTTGGCGATGGAGGTTTGGCATTTGTCTCTTTACCATTCACAAAAGGCTTCTCTGAATACAATCCGTTATAATTATTTGCTATTGAAAAGTCAATAATGCTCCTAGCCTTACCCACGGAACCACAACTCTCCTTTAACAGTCTCAAAACCATCCTCCGATATCCTATCGTCTTATATGATTGCCCTTTTTCAGCCTTATATTCTAACCATTCACGTATTAGAGGAAGAAAGCCCTCTGGGATTTCTATTGATGACTCCTGAATATCATTATTGATTAATTCATCAATTGATCCTAAAATTTGTATTCGACCTTTAGATTTCGATGTCCTATTCTTTCTTTTCTTCTTCTCTACTATAGTTTGCGGATTTATGTCGACATTATGTCTACAGTTTGATTTATCTGAGGGACTTGGTGCCTGCAATAATCCAAGATTTTCAACCAGCATTTCTCTGTTTATACATTCGTTTCTCCTTCGCTTATAGGCATCTTGAATAGAATCTATGAAGTTCTGGTTCCAGATTATTTTGTATTCATTCCAAAGGGATTGATCAAAGACCCCAAGCATTACTGGATATTTCGGAGATGCTGACCCCCCGTTTCGGTCATATTGACCCCCCCGAGGTTTTGATTCAAAGAACAGATTAACCTGACATTTTTACAGTCTTCCTCTTAAGCTTGGTCCTTTTATTTCGATTCTGTATGCTGTGTG
>WJMJ01000097.1 GCA_014728035.1 Promethearchaeota archaeon | reverse complement strand
TGTAAAAAATCCGTTCCAATGTGAGTATATATTCTCATAAGGATGATGAATAAGATGAGTAAAGGATTTATGTTCCAGATGACCCGCCCCGAGGAAGGTGAGCGGGGCCTGGGCGCGAGCCACCGCAGGGGCGGAACAGGGCGGGCTTCTTACAGGCGTCCGCCCGAGGGCCGGAGGTCCGCAGGGTTGGTGAAGGCACTCGGTAGAGTGGAGTCGCCAACATCGAAGGCACCTGGAGTGAAACGGAAGGTGGAGTCGATGCGAGACAAGGGAGCGAAGCGAGCGGCCAATAGGAAATTGCACATAGATGACGGATGCATGGGTGGGGGAGGAAGTTTAGGATTGTATGAAGAGGAAATATATTGGCAATCTGGTGGTGATACAACAAGAAAGTCTGGTGCCACTGACGATTTTAAAGATTTTAAAGGCACCGGCTCAGGGACTTCCCCATATTTTGATTGGAGCAATAGAAAAGACATATTCCATTATTGTTTGATAGTTAACACATATATAAAAACAGATGGATCAAAACCTGTAGGTACTGCTGAAAAACCCGGTGACGATATAATTATTGCACATTCAGAAGTGCCATCAGGTGCAACGAATTTTGCACGAGTATTTATGCACGAACTCGGGCACAATTTAAAATTGGAGCATGCCCCAGGAGATTCGACTACAGTTATGTCTATTATTAAAAAGAGTCATATCGATGATTCTACAATAGTGGATTACTCAAATGATGAATGGGATCCATCAGATGGAGATGGTATCGAATTGAAAAAAGTAACATTATCCTCTGATTAAAAAGGGAGTGTATATTATGTTAAGAAAGAAATGGATTTTATTTGGCATCAATCTTCTCATAATCATGATCTTATCTTCAGGATGCATTGACACTGATAATGATGAAGAAGAATCAACCTATGAGAACAATGAAAATTTGTCAATCAAAATAATTCCATCTGATCCAAATGTACAATATAATCTCTCATTACCGATTTTAATTAATAATGGCAAAATAACTCCGTTAATTGAGAATATTGCAGTAAAAAAGGGGAATGCAACATTTATAGTTGAAGACTCAAAATACGGGAAAGTATTCACAGTAAATTCCCATGATACTGTTGTATTAGAAGCGAATAATGAGATTATTGATAAAGAAATGAATGAAGAATTTATGAATTATCTTTGGACTACTGATCCAGAATCAGAAGTTCGTAGCTCCAGCGTATACTTATATTGTGAAAGCAATTCAGAAAATTCATTTTATCTGAATGTTGAAATCATATTCCAAGCTAAATCTGATTTATCAAATAGATATTCAAAATTTGGAGGAAAAGTAACTGGAAATCATACTTGGCAATCGATCAGTGGTATTGATGATGCTGAATCAGATTAAATCTCAAAGAGTGTTCTCCGCCAAATATTGGGCCGTGGATGTGATTTAAATGGGAAATTTTCAGTAATTGGTGAGAAAACATGTCACGTTCTAGGTAGAATCTTTTATGTAGAGAAAAAAGGATCAAAATCGAGACTTAATAAAGACAATACAGATTTGATCAATCAGGTACCACAAATTCCTCCAAATATCTACGAATCTCATCCACATCCGCAGGGAGCTTGGAACAATCGACAATGATGATCTCATATCCCGGCATCCTATACTGCTCGATCTTCCGGTTCCTGTACTTCTTGGAAACATGGAATTCGATCTCGTACAAGGTCCTTGTTGTCTTGTCGCAGAGATCAACATATCCGTTTGGGACCTTCCATTCTGATGAGACATCATGCTTCACGTTTGAATTCATGCATGAATTCAAATGTACGATGAATCTCTGATTCATCTGTATGTCTCTCAGGATCCAGAACAGGATCGCTTTGGCGACGAAATGTTTGAAGGATTCGTTCGACAACTTGGTAAGATGGTTTGGCCAGCTCATTGCTTTTTACCTCCTGAAGATTTTTCTTCGGAAGGTTTCGAGAAAGATCAAAAGGAGAATCGAGGACTGAGGAACCGGAAAGAGAGAGAATAATTTCCCTGTTCTCTTCAAGCGTATTCGAAATAAGAGAAGAAGGGAGGAGTGGTGAACGTGTGGGAATGAGTGAGCGTCTGGTAGTGATGCGGAAGTAAGCTCACGGATGATGGGTGTTGGGTGAGTGCGAGAAAATGAGAAGAATCCTGTAACTGAAAGAGAGTAGGGTAGGCAAGCGGTTGAGATCTGGATGTCAAAGAAGTGAAGCAAGTGAATTCTCAGTATGGAAGCAAAGGGTTGAATAGGAAATGAATATTTATGTGTATACACATATTTTATTAGGTTATTACATGGTCAATATTACGATCACGGTTCCAAAAGAAATGAAAAATGATCTTGATCTTTTCCCGGAAATCAACTGGTCTGAAGTGGCCAGACAGGCTTTCCGTGAGAAAATAAAAGACCTCAAATTTATTATAGAATACAAGAAAAATAGCCAGTTAACTGAGGAAGATGCAATATTGCTTGGAAGAAAGGTGAATCTATCACTTCATAAGAGATACTCGGAGATGGAATGATGGATCCTGTTGTTTACGAGAATCTACGTATTCGTTTGGGGCCTTTCAATTGTATAAGACATCATGCTCTATATTTCTGAGGATCCGGCAAATAGGGTGGATGAAGGATGATCCGATTATTATATCAAGATCTGAAGTAAGCCAAAAATAATCCATTAAAAAGGTTAAAAATCAGGATATATTATTTAGAAGGTTTACCTGTTTATCCAATATAGACTGTT
>WJMJ01000096.1 GCA_014728035.1 Promethearchaeota archaeon | reverse complement strand
GTGTGAAAACCTCGTTGAAACCTAAGAGACTGGAAAAGGCTGAAGATTCATTCCGAAAACAACTGATGGATGGTGCTTCAGTGATTCGAAATAGTGGTGTCCTTTCTTTCATTCTAAGTATATTCTTTGTCGTTATGATTGGAGCTGGTATAATCAATGCGCTCATAGTACCATTTTTGGAAGATGACCTTCATTTTGGTGCTTTTGAACTAGGTCTGGTGATGGGAGGTAGTTCTGCTCTAGGTGCGGTTGGAGCTGCACTTCTCGGAAAGAAAAGCCAAATTGAGAAACCTCTCTATCTTCTTGCTGGTTCAATGGTGCTGGCTGGATTCATGGTATTTGGCCTCTCCCTTTCTGTAGATTTGTTTGGAGTCTTGATTTTCTTCTCCTTAGTTGGTCTGGTTAATGTCACAATTGCAATTCCTTCTAATGCTCTATTGCAAGAATTGGTACGTGATGAATTAAGAGGCCGAGTCTTTGCTTTTCAGAGTGTAATGATTGATACTGCTAAAGTAATTGGTATGATAGTTGCAGGATTATGGGCAGAATCTATTGGTACTAGTAGACCTCCCTTGTCTTTTGCTGGAGTTTTCTTGTTGATAGTCGGTACTCTCGGATTCGGTATCATCGCTAGGAAAAACATACACTTTGAGATTGACGAGAAACGAAGATTGCGAAGCGAAGCAGAAATGGAAAGCGAGAGAGTTGAAGAAATCACACTACAAGATATAGAGGATTCCAGTTAAATTTTCTTGATGATTCGTGTTTCCTTGTTGAATTCCAATTCACCACGTGAAATGAGTATGACAATGTAAAGAAATCTTCGAAGGAATTCATCAAAGTCATCTGTATCCAGTAGTTCATCAATCGATATCTCTTTGTTTTTTGGGATTGATTTGAGGTATTTCTTCAGGTCAGCTAGAAAGACCGAATCTTCTGATGTGAACATAAAGTCCTCGGGAACATCTGAAATATCTGGAATAGGGTCCGGTTCAGGTTCTCTTGTTGTGATATCTATCATTTTTTGAATCCGTTCATCAGCTCTCTCCATTGCATCTTGAGGAAGTCTTGTTATTACCACAGGACTCTTGTATACGATGAGTTTTGCTATTTGCATTGGTTTCATTTCACTTAGTCGAGTCACGTACAATTCTGGAGCGCCTAAGACTTTGGCCAGATCTTGTATTCTTGTTACCTTGCTTGACAAGATTTCATTTAGGAGCTCATCTACGGTTATTCTGCCATCAACATCTGCAATTATTTCTTGAAGTTCTTTGTAGGTTTCTTGAAGTTCAACATCCAAAGGGTCTACTTTTCTGGAGCGGACTGATTCAGCTAAATCAAGGACCTGCTGAGCCAGTTTTTTGTACTCGTTGGACATCTACTGTTTCTCCTACTGACCTGAATATCTGGGGCTTTCGATAACAACCGAAGGTTCTGTACCGCTTGGAGATACAACTCCAATTCTCTTATCCGCGTGTTTCAGAAGATGTGTACTTTTTGCTGGTGTGAAAATGATGAATTGGCTTCTTCGAGATGCGTCGTGTAAGATTATGCTAACAAGTTCAGTATTCGTTGCATCAAGAAATGTATCTACTTCATCAAGGGCATAAACAGGTGCTGGATTGAATGTCTGGAGTGCCATAATAAGTCCGATTGCTATTAGAGACCGTTCTCCACCGGATCCTGCACTGATGCTATCATATTCATCTCCTTTGATGACTGGTCTGAACTCGACTCCATATTCTCCATCACGACGAACTAATTCGAATTTGACTTGTACAGTGAATCTGACAGTCTGCAGAACTTGGTTGAGTGCTTTCTCCACCTTGGAGAGTGTATCATCCATACCTTTGTGATATTGTTGCCTAATACTTCTTACTGCGTTTTCGGCCTCGTCTAATTCGATTTGCAATTCTTTGACTTTCTTAGCTAATTTCGATAATCGTTCTTTTAGTTTGATTTCCGTAACTGCAACAGACTCGGTTACATCTTGGTAATCTTCGAGCAAGTGTTGAACTCGAAGCAGACGTTCTCTTACAATCTCTAGTGGACGAATTGTCTTCGGTCGCTCTTCTCCTTCCAGACCTTTCATTAATCTAGTATATTCATTTTCAAGTATGTCTAATTTCCTCTTTGCTTGAGTCACCTGAAGTTTATTATCTCTCACTGTTAGATTTTGTTCCACCAAACGCTCACTAATTGCTTTGATGGTGGTCTGTATGGCATCATATTGTTTCTTCAGTTTAGTTTTTCGTGTCATTGTTGCTTTTTTGCTTACATGTAGTTCTTCCAAAGTTGTGAGAATTTGTGCACTTGTATCCTTTGAATCAGATACTTCTTTACGTAACTCAGTTAATCTATTAGACAGCATCTCAATTGTTTCATCTGTTCTACGTAATTCCGCACGATTATTGTTCTCACCTCTTTCAGTGACTCTAAGCATATCATTAGTCTTAGAGAGTTCACGTTTTAATTCGCGTATCTTTGATCGAACAGCTGATCTTTTTCCAATCAATCTACTACGTTCTGGTGGCTGACTCTGGTCTAGTTTACGGAGTTCTCTTTCACGTTTTCCAAGTTGTACCTGGAGATCTTTGAGTTCGTCATCCAAACCTACTATTCTTTCTTGTACCTTAGTGACACTCTCAGTGAGCTGTTTTCTCTTTTCCCAAGTGCCACCCCATCGTGTGACTTGACTCAGGATGTCCATCACTTCTTCCCGTTCTTGGTTTAGTTTTTCAATTCTACTCATGATATCGGTCAGTTGTTTTCTAGAAATAGTAAGCTCCTTCTCAGCCTGAATTAGTCTCTTTTGTAATGGTGCTGTTGATACTATACCTGTTGACTCTCTTGAAGGGTAACTTATGGTTCTTGAGTCACTTGGTTCTATTACTTTTCCATCTAATGTTACGATTTGAGTGTTGAATTTTCGAAGAATCCTTCGTGCGGTTCTACTATCTTTAACAACTAAGAAATCACCAAGTGCTTTGCGAAGAATTTCTACCTGAGACTGTTCCAATTCTAGGAGTTCCCATAACCATCCAACCACACCCTTGTTATCAGGAGCTTCTATTTCATTTCTCTCATCAGAACGAATCAAAATAACTGGAGAAGGTGATTCCTTCTCGTCTCTTAGCTTCTCGATTAGTGAGAATTCAGCCTCATCGTGAGTTATGAATGCAAAAGCCAAATCATTAGAGAGAACAGCTTCTAAGGCTTCAGCAATATCATCGCGTGCAATCACCATCTCAACAATTGGACCAGATATCGAAGTCAAGTCATGCTCCTGTAGTGCCGCTTTTAGTTCCCGTACGCTTTCAGGTACTCTTAGTGATGATTCAGAAAGCTGGATTTGAATATCCTTGATTTCTTTTTGGAGTTGTGATACCTTACTAGAAATAGCAAACCGTTCTTCGTTGATTGATGCTAGTTTTCTCTCAATCTCTCCCTTTTGCAGTACGAGTTCTTTTTCGTCAGCTTTCTCCATAACTCCCCATGACTCGCCCCATCTATTTTCAATAGCTTGGAGTTCAGCCTCCTCAATCTGTAACCTTTCTCGCAGACTTCTAATCAAGACATCTTTCCCTTGAACTTCAGCTTGTAATGATTTGTATGCACCATGCACTTCTGCTCTTTCAGCGTTCCATTCTGAAAATGCTGCTAGCTCATCTTCAATCTTGGTTCTCTCATCCTCGATCTTTTCAAGTTCTTCTTGGAGTGTGACTTGTTTGTCAAGCAGCTCCTCTACAGTCTTTGATGCTCTTCGTAGTTCTTTCTGAAGTTTCTTTTTCTTTCGCTTTTCAGCTCGAACCTCTTGATCTAATTGACGTATCTCTTGGGTTAGTTGTTTTGAGTCATCCTTTATTTTATCCAAAACTCGTTCTTGCTGATCGATCTTAGCATCAATTTTACCCATTTCTTGCTGAAGAGAGTTCAATTGTGTATCCAGAGTATTTGCTTCGTTCTCCTCTGATTCGAGCTGTGCCTTTAGAGAGCTTATCTCTTCAAGAGTTGTACTTAATCCTGATTCCATTTCTTCAATGTCGAATCTGGTTTGGTCGATATTCTTTGATACGTCATCCAGTGAAGCCCATTTTAGTTCAATTCTCAGTTTCTGCTCATCTTGTTGAAGGGTTCTTTTCTTAGCCAATCTAGCCAGATCGGTTTTCAAAAACTCTAATTCTTTTTCCACCATCTGTGATTCAAGAGTCGCACTATCAAGACGTTGGCGGCTTTGTCTGACTTCTACTTCTTGGAGTGCGATTCTGTCACGAAGAACTGCTAATCCGGTTCCTTCTTCTACCAGCTTCCTAACTTCAATAGGGTCCATATCTCTCAATGCATTGATTCGTTCTTGAGGCATGAATACAAGTGTATTATCAATATCAAACCCGAGTGCATCAACTTGAGTACGAAGTTCAGCTGCCTTTACACGTTTCCCATCAATATAGGCTCGTGGAATACCATCTCTGTCAATCTTTCTTCTAAATGTTTTAGGGCCATTTCCAGTTTCTACAGTTAGCTCAACCTCAGCAGTCGATGCTCCGTGGCGAATGAAATCGCTCCACTTTCGATATCGGTTCTCTCTCTGATTTGATCCTAATGCAAATTTTATGGCATGAAAAATGGAAGTCTTTCCTGAACCATTAGGGCCCAAAATAACAGTTAGACCTGGATCAAACTCAACAACTCCATTGTAGAATGAGAGGAAATTGTGAAGCTTGACTGCTACCAGTCTAACAGTATTTCGCACCATTTGTTTTCAAATCCTATTATCTTCCCATTATTCTTGATAGTCGGTCATGACTTTTCTTTGCCTTTAATAGATGAGTCAGTCTGTCTTCTGGTGTTCCTGATAGAAGAAACGGGTATCTTCCAAGAAACTCTTGGTCCTGTGCAGACAGAGGAAGACCTGTATTAAGAGACTCGATGATTCTTTGTGTGTCTTGATAGTTATCTCCCACTGCCATAAGGTATAACTGCTCCAGGAAGTCTTCTGGATATGCATCTATTGATTTCTGAATCTTTGAGCTTGTTTTCAGTTTAGACTCTGTTAAGATATACTTCAACGTTTCAGGATTTGATATCGGCATTACATGAGTATCTGCAATTATTTGCTCCAGTTCTTCAGGATTTATCTGTCCCTCTGCACTTGGTTCTGTCATAAGTAGAGCTATTCCAAGTTTCTTTATGTCTGAAAAGCTCCATCCATCTGTATACTCCGATATGGCTGTTAAATCTAGGTCTTTTCTTTCTTGTAAAATGCTTTCCAGAGCTGCCAATCTATCATTTGCATCTGGCTGTGACACAATGAATGACCTATCAAAAACGGATCTTATCGAAGTGTCAATTTCTTGGGGTCTGTGAGATGATGCAATGACAATAATCTCATTATCATCCCAGCTCATTTGGTCCAATTCGGACATGAGAATTGTAGCATTTGTGGTATCGGGAACTCCAATGTGTTCCAACTGGTCAATATAAAGGATACACGGTGCATTTCTTTGAGCATATTCACAAACGAATCGAATAATCTCTGGAATTTGCTCCTTGTGAGTAATCACTTCTGTGAGATTAAGACGGATAACTTTGATTGGAATCTCAGTTGCAATATGAGTGATGAAGGTCTCAAAGTCTGTTCCTTCTGGTCCGATTAGTAGAGCTCTCCCACCAAATTGAAGATTCATCTCATTCAGTTGGTCCTTCATCTCGATAGATCTTCTGAATGCTGAGATGTATTGTTCTCCAAAGTTAATTAGACTTCTTTGACTTATTCTATCAAGTGATAGTTCTTCAGGTGCTATTAACCTGACCATTTCAATAAAGGAGTCGTCTTCACCCACTTTCAACCGCCATCCTGTCAAGCTAGAGTCGATTATCTTGAAAGCATATTATAGCTTTGGCTAGAGCAGAATGCTTCCTCCATACTATATTAGATAGCTTGTGTTTTAAAATACCCTTATCAACAACACATTTTCGCGGGGTTTCGTACAACACGTTTCTTGATGAAACAATTTCCGATGATTCTATCAAGAGATGTCATTTTGTTTCCTGCTTGTGCTTTTGTAGAAGCATCATTCCAATTTCTAACAGTGCCATTACAATCGCAAAACCATAGACTCTTACTAGAACGTTTGGAATTGCTATATTTTTCAGCATTCAAACATTATCTATCTCGACAGTCCTAAACTGAAAGAATGTAGAATAGCTCGAAAATATTCTCAAATCTGATTAGATATCAATGATTTCGCGCTGGAACCGATGAGACCATAAGGATTGGATTAATTTAAGATACGTTCAGTGTGAGTCGCAATGAGTATTGATAGTGACCGACTACGGGATGATATTTGGCGTGTTATAACAACAGTTGAGAGTAGGGGGCTTTTTGTTCATGCTGGAGACCTTACTATTCGTCACACCCCCTCCAGAAAGTCAAAGACAAAGACCTTCAGGTTACCTTTGATAGTTGGCTCTGCGGTGCTGAATGCTCTGGTTCCACGGTCGGCAATGTTACTCGTAGGTGGTCATGGTGGTGGAAAAACCACCTTAATCAAATTATTAGGCAGAATGATGACTGGTAAGACCCTGAATGAGATTGAAGACGGAGTTCTCAGAGGTCATCCACAACTTACAGAGGAGAAGATGGTAGCAACCCTAAAACCAGGACCATTGATGAAAGATGGTGTTGAAGTTGTTGTCTGGAGACGATTTGTGACTGGATTTTGGAAGATGATTGATGAGGTAAACAGACTAACACCTCATGCTCAGAATATCCTTCTCTCTATGCTGGCAGAAGGAGAGCTGAAATACTATGATGAAATCAAACGTTGTGAAGACTTCTGTCTCTATGCGACTATGAATCCAACTGATGCGGGAACATTCGATATGGCTCCACCCTTTTTAGATCGGTTCGGAATGGCTGTACCCATAACTATGCCTACGGTAAATGATTTGGAATTGATACTAGCATCACGAGATGAGAAGCTATTTGGATATGATGAACTGTGGCAAGTCCCTGCAATTCTATCAGAGGAGGACCTCCTTACAATTTGGAATCTAGCTGATAAGATGCCAGTGTCTGAAGAGGCTTCGGAATTCATGCGTTCTGTTGTTCGAGAGTTTGGAGCCTGTATTCGGGTTGACAAAAGCCAATCAAGTGACCTTACCATAGAAACAGGTCTCTGTGATGGATGTCATTTCAACACATCAAAGAGTGTATGTAATAAAGTCTTGATTCCTCTTAGTGTACGAGCTGCGAAAGATCTGAACCGGTATTGCAAAGCTGTTGCTTGGCTAATTGGTGGGGAAGAGGTAAGTATTGACATTGTGAAATCAATAGCTCCTCTGGTCTTCTGGCACAGAACGAAATATTCTCGCGATGAACTTGAAAAATCTCCTTACTACGGAAATCGATTTATCTTTACTGAGAACTTGGTTGAACTGGCATCAACCCGTTTTGCTCAACGTGATGCTGCAATGCAATTGATCCATGATTTACGGCATGGAACTGCAGAAAGCTCGATTGCAGACGAGTTAAGAGAAATGGGAAAGAGTGACATTCTTGTTCGCATGGATTATCTTGCCTTTGCAAAAGAATTGAAGAAGAAAAAATATATCAAAATGGTCAAGAGTATAGAAAAAAGCATTAAGAAAGGAGATGTTGACACACTCACAAAACTCCACTCCGAGCTTTTAGACAAGACCGACTTTCCGAATCGTAGTATGCTGCTAAATAAGGTCTCAGAGGCAATGCATAAACTCACCTTATCTCAATTTTCAACCAGTTTTGATGTTTGGCAAGACTTGTGGACAATTATTTCAATCAAACATCCTCGGATGACCAGTGTACTCAAAGAAACCCTTAACCCTCCAAAACGCAAGGTCATCAGAACTGACGGTTTAACTCTAATAATATATGTGACCGGGGACTCTCCCGAATCCAAAGTCTTTCTTGAGATATCCGGTGGCAGCGATGCTGTAGACTTAAAAGAAGAAATTAAAGAACAGATTGGATCGGAGGATGCTTGATATAAGTACTGAATTGTCGATGGATGATCTCATCTCTGAGATTTCTGATGTAGCAAAGTCTGCTTGGCTCAAGGCACTATCCGACTACTATAATCCCCCTCTTCCTGAACCAGTCATAGAATACGAAGAACAGGCCAATAGTTTCTTTTACATTGATTCAACCACTTGGACAGTATATCTGAATACTGCTGGAATTCCTACACATTTGCAGGGTGACGAGCTATTTTCGTATACTCGTTCTATTTGTCATCATGAGATTCAACACTACCTGATTTGTCCTTTTGATGGTGTTCTAAATGGCATGATGTTTGCTGGAGCAAGCAAACATGTGAACAATGCAACTGCCATGTTTGTATGCAATCTTTTTGCAGATCTAGTAGTAGATACTGGACTCCTAAAGCGCTTTCCTGATTTAACAAGGAAACGAATAGAAACCTCAATACTTGATTCTACTAAGCGTGTCAAAGTGCATAGTGCACTATGGAAACTCATTATTGCATGTTATCATGAAGCTTGGGACTTTACAATCCCGTCTTCTGTTTTAATCGATGACCCCACATTTACAGCGGCAAAGAAGATTGTTTCTATAACTAGGAAATACATACATCGAGAAAATAGATGGAAACTAGCAACTCGGAAAATTGCCAAAATAATCAAAGAATGGAATCCCGATGATACAAAACTCGCTGGATGTGGAATTATTAGTTCTGAAGATGGGGATGAGGAAGAAGGTGAGAATATTGTACTCGTTCCATTAGATGTTGATGCGGTGATGGGAAATCCCATTGAGGTTCGTAATGGAGACCGGGCTAAAAGATGCAAAGACCGAGATCAAGCTCTAGGTCTTGAAGAAGAGATGGAACGATTAGCCAAAGAGATTGAACAACGGGGCGGTGGTATAGACGACCTGAAAGGAGCATATTTTATTGCAGGAATCGGAACTCGTGGTCGTGCTTGGACCCGATTCTTATACAGAGCAAAAGCACGAGCGATTATTCGTTTCGAGATAAAAGAAAAGTCCACAGCAGCTTTCACTCCTTTGGCTCCGCAGGTATGGAGATTGGGTGACCCAGTGGAAGAACTTGACATTGTTCAATCATTACAAGCATTTCCTATTCTCATTCCCAATCTATCAACTCGTAGATGGCAATCGATAGACCAATCCGGTGATACCTCATCCGAGTCTTTTCCCGATTTGTTGTTGGTTATTGATTCTAGTGGCTCCATGACTTGGTCAATGCGAAAGAGTTCCATTTCCGGGTCTTATCATACCGCTCTTGTAGCTTCATTTGCTGCCATCGATTTTGCAGTGCAAAAAGGCTCAAAGGTAGCAGCAATCAACTTTTCAGATGGCGTACGAAAATCTACTTGGACTCGTGAAAGGAGTAGTGCTGAGAAGATTCTCCTTTCTTATCAGGGAGGCGGAACCGTTGCTCCTACTACCGAGATTCTCCAAGCTTGTTCTGAAGCAGAGTCTAATGTTATCATCTTGATGATTACAGATGCAGAGATTGCAAATTGGAAGAATTTGGTAAGTTCTGCGAAGAAGCTGACTCGACTAGGACACAAATTCATAATGTTCTGTATTGGATCTGATAAGAAAAAAATTTCCAGCAAAGGATTCCGTTCAATAATTAGAGCAGGTGCTACTCTTATTCCCATAGAATCAGTAGAAGACCTTCCCGGAATGGTTGTGAGGGAAGTGCGTGGTGTATTTACAATTTGAAACACATACTCGTTTGAACCCAAATGCTTATTTCTCCCCCCATATCGCTTCGATTCGTGTTCTAGTGAACTCTAGGACCTTTCGATACGAGGCAGTGAACCAGAATGTATGAGATTAAGTTTAAGCAAGTCCTCAACGAGGTCACAAAGATGCTTGTGGTTCAAGCACCTGATATAGCAAAGGTCTGCAAAGCAGGCCAATTCGTTATGATTCGGGTGAATGAAACAGGTGAGAGGTTTCCTCTTACCATAGCTGATTTTGACCGTGAAAAGGGCACCGTAACTATTGTTTTCCAGGAAGTAGGAAAATCAACAAAGTTATTGGGACGCCTTGAGGTTGGCGATGAGATATTGGATTTCGTTGGTCCTCTCGGTAAGGCAACTCACACCGATAATATCGGCACGGTGGTTGTAATTGGTGGTGGATGCGGTAGCGCGATTGCGTATCCCGTAGCTCGTGCTTTCAAAGAAGCAGGCAATCATTTGATTACAATTAATGGTGCTCGGAGCATGAGTCTCCTTCTCTATAGAGAGGAAATGAAGAAGATTAGTGATGAAGCCTATGAAACAACAGATGATGGTTCATGTGGTGTACACGGTTTTGTGACCAATGTTCTAGGTGACCTCATCCAGGAAGGTCGCGAGATTGATCTGGTCTTTGCAGTTGGACCTGTTCCAATGATGAAGTTTGTCGCAAAGACGACCGAAGATAAGAAGATACCGACAATTGTTAGCCTCAACAGCATTATGGTTGATGGAACTGGAATGTGTGGAGCTTGCAGAGTTACTGTCGGTGGACAAATGAAGTTCGCATGTGTTGACGGTCCTGAATTTGATGGGCATCAGGTCGATTTTGACGAACTCATGGGCAGATTAAACGCATATACAAAACAGGAATCAATCTCTGAAGAGCAATATGCAAGTGAGTCGGGAGGTAACTAATTTGGCTGATGAGAAGAAACCAAAGAGAAAGAGGAAGCCACCAACCAAGAAGGAGCCAATGCCAGAGCAAGATCCGGATGCACGAAGTAAGAATTTTGATGAAGTGGCTTTGGGTTATGCAATCGATGCAGCTGTGAAAGAAGCTGAGAAATGCATGCAATGTAGAAATCCTCGATGTGTTGAAGGTTGTCCTGTTGATGTTCCAATAAAGGAGTTCATTGAACTTGTCCGTGAAAGGAAATTCATGGAAGCGGCTGCAAAGATAAAGGAGACCAATAGTCTTCCAGCAATCTGTGGTCGAGTTTGTCCTCAAGAAACACAATGTGAAGCAAAGTGTATCTATGGAATTCGAAATGAAGCTATCGCGATTGGTAGACTCGAACGTTTTGTTGCTGATTTTGCCCGAGAAAAGGGTGAACCTCTCCCAGACCTACCACCCAAAAATGGGATGCAGGTGGCAGTAGTTGGTTCTGGTCCTGCAGGTCTTACCTGTGCTGGAGATTTAATTAAACTAGGGTATGATGTGACAATTTTCGAGGCATTTCACAAACCTGGTGGAGTGCTGATGTACGGCATTCCTGAATTTCGTTTGCCCAAGGACATTGTAGAAGCCGAAGTAGAATTTCTTGAAAAGATTGGTGTCAAAATCCGCTACAACTATGTTATTGGAAAGATTCGACAAGTCAAAGAACTCATGGAAGAAGATGGATTTGATGCAGTTTTCCTGGGTACTGGTGCTGGAGCACCAAACTTCATGCGAATTCCGGGTATGACTCTAGTGGATGTGTTCTCTGCCAATGAGTTTCTTACTCGTGTAAATCTCATGAAAGGTTACAAGTTCCCTGAATATGATACTCCCGTCAAAATTGGCAATAAAGTAGCTGTGATTGGTGGAGGGAATGTAGCCATGGATGCTGCAAGGACTTCACTTAGATTAGGTGCTGAAGATGTGTACATCGTATATCGTCGATCCCGGGAACAGATGCCCGCTCGTCTTGAAGAGGTTCATCATGCAGAAGAAGAAGGTGTACAATTCAAACTGCTGATTAACCCAACTGAAGTCATTGGTGATGAGAAGGGTAGCGTAATCGGTATGAAATGCATTAAAATGGAGCTTGGTGAGAAAGACTCCTCAGGTCGTAGACGTCCGATCCCAATTGAAGACTCTGAATTCGTTATGGACGTTGACACAGTCATTGTAGCTATAGGTAACTCACCGAACCCAATCGTGACCGAGAGCATTCCTGGTCTCGAACTATCAAAGTGGGGTACAATCGTCATCGACGAAGAAACAGGAATGAGTTCGATTCCTGGTATTTTTGCTGGTGGTGATATTGTAACAGGTGCTGCAACTGTCATCAGTGCTATGGGTGCTGGGAAGACAGCTGCTGAAGGAATTCACAAGTATCTTAGTGAGAAGAAAGAATAGAATCTCTATGGGTGCTTTTTTCAGCACCCAATTCTCTTTTTCTACAATTCTAGTAGAGTAAGACTTCATTAGGTGGATTAATCATGATATTACTGAAATAACCATGAAACCATCACCGATGAGTACCGAAGAAATGCGCGTATTAGAACTTAATTCGCAATATCTTGGTGTAACCCTTAGTATGCTAATGCAGAATGCAGGTAGAGAGGTTGCTCGTGTTATCATTAATTCAGCTTCAGTAGAAGGAAAGCGCGTTTCAATTCTTTGCGGCCTCGGAGGTAATGGCGGAGACGGTATGGTAGCTGCACGGTATCTTCAGGAAGCTGGAGCTAGTGTTGAGGTATTCCTTGTTGGCTCAGCTGAGAGAATTGCAAGTTCCGATACAAAAGAGAATTGGAATATCCTAAACAATCTTGAAACGATTCCTAATATTGTCTTGAAGACCGAATCAGCAATAAAAAGCTGTCCTGCACTCGAAGAATCAGATATTCTTGTTGACGGGTTGTTAGGTTTTGGATTGCATTCTGACCTAAGAGAACCTATTCTTACTGCAGTAAAACAAATCAATGCATCAAAAGCTCAGAAATATGCTATTGATATACCAACAGGTATTGATTCTGATACAGGAGAAGTCCATGGTGATGCAGTGATAGCCGATCAAACGATAACACTTCATGCAGAGAAAATCGGTCTAGCAAAAGCAGAAGAATATGTTGGCAAATTACATGTAGTTTCGATTGGTATACCCCTGGAAGCTAGTGAAATTTGTGGACCCGGCCACGTCTTTTTGTTCACACAATCCAGAAATCCCTCATCGCATAAGGGTGATTACGGACGCATTCTTGTCATTGGTGGAAGTGATGTTTATTCGGGAGCTCCTAGTTTGACTGGTCTAGCAGCACTAAGAACTGGTGCGGATCTGGTCAGTATCGCAGCTCCGAGTCCTGTTGCTTCAACTATTCGAGGATATTCACCAAATCTGATGGTCACATCGATTGGTACGGATGTATTCGCAGAAGAATCATTTGATGTTATTTTTCCTCTTGTGGAGTCAAATGATGTCATTGCGATTGGTCCTGGACTTGGATTGGACAACAAAACACAGGAAGCTGTTCTTCAATTTCTGAACCAAATAGAATCGTCCAAACGGTTAGTTATTGATGCAGATGGATTGAAGTGTTTGGCTAAATCTGATATCACCTTCGAATCAGAGTCAACGATTCTTACCCCTCATTGGGGCGAATTAGGTATAATGTTGGGTCAAAAACTTGATGCATCCCCTTCATTGGATGAAAAATTGAAGTCAGCGAGATACGCAGTGGAACTCTTCAAGGCTACTGTCTTGTTGAAAGGACATGACGATATTATTGTGAGTCCAAACGGACAGTACCGGTTCAATAGAACTGGAGTTCCAGCAATGACTGTAGGAGGAACTGGAGATGTCTTGACAGGTATTTGTGCAGCTTTGCTCGCTCGTAGGTCTGCATTTCTATCTGCGTGTGCCGCTGCTTTCATATCTGGCAAATCAGGCGAGTTAGCACATTCCAAGTTGGGAAATCATCTTATGGCGACAGATTGCATAGAGTATATCCCAGATGTTATGAAATGATTTTCATTGCATCAAGAAGCCCTCTTGCTCTATTTTTATTTTCTTCAGTTACGGGAACCCATACTATTCCTACGTTTGGTTGACCATAAAGCATCACAGAACCTTCTGGTGCAAGTAGTACGGCTGGAAATCCTAACAGATCTTCTTCTCCTTCAACTCTGATGAGTGTGTCCGTTTCAGACTTTATAGCGGTCTTCATAACTGACCATGCTTCAGGATAGATTGTTGCAGCTGGATTATAGATGGTGTATTCATTATCAGAATGGAATTCCTTTTCATATACTCCTCTTTTTGTGATTCCATCGACTACACTTACACGAGGAGTAAATCCTTGTTCCATCAAAGTTGCGGTTGTCACATCACCAACACTTATGACGATGTCTGGCTTTTCTTGTAGTATTTTTTTAACCACAGCAACTTCTGGTTTTCCATCTTCAGTACTGAAGATGTTTCCTTTTGGAGCCTTGAGGTCTTTTCTCCTATCCTCTCTAAGTATTCTTGGTGGCTCAGAGGTTCCAGCTAACCTTCTTCCTCTTCTATCAATCTCTCCTTTTCTTATCCTTGCAGAAGCTATCTTATCCCCATCGGTTGCCTGTACGGGCTTAATGTATTCTACACTATCCGAAACGTCCAAATTTTTTGATCTTAACTCAAGTCCTCTTTCTTCGATTTCCATGCAACAAGGACCATAAAACATAACGAAAGTAGTTGAGTTTGGGATTTGCAAAAAATCATCAAAACTATTCATCGTTTTAACTTGAATTTTCTTCTCCAAGTCCATTTCTCTAAGGTAGTTTTCAATGCCCCGCTTACGAACTTCAAGTGGTTGGATGAGTGAACGATATTCTAAATCCTTTCCAATTATTTCTCCTCCTGTTACACAAGCGATTGGGTTTGGCATTTCTTGGATGACATCTATCAAAACATGATGGCCGATATGAAGCCTATCAAAGAGATTGAGGGCCCAGGTTTCTGTCATGGAATCACACCCTTCACTTTAGAGTCGAACCTTTAATAATCACCGTCCTTATCAATCTCCAAGAAGAATTGAGTGTCGTTAATTATGAGATTGCTAGCAGTCGCTGATGTGCATAGTCCTCGATATATAGAGGAGTTCACTAGTGAACTTGCTAAATATCGCCCACCTGACCTTTTTCTAATGGCAGGAGATATGGTTAATCGTGGAAAAGCTGATGAGATGATTACCGTACTTGATGTTATTGATGAACAAATTGGTTCAAACTTTCCTATTGTTGGTTGTTTTGGGAATGAAGAATATGCCGAAGTACGTGATGAGTTGATTGAGATTATCGGCACACGAATGACTATTCTTGACGAAAAATCTTTGATTCTTACTATTGGAGATATAAAAATCGGGATTGTCGGTACTCAAGGTTCTTTGGACCGTCCCACTTCTTGGCAACGTGACAATATACCAAGCATCAAGCGGATTTTCAAGAGAAGGGTTGGACGTGCAGAGAATTTGCTGAAACGACTTACGAAAAAGGATGTTGATAGAAGAATTCTTCTAATGCATTATAGCCCATGTCTTGAAACCTGTGAAGGAGAAGACAGACGTGCATTCTCTTGGCTTGGAAGCAAAAGATTCTATAAAATTCTTCAAAAACAACAACCTAATCTTGTTATCCATGGACACGTACACAATGCAAGAATCCACGAAGCATATATTGGAGATACTCGAGTTCGGAATGTTTCACTCCCTGCAGTAGGGACTGTTACCGAACTCGAAATCTGGTAAACTGAACTCTATTCATGACCTGTGACTTTCATTGTTGGCTCGAATTTATAGCCATAGACAATGATCCCACCTTGTCCATACTCGGTTATTTTTCTAAAGCAAGCACGGACCCTCATGCCAATCTCCACATCTTCTGGATCTATATTGACTATTTGAGCAGTGAGTCTAGCTCCTTCATCAAGCTCTACCTGAGCAACAACATAGGGAACTTGTCGTTTGAAATCCTCTGGTGCTTGGCGTACAATCGCAAAGGTATGGATTTTTCCAAGTCCTTTGAATTCATGTTCTTCCAGTTTTCCCTTACGTCGACACTCTGGGCAGACTGGTCTAGGTGGGAAATAGTGTGTACCACATGTGGTGCACTTTGATCCAATTATGCTGTACATCGATTTTTGCTTTCGCCAAATGTTTGCTACTCCATGTTCTGCCATTTTCTTACCTCCCTAGTATGTGTACTATTGATGTTGCTCCAGTTCCGCCGATATTGACAGCTAGACCTTTTTCAGCTCCATCGACTTGTCTTCCCTCACAATCGCCTCTTAGCTGAAGGGCTAGTTCAACGACTTGTGCGACTCCAGTCGCTCCAATGGGATGACCTCGTGCTTTCAGTCCGCCTGAGGTGTTTACTGGGTATTTCCCACCAATCTCAGTTAGACCATCCATCAGAGCTTGTCCCCCCTGTCCTTTCTCCACAATACCTACATCTTCAGTGAGTGTGATTTCACTTATAGTGAAGCTATCATGAAGTTCGAATACGTCAATGTCATTCACTGTCAAATCAGCTTTCTTCAATGCGGCTCTCGAAGAATGTACTACTGAATCAGCAGTACAAATGTCTCTTCGGTCATGAAGAGCTAATGTGTCACTACTCTGAGTTGAAGCTTCTATATAGATCGGGGTATCAGTGTACTTCTTTGCAATCTTCGCATCACACATTATCAATCCTGCAGCTCCATCACTTATTGGCGATGAGTGAAGCACTCTAATGGGGTCCGCAAGCATACCTGATCCCATAACAAATTCGATAGGCACGGCTCTCTGGAATTGCGCCCAAGGATTATGTGCTGCATTTGCATGATTCTTTACCGCTACTTGTGCTAGCATTTCCTCGGTAGTACCATATTCTTTCATGTGTCTTCTAGCAATGAATGCGTATAAGGCTGGAAATGTTGCTCCAAATAGGCCTTCCCATTCCCAATCGCTGGCAACACTGATGGTCTTCATGGCTTCAGTCTGATTTACATCAGACATCTTCTCACATCCTAGAACCATCATTGCATCATGTTCTCCAGATTTGATTGCCATGTATGCGTGTCGCACTGCAGCTCCACCACTAGCACATGCTGCTTCAACACTATAGGCTGGAATATTCCCGAGCCCTCCCATATCAGCAGCTAACGCACCAAGGTGTTCCTGGCCAGTAAATCTACCTGCACTCATATTTCCAATAATCAATGCATCAATCTCTGACCCACTTATTTCGGCATCAAAGATTGAATACATTCCTGCCTCCAGAGTTATATCTCTAAGACTCTTATCCCAGAGTTCTCCAAAGGTACTCATTCCGACTCCAATAATTGCAACTTTTCTACTCATGTTATTCCCTCCCTTTAACCAAGTGCCTTAATTTTTCGTCGATATTTAGCATAGACCGCATAACTCACGTAGGTCTTTCTCTCAATGTAATCATCGACAGTAGGCACTTCTCCTCGATGTTTCAAAATCTCTTCTTCAACTGTCAACACAAATGCGTCACTACCAGCTCCTGAACCATAGGAAACCATGAAGATTTTATCTCCTGGTTTTGCTATGTCCAGAATCCTTGCCATTCCCATCATTGCAGAGCCTGAATAGGTATTACCAATTTGTCGTACAACAAGACTATCTTCTAGCTTCTCTTTAGGTACTTTCAATGATTTGCCAAGTTTTACTGGAAACTTTCCATTTGGCATATGGAATACAAAATAATCATAGTCCTCAATTGTGGTGTCTGTTTTCTTCAGCATTGCTTTTGCAGCTTCTCCAACATGTCTGAAATAAGCTGGCTCACCAGTGAATCTTGCACCATGGCTGGGGAAGTCTTCTCCCTCTCTACGCCAGAAATCTGGTGTATCCGTGGTGAATGAGAGGGTATCTTCAATAGTAGCTACAGGATTCTTCTCTCCAATTAATACTGCAACACCTCCAGCTGCTGCTGAATATTCTAATGCATCACCTGGTCTTCCCTGTGCTGTGTCTGTACCAATAGCCAGTCCAATCTTAATCATTTTAGATTTTGTCAGACCCATAGAAGTCTGAATTGCTGCAGTTCCTGCTTTGCAAGCAAATTCGTAATCAGCCGCAGTCATATAGGGAGTGCAACCAATTGCTTCCGCTACGATGGTGCCTGTTGGTTTCACCGCATAGGGGTGTGATTCAGATCCGACATAAACAGCACCAATATCTTTCGGATCGATTTTTGCATATTTGATTGCGTTTCGAGCGGCCTCTACTGAAATGGTCGCTACATCTTCATCAGGGCCCGGTACAGATTTTTCAAAAACACCGAGTCCACTTGCCATCTGGGGACCATCATCTCCCCAAACAGCTGCAATATCTTCAGTTTTTATTCGATATCTAGGTATGTATACTCCATAGCCTATAATGCCAACCATGGCTATTATCTCCTCGTTTAATTCGATATATGCCGAAATGGGATTCGACACTCGTCTACTGAGCCGCTAAGAGCTTCTTATGAAGGTTGTCGTCTGTTCCAAAGAGAAAAAACGACTCTTTACGAAATGATACTAACAGCTTAGCCTGTTGACGACATTGTTTTTTCGGTCCTATTTATTCCTAATGTTTCAGCATGGGCTTTTGTCTAATGTTATTTCGACAATTGCCTCAGAAATTAATAGCCAACTAGCGTAACTCTATAAGGAAATTTCTCCTAAGAGTGATTGGTGATTATCCTGTCAAGAGCACTTGAAAAAGCAGGCGCTAAGACCATTACAGTCACAAAGACGATAACAGTATCCGATCTTCTCGCAGAATTGAAACTATCTGATACACACGTTGTGCTTGTCGAAGGAAAGAAAGCTGATTTGGAAACTGAACTTAACGAAGATGATAAAGTAGTAGTATTACCAATTATCGCGGGTGGCCAAGTCTAATTGGTCAATCATTGAAGGTATCCATTCTACTCCTCCAACATCACTTTCATTTATTGAAGTACGTATTCCCACTCTCTCCGCTATATGGTCTAAAAAGAGCTGCATATTTTGCTGCACTTCTCGATTTGTGATAGATTTGTCACGAATATTTTTCTTTATCACTTTAAGTAGCAATTTGTGAGAACCAGAACTAAACTGAGTAGCTTTTTTTGGTCTACTAGCTAATTGATCGGGTAATCCCATGACGCGAGCTAAATCTCTGAATATTATCTTTCTAGGTGGAACCCTTTTCAAATCCACTTTCCATTCTGGTGGTACTTTTAATGACTCCTCAACAAAAGGCGGATACAGAAAAGGAAAGAAGGAACCAACATCATAATATCCTATCACCTTTTGGTCGCGTTCAATATTCGCTTCGTGTGTTATTGATACTTCTTGCCATAGCTGTTCTGGCAAATCCATCAAATAGCCTTCTGAAACAAACCTTTCATGTTTTGCATAACCTGCGAAGAGTTCATCAGGTCCTTGCCCAGAGATGAGCAGAGGGATTTCTAGTTCTGCAGCTCTTTCAGCAACAAGATAAAATGGAATTGCAATTTCCACATCTAATCTGTTTGATGTTTCGATGGCATGGATAACGCGAGGTAGAATATTCCAAATTCTTTTCAGGTCGAAATGGACAATTTCTTGATCGATTTCAAGAACGTTTGCAGCTGATTTTGAGGCATCGAGGTCTCTTGCATTTTCAGCAGATGTTGATATAGCAATAACATCTTCTCCATGTTCTTTTGTGATGAATGCAGCTAGGGAGCTGTCAACACCCCCTGATAGCATCACTCCAACTCTCTGTTTGGGGTGAATCGTTCGAAATGATTTTTTCAGCAGTTTACCTAATAGTGAAATTGTTTCATCATAGCTACGTGATTTTACTAAGGCCGGTTTCTTCCTCTGAACTGCTCTTTCTTTTTGAAAGCCTTTTTCTTTTGTTAGGTGGATTCTTTCACCAGGCTGTAGTGATTCAATTTTTTTGTCTGATATTTTCCATAGAGCTTTTTTTTCGCTTGAGAAAAATAATTGGTTTCCTTCTAGCATATAATAGCAAGGAATCATCGAGTAGTGACCACGCACCATTTGAAATCTTGAATGGTGATAATCCAGTAGTAGTATTTCAGGATGATTTTTGATTATTTGAATTCCAAAATCACTTCCAGATGATGGAGAGATGACATCATCACATTGTTCACTACGGTAGATTCCCCATAATATTCGGATTGAATCCTCATTTGAATGGTCGAAATGACCGTTTGAAAAGACTGAGACTAACATACTTTCTTCATGTCTCGCTTCATTAGTGATATTTGACATACCTTGGAGTTTATGAGTCAAGTTTTGTAGAATTGAGCTTGAATATTCCCTCTCAATAGCAATTAGTCCCAAAAACTTGATCATTTTTAGAATATACTCCAAGGAAACCTAGGAAATGGTACAGTATTCCTTTGGTTCATTTGCTAATGCATGATTTGACAAGATGGTTATGAAACGGGAACGTCATTCAAGATTACTTTTTGTACACCTGTAATTCCTTTCAGTCCTTGTTCCATTTCTTCTCGTGAAATTCGAAGCTGTTGAGGAGTGAAATAACACTCGTAGTAACACTGATTTTCTGCCTGACAAATACCACTTGTAAATAGCACATCTTCTAATCCCGCTCCTTCGAAGATGTTGGTTAATTCCTCAAGGAAACTTTTACTTAGCTTTTCAATTTCCAGTTTGAGGTAATATACCTCTGATTCATCAACTGGGTAAAGCTTTACGCTCTTATCTTTCATAATAAGAATTGCAAGGCCATAAGATGTACCAATACCCTCTACAAAATCTGCGGGTAATGTAACTTCGTTTCCTTTGGTTATTTTTAGAACTCTTGCCTGAGTCATATCTTTCTTGCTCAAATCAATAATGCCTCCGAACTAGGTCTGATTGAGAGAAATTAGATTATATTTCTTGTGGGATGGTCGCATTCCTCTCTTTTATTGTTACTTATCATAATGTTATCCTCTCCTAAACCAAGATCTAATCTCTCGCACTACTTTGCTCTCTGGCTTGGCTACCTTTCGTAAGCTCCATTTAGGATCTTCGCTTGGATAGTATTCAAGTACAGCCAGATCGCCTTCTGACCTAAGTTGTTCCATCTCTTGAAGCTGTGCCATCAACCAAGCTTTTCTGGTGATTGGCATTCGTGCAGTAACATCATCGAAAATATCAGGGTGAAGGTCAAACACTAGTGCTCTATCTTTCATATATTCTAATACTCCTTCCTCCAGAGAATCAATAATTTTCTCCTTGTCTGTGTAGAAACTTGCAGAAACTGAAAGATTTGGATATTTATCTGGAAGTCCGAGTGCAAATTTGAATGACCTATCAAATTTTGACAAATGTGTTGCTGCATCAAGGAATAGAATCGTTTCAGGTTTTCCTTCGAAATCCGCATCAGTGATATCAATATCCGACTTGATTTCAAATTCTATATCTACTTTTGGCAGTTGAGCATCATCTAAATCCGATAATTGTTCAGAATCAACTTCTTCTATATCACTATACGTCAGTGCATCAGTATCCCATTCTTCAGTTTCTGCACTAGTACTTTCTTCTTCAGTTCCTGGTTCTCTTTTCGGTCGGTCCTCTGGAGGTAGATATCCTATTTCTTCGACTAGATGCTGAAGAACCAAAGGCAAAAACAAGTCATAGAGTGAATTTCGTGTTTCTACAACTAATAGAACCGTCTTATAATCAGCTAAAGCCTCATCTAACCCTGCATCGTACTTATCATCAAGCTCGAAGAATTTCAGTAGATTTTCTTTAGAATACCCTTTTTCGACTCGACTCTCCCATTCTTCATATACTTTCTTTACTTCTGCTTTTCTTCTATCTTTAACCAAGCTCATGAATTTTCCAAGATATTTTACTCCCCTTGAAACCGCTGTTGTTGGACTAACAAAGACTGTCATGAGTCCAACAGCTTCTCCGGCATAATCACTCGCTTCTGTACTCTTGATTTTTCCCATTACTTCCTCAGTTAATGATGGAGGGCCAAGTTTTTCTAGAAGAACTTCTATCATTCCCTCAATATTTTCAAAAGCCGCGTCACCAGGACCAATATCTTCCCCGATTGGGGATGCATCAGATAGAATGTCTGCAAAGATATCTGGTCGTTTTACTAGCCAACTTAGAGGAATTTTCAATGGATCATATTCGTGAAGCCATTTCCTATCGGATGCTTTATTGCCAAAGTAGTATTTCACAGAATCTGGAAATACAGTATCAAATATTTCCATGAACTGATCAAATCCTTGTTTTGTACTCAGTCCCATCTCTCCTTTTTCCAGAGCGTCAACAACAATAAGAAGTCCAGTTTCTTTTTTCTTAACCTCTTTTGCCATTGCTAGGATAACTTGCTTTGGAGAGAGGTATATACTATCTGTGTCAGCATATGGTTTATCGTAAAATGATAAAATACCCAAACGACGCCATGGTCGCTCTTTCATTTCTGTCTGAACTATATGAGTGAACCACTCGAATCCGCGCTGATATCGTGGTATGTTTTCCAAATCATCTTGTGACTGTGGCAAATGAGCACCTCAGGGGGCAAAATGCCCCCATAGTGCAATTGAAAAAAAGCGGAGATAAACCTATTGCAATTCTAATCCATTTTTACCGATACTGCACCCACAACCACAGCTGCTACAACTATTCCGATTACCAATGCTATTCTCCAATCAATAAGGGGATAATTTGGACTATTAGGATCTATTTCATAAAGTCCATCCATAGCCTCAAGCATATCTAAGCTCTGGACTGCATAAGTAATATAGCTGAAGTCTCCTTCTTCTATTCCTGGGGTTAGACCCCAACTGCCATCTGCAGCTTGACAATCCAAGACAAAATCCTTTGCTGTGGTAATATTCACGTTTGATACACTCTCAAGAACTGTGAGTGCTTGAAGAGCATAAAATGTGCTTTTCAGATTCGTATCATTTGTTAGTACGCCCTCTTGGAAACCACCAATGAATGTATCATTAGAAGATAAGCTCTGTCTACCTAATAGCCAATTCTGAACACTCTGAGTTTCAAGCTCTGACAATCTATCAAGAATATCCAGTGCCATCAATGCTGCTGCTGTTGGTGTTACACCTGCTGACCTCGCATCTGGATGGAGAACAAAAGCTTCTCCGACAAAACAGCTCATAATCCAGTTGTAAGTCTGGGTTTCGTTTCCAAGCCATGTTTCCATGGATAACTCATAATTGGTTGCGATATAATCCATGATGTATAGTGCATGGTATGTTGATAACATGTCAGAAGATGCTCCAACAACTGAACCAAAACCACCATCGGCGTTATGAGTCTTATTCAGAAACACCATGACTGCGGTTCCATTGATATCAATATTTTCGATATTAGGAATTAGTTGTTCATGTTCAGTGATTATTCTCCAAAGGTCGATTGCTCGGAATGTAGACAACATGTCTACAGGACCTGCCTGATATCTGGCAAATCCACCATATCGATCTTCTGTATCTTCGTTACCTGTGTCCCATTGAACCTTCATGGTGAAGTTCTTGGTCTTGAACAAATCAATAATTGGTGGTCTTGCATCAAGAAGTTCTTGTGCTTCAAACAATGTTAGTGCTGAATATGTCGGAGACACCCAAGTTGCTTTACCTTCCTCAAAACCATAAGCTCCAGCTTCTGGGTCATATCTACTGTCAATGTATTCTCGTAGAGTTTCATTTCTGGTTGAACTTGCTGATGTAGGTTGAACCATGAATGTCATTGTCACTAGAGCCAATGCGATTGCAATGCAAATAGCTTTACCTTTTTTCATAGGGACATCCCAATTGATTATCCTGTCGTTTAGCCTCTTGGCGTAACGCGTTGAGCCTCGGACCGTGGCGAGGTTATTAACGTTTCCCCCTTAACAAAGATTGTACTGTTTTACAACTTGTGTTTAGTTATTATATTATTAGTTTGACTGTGAGTGAGAAAAACTTAGTATAGAAATAGAATTTGAGGCAATCATAAGACAATTGCCTCTATATTCGTGATTAGTCTAATGGTCCTCGTTGGACTCTTCTGATGTAAGTATAAGCGGAATCTGCAGCAATCGCTCCATGGCCAACCGCAACTGTAATCTGTTTCATTGACTCTACTACATCTCCTGCTGCAAAAAGTCCTGGAACATTCGTTGCCATATGCGCATCGACATAAATCTCTCCACCCTCATTCATCTCTACTCCCAGTGGCTTCACAAGGCCGCTTGCGGGATCAGAACCCAACGCTACAAAAGCTCCTTCAACTTCTAATTCTTGAGTTTCCTTGGTTTTTACATCTTGAAGAACTACCGTATTGAGGATATTGTCTCCTTTGAATTCAGTTACTATGGTGTCCCAAAGTATGGTGATATCTGATTTGAAAATCTGGTCCTGAAGTGCCTGTTCAGCTCGTAGTTCATCTCGTCTGTGGACAAGGAATACCTCCGAAGCGAGTTCTTCCAGATATAATGCCTCAGTCACTGCGGTATTTCCTCCACCAACAATTACCAGTTTCTTTTCCCGAAATAGTGGCCCATCACAAGTTGCACAAAAAGAAACTCCTCTTCCCTCAAAGTCATCTTCACCAGGTACTCCTAGTTTCCTGTGCCCACCTCCCGTTGCGTAAACTATTGCTTGAGCACGATAGTTTCCCCTTCGAGTTTCAAGAATAAAGTCACCTTCATCATCTTCCCGAGTGATGCTTTTTACTTCTGTAATCTCCCTAATTTTCGCTCCGCACTTTTTAACTTGTTCTTTCATTTTACTTGCCAAGTCGATGCCAACAATGAATGTAAACCCAGGATAGTTTTCAATACCTGGACTCGTAGCTTGAGCACCTCCAAGCACTTTCTCTTCAAGAAGAAGGGTCTTCAAACCATATCTTGCACCATATATTGCTGCAGTCATTCCTGCTGGACCACCGCCAACTATTATCAATTCCCAATTCAGATCTTCTTCAGTCATTAACAGGTCACCATTTCAATAAGTAACTACTTGCTTTATAGTACTTTATTTTACATCCTCTACAATCTTTCTCATATCGTTTTCAGTCAATCCCGTCCCTCCATGAAGTTGAATTCGTTCTACTGGTTTCATCAAATCTGAAATTCTATTCAAGATAACAGAACGAATTGGTGATGGGTCTCGATGCATGAGAAAGGCTGCTTTCCTGAATTTTTCAGGATGATATCTAAACATCTGTCCCGGACCAATCACAAATACTTGATCTACGGAAGCAAGTCCCTCCCAAGGCCAGATTGAATCATTAAACGATTCGATAAGCACTACATCTTGTCCCCGTTCAATCCTTTGAAATGCTGTTTGCACAGTTGATTCAAAGTATTCTCTTTCAAAGGCCTGCACCTGTTCCATATTCTTCACAGGTATTATCTTATTATCACCTATCAATGACTGAATTTCTTCAGTATTGATAATGAGCTGTTTTTGGTTAATGATTGAATCAGCTACCAAATACACATTACTAACACCCTCCTTTTCGATTGTCGAAAACCTCTGTAGTGCAAAGATAGAATCCCATCCAGCCAGAGCAAGTGTGTTGTGGAGAATCTCTCCAGGTTTCTGTACAATCATTGGAACAAACAATCTATGAACAGGATTTGCAATTTCAACTGGAACGGATGAATTAATCGTTGCTCTCACTCTGGTTGCATCCTTAGAAACGAGTTTCCCCTGGTCTACACATCTTTTCGAGTGTTCATATCTATACCAAAAATTATGTCCGCTGATTGGTTTGAAGTATTCCACGTTAAGACCCTCTCTGCTGAATTTTTGAGCAAGTTGGTTTGCCACATAGGTTTTTCCTGACTCAAAACTGAGCATACCAGTAAGCAGAATTCTTTCTACCAATTGAACCATGTCCTTTCTAAAAAGAATAATTGGGAGCCCAGAGGGCCCCATTGTGTTTTCTAATATTACATCATGCCGGGCATTCCGCCCATGCCGCCTGGCATTCCACCCATTCCACCGGGCATTCCGCCACCTGGTGGTGCTGCGCCAGCCTTAGCTGCAATGACATCGTCTATTCGTAGAATCATCTGAGCTGCTTCAGAAGCAGATCTGATTGCTTGCAATTTGACACGTGATGGCTCGATCACACCAGCTTTCATCATATCGGTTGCCTTACCCTTCAAGACATCTACACCAACCCAGAGCCCTTTCTCTGTGGAGTGCTCTTGTGTGAGTGCTGTGATAATGTCTATGGGGTCATGACCACCATTTTCTGCTAGTGTCTTGGGCACAACTCGTAGTGACTCAGCAAATGCCTCGATTGCGAGCTGTTCACGGCCTTCTGCGCTTGCAGCGAATGCGTCCAATCTCTTAGCTATCTCTGCTTCGATTGAACCACCACCAGCGACGTAAGTACCGTCTTCTACAACGTTTCTGACTACACAGAGTGAGTCGTGTAGAGCTCTGTCTGCCTCATCAACAACGTGTTCGGTTCCACCGCGAATAACGATTGAAACTGCTTTGGGATCTGCACAGTCTTTGACATAGACAAGTTTGTCGTCACCAATGCGTACCTCTTCGACAAGTCCTGCAGTACCCAGAATCTCGTCTGGATTCTCTGCTGACTCAAGAAGTTCGCTTAGGTTGGATACGACCTTTGCACCTGTAGCCTTTGCTAGCTTTTCTAGAGTGCTCTTCTTGGCTCTTCGAATAGCCATGACTCCAGCCTTTGCTAGGTAGTGCTGGGCAACATCGTCAATACCCTTCTGACAAATTAGGACATTTGCACCAGTGTTGGTGATTTTGTCTACCATTGCCTTGAGCATGCGTTCTTCTTCATCAAGGAATGCTTTGATTTGCTCTGGACTGTCAATCTTAATTTCTGCATCGAATTCGGTTTTCTCAACCTCGATAGCAGCGTTAATCAGAGCAATCTTTGCTCCCTCAACCTTTCGTGGCATCGAAGCGTGAACAACCTCTTTGTCTACAACCATACCCTTCACGAGTTCGGTTTCAGTGAGGCTCTTACCCTGCTTCTTGATGATCTCAATCATGTCGATGTCAGCTATGGTCTTGCCGTCTACTTCCTCAGCAATCTGTAGAACTGCATCAACAGCAATCTTTGCAAAATGATCTTTTGAACCTGATATGGATTTGCTGTTCATCGAAGTGCTTGCAATTCCTTCTAGGATTTTCTTATCCATTCCTTCCATCGATACGGATAGCTCCTTCAAAATCTCTGAAGCTTTCTCAGATGCTTTCTGATATCCGCCTACTATGATGGTCGGGTGAATCTTCTTTTCTAAGAGCTCTTGTGCTCTCTTGAGCAACTCGCCAGCGATGACTACGGAGGTGGTTGTTCCGTCTCCGGTCTCCTGGTCCTGGCTCTTTGATACTTCAACTAACATCTTTGCTGCTGGGTGCTGTACATCTATCTCTTTTAGTATGCTTGCACCGTCATTGGTTATAGTAACGTCACCCAAAGAATCGACTAACATCTTATCCATTCCTCGTGGTCCGAGGGTGGACTTGATTGCGTCTGAGATGACAATACCAGCCATGATGTTGTTGGATTGTGCGCTTTTGCCGCGCGTACGTGATGTACCTTCCTTAAGAATCAATACTGGCGTACCTGATAATTGTGCCATTTTCGTTTCCCCTATTTTTACTTTCTAGGTTTTGCTATCCACCATTTCACGGTGGCATAGCTTGAGTATCGTATGATAAAACTGTACATGCACTTCAGCATGCACACTCAATAAAACTGTGCATGCACTTCGTATAAAAACCTTGAGGTTTAGGGAAAAATGCTCTAAATCATTTCTATGCGCTAGTTTTTCAATTGGGTGTGAATATTGGGATATTCGTTTTTTTTAGTCTAGAATGGTATGAACTGGCTCCAATAGAACCATAGAATCGTCTTAGAGTTCAATGTGGAAGATGTCCATATTTATCGATGAATTCGGATCTGATGATGTCCATAATGACAGTGTCATCACGTTTTCCATCGATATAAGCGGCTTCTCTAAGATTACCCACGATTTGAAATCCAAAATTCTTATAGAACTCAATTGCATGTTGATTGAATCTATAAACATACAGACAGACATTGTGAAGTCCTATGATATTGAATGCAAAATTAAGTAACAGTAACATAGCTTCTTTGCCGTATCCTTTTCCTCGTTTCTCTTTGTCAAAGATAACAATATTATCAATCATAGCAGTACGACTAATCCAATTGATGTTCGATAAATCAATGAATCCAACAAGAGCTCCGTTCGTGGTATCTTCGATTCCGAATGTAAATACCCAACGACCTGCAAAGCTTTTATTTCTAGAAGTAATAAAATCCTGTATATCCTCTAATGTTCGAGGGAATGGATTCGGAAAATTCTTTCTTAATTGATAATCATTCCAGTATTCGAAGAATATGTCTGCATCTGAAGGTTCCAGACGTCTCAAACTTACAGTATCTCCTTCGTACATATACATCATATCTCCATTCAACAATTCCGTCATAATGCTAGCGGAAAGAGCAATGCAATAATGTTAGAAAATATATCATACATTGAATTTAGAATTAATTGGAATGGTATAGTGTTCTAAAGGAATATCTATTTCCTCACATAAATTTGCTTCATGCAAGATTTTGGTCCAGCCTTAATGATTTCCATACCAATCGTTTTTCCGGTGAGAACAGATAACATTCCACAGAGATATCCATTAGTAAGATAACAGATTGGTCCTTCTTGTTGGAGGTTGCATAATTCCACTGCTTTTCTAACAGGACAGTCTTTCACAACAATTCTTGCTGCTTCTCTTCCCATTTTGTCTTCAAAGATGTAACCATCTTGATCTGCTGATTTGTGAAGCGCAACATCCCAAACACCTTTGTATGCAGTGTTTACAGTCTTTAAAGCGGTCTCGTACTCATCAGATTTTGGAAGATTATGTCCAAGTAATTTGCCTTGTTCAACACCAGTATTGAAGATGAGTCCTTTTGATGCCGGTCCAAGTAGGTCTTCAATTCCATTGTTTATCGTTGCGAGCATTGACATGCAGGCATGCAAAAGATTTGAATCAGGGGAGTCACTAGGGTCGAGCATATCATCGAGTTGAATCCATCAATTGATTATAATCTTTCTTAGGTGGGCTATTACAATCGATATATCGAAAAGCAGAGCAATTTGAATGTCAGAAAAGTAAAATTGCTTCAGTAGTATAGAGAGCATATGCTTGATATCTCTATTGACTCAGATGAATTAGACCAATTCTTTAAGGAATCTTTCAACGTAGAGCATGGCTTTGTTAAAGGAATGTCCTACTTTTGGAGAGAAACTCCACATACTGGATTTTTTGGCCCTCAGAATGGAGCAGTATTCGCTCTGAGATTAGTGCCTTGGTTATACCCCGCCATTGAATATTCGAGTGATGATTCGGCTATATCCATATCTCTGGATGCGACGTGGTTTTTCCATGCGGCATATGGTGTTTTTGAAAAATATGGGCCTGATTTTGCTAAAGGTCCAATGAAAAAATTCAACGACTCGAGTACCTATCATATGGTCTTGAAGAATGCAGGTAATATCGAACCAGGGCATTACATGTTTGCAGTTGAATGTCGCGCCCGTGATAAACTCAAGATTACTAATGGCTCCATTGCTGAACAGATTATTAGCCATGTGGAGAAAATCATTGAAACTTTTCGAGAAGTGGTTAAACAGCTCTGGCCTGGCAGTTTAGAACCCGATTTCTAGTGTTTTCGCAGAAAAACCCACATTCAAGCAAGATTTCTTTATCAATGAAAATCTTCTCTTTTGTATTGTTTATTCTCAGGGGACCACATGAGATTAATTCTTTAACCGGGGATGGCAAACACGCAAGTTAGTGAAATCAAGCAAAGATTGCTCTCTAATGATGCTCTGGTACTCTATAGTCTCGGAGCATTGACTGGGATAATTTCTGGAATCGGAGCTGGAGTATTCAAACACGCTGTTATTGGACTCAGTTCCCTGTTCGCTTCAATTCCCTCTGTCATAGGAATTATGGGTTGGATTATTGTTCCAGTTATTGGGGCACTCGTAAGTGGATTTATTGTAGAGCGATATGCGCCTGAGGCTGAAGGCCATGGCATTCCTAACATAATGATGTCGTATGTTATGGATAAGGGTAAGATGAGGTCTCGGGTTCCTGTTGTAAAAGCTGTTTCCTCTGCTATTCTTATTGGTTCAGGAGGTTCGTGTGGAAGCGAAGGACCGATTGGTCAAATAGGATCTGGAACTGGTTCTGCATTGGCTCAATACTTGAAGTTGGGTACAGAAAAGACTAGAACCCTGATGATTTGTGGTATGGCTTCTGGTATTGCTGCAATATTCAATGCGCCTCTTGGAGGAGCCATATTTGGATTAGAAATTATTGCAGGAGAGATTATGGGAATTTCAATCATACCTGTCATCTTATCAACTGTGCTTGCAGTTGCAGTTTCGAATGTGATCTTTGGAGCTGGAGCTGCCCCATTTGTTGCACCTCAATTCACATTAACGAGCGAGATTGAGCTAATCTTCTATTTGATTATGGGACTGGTATTTGGCGTGTTAGCAAAAGGATGGACTACACTATTTTACAAATTCGAAGATTTCTTTGAAGACCTCGATGTGACAAAATATGTGAAACCAGCACTTGGAGCTTTATTTCTGGGAGTTTTAGGAATTATCGCAATTTGGTATGAGATGAACAGTGGCTATCAAGGAGTATTTCATGAAGAGCCTTACACACCTGCAATCATGGGTACTGGGTATGCTTTTGTAAATGCAGCATTATTACGTCGAGTGACATGGATATCGCTTTTGATATTCGGGATTATGAAAATGCTTGCTACATCCTTCAGTGTTGGTTCTGGCGGGTCTGGAGGTGTATTTGCACCCACACTATTTATTGGAGCTGGATTGGGTGGTGCCCTTGGTGAATTCTTTGCATTCATTGCACCTGGAGCGGTTGGTGCCCCCATGGCTTTTGTATTAGTAGGGATGGCTGCACTTTTCGCAGGTGCTGCACATGCCCCTATCACCTGTATAATTATGATAGTTGAAATGAGTGGGGATTATGGTATGATGCTGCCTCTAATGATTGCGGTTTCAAGCTCTTATCTTGTTAGTCATTCAATAATGAACGATAGTATCTACACCCTCAAACTATCCCGTCAGAACATCAGATTACAGACAGCTGTTTATGTAGATGCTCTAAAGGCTGTAATGGTTGGAATGATGATGGACCCAAATCCCGAGGCGTTATCTGCTGATATGCCTATAGAGGTGGCTTTGGGAGAGATGACGAGGTCTCGGGCGGAGGTACTCCCTGTAGTGGACGATGACTGGCAGTTACTAGGTCTAGCATTCGCTGATGATATGCAAGAAGCATACTATAAGTGGGGTGGCGAACTGCAGGTGCGATTCTTTATCGAGAAAGAGTTTATCCGTTTAACGCCTGATATCACGATGGATTGGGTTCTACAGAATATGATTCTTCATGGACACGGATTTGCCATAGTCACACATCCTGATGATCTTGAAACAATGATTGGAACTGTATCTCGCGAAGATGTCCTACGCTCATATCATATTGTTATGACGACTTTGAAAGAACATGGCGAAGTTGTTGAAGACAATATTCCAAAACTACCTCTGTAAGGAGTTTTTAGTAGTATCTACAGCTTGCAACTGTTTACAACGCCCGCAACCCAATAATGTGCTTACGTATGACATAAGTAGTCATCTAGCTACATCAATATGATGTGCTGGAAAGTCAGGAGAGCCCACACAGTATGGATATTAACTTCAATATAGGTGGTGAGGCAGGTCAAGGCATAGACACTATCGGTGATCTACTAACTCAACTTTTTGTCCGAGCCTGTTTCTATACTCACACCATTAAGAGCTATGAGTCACGAATTCGTGGAGGCTATAATTTCACACAAATTCGAGTAAGTAACAAACCAATCTTTGCTCCGCTAGAGGAAATCGATATTATCATTGCCCTATCTGAAGATGCTATTGTTAGAAAGCGGGATGCACTTGTTGATGGGGGCGTCATCATTTTCGACGAATCTATCGATTTTACAGATTTGGAATCGTGTCATTTTCCTGCGCCTCTTGAAAAAATTGCAAAGCAGTTAGGAGGCACTGCAAAAATGACAAATGCTGCGGCTTTGGGAGCTCTTCTCTCAGTTCTTAGTTTTCCCTTTGACATGGCGGAGGAAGCCCTTTCTGCAATCTTCAAGAAAAAAGGCAAGGATATCATTTCAGCAAATATAGATGTTGCCAAGTCACTCTACGATTTAACCCAGAAGGAATTCAAAAGCAGTTGTCGTCATGATTTACAAGACATAGAAAAAGGCCCATGTCATGATCGCCTCTTATTGACAGGGAGTCAGGGCATCGCTTTTGGAGCAATGGCAGCTGGATTGAAGTGGATATCTTCGTATCCAATGAGTCCATCAACTTCTGTTTTTGATGAGCTAATGGCGGCATCTCATGAATTAGAAGTTGGAGCTTTGCAGACTGAAGACGAGATTGCTTCATTGACAATGGCAATTGGAGCATCATATGCTGGTGCAAGATCGATGGTAACAACTTCTGGCGGAGGTTTCTCTCTTATGGTCGAAGGATTAGGATTAGCTGCCATGACAGAAACACCAGTTGTTATTTACAATGCTCAACGAGGTGGACCAAGTACGGGATTACCAACCCGGACCGAACAATCTGACTTGTTGTTTCTACTCAATGCTAGTCAAGGAGAGTTTCCAAGAATCATGTTTGCACCTAAAGATCCAATAGAAGGATTTGAAGTAACCGTTCGTGCGTTCAACCTTGCAGACAAGTATCAGGTTCCTGTACTCATTCTTGGAGACCAGCATTTTGCAGATTCTATACTGAATCTTCCTAATATCGATGTAGCAAATGTTGAAATTGACCGAGGGAAGATTGCGGGTAAATCAAATAACTATGAACGATATCATCTTACTGATGATGGAATTTCACCAAGAGCTTTTCCAGGTGATAAAGACAAAGTAGTCGTATCATCAGGTAATTGTCATCTTGAGGATGGTCACGTGACGGAAGATCCAGTAATCAGAAAAGCCATGGTTGAGAAATTCTTCAAAAAAGTACCACAAATTCTGGAAGATCTGAATCCTCCTCAGATATATGGCGAAGAAAGAGCAGATACTACTCTTTTAACTTGGGGTTCAACTTGGGGCGCTGCAAATGAAGCGTCTAAAATTCTTTCTTCGAATGATGTTTCAATTAATCAGCTTCATTTCTGCGATTTGTATCCATTACGAGATGAATTATTGATGAAAGTATTTGATAACTCTGATATTGTTATAGCTGTTGAGCAGAATGCAACTTCGCAATTTGCTAAACTAGTTCGAATGGAAACCGGTTTATCGGTTACACATCGAATTAACAAATATGATGGCCGTCCAATGACCGCAAAATGGATTCTTAGTGAGCTTAGGGAGGTTGGAATTGAATGATTGAGAAAAGTCAACTTGAAGGTCCACAGAAAGTGACTTGGTGTAAGGGATGTGGAAACTTTGGGATACTTGCAGCTCTAAAAAAGATGGCAATACAACTTGAAGTACCCCATGAAGAACTGGTACTGGTTTCAGGAATTGGCTGTTCAGGTAAGCTTCCTCACTATATTAATCTGAACTCATTTCATACCCTTCATGGAAGACCTATTCCAATTGCAACTGGTGTACATGCTACTAATGGTGATCTTAAAGTTATAGTAATCACTGGTGATGGTGATTGTTTAGGTGAGGGGTTGGGTCACTATCTTCATGCTGCGAGAAGAAACGTGAATTTGGCTGTCTTTATTCATAACAATGGTGTAAATGGTCTGACAAAGGGACAATTCTCACCAGCTTCCCCTAGAGGGTATGTATCAAAGACCTCTCCTCCGCCAACAGGTGCTCCGATGGATCCAGTTGAACCACTGGCTCTAGCAATTGCCAATGGTGCCACCTATGCAGCTAGAGGTTTCTCTGGAGATCTTCCGATGTTGGTTGAATTAATGGTTCAAGCAGTCCAACATGAAGGATTTGCAGTGATTGATATCTTTCAACCTTGTGTCACTTGGAATCGTCAGCTTACTTGGAAGTACTATAATGAACACACATATTCTCTTCAGCAAGAAGAGCATGATGTTACAGATAAAATGGCAGCAATATCGAAAGCTCTAGAAGATGGAGAAAAAATCCCAATTGGACTATTTTACAAAACAGAGAAACAACATCTGACTAAGGGTCTTGCTATTCCTACAGATGGGAAGCTCCGTGATAAGAAGAATGATCCAGAAAAGGTTCAGAAATTAATCGATAGACTCGTCCTGGAATAATGGTATCAATGACAGAGGTTCTGACATGACCGAAAAGAGAATCGAACACGATATGCTTGGAGACCTTGAGGTACCAGCTGATGTTTATTGGGGTATCAATACTCAAAGAGCACTGATGAATTTTAGAATCTCTGGAAAACAGTTGCCTTCCAAGTTCATCGTTGCTTTAGCACAGGTCAAAAAAGCATGTCTTCTTGCTAACTCTGATAATGGTGATATCAATGAAGAACTAAGCAATGCAATCCTTCAGGCAATTGATGAAATTCTCCTTGATAAAAAAATGCTTGACCAATTTCCGATTGATTTGTTCCAGACTGGTTCAGGAACACAGACCAATATGAACATGAACGAGGTTCTTGCAAATAGGGCGAACGAAATCCTTGGATTTCCCATGGGAAAGAAAAAGCCAGTTCATCCGAATGATCATGTGAATATGGGACAATCGTCAAACGATGTCATTCCAACAGCTATGCATGTTGCAGCTTTAGATGCAATCAGCAAAGATTTACTTCCTGCAATAGATAAGATGATTCATGTTCTGGATGACAAAATCGAACAGTTCAATGACATCGTAAAAGTTGGACGAACCCATCTTCAGGATGCAGTTCCGATATCTCTCAGTACTGAATTCTCGGTATATCAAACACAGTTGGTAAAATCATTTGGAGAGATACAAGAAATCCGTGAGGATCTGGTAGTTGTTCCTATTGGTGGAACAGCTCTTGGAACAGGAGTCAACACAAGCCAAGGGTTTGCAGAACGGGTCGTATCTCATCTTGAAAAGATTACTGGATTTCCTTTCAGAACCCATTCCGTAAAAGCTGAGGGTATTGCTTCACATAGAACCATGATTCGAGTTAGCGGAACTCTCAGAGTTCTAGCATTAGGACTAATCAAAATGGCAAATGACATTCGGTGGATGGGCTCAGGACCACGTGCAGGACTGGGTGAACTCAAACTACCAGCTAATGAACCTGGTTCTTCTATCATGCCAGGAAAAGTTAATCCTACTCAATCAGAAGCTTTGATTCAGGTCTGCATCCAGGTTGCTGGATACGATCATGCAATTTCAATGGCCGAATCTCTAGGAAGTGTGCTTGATTTGAATGTCACCAAACCTCTTATTATATCCAATCTTCTCGAATCCATTCATATTCTCACTAATGGAATTACGTCGTTTACAAATAATTGTCTTAAGGGTTTGGAAGCAAATGAAGAACATATCTCTTCACAATTAGAAAGAAGTCTGATGATTGTAACGAGGCTAACTCCTCATATCGGATATGATAAGGCATCAGAGGTAGCACAAACTGCTTTGAAATCTGGAAAGACAATTCGTGAAACTTTGGATGATATGGCTATTTCACTTGACAATATTGATGAGATTTTAGATCCCAAGAAGATGGTATAGGCGAAAACAACATCAATCTGATAGGAATTTATTATCTCCTATTTCAATCAATTGTAGAAACTGGATGAAAATCATTAGTTTGATAAGTTGGTGAAATAATCTATGCGTGGTTGGAAACATATGGATCAGACCCGGATTAGCGATTATGACTCAGAGATTGAAGACTCTAAATCAGAGGATTGGACTTTCTCTGGGGCTGATACTAAGTATTTCACACATGGACTGCATCCTTATCCTGCTAGAATGATTCCTCAAATTGTTAATCGATTGTTAAATTTATATTCAAATCCCACTGATTTAATTTGGGATCCTTTTTGTGGATCGGGATCAACTCTTGTTGAGTCGATGTTATCCAAACGTCAATCAATAGGTACAGACCTAAATCCATTTGCTATTTTCCTTTCAAGAGTAAAAACAAGACCAATCTCTCCTACTAAGTTAAAAGAATCAAAGAGTAATGTATTTGATAGGATGCATCAACTAAAAAAGGAACAGAAGCGATTTGATCCACCAAAAATGCCCAATATTGATTACTGGTTCGCATCTGATGTGCAATTGGATTTAGGTATCATCAGACATGCTATTGATTCAATATCCAACGAAAGCATTCGAAATTTCTTTCTGCTATGTCTATCTTCCACCGTAAGAGATGTTTCGTATCTAAAAAAACGTGAGTTCAAAATTGTACGAATGAAAAAGGAAAAAATGAAGGTATTCAAGCCTGATGTTTTATCTTCTTTTATTTCTCACGTTGATAGATGTATCCCGCTGATGGCGGGCTTTAAACGGAATCTACCAGAATCTTATTTTCAACCAGAAATAATTGAGATTGATAATAGAGACACTCCTATTGAAAGTGAATCTATTGATTTGATTATTACTTCGCCTCCTTATGGTGATCATTCAACTACGGTCGCATATGGTCAATTTAGCAGATATCCCGCTCTTTGGATTGGTTTGGAATTGGAATCTGTCAAGACAGTTGACAAGAGAGGATTAGGTGGTAGGGCTAAGAGGGAATATGATCAGAATGCATTAGAAAGTGATATTCTTGATTTGACTTTTTCCGCAATTCGTAAGAGGAGTAAAAAACGTGCAAGGGATTTCTATAATTTCTTTTTCGAATTGAATCAATCCTTGATGGAAATGTTCAGAACTCTAAGAGAGAATTCAGTTGCATGTATAGTAGTTGGTAATAGGTCAATGAGTAGAATTCGAATACCCACAAATCTCATCATTGTTGAATTAGGAGAGCGTATTGGTTTCACCCATGAACGAACAATTGGGAGAGATATACCAACAAAGCGGATGCCGTGGCAAAATGCTCCTGAAAACATTGAGGGGGTATCTGCTGATACTATGCATACCGAGAATATCGTTATTTTACGAAAGACTTAGACAAGTTTCACTTTTTCAGAGTATAATTTTGGTAATGATGATTCTTTTATTCGGTATCCTGGACCATGATCTCTTGCACGTCCAGTTGATTTTATGTGCATTCTCCAGTCGAAAATCAAATAGCCACCTCTAATCAAACCAATCAAATTTTCACTCTCAGGATTTGCCAATAACCATGCTTCGTTATAATGAAAGAATTCATCTTTTCCTTTAGTTTTAGTATCCGCTAAAACAAGTGCAAGATTATTTACTTTTCTGTCTATGATTGATTCCAATTCCTTTAATGGTTGATATGCAACTTCAGTTCCATTGTGAAATATCTTTAAAGTATTTTCTTTCTCATCTATCTTCAAAATCCAACCAAGACTGTTTGGTTTTGTACCATTGATTGAGGTATATAGGGCTTGTCTTTGCTTTCTCTCATCCCAATATCCGTATTTTTCCACCAATAATTTTGGGGTTAGTCCTTTTCTTCTTTTAGGTACTTTTGAAAACAATGTTATTAGATTATCCGAGTTTTTCCTAGTCGTCTTCAACTCAACTACTCCCCAATCCGGGACTGATATGTTGTTCTCAGAATATCCCATTAGACCTTCGAATGTATGTCCTATTCCAGTTGGTCCTTTTCGTGCACTTCTTACAAAACCTAAAGCTTTGATAGCTTCAATTTTTCTAGCTAACTCTTTAGTTGTCATCTCAATGACACTTGTCAATCGTACATCTCCTCTAGTTACGAATGAGGAGTTTGAATAATCTTCTGATAAATAAATATTGATTCTGAAACCGTTTTTTGATAGTATACACCCCAAAAGGTGCTTTAAGTACATGCCTCCGATAAGTTTCTGTTCAGAGAATTGTTGTTCTGAGGAGAGAAAATTTGACTCTGAAGCATGACGTATTAGTAGTAGGAGCTGGCTTGTCAGGTCTGAGAACTGCAATTGAGCTTGCGGATAATTGTGACGTTGCAATATTGACAAAGGTTCATCCCTTACGGTCTCATTCTGTTGCTGCACAAGGTGGAATCAATGCTGCGATGGGTCCGGATGATTCATGGGAGCAGCATGCCTTCGACACAGTGAAAGGATCCGACTATCTTGCTGATCAAGATGTTGTAGAAGTCTTGACTCGTGAGGCACCAAAGGCTGTGATTGAAAACGAAAGGTGGGGTACTGCTTTCTCACGAACAGAAGATGGAGATATTGCCCAACGCCCCTTTGGTGGTGCTCTGTTTCCAAGAACTTGCTATGCAGCTGATAGAACCGGTCATAATCTTCTGCATACCACATTTGAGCAAGTACTTCGAAAGGGTATTACTATCTACGAAGAATGGTTTGTAACCTCTCTTGTAAGTAAAGATGGAAAAATCTGTGGCTTAACTGCGCTTGAAATTTCCACTGGGGAAATTATTGGAATAGTAGCGAAATCTATTGTACTTGCAACAGGTGGATTTGGAAGAATATATGGCAAGTCAACTAATGCTCTCATTAACACAGGAGATGGGTGTGCATTAGCCTTGCGAGCGGGTGCTTCATTGAAAGATATGGAATTCATACAATTCCATCCAACGACACTGTTTGGTTCTAATATTCTCATAACTGAAGGAGCCCGTGGAGAAGGTGGATATCTGTTTAATTCTTCCGGAGATCGTTTCATGAAGAATTATGCTCCTGAACAAATGGAGTTAGCTCCCAGAGATATTGTTGCACGCGCCATTAGAACCGAAATCGAAGAAGGTCGAGGATTTGAAAATGAATTCGTGCATCTTGACTTGCGTCATCTTGGTGAAGATAAAATAGAAGCCCGTCTTCCTGGAATTAGAGATATCTCTATTGATTTTGCTGGTATCGACCCTATTGACCAACCCATTCCGGTACAACCTGGACAACACTATTCTATGGGTGGTATTCATTGTAATAAGGATGGTATAACATCAATTCCCGGATTATATGCTGTAGGTGAGACCTCCTGTATGAGTGTACATGGTGCAAATCGCCTTGGTGGAAACTCGCTTCTTGAAACTCTTGTTTTCGGTCGGTTGGTTGGAAAGTCTGTTTCAAATTATATCAAAAGCTGTGACTTTGTAGATTCTTCCTGTGTGGAAGAAATGGCTTTCAAGGACCGTGGTAAGCTACAGGCAATGGTAGTTCGTCAGGAGGGAGAGTCACCTCATAACTTGCGACAAGAAATGAAAGCGACAATGGACCAACTTGTTGGTGTTTATCGAAATCAAGAACAACTAGAACAGGCACTGCGAGTAATTAGAAACCTTAGAGAAAGATTTGAAAATATCTCAATCGGACCAAGTGATATCAGATTCAATTATTCCTTGGTTAGGACACTAGAACTGGAAAACATGCTAACGCTAGCGGAGATAATCACAATGGGAGCTCTCATGCGAAGGGAAAGTCGTGGTGCACATTGGAGATTAGATTACCCAAGCAGGAATGACTCAGAATTCCTAAAGCATTCATTGTTCACACTTATGAAAAATGGTGCCATCAAGACTGAATATATTGACGTAACTCTTGGACAATTTGAAGTAAAGGAGCGGGCTTACTGATGCTGTTCAGAATTGCAAGAAGTAAAACCGGAGGTAAAATCTCTCATTATGATCTCTACAAAGTGGAAGTACGAGAAGGGATGACAGTGCTCGATGCTCTGTTTCAAATACAAGACCGAATGGACCCCTCTCTCTCATTTCGTTATTCTTGCAGAGGTGCAGTTTGTGGTAGTTGCGCTATGTTGATTGACAAGATACCTCGGTTAGCTTGTAGGACACAACTAATATCACTTAAGAAAGATGAGCGGAACCTTCAGCCATTTCCCGCTCTAGTGGAAGCACCTCAAGGATGGACTCCTGGCAATGAAGTCTTAATTGAGCCATTACCAAACTTACCTCTATTGAAGGATCTAGTTGTCGATATGCAACGCTTTTATGCAGCTCTTAATGAACTTAGGCTTTGGTCCGATACTGAAGAAGGAGAAACTCCACGAACCCAGAAACCTGCGGATAGAAAAAAGATTGAACGGTACGTAAATTGTATTATGTGTGCTCTATGTTTTGGTTCTTGCCCGGTTAATTCTGAGGAAGAAGAATATCTCGGACCCGCAGCACTTGCTAAAGCATGGAGATTCTATAGCGATTCCAGAACTCCAGAACCAAAGAGATATCTAGAAGATGCGAAGCGTGATGATGGTGCATTACTTTGTGAATTGATAATGAACTGTGTAAAGGTCTGTCCAAAAGGTGTTGCTCCCGGTGGAGCAATTCGAAAAATAAAGAACGAGTAGATGGCTATTCATTTATTTGAGTACTGCTGTTTTTGCTCGTCTGATAAGAAGTGCAACTTGACCTGCGTGATGGATAGTATGGTATCCAGTCATTATTCGCAGAACCTGCTCTACTGTCCCTTTTTTTATCTGTGAGGGAGGTGGTAGTTTTGTTGTTTCATCTAATTGTTCATCTCGAAGGTCACGACATAATTTTCTGAGAATATCATACGCAGTTTCAACCTCTTCTCGTAGTGCAACAACTAGATTCGCAGTGGCCCCGATGTCTTTCCCAGATGTATCTATATTGTAGTCTTCAGCAATCTTTGTGCAAACCACAGACACGACCCATGCAATATGACTCACTACATCTGATGCAGATCTACCGCCTTCGGGAGGTCTCCAAGTAAATTCTTCAGGTGCTCCCTCCATTTGGGCGTACAACCAACTTCTAGCTCCAAGACCAAACCTTAGAACTTCTCCTGTTCTTCCTTTAACTCTCAATATGTCCATCTCAATGATTCTCAATAAGAGAACTATTCAATGCACTATTTGATATATCTCTCGGTTATTCATGCGCCTATTCTTTCAAGTTCGCCCTCTTGGAATTTCTTAAGGACTGTACGAAAATCCTTGATTTCCTCATTAATTTTGTATACCATTATACTGAAACCTCTCAACAATCCTAATGGGCCCATACCAATCTCTCCAACTATTACTGCTTTCACATTGTGTTTCACAAGAGCATCTACAGCTAGTTGCCCTCTCTGTTTTTCTACTGCATATCCCGGATTCTCAATAAATCTAGTTTCACACCTATCCTCATAAATTTCACAAAGTGCGAAAAATGGAGCTTTTCCGAAATGTTCAAACATGTATTGAGAATCCGTACCATCAGAATCAACAGGGATTGCTACATAATTTGGGATGTTCTCTCCTGGTTCGATTCTCACCGTTATCGATTCGATTGTTGGGTATTTTTCTGATATTTTTTCTTCTATCTCAGACATTATCTTGAAAGCGGATTCAACATGTAGATCTCTATCAACAATAATATGCATCTCGACAAACTGGACAGGACCTGATCTTCTAACTTTGACGTCATGTGCATCAAGCACTTCATCATCAGCTTCAGTAAGGGTTTGAATCTCTTTAGCTAATTCTGGATTCACATTTGCATCCATGAGTGACATAATTGCATCCTTGGCAAGTTCTAGACCTTCTTTGATAATGTATATTCCAATAATCAAAGCTACAACGATTTCAGCTAAAGGAAATCCTAGGATTGAGAATGATATCCCAATAAATACAATCAAACCAGAATAAACATCTAACATGGAATGAGTACTGTCTGCAATAAGTCCTTGGCTTCCTATCTCTTCTCCGACTTTTCGCTTATACTTTGATAGAATGAAATATATGATTGATGAAATTGCTGCTGCTAGCAGCGGGATAAAACCATCTGAAATTTGTGAAGGCTCAATTAAGCCACGGACTCCTTCAAGAATAATCTGCCCTCCTGTAATTAAGACCATGGTTCCTACCGCAAGAGACGCAAGAGTTTCCCCTCTAAAGTATCCATATGGAAATTTCTCATCTGCCTCTTTACTAGCTAATCGCAATCCAGACCAAATCAATGCAGAGGCAAGAATGTCCGCAAAGGAGTTTATTGCATCAGCCAATAATGCAACACTATTATAAAATAGACCCGCCGACCCCTTCAGAACGGTTAAGAAAATCATTAGGAAGACCGATAAAATAGCTACCCTTTCTCCTCGATAAAATTCATCTTTTTCTTTTCTTTCTGCTACCATGACCTCTCCTCTAGAATTTCTTACAAATGGTTACTATTTTAGCTATTATCAACTTTAACCAAATTTGCCTTTATTGGTTCTTTTCCTTTCGGCCACTTTTTCCAGATTTGCTCCAGTCTTTTTTGGATTAGGTCGATTGATATTTCCGACCAATCACATGCAATCCATTTTCTTCCTGTTTTTTCAGCTACGGCTGCTGTTGTACCTGAACCCGCAAAAAAATCTGCCACGATATCATTTTTGATAGTTGCAGCATGAATAATTCTTTCCAGTAACGCTTCTGGTTTTTGAGTAATAAAACCCAGATATTCTTTTGAAGATCCTTGAAGGGGTGGGATGTCCAACCACAGGTCAGAAACAGGGATTCCTGGAACATCAGCTAAATATTGCTTCTTAGAATATCTATTGTTTCTACTCTCGTAGATTAATCCTTGCTCCCACCATGCATCCAGTTTTTCTCTCTTGTACAGATATGGTGCAGTTCTTCCTCTCCACTCGTATCTTTTCCTTCCTTCAGTGCGTTGAATACCTTGTGCTTCTATTTCTATAAGTCTGAATCTACCTCTCTCATCCTTATAGCTATACGGTTTTAGTGCTCGTTCATCATGTTCCCGATAAACGAGATTTGTTCTGAAATTGGATGAATCTTTAGCATAGAGAAGAATAATATCATGCTGACTACCAAAACCCTTGCTCTGGATTTTCGGACTATTGGTTCTCTTCCAAATTATTTGATTCACAAAGTTATGGTATCCCATTATTTCATCGAGAATTGTTTTGATGTAGTGTGCGACATGAAAGTCAAGATGGATCCAGATACTACCATCCTCAGTAAGTAATTCTGGCATTAGTTCTAGTCGCTCTCTCATGAATTTGAGATATTCTTCAAGACCACCTTCCCATTTATCACTATAAGTTTTGATATCTTCAATCTCTGGTGAATCATTGCTTGAGCTTTCATCATATCTCTTTTTTAGACTATAATCAGTACCGGAAAAGAAGGGTGGGTCTATATAGATTAGTTTGATTTTTCCATGGTATTCTGGCGTGAGATTCTCAATGGCCCGTAAGCAATCACCCTGTATTATGATGTTTTGCCAAACCATTAGTCAGTCCTCGCCTGTAGGAATTATGACTGTAAAATATACACATGCTATTTGGCTTTTCACATTTTTACTAGAGAACACTTGACTCAGAAATCTATTATCTACTACAAATTAAGTTAGAGGAGAGGTAGTCTTTGAACTACACTTACATCTCCATGTCAATTGGTTCTTCAGCTGTAAGTGCAGCTTCAGCTTCTTCATCAGCAATCCTTCGTCTAACGAGTCGAACAAGATAACCAGCTAGTCTATTCCTAACAATCTTGGACTTCACGTCGGTGTACTGCTCAACGAGTCTCTTGTTGGTTTCAAAATCAACTGTGAACTCGTCTGGGTACCACTGGAAGAGTGTCTTTGCCGCTATTTTGATGTAGCCTGGTCTGATTGAACCCACATGTATCACCGTATAATTTGCTATCTGCTTTGCGAAAACCTCGGATTGCGTTTATAAAGCCATTGGTGTCACTCTGGTACTTGGAGGCCATCAGGATGGAATATGAACGGCTAACCAAGGCATATTCAGATATTGAAAATATGACAGGTAATCTCGAAAAAATCGATCGGTTTGCGGCATTGCTAAAAGATGCAAAATCTTCTGAACTACCTGCTATCATCGCGTTGACAAAAGGCAAGCTCCATCCTGATTGGAAAGAAGAACCAGAGATTGGGATAGCTGAAACATCCGCAGCACAAATAGTTGCTCAAGCTGCCTCAGTTTCTGACAAGACTGTTTTTGACATTCTTCAGAAGACTGGTGATATCGGTCTAACTGCTGAACAACTTCTGGAGTCTAGTTTACAGATGACTCTTTTTTCAGAAGACTTGACAATCCAATCTGTCTACGACCGGCTTGATGAGATATCCAAGGTTTCTGGTTCTGGAAGTGCAAAGAAGAAAAGTTCCCTTTTGATTGGTCTCCTTACAGATGCTAGTCCATCCGAAGCAAAGTACATTCTCCGTACTATTACTGGAGATCTTCGTTTGGGACTTGGCAATATGAGTATCATTGATGCACTATCGGTTGCTTTTTTGGGGAATCGTTCTGAGAGGGCTGAAATCGAACGCGCGTATAACTATCTTAGCGACCTTCCTGATATTGCCTATATTCTTGCAACAGACGGAATCGAAGCTATCAAACAAATTCATGCTAAAGTTGGACGTCCAATTCGTATGATGGCTGCGAAAAAGTTGACTTCCTCTATTGAGATACTGGAAAAAACTGGTGGCAAAGCCTTTGTAGAATTCAAATATGATGGAGAGAGAATGCAAATTCACAAAGATCGAAATGCAGTTACTATATTTTCGAGAAGACAGGAAGTAATAACTCGTCAATATCCTGATGTTGTAGAGTATATTCAAAGACATCTCGATGCAGAAACCTGTATTGTTGAAGGTGAGTGTGTTGCATTTGATCAAACTACCGGGAACCTTCGCCCCTTTCAGGAATTGATGCGTAGACGGAGAAAGACTGACATTGAGGAAACTAGTGATGAGGTTCCGGTTGTGCTTTTTCTATTTGATATCTTGTTTCTTAATGGAGTAGACACCACCGGCCAGACTTTGTTAGACCGGAGGGGTTTACTTGAAGAACTAATCGAGGAAAATAGTCATGTATTCCTAACGACTGGAACCTTAATTGACAATCCAGAATCATTAGATGAGCAATTTTTGAATGCATTAGAAACTGGGCATGAAGGTGTGATTGCTAAAGGGGTTCACGATAAGTCCACATATCAAGCAGGATCTAGAAGTTGGCTATGGATAAAACTCAAAGCATCTTACCAAGAAGGAATGGCTGACTCAGTGGATTTGGTTGTTGTTGGAGCAATACATGGCAGAGGAAAGCGAACTGGAGTCTATGGAGCTATTCTAGCTTCAGCATATGATTCGGAGAATGATACATTTCCAACAGTCTGTAAGATTGGGACTGGGTTTACTGATGAAATGTTGGATGAGTTCAAGGCAAGATTGGATGAACATATTCATACTCACAAGGATAGCAAAGTGCTGTCAGATATTGATGCTGATGTCTGGTTCGAGCCTATTGAGGTGATTGAGATACTCGGGGACGAGATCACAATCAGCCCAACGCATCCTGCAGGTAGGGATCGTTTACAAGATGGAGGTCTCGCTATTCGTTTTCCACGATTTACAGGCAGATGGCGTGATGATAAATCTCCAGAACAGGCTACTACTGTAGCTGATCTAGTTGAGATGTTGGAAAAACAACGAGGTATGTAATGGGATTTGAAACTATTACTTTGGAAACAATTGTTCTCATGAGGTGATTTGCCTTTTGCAAACAAGTGGTCCTTCCGACAGTTTTACATGCTCGAATATCTGTGACAGCACAAATCTAGGAGTTATTTCCATGCACTTTGTTCAGGTAAAAGATCAGAAGATGCATTTCAGTTCAGCTCATTTTGTTATCGGTTCTGATTATTGTGAGAATCTACATGGACATAATTACATGGTTGAAATCTTTGTTCAAGCTCCACTTGATGAACATAGCATGGTAATTGACTTTACGAAACTCAAGAAAGATGGTCGAAAAATATGTCAATCACTAGACCATAAAGTTTTACTTCCAAAGCATTCGACAAAAATTAGGATAACGACTATTGAGGATTCAATTGAAGTACGAGTGGAAGGCAAACGGTACTTGATTCCCTCTGAGGACTGTATTATGCTTCCCATAGAAGCTACAACTGCTGAGTTACTAGCAGAGTACATTTCTACAAAACTTGAAATACCGAATGCTTTGCGACTACGGGTCTGTGTTGAGGAAACTCCCGGTTCAATAGCCTGCTTCGAACGTACTCACGATAAGATAGGTGAGAAATAGACATGGTCATCGATACACAAGACGAACGTCCAAAACACAAGATACACCTGACGAAAGTTGGGGTTAAGAATCTCAAGACATTTATCATTACTGAACGAAGTGGTGTTCGTCATCACATCATTCCTTCTGTCGAGCTTACCATTGACCTTCCTGCTGAATACAAAGGAATCCACATGTCTAGACTTGTAGAATCCATGACTGAAGTTATCAGTGATGAATTTAGTGTTCATAAATCCGTAGAAGAATTGCAGATTCATATCTTGGAGGGATTAGCAAGACGTCACCCTCTAAATCATGGAGAGATCAAATTCGAGTTTGAGTTTGGATATGCTAGTAGAACCCCAGCAAGCAACAAGCGAACATGGGAGATCTGTGACGTAGTTGCTACTACTAACAAGGAGAACGGGAATAAGACCTATCGTCATACCGTTGAAATCAAAGTCATCGGAAATACAGTCTGTCCTCATTGTATGGCGAATAACGAAGGTCTGACTCACATGCAACGTGCAACTGGAAGTCTTAAAGTTGTAGGTACTACTGAGAACATTCCTACCTATGGTGATATGATTGAAGTCATCGAATCTTCCTTCTCAAGTAAAACATACTCGCTTCTAAAACTTGAAGATGAAGTTCATGTTACGAAACAGATGCACAACAACCCTCTCTTTGTTGAAGATGTCTGTAGAAATATCCTACAACATGCATATGACAAATTCTCTGGTCGTGTCCTTGAGATGTACGCTGAAGCAACATCGTTAGAGAGCATACACAAGCATGATGTCATTGCAAGGGGTAGAATTGTCACTAATGGTGAATAACCTTTCGATTTTCCGAAAAAAACATTCGCGGATAGTTTATCTATTAGATATTTTAACTCAAAATCCTACTCAAAGTTCGTCACCTTCAAAAGTTTCACGCCGAAACATACTTGGGGAATATGAGGATGCAAACAAGAAAGCACGTGAGGATTTCGGGTAAAATCCTAGTAGTGTTCTCGCTATTTGTCATGATTATACCTATGTTTTGCAATCCTGCAATTGTAAACCCCAATCTGAAAAACATAAGTATCGAACCCTTGGATAGTTCTGAAACACATGAACTAGGTGAATCTAGCAGGGATGGTGTGTTAGATTCTCGTAGTTTAGAAAAGATAGGTTACTCAACATCTGGAATTGTTTCCGCTAGAACTGATATCTATCAAAATCTTCAGTACAATCATCAATTAGATATCACTCACAACTGGATTGCCAGCGAAGCATCTGTTAACGTTTCAAATCTTGCTCGAACTTATGCAGTAAATGGAACTTTTGATGACGGTATTGTGGGTATTAATACTAATCTTAATGATAGTGTTGATTACTATCCTTTTGGTTGGTATCCAGAACACAAGGACACAAACCCGGATACAAAGGAATTACAAAAACAAATTGCTGAGTATCACTCTAATGGATATGTTTCTGCAGAAAATAGAGGTAAGTCTACTCATGTTAACTTTCCGACCTTCCTTCATTCTGCTGGTACCTATATTCTCTGGAATCAAAGTTTTCCAAATTTGCCTTATACGTCAAATTTCATCCTTAGTTTGAAATATCTTTATCTCCAAGGACCAATCGATGGTGTTGGTGGAGATGCATTGAGTGGTAATTGTTCAGTGTCTGTTTTTGTTGATGATATAGTTGTTTGGAATCAAAGTTTACTAACACTCGATTCTCGTGATGTATGGTACGAATCTGGGGATATTCCAATATCACTTCCATTAATTGGAAATGCATCTACAATTATGGTTGGATTATACATTGACGAAGAATTGAATTTGGACCCTGACTTAGATTATGATGGTGACACAATTGAAGATGGTTTCCTGAATACAGCTTACATCTCTATTTTGTTGGACGACATTAGTCTAATTGGACAGACCGCGCCTTCGTTTGAGGAAGTAGATTTTAAGTTCTATGTTGAAAACACTTCTAGTTCAGTTATTGGTAGTAATGGTGTCGGTTATTCTTCAGTTATCAATACCAGCTATTGGAACCAACAAATACTTCCTGTTAATCTTACTTCTAACTCATCCATTTCTTTTGACTATGAAACTCGTCTAAAAATTCACCAATTCGGAAACACTACTTGGACGACAGCTGAGTCATCTTATGGTGTCCATTATTCTATTGATTTTGGAAGTAGTACGGTAGTTGAAACCTACTCATATATGGGCTCACTTGAAGAATATCAAAATCTCAGTTTAAGAATTACCCTTCCAACTGATTGGGAAAATATCACTATTCAAGATCCTTTTCTATCCGATGTGACTAGTCAATGCCAAATATATCCCGGACTTGTTATTATTCCTGATACTTTATTGATAAGACTTGGTTGGTGGAAGTTATCAGGTAATACACCTAACTATGCAAGAACAATCAACACTCAAATCTATTCTAATGCGAACTGGATGAATGAAAGCCTTTTTAGAAGCACAAATCTCACACGTGTTTCTGCAAGAATAGAAACGAGCTCCGAAACTCCCTCCCTTGATAGTGCGGTTGAGATTTCCTATTTATTTCCAAATGGTACAGTTTGGTATTTAGAAAACAATACTACCGGTACAAATGGATCCGTCAATAGCACTGCATTAACTTTTGGCTCTCTCAATGCTTCAGCGGGACAATGGTCAGTTCAAGTATTCTGGGAGAATGGAAGTGAGATAGCTTATGATGAAATCTCATTTGAATTACACCACCAATCACTCCTGATAGCAGTCAATGAATACATTGAAACTGAGGTTGGTGAAGTAATCACAAACTTTGTCCGTTTCATTGACGCTGAAAATGGCGAACATATCATGACTTCAGCATCTATTGTGGCTAATTGGTCTGGAAGTGAGATTGTTTTTTCACCTAACGATGTTAGAAAGTCGTGGGAAGCAGATTTCAATACGTCATTAATCTCTCCTGGCAACAATACCGTGATTGTAAATGCATCTGTTGATTACTATGATAACGCATCTTGTTCCTTCATAATACGCACAGTGTATACGAATAACCTCCTACTTTTGAGTGAAGACACAGCTCAAATAGGACTGTATTCAAATCATACCGCTATTTTCCATTATGAGGACAGATTTGGTAATCCAATTGATGGAGCTACACTTGATATCTCCTATTCCGGGAGCTCTGGCGGCGTTGTTTTAGGCCAGGTGGTTCCTCTTGGAAATGGAAACTACCAAGTTAACATTACAAGCCAATTAGCAGGAAGTTATTCTATCAGGTTCCATGCAACAAAGAGCTTCTACGAGTTTGCCGAGGACACTTTGTTCCTGTTTGTTAGTAGTATTGAAACCAAATTATCAATCTTGAATGGCTCTGCAGCTGCAGTTTCATATGGGCAAACATACGAAGTATTTATTGAATATGTGAATTCAACAGACTATGGTCTTGATAATGCAACAGTTGAGATAGCATCTATTACTCCCATGGATGGAGTTGATTATGGAGATTCAGTAGCTCATGGAAATGGAATTTATTCGTTCAGTATCTCTTCAACATCTTCAGGAACCTATTCTATTGTAATTCAAGCAAATCTGACTAATCATATTACTCAGTTGGAAACATTCTCACTTACTTTTACGAATGAGTCCATGGTTTTGAGTTTGGATCTCGAAAGTTCTATCCAAATAATCAATGAGAATATGGAGATTAATTTCAGATTAGAAAATTCAACCGATTTGGGAGTTGAAGAAGCGACTATCACCTGCATTAATCTCCCCGAAAGTGTTCCTGTATTCAATTTCTTGGAAATTGGAGATGGCAACTATTCAATCACTATGGCAATAAATACAACTGGATCGTTTCAATTAGTTTTTGTTGCCACAGTTCCAAATCATGTCGATGCAAGTACATCCTTGACGATTACAGTTGTCAAAGTTCCAACTAGGCTATACAATCCTGTAGGCACTTCTAACATCATTACTGTATTCGGGTCTGTCTATAATTTCTCAGTCTTCTATGAACGAACAGATTACAATCAAAACATCACATCCGGAAACATACAACTTTCCGGTTTGAACTTGGAAGGTCTTGAATGGAATATAACAAAGATTGATGAAGAATATATTCTTAGTTTTAGCTCAGAAGAACCCGGATTATGGTCAGTAATTGTAACTATTTCCAAGGAGAATTATCAGTCCGCCACATTGGAATTGGCAATAGAAATACGTCCTATCAGTTCTGAACTTCAGATATTCAGTCCAAGCTCCGCTTTGACCATTAACCGAGATAACACATTCCAATTCTCCTATCTTAGAGAGAACTCTACTAATGGTATAGATGACGCAACTATCTCTATTTCCGGAACTGGCTCAGATTGGGTCGAATGGGACTATATTGGAGATGGCCTGTACAACATCACTATCAGAGCTGATGAAATTGGTTCATATCGTGTTCAATTCGTTTTCAGCAAACTGGGTTATGAGACTCAACAAGGCACATTCAATTTTGAAGTTGATGAAATACCGTTAGAGATTGTAATGGACTCAATTGTTTGGCAACAAGGACAACCTCTGACAATTGAACTTCAACTCATTGAGAGCGACACTGGTTCTCCCTCAACAGGTGCCTATGTCGAATATCGCCTCACAGCTGAAGGGATAAGCCCGATAACTGGAGTTCTTGAAGAGTCTGAACCTGGTACATATTCTACTACTATTACGCCACCCTGGCCTGGTGAATCTGGCTATGAAATGTCCATAACAGTTGATCAAGAAAATGCTGAATTAACTGGGGCTTTTTCATCATCTATCACTGCATTACCAGATATTGCTGGGGAAATAATGCGTACCGCTACCATTGTAGGTACTGGAGCAGCTGCAGCTATTGGTATTATTGCTGTCACCTTCATGGCATATCGATACAAGAAACAAAAAGACCACGAACGGTTCGTACGTGCGATGACTATTAAAAACAGATTTGATGATGCGAACAACATCATCGGATTAGTTGTCTTACATAAGATATCTGGTCTTCCGATTTATTCACGTGCAATCAAAGGTGGTTTTGAGGAAGGTATGATTGGTGCTTTCATTACTGCGATAACTCATTTCCAGTCTGAATTTGAAGGTAACGAGCGAGATACACTATTCCAAATTATTCCTATATCTGATATCTTGCGAACTGTACCTACTGAACAGTTGATGTGTGCGTTCATTACTATTAACCCTGCATCAAAAGAACAAGAACAAAGAATGGTAGAGTACGCAAGAAGAGTTGGCGAGTTAATGGATGATACTGTTTCAGTAGAAACCTCTCAAGTTCATGACGAGAAAACAATTGCCACCCTTGATTACATTTTTGATGATGTTATGGATGGCTTCTTACTTGGAGAATATCATTTCAAAGATAAAGAAGAATATCCAGAAAAATACGAGTGTATTGTTGAAGGAGTCAATAACTTAGAGTCTGATTCATTCCAACTTGTCGAGTTAGCGAGGAGCATGGCGAGCTGTGGTGTCCGAGTTGCTGATACGTACCTTCTGATTATGGACGCATATGAGATAGGCCTTCTCGAACAAATCGGCCGTTCTGAACTTAATTCACTTGATTTATCTTCCGAATTGGATCTTGGATAATCCCCTTCCCCCTGTCATTTCTTTTGGACTGTCATTTAGGTAATGGTTAGATCTTTGCTAGATGCCATCTTCTATCGTTCTAGTAGTGTATCTTATGCATAATTCGGGGATATTGCTCAGATATTACCCCAGTATCGGGAGAGTTTGACGTAGCCTTATTAGTATTCCAATGGAAATAAAGGTTAGTTGTACCGTGAAAAACGAATACAACAATATGACGGAGATGCGAATCATGACCCATACAAAAAAGCAATACCCGCGACCCACCTCAACCTTACAGAAGAATGCTGAAGTTCTGAATGTCCTATATGGACTACTAGAAAGTGATAGAGACCCCACAGATGATGATGCTAGGGCTTTACGTTACTTGTACTCTGGATCTTAACTAATTACGCTCCTCATGTAACAATGAGGTCAAACATTCGCTGTCTCCGACTGCCCTCCCGGCACTGAGACAATGTGGGAGTTCACCGCGGGCTCCCACTCCTTTTTGGAACAATATCGATTGCTCAAATGAATTTAATGCTATATTTCATCGCTCATGATCTCTTCAGCATACGGTAATTTTTCCATCTCAATGCGAATTTTGGGACTATACTGTATCTTGTTTGTAAGAACATCACGAATGAAATCCTTCTGGGTATTTTTAATCAGAAGTTGCCAGTCTGGATCTCTAAGGAGATTTTTTCTAGCTCTTATTCCTGCTTCTCGTAAGAAACTCTCAATAATTACTCCTTGTTCTCTCTCGTGACTGGATAACCAATCTAAGACAGTCTCCAATGTTTCTATCTGTTCAGCTTGTCCTAAATTGTTCCAAATTCCTGTCTTTGAACCTTCTTGTTGACAGTGTGTAACCAGTCGGACGATGAGATTGGTGATATCATTACATCTAATTGCTGTTTTATTGGAAAATTCTTCTTGAATGATTTTCAATTTGTTTTCTGGTATTCGTCCAATGAAGTATTGCAGCAATTTCAATGCGATGAATTTGCCAAATGACATCACCAAGGTCTCATTTCCTCTTGGTGAATCATCTAGCAACTTTGATGTTGCTCTAGAAGCTAGGTATACTGGATTCATGAATTTGAGAAGCATTCGAACTTTCATAGGTGCAAATTCATATTCTCTATCATCGTATATAACGAAAGATTTGATGCGTTTTGAAATACTCAGTCCTTTAGCATATTCTTCTGGATTAAAATCTGTAATCTCGTAATAGAGTTCAACGGTGAATTGTGATATTGCTTTTGAATGATGTCCCAATTTTCGTGAGTTTGTCTTTGTCAAAAATTCTCCTATGAAGTGAATTTGCGTTGCAAGAATTCTAGCTGTTTCAATAATTTGATTATTTGGTCTCTTTCCCTCTTCATCAACTACACAATGTGAAAGCCAAGTGGTGAATAGGTCGTCAATCATATTCTCGCGAAATCTTACTCTACCTCGTCGTTCTGCGTTTTGACGTAAAGGCTTCCATCTATCAATAAAGACAGCCCAGTCGTCTCGTGCTATCACTTTATCAAGATATGCCAATTCTTGTTGCAGATTGATTCGTTCAAGGTCCATATTGTTAACATAACACTCTGGGTTTTCTATAGCATCATTAGCCAATAGTTTTTGCACATATCTGAAGATTACAAGATTCTTCAGTTCTTCTCTAAAAGTTCTATATCGATGCATATTGAATATGATTTGTATACTCCAGAACACAGAGCTGACAATCAGAGTAGAAACAAACAGCCCTGAAGGGTCAAATATTGTTGGAATGGATATGAACGAAATGAATGAGCTGAAGCTAGTTTCTCTCAAGTATCGGATACCAACTGATATGAGAAATGGAATTGAAAGGAATAGATAGAGAGAACCTCTAATTGACCAGAGCCGTTTTCTAATTGCATAACTTTCAACAACACTTCTTGTACTCTCTTCAATTACTATATCGATAGTCTTCCCACCATCTGACATCATTTGTGGAGCGTCCTTGACTGGATTCTGCCAAGTCTTCAAGTATACATTCCAGCTTACAAATGATTCATTCAAACTTGTTTTTTGTATTCCTTTTACTCTCGAGTAGAACCATCTTACTAATGATTCGTCTAAGCGGAGTTCGAATAAGAAAATTGTCAGTAGACTAGATGAAATACTTACATAGGTAAGCAACTGGAATGGATCTCCCACCAATGACGAGATAAACCAGAAAGAGATAGCTAGTGGAAATACTGTATAAATGAGGTATTCTGTTCGTTCGGTTGTAACTCCTTCAGCAAAAGCCATTGGTATCGAATCAGTTGAATTTCAATCTCCTTTATAATTCAATTCCTATTTTATGGAAAAGAAGGTTTATGTATTTTCGAGCTATCAGTATTACTGATTATAATGGACTGGATTTATCTTCTGAGTATCCTTTTGCGATTTAGCATCTTCATACCATTCTGGCTACTTTCTCGCTTTGTCCTTCCAGTAATTTTTAGTCGCCATCCAAGATTCAGAGAATTCCAGAATAGAGGCGAGGAATGGGAAAGCTAGATCAATGTATATTTTGATTTCTTTCTAGAACAGTAACAATTCATTATGTAATAACAGTAAGCATAACATTGTTTGCTTCGATGGAATATTCAATTTTTATCTTAATATCCGACTTGGCGGCTGATGATATAGCGTTCAATACCCCTTGTGCAAGACCAACCACAAATTGTGGTGCGGTACAATTGGTTATGACAATCTCATTATTCCCATGTAGACTTGCTTTCCCCACTTTGTCCAAAATTGGCTTAAGTTCGGTTTTAATAATCAAGTCTAATTTGGGTACATATTTAGCCCCCATACGTAGGATGGCCTCTCTCCATTTTGACCACATTCTACGTCCAATTATCTCTCCCGCAACAAAAAGAGCCTCTGGTTGTTTGATTTTAAAGAGCAATATTGATACATATTTCTCATATTCTTCTGATGGATCAACATCCTTAGCTAAATCCAAAACAATGTTTTGGATTGCCTGGACATCAAATTCTTCAGATGCTACTTGTGTGGTAGTATCGTCATCCACCAAAATAATTCTCTCGACTCCACGTACTGCTCCATTTTTGTCAAGATAGACTGTTACAAAATGATCTTTGTGTGATATTAAAAGAGGTATGAGTCCTGTTCGACTTAGTTCTTCTTTGTACCTCTCTAAGTCAATATCTGGTTGAAAAATTTCGCCACAAACACATTTTATCGTTATCTTGGGCATATCTGTTACCTCTTGTTGAAAATAAATGACAAGTAGGATACGTAAAAACCTACTTGTCACCTTTTTACTTTGAACTATTCTAACCTAGTGTCTGACTTTATGACTTCCTAACATATGCCAGAAGTGCACTGACTAATATAACTCCAGCAAAGATAATAATTGATGGTAAGAACCAATCTGGATTTGAGAAGTTCAGTGCAACCAAGTATATACTCAGTAATATTGCTAAACTAAATACTACTTGATAGAGAGGAGTTCTGAAGGGTCTATCTAATGCTGGAAGTCTTCTTCTTAGAACTAAAGCTGTTAGTCCTGCTGGAAGCATTGCTGAAATCAATATCAAAGCTGTTCCAGCTGTTGCAAAGACATCGATTGAGTCGCTCCAAATGGAGTTTGTACCTATCATGACTCCTGCAATTGTTCCACCAATTATCACCGTCATAACGACTGAAAGGTCAAAACCCACTTCTTTTCCAGCAAGCTTCTTAGGTAACACTTCATCATTCGCAAGAATTCTTGTCTGTTTAGTACACATTGCTAGCATGATATACGCAGTACCACCTGCTGATATTGCACCAAATGCGAAGACTAGAGAAGCCGGAATTCCAGTACTCGCAGCCAGCATTATCAATAACCCAACTGATCCAATATCCTCGGGTAATGAACCTGCAGGAATTATACCTGATGCTAGAGCTGAAACGAAAACATACAATATCAGAAATATTGGTAGTGCTATTGTTATAGCTCGTGGTAGAGTTTTTTCAGCCTCTTCAGTTTCAGCAGCAAAAACCAACATAACCTCAAAACCTAGCAACGCCCAGATACTAGAGTTGATTGCATTCTGGAATCCTGCAAGGTCTGGAATACTTATTGCTGTTGGTGACCAAGTAATAATCAAAAACATAAAGACCCCAACAACAAGGACAATTTTAGCTATCGACCAACCAAATGCAACTCTTCCAAAGTTTTTGTAATTTGAAATATTCGGAAGAATGGACATGATAACAAATACGATTACTGTGGCTAATGTCAACAGTAGACTGTTGTTTAAGAGATTCAAGTCTATTGCTGCCAGACCAAACAGGGCGGTCAGAAAACTTAGTACTGAGCCAATTATGTAGTATCCAAACAAGTACATGATTCCCACAAAGGAACCAGCCTCTTTTCCAAAAGCTCCTCCGACATAACTGTAAGGACCACCACCCTGGGGAAACATGCTTACACTTTCAGCATAAGCTAAACCCGCACAGAACATCAGCAACCATGCTAGAAATACTGCTGGTATGCTGAAGATACTAGCTGAATTAGACCAGAGTAGTGAATCTTTCCATATACCGGAACCAATCACGGTACCAAGACCGATACCAATGATTCCAAGTAGTGATATTTTTTTGTCTATTGCCATCCTCATCAACCCGGAACAAAATATATGATTGAAATGGTGACCTATATCTGTTACTTGTACGATATTTCACTCAATTCCAAGAAGCTTATTTCACATCAAGACGTAATTCCTTTGTTTTTTCAACTATCCCATCTATCGTTAGAGTTATATCTGTATAATCACTCGAAACGCATACTATTCTAAGGCGGGAATAAGAACTCATAGAACATACAACCACTTCATATAAAGAAATTAACAGAGAGAACTCAAGCAATATTTTGTCTATTGCTGAATTTGAAGACCCTGACAGACCAAATGAGTGGTTTCTCTTTCTAATCCCGTATAGATATCTCCAAGGAGTGTGACCAAGTTTAGCGGAAAGAAACGAAATTATCCAACCGACGCACCCGTTCTAGTAACATGTGGACTACCTTATGCTAGTGGCCCCATGCACATTGGCCATCTGCGGACTTATGTCCCCGCAGATGTATTTGTCAGACTCCTAAGAAAAATGCGAGTGGACGTCACCTTTGTCTGTGGTTCTGATACACATGGTACTCCCATTGTTACTGCAGCAGAAAAGGCAGATGTCAGCCCAAAAGAACTCTACGAGAAATATCACCAACATTATGTTGATATATTTCCAAAACTCAATATTCAGTTTGACAACTATGGAACTACTGATGATGTGGAGAATCACGAACGAACGAAACAAATTGTTTGCGTTCTCCAAGATGAAGGATACATCTATCCCAAAGATCTTGATTCACCATTCTGTGATAGTTGTGGTAGATCATTACCAGACCGTTATGTTCGAGGTGAGTGTCCATATTGTCATGCAGATGCTCGTGGTGATGAATGTGATCAAGGGTGTGGAAGATATCTAGAGCCTGGAGAATTACTTAATCCTAGGTGTGCTATCTGTGGGTCTCCTACTCGGTCCGTTACTCGGAAGCACTATTATTTCAAATTGAGTGCATTCGAGGACTTTCTCAAGACGTATCTGACAGAAGTAGATGGAACAAAAAATGCTCGAAATTACGCACTTGGCTGGGTAAAAGAAGGTCTTAAGGATTGGTGCATAACACGTGATCTTGACTGGGGTGTGAAATATCCTGGTGATGAAGATCTGACCCTCTATGTTTGGGTTGATGCTCCTATTCATTACATGTCAAGTACAGAGCAATGGGCGAAGAAAAAATCTGACCCTACAGCTTGGGAAAAATTCTGGAAACCTGGTGATGGAAGGTTAGTACATTACATTGGGCAGGACATTGTCTATCATCACTGTATCTTTTGGCCAGCTATGCTAAAAGGCAGCAACTACAATCTCCCATACGCAATTGTCGCTTCCGGAATGGTAAAGATCGAGGGGCACAATTTCAGCCGTAGTCGTGGATACGTTGTCTGGATTCTTGATGACTATCTTGACCAAGGTCTCCATCCTGACTATTTGCGGTACTATATGGTGTCCTATACTAGTCAAACCAAGGATCTTGATTTCAGCTGGGATGCATTTCGGGATAAGGTCAACAATGAATTGGTTGGCACATTTGGGAATTTTATCTATCGTGCTTTACATTTCTCGAAAAAGAACTTTGGACAAATTCCTGAAGGCGAACCAGATGCTGAAATTCGGAAAAAAATCAAGCAAGCAATTGACTCTGTTATTGATGGAGTTAATGAATACGAATTGAAAAAGGTTACCGACACAATACTCTCTCTTGCAACACTAGGAAACGAGTATTTCCAAGAAAACAAACCGTGGGAATTGGTCCGTTCGGATAAAGAGAAGTGTGCTCATGTTCTATTCAATGCAGTGTATCTAGTAAAAGCTCTCACAATACTCATCGATCCAATAATGCCTGGGGTTGCAGAAGTAATTTGGAAGCAACTGGGTTCAGATACAGATATCCATTCCATCCCATTATCTGATGCAATTGAACCTCCAATAGCCGGAACCGAGATACCTAAACCAAAGCCAGTTATCCATAAATTAGAAGACGAGGTCTTAGCAGAATTGAACGAGTCGATTGAAACTCGGATTAGATCTGCTGAGGCTGCTGAGAAAGGAGAATCGATTGATATGCCAACAGTATCCTTTGAAGACTTTAAGAAACTCGACATACGAGCAGGAAAGATTTTGTCTTGTGAACGAGTACCAAAAACTGACAAGCTGCTAAAGCTTGAGGTTGACATTGGTACTGAAACAAGACAGATTGTCACCGGTCTTGCAGAATTATACACCCCTGAAGAATTGACTGGAGTTACTGCTCTTTTCCTTGTGAACTTGGAACCCAAAAAATTAGCTGGTGTGCAGAGTCAAGGAATGATTATTGCAGTCGAGAAGGCTGACGAGAAAGGCAAATGGCTTCCGGTCACAATTGAGGGAGTTCCACCTGGTTCAAAAGCAGCCTAAGATTCTATAGAGGTGAGTAATCACCTCCCCCCCTCTTTCTTTTTTCGAATACCAATACATGATTCAAAGAGGCTATATGTTCTAAATTTTGATAATCTTGAAAAGAATGAGATTCCACCTATAAGGGGTATTCCTGATGCGGTTACATATTGCTTCAATCATCATTTCGATATTGCTTCTTTTTTCAAATATTCCAAATTATGGTTTGGAATCCTCAATTTCTATTGCTGTCTCAGACTCTAACAACGATGCAATTTCGAGCTCTGCAGTAGAAGCTCCGATTCTATTTACTAAGAATGTTGGACAAATAGAAAACAAGGCTGTTCTATACACAGTTCGTATCCCTGGTGGAATCATTGGATTTGAATCCAATCGTATTCGCCTTCGAACTATTGGTATGGATGATGAATGTATCCTATCCTTTCTTCATTCAAATCCCGTGATACCTTATACACCAAACGCAAAGACTCTTCCCGTTACATATTTCTCTCATAATTCTACAAACACATATCAAATTCCAATGGGTGATAGATTATTCTATGATAATCTCTGGGATGGAATACATCTTGTTTTCGAACCAAACTCACATGGAGTGAAATACTCTTTTTATGTTGATCCTGAAGCGAATCCTGCTGACATCAAAATCAAGAGTGAAGGTCAGGATATTCTAGAGTCCTCTGCTAATCATGTGAAGCTTCAATTTGATTCGATTTCTGTAATGGATACTGGTCTCTATCTCTATCAAAGCACTAATGTTGTGTCTGGTCGATATATCAAACTTGATGAAACTACTTATGGTTTTGAAGTAGGCATTTATGATAGGTCTTCACGGTTAGTAATTGATCCTTTGATTTATTCTACATTTGTGAGTGGCGATGAACAAGATGAAGCAAATGATATAGCTATTGATGCCAATGGGAACGCATATGTTACAGGACTTACTTGGAGTTATGATTTTCCTATGCAAAATCCCTTGATTGGAAAGTACGTCGGATTTCATTATGATTGTTTCTTATTCAAGCTACATCCTGATGGTGACAGATTACAATATTCTACCTATATCACAGGTGGAGCTGGATTCAATGGTATATCTGACGATATTGGAACAGCGGTAGCAGTTGATTCATTTGGTAATGCTTACATTGCGGGTTTCACTGAAGCTGTTGATTTACCTATGGTCAATTCTTACAATAGCGTTCACAGTGGAGGCCAACTCGATGGTTTTCTTATGAAAATTAATGCAACTGGAAACGGTTTGGAGTATTCCACCTATTTAGGTGGAAGCAATGTTGATTGGCCAAATGACATAGTGGTTGATAGTCAGAATAATGTATATCTCACAGGCTTCACATCTTCTTCTGACTTTCCAGTGTTGAATGGATATAATTCTACCATCAATCCTCTCGGGAGTTGTTTTGTTACAAAATTTGATTCGACAGGTATGAATATTGTGTATAGTTCATTCTTTGGGGGATCTGGTATTGACCAATCAAATTCTATTGCAATCGATTCCAGTTTTCGAGTATCTATCTGTGGTTATACTACTTCTACCAATCTGCCTGCAGTAAATGGAATTGACGATACTTACAACGGCGGGGGTGATGCTTTCATTGCAACCTTTTCTAAAGATGGGTCCAATCTCTTAATGGCAACTTATTTTGGTGGAAGCTCCCAGGAATCTGGAGACTCTATTACTCTTGATTCTGACCAAAACGTAATTTTGGGCGGGTACACTATGTCTAACGATTTACCTTTTGCTAGTGGATATGATACTTCATATAACGGAGGGAAAGACTGTTTCGTCCTGAAATTAGACGGTTATTATTCAGTTGGATTTCTCACCTACATAGGTGGGTCTGATAATGATAAAATCGAGGGTATTGCAACTTTTGATGGTGATATCTATGCATGTGGTCACTCTATCTCTACAGATTTCCCCAAGAGTCCGTTGATTGGCGCAAAGCATGATGGAATGACTGACTGTATTATCTTTCAAATCAGTGAGGATGGGAACACTCTACTGGCAAGTGGATACCTTGGCGGAAGTGACATTGATTATGCAGTATCAATAGCTATTGATAATAATGGTTCCATATACATCACGGGAGTCACTCGTTCTTGGGATTTTGATACGGTTCACGCTTTTGACCATTCATTCAATTCTCTACCAGAATTCGGGTGGGGTAGTGATATTTTCGTTTCCCGATTCTTTAGTACAATTGATATTGATAATGATTCAATGTCTGATTCTTGGGAGATGGAATACTCTCTGTCAGTAGGAATCAATGATTCTCTTGAAGATCCAGATAATGATGGCATTCCAAATATCTACGAATTCGGAAATTATACAAATCCCCAATCAGATGACTCAGATAGTGATCTATGTCCCGATTTATGGGAGATTGAACATGGACTTGACCCTCTAAACGCCAGTGATGGGTCTGATGATTTTGATAATGACTCGTTGTCAAACTATGATGAATATGTTTTCAATACCAACCCGTACCTTAATGATTCTGATTCCGATTCATGCCCAGATGGATGGGAAGTTCAATATGGATTAAATCCTCTTCTTGATGACTCCGGAGAAGATGCGGATTCAGATGGACTGACCAATCTTGAAGAATTGCAATTCGGCACCTATCCAAATCAGTCTGATTCTGACCAGGATGGATGGAATGATTATGATGAAATTAGGTCTGGATGTAATCCTCTCGTAAACGACCCTTTGTGTCATTTAGCTCCATTTCTGTTAGCTGGAACAATGATTGGAATTATAATTGTAGCAATATTCCTGGTCTATAGATTGAAATCAACATAGTAGTGGTGTTCAGACGGTGAAAATCTTCTTTTTTCGACATGCAGAAACAAAACTTGATTTTGATAGACCTGTTTCTGAATGGATCCTAACAAAACGCGGACATGAAGATGCAATGAGGATTGCTGCCACGGGGATATTTGATTCCGTACAACGGATAATATCCTCCGATGAAACCAAAGCGAAAATGACTGCTCAATATGTATGTGAACGACTTGATATTGAATTAGAGTCCACTGAAGAATTAAATGAACTCTACCGTGGAAAAGAATCGAATATGACACAAGAAGAATACAGACAAGCTGTGAAGCAGTTCTTTGAGAACGGACAAGCTCTTGACTGGGAGTCATTAGACTCATTACAATCACGAGTTACTTCATTCATTGATTCAATTCAAACTACTTCTGAGGTGAATAATGTTCTGATTGTTGCACATGGCATCAACTTAACAACTTATTTTGCTCAATTACAAGGTGTTCTTGATACTGCCTTTGAACGTTGGAAGAAGCTAAAATTCTGTGCATATGGCATTGTGGAAAATGGCATTGTGGTTCGCGATATCGTCCTTTGATTTTGAATCAGTTCTTCAACATCTGTGATTGCTCGATGAACGGATAATGTAAATGAACTCTTTGAGATTTTCAGATTCATTTCCATTTAGAAGATATGGAATCTCATAGATTTCTACCAATTACGATTCAATGAGATGAAGAATAATCTGCTTGGCAAATTAATTCGATTCAGAATCATTTTCTTCTACCAATTCTTGATACCTACTAAGAAGAATCACACCAATAACTCCACACATCAGACCTATTCCATAGAACAGGGGATTTGTCATATTCTGAGTGTAAATGAAAATACCCCCAAAGATGACTGCAAACATACTCACAGTTCCTACAATACCGTTGAATCTTGCGGCTGGATTCTTTTGTAGTCCTATTGAGACCGCATATACACCAGCTGCGAAGGTAAATACTCCTAGCAGAATGAGTGGTATTAGTGCATTGATGAATCCCTGAATTAAATCATTTTGTCCAAAAAGTGCTAGAGTAAACCACTGTGTATAGATTGATGCAAGAGCCTGCAGAAAGGATGTTATTGGTGCCCAGAGGATTGTGGTCCGATTTGCTACTGGTATCATGATTCCGATACCAAGAAGAAGAATTCCACTGAATAGAATAAGTGTAAAGTAATCCGTGAACATAACCGGTTCAGAAACACCTCCAAATGCGATAAAGATTGGAGTTAGAATCAAGAGAATTATCCCTATTATTGTCTGAGTATCAATCTTCTCACCTAACCGTTTGGATGATAGTATGACCAGTGCAATAAGTCCTATATTCATGAGTGGTTGTACAATCACAATTCCTGCCATCTGAGTAGCAAGGAGATATGTTAGTCCTCCAAGAATTGACATGCCAAAACCCGCAACCCATCTTTTGTTAGCAAAGAGCCGTCTGGTGTGTTTGGTTGCTCCCGAAGCTTCAATTTCTTCCATTTCTTCCAATGCTTCTTTTTGCAGGACTGGAGCAATATTCCAAAGCAATGAGGTTAGAATAGCTAGTAACAAACCTAGTAGAACGCCAGTCATAAGTAGTTGCAGCATGTTGATTCAGGTTCGCATTTTCTGTCTTGTTATTAAGATGCTGTTGTATATATCAAATCATATCCAAAATTAATCTCAAGTGAACAAGATATACTACAGGTTTCGATATACAAAACAATGATAAAAGTCGGTTTTTACATCAGATCTTAGGGTTTGAGAATGGATTTTGGATTGTTCTTGGTTGGAATTGGATTGACAACTGGTTTTGCTCTCATAGCTTTAGTCTTCATTATCCAAGAGAAAAGAACAGGCAGGAAAATTTACTTCTTGAAGGAAGCAACTATAATCGGTGTATTTGCTGGTATTGCTAATATCATGCTAGCTGGACCCGAATTTGACATCTTTAACTTGGGTCCAATTCTGATTCCTCGAGTCACTCTTACTTTCTGGACTTTTGTCTTTGGCTTGTTTGGTCTCTTTTTCATTGGTACTCGTCATGAGAATCCAGACTGGAAAATAGTATCTGCGGTTGTCACGGTTGGCATTGTTTCAATCTTATCCGGGTACTTCGGATGGATTGTTGCTGACTCTGCCAACGTTGCTGTCATTGATTTTATTTGGCATGCGGGATTTGGACTTTTTGCTGCTCTGGTATTTGGTTATGGATCAAAGGTTTACCTTGATGCAAATCGTCGTCTACCAGAAATAAGAAGTCTAATTTTATCTATCGCACTGATGATAGTTACGTTAGCATATCTCTCAGGAATCATTCTCTATGATGTCCCAACTCTTTATGGCGATAATCCATTAGGTGGAGAGGGAATCTCTACAATCCTTGATTTCATTCGGATATCTATGATGATTGCTATTGCAATTACACTGGGTTCAGATTTTGAGTATGTCTACAGGTTGCCAATCAATATCTATGATATACAGGTTAACACCACAACTGGAATGAATCTCTATCACTTTGGAGAAATGAGCAAGAAACGAGACCCAAATCTTTTTGCTGGGGCTCTCAGTGCAATTTCATCAGTTGTAGAAGAGGTATCAGATTCAGAAGCACCGCTTACTCGTGTTGTATCAGAAGACCGCTCTATCATGGTCACAACAAGAGAAGAATATGGAATTGTAGCTACTGCAATTGTGGAACGCTCTTCGCTCTTCTTGAAGAGATCTCTTGAGATGTTTGCAGATATGTTCATTGAGGAATTTGGCGCTGTATTGGACTCATCCAGTCACTCAAGCAATGAGTTTGATGCTTCACTATTAGTTTATGTTGCATTCCCCTATCTCAAAATGTAGACTGATGCGATTTGATATTCCACATATATTGAATTTCTTAAGTAATTCTTGGTTGTTCTTTCTATCAAATTTCATCAATATCGATTAATCGGGCGAAGCTACTAGTTTTTGTCAAAAAGAGTCGGAATACCGTAACGAATTAGCAATAAAGATTATCAAACTCTTGTTATAGCATAGCTATAACGGGGTAATACTTGGATACTTAAGATGAACATTTCTGTCTCTTTAATAATCTCTTATTGCATAAAAGGAGGACTCATAACGCTGTTTCCATTCAAAGTCAAGTCAGAAAAGGCTTCATTCCCGATACTACATAGCAACCAATTTGCAGTTGAAGAATTACAGAAGCGTGAAAAAATGACAGTAGACATCGAAGGTTCAACAACCAACTTTGACTCATCCTTTTGGGACTCGGAACCTGATTCAATCCTTCGTGACTTTGCAGAGTTTTCCTCTCGTCCAGAATCCGATTTTGGTTTTTGCCAACTCATCCGCGAGCGGATATCCACACAACCCGTATGTGCTGACACATTTGTCTACCTTGGAGAATATTATACAAGCATCAATGAAATCAAATCTGCTCGGGCATCCTATCGCCGAGCAATTCAGCTTGATGTTCTAAACCGAGAGGCATGGACTGGATATGCAATAATTCTTGAGAAGTCAAAAGAAATGAAGAATGCGATGAAAATATGGCGGGCATTGAGATATAGCAATCAGACTGGAATTAAAGACATTTTTCATACACTTGTTCTTGAACTTTCTTTGGAGGAGTAAAAATGGTAGACGAGTTCGATCCTGGTAAAGCTTCTTCTCATGATGTTGTAAAGATTCCAATAGACTTGGAAGCAAAAGATCTACCATGTATTTCTTGTTCAGACTACACATTTTATGGTTGTTGCAGAATCAAGTACTGTGATGAGTTTATCAAGTGGAAAGAGCAGAACAGGTCTAAATGATTCATAAAATCTATTAGATTTTCTCAAAGATAAATCAAGAATGTTTTGAGGCATTATATATTCCAGATTCCATCCTAGCAAGCTTGAAAACTAGATTTGTATCAAATATCTCAGGAGAATTCATACTTGGAGCTTGGATGGTGCTGAATTGGCTGAACTATCAGGGAAGATTCTATTGGTAGCTGGCGAAGGTGGAGTTGGAAAAAGCACTCTAATTCGTTATCTCTTGGACAGAAGCTATCAACCTCAGAAAATCACAGTTGGAGTGAATGTTGAATCTTGCAAGTATGATGTTGATGGTTCTGATATTCAGGTCACCATCAAGGATGCTGGTGGTGAAGAACGATTTCGTTTCATGCTCCCAATGTGGGCAAAAGGAGCTGATGGTGCTTTGTTAGTATTTGATCTAGGAAGATTTCACACCTTTCTCCATGTCACTGAATGGTTAGCGCTAATGCAGGAACATATCCCCACAGATAGAATTCTTCTTATTGGAGCAAAGTCCGATATTGGAATACGTCGAGATGTCGATGCGATGGAAGCAGAGAAGCTCTCTGAAAAACACAATCTTGCAGGATATCTTGAAACTAGTGCAAAACTAGGAGAAGGTGTCGATGAAGCTTTTTCTAATCTGTTACGGATTGTGCTAGAGGTACAATCAGAAATACCAATTAATAAGGTGTAAAAATTGCCTGAGAAACGAATCGTACGATTGTTCTGTAAACGATGCCAAAAGTGGTATGAAGAGTTGCTTGATCCATCCGAACTAGACCTTTCACCAGTTGGTGTTTTCTCAGTTGCTTTTGACCATGGAGATCACGTTCTTACAGTATTTCTTGATGAACAATTTGCTATTAGAGGAGATAATGTAGCTGATAAGGTTGCTGAGGACTCCCAGGATGAAAAATCTAGAGCGCTCGAGTATTTTGAGAAATATTGAGGTGGAGTGAATGCAGAATATCTTTGAACTATTTGCAATCGATATGCTGTCAACGTATATCGCAATTGTGGCAGCAATTTGGACATCAATGGTTCTTTTCAATCGATGGCGACAAGATAAAGACCCATTAACTGCATCATTGGTATTGACCTTCATACTTCAAACCTTAGGTCTCATAGGAGCGACATTTTCAGAGGTGTTTCTCCGTGTTTTCGTTATTCCAGACCTAGTACCTGTTATGTCGTTTCTATTCTCTTTGACATTTCTAATCTCATTCGTACCTATGGCATATTTCTATGGAGGGCTATTTCAACCACGTAACAAATGGTATATTCCTACCATTGGATTTCTTGCAGGTAATGCTACTATGCTGACTGCTCTCGCTGGAGAGTTCTATGACCCGCCGATAGAGGTGTATCTATTCCTCTTCCTCCTAACATTACTAGTGTTCGTACCATTGGGTTATAGCTGTTTCAAGACTGCACCAATGGCTAGTCGAATAACCACAAAAGCAAAATTCTGGCTGGTTGGTTCTTGGGGCGTGACATATTTCCTCTCTTATGTTGTTATCTTTATTCTCACTATCTTCGAAGCTTCGACATTGTCACTCTATGTCGCTTTTACGATAGCTGGCTTTCTAATTTCTGGAGCATATGTTGCAGCATGGTTGGGCTGGGTTATGCCTGATTGGTTTAGGAGTTGGCTTATCAAGAGATTTGGAGAATGAAACGAGTAACTTCGATTCATATTGGTTAATTTGAGATTCGCAATTATTTTCTACCATTACGATATTTGTTATACTTTCTAGATCAAGTAGTTGAATTCTTTTCCATAATCTCTTCAAGATATATGAAAATACCAATCAATACTTGTTTCTTGAACAAATACTGTGAGGGTTATTTTGAGAGAAAACATCGAAATATTATCTATAACAGTATTTTCTAGATTTCTGGTCACAGAGTATTATTTGGTCAAGAAAAGAGGACTGCCTCTATGAACCAGGGTAGCAATCAGCTACTGAAAACTTGGACATTGTTGGACAAGATCTGATAGGAGTTTATATGGAGTGATCTGGAATAGAGATTTGGTCTACAGACACAGGATCCCTGACCAGGACCGAGCCAGTTCCAGTACCGTTTC
>WJMJ01000095.1 GCA_014728035.1 Promethearchaeota archaeon | reverse complement strand
GGTCCGAGGATCCTGATGTTGTATTCCTTTGCGGTTTTCACGATTTCCTCTTCCAACTCCAAATTTCCGATCTCCTTGAATCCGGATGATATTATCACAACGAAGGGAACCCCTTTATTTCCGCATTCGATTAGTTCCTGGTTCACGAATCTGGCGGGGATGCAGATGAGGGCTAGATCGATGTCAACAGGGACCTCGCCGATGTTCCTGTAACCTTTCTGTCCGCAAACGTCCTCCCCCTCTAGATTGATGGGAAACATCCCTCCCTCGAATCCTCCGTTTACAAGATTGTTGAAGGTCTTGAATCCGATCTTCTTGGGATTGGAGGAGGCCCCGATAACCGCAACATTGCGGGGTTTGAAGAACCTCTCGAGTTCGGGAATGGAGCAAGAATCTTCTTCCATGGGACGGTGTATGAATAGGTCTTTAATAAAGGAATTGCAGGTCAAAGATATTTTCGATCATTGGAAAGCTGTATTGTTCAGACTACGCAAAACTAATAAGAACATCGGGTTATACCATGGCCAGGAGGAGAATTGATGAAAACTGTATTCATTGGCCTCCTGGCCATATTGTTCCTCACTTCCTCGATATGGATATTTCCAGGAAGCGGGGAAAATGATGAAATTCTCCAAGATCAAACAATTCCCGAAACCGTGGATGAAATTATAACAAGGTCGTATGATTCAGAGGGAAGTCATCTATTCACCAATATCACCATCACCTCGGATTCGGAGCTGAAAAAGTTCATCCAGGATGGAAATTTCACCGGCAGCGGAACCGAATCCGATCCGTATCTGATCAAGGACCTCGAGACAAATAACACAGATTACAATATCATTCCCTACATTCATATCTGCAATACCACTTCTCATGTTGTTTTTGAAAACATAACCATTGATGAGAGAAATTATTTCAAGATCAATACTACCAAATTCAGGATTGCAGATTGCTCCAAAATCGAATTGAGGGAAATAGATATCGAATCCAGGTTCGGTCCCAGTTTCGAAATGTTAAGGTCCAATTCAATTGAGATTTCGGATTACTATTCAGATCCTCGATATGATGATGATTTGGAGGATTTCGTGATAATAGAGTCCGAAGATATCGCACTTAACAACTGCACATCCAGAGATGGTATAATCATAGATTTCACAAGAATGCTAACCATTCAGAATCCCTCATATTACATAATTAGCCTCACTAATTCCTCCAAAATTAACCTAATGGAAGGTATCAAAGACTATGCACAACTGCAGATCACCGATTGTGCGGAGATTTATTTCAATGAGTTCACCACCCAACTTCTGATGATGAAAAGATCGGAAAATATCACCTTCGATTCCTGCTTCAACAGACATTCTACACATTTCACTGACTGCAGAAATCTGGAAATAATGAATTCAACATTCTCATCCTATTCAACGATTCAGGATTCGAACAATATTATGATCCATGATAATTACCGTGTTTATTTCACTTTCTACAGATCCGAGGTCATTGAAATTTTCAACAACAGTCTGGATCAGAAAGATTATTACAGTCGCATTGCTATATCTGATTGTTCAAATACTTCAATAATTAACAACTTATTGAGCAGTTTAACCCTGTCAAAATCGATGGACTGCATTGTCTCGGGGAATCATATCGAATCCAACCATCATCCCGGAGGCACTGGGATTTATATGTCAGCAACCGTAAGAACCACAGTTGAGAAAAATGAGTTGAATAATCTGATCACAGGAATATACCTAAAAGGTGGATCAACAGGGAATCTTGTATCTGAAAATGTGATAGACGGGTCCAATACCGGTATCTATCTGGTACAGAATCAGCCAGATATTGAAAATTCCATCATCAACAACGTTTTTGACAATTGTACAATGAGCTCAATGACTGTAGGTCAATTACATTCTGACAAGATCTATGGAAATACAATGACCGGAGCAGGTATCAATATTGCGCACAACATGAACTCTAATGTGAATGTCGAGATATCTTCCAACAATACCCTCAATGGAAAACCTGTTCTCTCGATCCTGGATGAGGATATGGGAGGAGCTGTTATTGAAGACGATTACTCCCAGTATCTATTATTCAACACTTCCAACGTCATTTTCAGGAACTTCACTCATCAAAACAGTTACAAAGGACCTGTCGTCCATATGTCATCAAATGTGACATTCGACAATTTCACTGTTAGTGGTTCAGGTGACTGGGGATTCCTTCTTTCACATTCTGACAACGTCACATTAGGAAAATGCAGCATGAACGGTACCAAGAGATGGCCAATACTGTCCAACTACTGTGATAATCTCAAAATCATCGATTCAAACGTTGAAAACAAGCGGTATCAGGATACAATTATTACAGGAGGAAATTTCCTGATTGAGAATTCAATTTTCGTAACAAATGGTAACCTGACCATGTCCGTAAGAGACTCAATAATGATCAACAACACTTTCGACATATCTGAAAACAGGGTATTCAATAT
>WJMJ01000094.1 GCA_014728035.1 Promethearchaeota archaeon | reverse complement strand
CGGTATTTCAACAAAATTGTCATTGAAGCATTTGAGGGGATGTATCAATCTGGGCACCAGGGGCCAGTGCCTTACAATCCTGATTTTGCCAAGGGCGATCCAATTGATGCTGTGAGAATCTCTGTTTACAAAACCGATGATGACTCTGGTCCTGTGTTCAATCCGATCACACATTCTTTTTATGATAGCAAATGGCAACACACGCGATATACGCTCAATAAATTACTGGGCGTACCCAATCCAGAAGAGCCAGAGGTTGAAGATGTCCAAGAGGCGTGGAGTAAATATGTTGATGAATCTGGCAAGATGACAATCTATGCTGAAACCAAGCGAGGCGAAACTGGCGCAACATATGAGGACAAGCATGGTCAGGAGCGCAAAGAGAAAGCATTAGAATTTGTGGAAATCTTTGAATCCAAAGAGGACGCTCTCAATGCAGCCATGAAGGTATATGGCGATAACCAGAAGGCGTCAGATTCTTTTGAGGGCGAGCCAGAGGAACCACAGGGCAACCCAGATCTTGAATTTGCGATTCCTTTATTGGAATCTGGATTCAATACCTACGAAGGGCCAAGGACAGAGGAGGGCATTCGTGGATATGTCAAGCAGTTTTTGAGTCGCTTGAAGATGTCCCATTTGCTTGACAACGCAAATGTAGCAGAGTGGATCAAGGACCATGTCAGCTAAATTGGCAAGGATGATTATCGCGTCAAACGAACGTGAATGGGCGCAAAAGGTTACCTGTGGGCTTAATAGCTCACAGGTAGCTTTTGATGACAACCCCAAAGCAGTCGATTACATGTTGTATTGCATTGGGGATGATGGGCAACTTTTCGTAAGGGCAATAGAAAGAAAGACGCCTTCAGATTTTCTAAATACTATGAAGGAAAGGCGATTAGATGCTGAACTTCATAGATTGCTAGAGGACCCTGATTGGTGGCCCTACTTATTGATCACTGGATATTTTAGCTCAAATAAGGATAGAAGAATTGTGGTCAATGGGCACATTGAAACCGGCTGGCATGAGAATGCAGTTTATGGCAAATTGCGTCAAGTGCAAGCCGATGGTATAATTGTGACACATTGCAGAAGTGACCATCATTTAGAGGATGCGCTTTTGCACATTGCCACAAGTGACATTGGCGAAAAACGAATCTATCCACGTAGGGCCACAAGGGAATTATCCAAGGGCGAAAGGGTCCTTGAATCTTTTGATGGTGTTGGCATTGATTTAATCGAGAGATTAAAAGAATATGCTGGCCCACAGCTATTCATGCAATTAATGGCATTACTACATCCCAATACACCCAATGATATTGTGGGATATGGAGCCGATAGAAACAATAAGATAAGAGAGATTATGGGATTTGTTGGTGAGTTTGCTGATTTTACATTAGGATTAGAAGAATTGAGGGAGGGAAATAATGAGTGAAGAAATTGTTGAATATAATGCAGAGGATAAATTTGCACTGAATACAGTTACTCCATCAGTTTGGGGCATGTTGTACGAGATAGCAAAGGCAACAAATACTCATCCACTAAAGATTTTGTATTGCTATGAAATGGGGCTTAAGATTAGCGCAGCAGCAAATCTCTATGTTGTCAATGGTCGCATAGCAACAGAGTATCCATTGACGCTACAATTAATTAGGCGCCATCCAGATTATGACTATGAAATTACTGAGATTGGCAACGAGAAGTGTACTGTTGTTATTTTGAGGCGTGGTGAGGATGGGGAATTTGCCAAGTCCGGATCTGTTACATGGACAATTGATGATGCAAAGAGGGCCGGTTTGGCAAATAAGGATGTCTGGAAGAAATATCCAGAATCTATGCTGTTAGGGAAAGCGGTTGCAAGGGCGCAACGTAGGTATGTGCCAGATTTAAGTGTCCCCACTTATACATCAGAAGAGGTTGATTATTATGAATCAGCACAGCCTGATAAAGTTATTGTAGAAGACAAGGTGGATTGGGCCGAGTTGGCTGAGGATTATACGCCAGAGGAATTGCTTGGTATTCGAAAGGCCATCAATAAAGGCCATAATCTTAAATGGGCAATTGAGGACATACATCAAAAACGCCTAGAAGAGAATGAGCAGGCACAAGATGGTGAATATCGCGATGTAACAATTGATGATTTGTTGGCTGATGCCGAAAAAGAGGGCATCAGCAAATCAGACATCATGAAAGTTAACAATGGCGAAATGCCAACAACGCCTGATGAAATGGCAATTGCTATCGAAAGTTTGAAATAGACGATGAGTGTAATACAAAAAATGTGCATTTTGTCACTATGCATAATGCACATTTTTTGTTAGGATATAGCCATGGACAAAAACAAATTATACATAGCCTACGTGGGCAGAGTCAGAGTAAAAGTTGGCAAAAGATTCATGTATCAAGAGGTGCCAAAGTCAGAGGTGTGGCAATCATTCATTGATAAGTATGGGGGCACACTAGATACATCAGATGTGGATTGCTACAGAGAATTTGATAATTGGTATTGTGGGCCAATAGCGGTATTGAAGCCAAGGCGTGTAGAATATTATAGGTTGTCAGAAATTGATATAACAGAGCAAGAAAAAGAAACCATTAGCATCATGACAACGAATTCAATGATTAAGGATTTAGACAGAAGGGAATTT
>WJMJ01000093.1 GCA_014728035.1 Promethearchaeota archaeon | reverse complement strand
TGTCCTCGAAGTGAAACACGGGGATAAATCCATATCACAAGCTGCAAAAGATGCTCAAGTTGATTGGAAAACAATGAAGAGCTGGATAACCTGGTCCGACCAGGAAGGGATCAAAGGATTGCTGAACAAACCTCGTGGAAATTCCCTCCCAGTCCCAGATGGTGTTGCGAACAAGATCATTGAACTGAAGAAAGAAAATCCACATCGAAGCTCAAGACGAATCCGTGATCTGATTCGAAAGAATGAGGATGTTTCTTTTCATCGTCAAACAGTATGGAGAACACTGAAGAAGGTTGGAGAGAACAAACGAGCAAAGAAGAAAGTGAAGGTGTTCCGGGATTTCGAAAGGAGTCATCCCAACAGTCTATGGCAAGTGGATTACATGGATGCCATAGTTGTGGAAGGAATTGGATTGGTGTTCCTGGTCCTGTTCATTGATGATTACAGCAGAAATATCGTCGGAGCCAGATTCGTAGAAAACAGAGAAGCCATCCATGTACTGGAATTGCTCTGGGTAACTATCGAAAAATACGGAATTCCATCCCAGGTCTATTCAGATCAGGGTAAACAGTTCAGAAGTCATCTGGGCAGGGGTTTCACACACTATGAGAATGTGTGTAAACGTCTGGGAATTGAGACCATTCATGGTACACCCAGACATCCTCAGGGAAGAGGAAAGATTGAACGATTGTTCGGATTCATCCAGGATGATTTCATTACGGAATACCGATTCAAAGACCTTGAGGATATGAATGAGAAGTTCCAGAACTGGGTCAAGTGGTATGGTGAGGAACATGAACATGAAGGGATTGGAGGGAAACCTCCCAATTCCAGATACACTGATTTTGTTCCTCGGATGCCAGAAGGAGATCTGTTCGAGATCTTTAGTATGCACTTTGAAAGAAAGGTCAGAAAGAATGCTACGATATCATTCAAAGGTGATGTTTATCCAGTGGATCCCAGATACATTCGAGATACAGTTGATGTAAGATATTTTGGTCATACCGTAAGGATCTATTCTCAATCAATATTGCTTGGAGAATATGATTCCAGGATCAATTACCATGAGAAGATGTTGAGGCATGTTCACCTCAGATTGGTGAAGAATGATGGCAGGATCAAGTTCCAGAAGAACAAGTATCTGATCGGCAGGGAATTTGTTGGCCAGAAGGTCGAGATAGTCATTATTCGTGATCAGATGAGGGCTTTTCTGAGCAGTAACAAGCTGATTATCTTTAAATTGGGAGAAGATGATGCGGTAGTCGTCAGATTGGATAGGTAATTTTGGAGTTACAAAGTTCTGGAGTTTTAGGAGTTACGTGACATTTCATTGTTAAAACAGCCACAACTAAATATCATGATTAATATAGGTGCTAATAGTATTTTATATTTCATAAAGATCACTCAACCATGAATGAAAATAACTCCCATTAAGCGAAGAATACTTTCGCATTATCTGAGCTTAATAGAGTTATGGCAATATTCAGAGGTCCTCTCAATATGATGACAGAAGAGAGCCGTCGGAGTATTGAAAGATGCAAAAAACAAGATCCGTTTTTCCATTTGATCTAAGAGATAACCCTCCTAGAATATACGATCAGTCTGGATCATTTCCACACCAAGTTAGTCTCATATGAAATGTGAATTCATGTTTATTCCTCAGCCGGATCAGGTTTACTTTTTCTTGATCTAACCACCAATCCGATTATGAGAGCCAATACAATCAATATAATGACGATGATCAATACCAATGATATCCAGATAGGTCCAATTGAATTCATTTTCTTTGTTTCCTTTGTGTCATCTACATTGGAGTCCGAACCAGCCTTGTATTCTTATAGGTTGTTCTTTCCGCCACCCCTGTGGATCTCAAGCAGGATCACCATCGACCATCTCTTTGCGATGAGGTCGATGGTCTTATATACAGTACAGTCAGAGTGCATGGTATACATTCAGAAACTCTCTGATTGATATATTTTTGTATCATATGGGTAGTTGGTAGTTATAACATACCAAACCCTCATGGGCTGGTGGCCCGTCATGCATGAATGAAAATTCAGTATGAATTTTCGTACCAGAAGAAGTTTCTTTACGACTATGATTCCTGAAAAATGTTATTGTAATTTATTGAAACAGTGTCAACATAAAGTATATATGACGATACCGATATGACGATACCGATATAATGGCGAAAGGACTAATCAAATACGCAATCCTCAAGGCGATATCTACAGTCGATGCTACTGGCTACCAGCTGATCAAACATATTGAATCTATAACAGGTCACAAGCCTAGCACTGGAACAATATATCCAATGCTCAAAAGAATGGAGAGTGACAGATGGATAGTTGGTCGCAGTGACAAAAATAAAACGATCTATAGTATAACAAAGCGCGGTAAAGATGAACTGAGAGATCTGGAACAAGTGAAGATAGATCAAATGATGAAATTACATCAAAATATATCATTGGCAAGTGAGACCTTCGAGGGACATGACACCCTTATGTTACTTGCACACCAGGATCTGATGGAACTTCTAGGACCTCTATTCAATGAGATCTGGACGAGTATACAC
>WJMJ01000092.1 GCA_014728035.1 Promethearchaeota archaeon | reverse complement strand
TCCGCTACTACAGCAGCATTTCGTGGGTCGTCTTCAGGAAGTCCTTGTTCAACTTTGCCAACAAGATCAGCACCAACATCAGCTGCCTTTGTGTAGATACCACCACCAACTCTCATGAAGAGAGCAAGAAGAGTACCTCCAAGGCCGAATCCAAGTAGTGCGTCAGGTGCGGCGATTCCATAGATGATAAAGATAACAGTACCACCAAGAAGTCCCAAACCATCTGTTAACATTCCTGTAAAAGTACCACCGCGGTATGAAATAGTAAGAGCGCGGTTGTATCTGTCTTCACCCTCACGTGTAGCCTGTGCCACTCTGATATTGGACTCAACTGCAATTCGCATTCCGAGTTGTCCAACAATCAAAGAGAAGCCTGCACCCAAAATGAACGCGACTGATCGGCCGATACCGACCATAAATTGAGCTGTGGCGATACCTGTGGGATCGTTACCAAAGAGCTCAAGAGTTCCACGTTCAGGATGAGTAATGTAAACTGTGAAGAAGAGAAGAACGGACAAGACTGCAAGGATGGGTATTATCGTCTTTAACTGTCTGTTAAGATACGATAATGCACCTTCCCTGATGCCATTCCAGACCTTCTGCATCTGTTCAGTTCCTTTGGGTAGCGCAAGAACACCTTTCCTGAGCCACCAGGCATACACGAGACTCGCTATCGCAGCAAGGATGACTACAAAAATCATCACCTGCTCGATTAGTTCCATTGTAATAAACGTCTCGAGTAGTTGCATCGTTATTTCACCGTCACTATTTAGGCTCTTGACTAGACTGCACCGTGATTTTTGGTCCAGGAACATGCAAGAGTCCAAGTGCGACTTACAACATGCGGCAAATATGGTGCCCTTTAAGCATTTTCTTTAAACTAAATATTTGAGAGAGGCTATGAGAATGAGCCCAAGTAATTACTTGGGACATTCAACAGCATAACCAAGTGGCGCAAGTTCTCGATTGATGACCTCAATAGCATCATTACAAGTCCAGCCTTTTCCAAACAGAATGCTAATCAAAATCTGTTCGTAAGGGGGAATGAAAGAGAGACCACTCGCCTCCAAAATTCGTTCATACATATATCGAATCTGTTCATCTTTCAGATATCGTTCCATCTGCTTGATACTAACGTCATATTTGTTTAGGAATTGTATTGTACGTTTGATGAATGGATCTTGAGGAACTTTTGCTCCAGCCCCAAAGAACTCACGAGTGTTCTGCTTATACCATTCGAGCATCTCATCAAATTTGTAAACAGGCTTTAGGATTGGAGGTCGTTTTCCTTGGTCAACAACACGAACGAGGTCTCGGCTTTCTGCTGCTCGAGCAAAGTCTCCGAATTTGGAATAGCCAAGGTCATTATAGTTTAATTTTGCCTTTCGCACACGCTGAACAACAGACTCCATACCAGTGTGCTCACCTTCTGCATGCATATCCCGGACGATCTGGGCAAATTTGTCCAATGCATCATCTAGTGAGTCGGTCTGGACCTTTGTGATTCGAGCTACATTATCAGTGAGAACCAATTCTGCAAAAGGTTCGCCACCTTCGACCCGAACAAGATCGTCAGCAATCGCCTGTTGGATAATCTGGTCCCATCCGTCAAAATGCTCGATTCCTACACGGAATTCAGGATTGAGATGTTCTACAATTGCACGAACATATCGAATTGGAGTTGATCGACCTAATTTGTTAAGTTTTGATATGGACTCCTGCAACCGACGGAATGCAGTGTTTCGAACTACCTCAGGACTTGTCTTGGTGGCTTTGTCTATCTTCCATCCATCAGTATCAGTTGGCGGAGGCCGAAATGAGTCAATGTCCAGATAGATATCAGACCTAAGAATGGTCTCAGGTCGAGTGATCATCGGATTACTAACGATAACCGCAAGTTTGTTCTGTTTTTGAATTCCTCGCACAAAAGGTTCGAAAACAGCGTCTCCAGATACAATAATGTAATATTCTGTCCGAGGAGAATGAATAAGCCAATCGATCATATATGCCGCCATTTGGCAATCTGCACTATCCTTCAATTCATCTGGAACATGGATAAGGTCAAAACCAATCTTGTATAACAATCGTCCCAATGGTCGATAGGGCCCATTCCAATCTGCAAAAGCAAGCATTGCTTCAACTGTGAAGTTATCCTTCAACCACTTTCGAAATTCATCAGCTAGTCTGGGTTCGTCTTTAAATGTTACATTCTCGGCGTCCCAAAAAACTGCTGCTATGGGTTTCTCAGTGCCTACTACTATTTTTCTTCGTTCTGGCGTCATTAGAAATTAGACCTACCGTGGGAATAACATATGTGAAGTATTCAGATTCAAAAAGACAGTCCTATCCTATTAGGTCTCGGATGACGTATATCGCTAGAAGTAACCAGAGATAACTGCTAAGAATCATGATGGTGGACCGGGCGTGATTTGAACACGCGACCTTCTGGATTCTTGAAGTTCTGGGGAATCCAGACGCCATGCAAACCAGACGATCTGCCCCGAAATGTCACGTAGTGCGACACGTTGCCGGGCTAATCTACCGGCCCACTTTTCTCAACAGAAGTACTTCCTTGTTGAGTGTGATTCTTCATGTTTCTGTAGTTAAAAGACTTATGGCATAACATCATCATAGGACTACAAATACGATAGACTCGAAGGCTCCCAATATTCGTGGTAGGAGGGAAAAGCAGACAAACTATCTGCATAGTCACGCCTGTGAGCGTGACAGGAGTTTCGCAATTTAGGGCAGGGATAGAATAAGGGGAGACTCATCATTGCCTTCATAGACTCGTAGGTCACGATGTATTTAAGCTCATATAATCAATCATCGCGTACTAAATATTAATGATAATCGTTAACTAAAAAATCTGACAGAGTATGGGGACTTTCCGTGGAGCTTGGTTCTGGTACGGTACAGGGTATACGCCTTCGAAGATACTGTACGTGTTCCTCCAGATACTCAAGACTGTTCTCGCTCTGGAGTGGGAGGTCGAGGCGCTTCACTGCTCGCCCTCTCACGAGGTTCAGGGTCGGATAGAAGTGAACGGACACCTTCAGGTCTGGATGGTCGTAGAACCATCGGCCCATTCGTTCAACCTCTCTGATGTCGTCCACCTTTCGTTTTTATGTAATCATTGAAAATAGCGAGAGCTGTCGGTATTGATTCTAGTAGGACATTGAAATGGGATGTGCTAAAATCGAAATCAGGATTTTTCATCAATTCTCTAGACTTTTGCATAATGTACGAGGTAACAGATGTATCATCATTCATTCGAAAATGATCCCCCCTCTCAGGAAGAGAAAGACCAATGCTTTGATACAACATTGCACAAACTCGTCTAAGAATATAATCAGGATATACTGTTGATAATATTTCAGAAAACCCATTGCGTTGCAGAAGCTCTACACTGATGTCACCTAAGTATCGAAGCGGATTAGAACCTAGACGCGAACGAATATTATGAGAGATCACAGACTCTAAGGACGGATCTGGAAATATTGTTTTAAGGAATTTGAGATGGGTGCTATCACTGACCGTTTTTACCTCAAGACTAGATGCATCTGGTCTATATGTTATTGAAACAGTTCCTTCATAGTTGTATTCCATTGCAACCATAAGTCCATAGAGAATCAAAGCCATTTCGATATCATCTGAAGAGGGGTTCTCAATTCCACCTTGTAACAGTGTATGTGTAATATGATCAACAATCTCATCATCAACCATAATTTCACAGTTCATGTTATGTTCAAGATTATTTGTCTCAATTAGATTTGACAATAGAACAATACATTTGCCAATTTCAACATCCAGAATTGTTAAATCAATATAGTGATTGTTTGTTGACACCAAGACATCTAGTACTGATATTAATGCCTCATCATCAAGTATTGAAGTTTCAAGAAAATCTTTAAGTGATTTCAAACAAGCAATAGAAGTTTCATGGGATATTCCGTCAATAGAGATTTCGGAATAACCTGTATCTATGTTGATTCTTTCAATAATTGATGTAAGCGATGATTGTAGATCTTGCGATTTGGAATAATCGCAAGTAATCATATTCTTCAAGAATTGTGCTAAATTTCTTAGCTTAGGACTGAAAGGCATTCGAATTTTATGGTCATAGGATAGTGGTTTTGCATCTGGAGTGATTGTTGAAGAATGGAACACTTTCTCTACTTCCGGCGAAGAAAGGTCTACGGCAATTTGAGAGAGATATCGTACATCTTTGTAAATAGTACACAACCTGCTTGCTGTATTATCCTCGATTCTGAAGGAGTTTACCCTCTGCGAAGATGAAGATGGAATAGTGGAACTTTCAATATCCTGTATAATCTGATTAACATTCACCCACAATTGGATCGAGAATAAGAATAGAACAAGAAATGAAAACAGCATTAGCTTTTTTTTCCTATCAGATATCCCTATCAGAAAAGTTCCAATTCCAAAACAGATTATGCTCGTAGAAATCAGAAGGGTTAAATAATCACTCTTAGTGGTTTCATAACACTCGTGGAAAAATTCGGGAGGAACTACTAATGGTACTTTTCGGATATCCTTCCACTGGGAAATATATAAGAAAGAAGGAGTGCGGTCGTTATTCACAAGTATTACAGGTTCGTACAGGAGTATTTCACCATTGAATGAATCTAGTAATATTTCTTCGATTGTATTCAACGATATCAAATCAGATAATCGCATATTGTTGGTTTTTTGAGATTGGGTCTCGAGATTCTTCTGTTTCTTTACCTCTTGAATCGCACATAATGCACGGTGTAATCCGAATTCATCCCTGAAAGGAGTATAGACCATTCCTAGATACGAAAGAGCCCTATAGATTTTTGTGCTTGCTGAAATTGAAAGAAGATCAGAACTATGCTTCAACCCATCTGAAGAATCTAAAGACTCGGTCAATATCCGAACTGTATTCTCTGTGTCAATCAGAAGAGGAAACAATGTTGTTTGATGAGTTTTGTCATCGATCATCATAGATATAGTTTCAATCATTCGTAATTGTGTCTCATAACCTTGTTTAGAGAATGTACCAGTATTTTCCGTTTCGAAATAATGTTCTCCTAGTGCAAGGTATATTTCATCCTCGGGATAGTTATTCCGAGTATTTATTGTTGGAAATACATCATTCAGAGAAATTGGTCTTATTCCTAATAACGATACATTATTGATGGCAAATGCAGTTCGAAGTGCCCAGTATTTTTGTTCTAAATCACCCTCAGTAAACCATCTATCGTAACTAAGGGATTCATGAAATGATGAGAGAATATACCTTTGAACCCAACTTATATTGATTTCATGAATCCGATTTAGGAGATTCAAAGTTTCGATAATCAAAGCAGATGTTCTAAAGTCGGGTGAGTTGGATAAGATATCTCCATCAACAAAACCCCCACGAAAAGGACTTTGCATATTTTTGTATTTTTCAACAATATGTTCAATATGCATCCAATATTTCCGTGGTATAGGGTCAGATACATAACTCATTAGTTTCACGGCATTTAATGTTGATTCAAGTGTGGAGGAACCTCCCGGATAGTCAGCAAATCCTTGACCATCATAACACTTCAATATATAGTTTGGAAGAGATGTACCAGTAGATTTTTGGTCTGAAGCTGATACCATCGAACATATTGATGGAAGAATCAACACAAATAGAACTATTATATTCAAAATCTTTGTCGGATGTTTTATTCGATGCATTGTAACCACCACTTATTAATAACCTCAGACCGTGTATCCAATCTCAACCAAGAAATAATGAAATGTTCCTAGTTTTTTCATTTCTATACCACTTATCACTTGAATATTACAAGAAAAGGGTAAGATAGGATGAATATCAATTAGTGAATTATTGGTGCCCCAAAACAAAAGAAAGGGGATTATGAGATCAGGATTGAATAACCCATTGTTAAATATTGAGCTTCCTGTCCTAATGTTCGATAAAAATCTTTGACGGGTGAAATACACAGTTCTTTCTAGTCCCACCAGTCAGCAATAGCAGTTGTTGGATGCCCTAATATCTTAATTAAACTTTCGATTAAAATTCTATAGACCAAACCTACCGGCCCATGCGATTATGAGTACTAACCCGAATACTCGACAAGTGAATCACAACAAGAAGTAGTTTTAATCCTTACGCTCTTGCACTTCCTCACGAATGTTGTCGACCCACATTGGAGCTCCTTTTAGTTGAGCAGCTTCTTGTTGGGGAATGACCTCTCGTTTTACAAGAGTGAGATCTTCAGGAAGAATGCCGCTCACTCCAGAGGGATCCTCAATTATCAGAGTGAATTCCAATTCACCTCTAATAGCAGATAGAATATTCTCAAGCACTTCATTCCCACGTTTTTTTGCTGCATCCTCTTCAGCAAATCGAATAGCACTCTCTACCACAGGTCGAATCCTGTAGAGTAATCCTTCGACATTGGTGATAAAAGACTCAGCTGCAGGACCAGGTTCCACGTCGATACCAAAGTCGGGAATGCGAATGGTGCCAGAGCTGGAACGTACAATACGAATATTGAGCATACTGGGTTTTGTCACACGAAGAGTCCATCTTGTTGGTTCGTAGCTCTCTGCTGAAAAAATATCATTATGTGTGAAATTGCAGCTAGAGCACACCATCATAAACATCGCGAGTTCGTTGAAAAACGGAACACTATACAACATAGATTTGACAGTTAGCGTTCCTTCAGTACAGATAGGACAACGGGGTGTGGTATCAGTGGACATAATGTCAATTCACTCCCAAGTGCTTATAGGATTTAGCGAATGACAAATGGCGGCATATATCGAGATAAGTTCTAAATGCAGGAATACCAAATTCATCTCAAGGATAGGTGCCGTCTACCCCTTTATCGCAACGTTCCAAAATTCAACTGAGGATTAGAGTATGGAAGTAAAGAGTCTGTACATCATCAAACGAGATACTGGTGTTTGCATGTATCATCACGACTTTACTCATAGTATATTTGACCCGCAGTTAATCTCGTCCTTTATAGTTGCAATGACTTCGTTTTTTGATGAGGCAACTCATTCTCTTACCTCACAAGCACGCGCTTTTGAAGGTACAGATTACAAGATTATAGTTGAGTTCGGCGAATGGACTCTCGGAGCTCTCGCAGTGATTGAAGACACCGCAGAGATGAGAGCAAAGGTAAAGCGAATAATCGACAAATTCGAGAAACAGTTCAACATCCTACAATGGGTAGACCTTGATCTGGCGATTTACAAAAGATTTGAAAAAGTCGTCATAGAGGAGTTTATTCGAGACCTCATCACACCAGACACGGTGATATACGTCAATAGAGATTGGGATATATTCTCAAAAAATGCCGATGTGAAGAGTATGCTCCGCCTTATTCCAGATGTATGCACAGTCCAAGACGCTGCAGACTTTCTCGAAATGCCCCTTGCTTTAGTGATGAATCTTACAGCAGAAGCTCTATGGGAAAAGAGTATCAATATTCGTAGTCAAGTAAAACCAGATGACATATTTCAGACTACATCTAGATTTCATACTGGAGATAGCCTTATAGATGTGTCACCGGTTGCTTCTAGAGCATTAGGAGCTCTTGATGGAGAAACCCCGTTGATTATAGCAGCTGAGCGAACGAAAACATCTGATATGAAAGAATTTCTCAAAGAGATTGAACTACTGGCAAGAAGAAGAGCCATTGAACGGGTGTCTCCAGCACAAGCCATGTTGATTTTACATTGTTCCACATTGGAAACCTTACTAGAAATGGGAGCAAAGATAATTGGATATCGTCTTGTCAGAGCGATGTTCTACACAGTTAGAAAGTCGCTATTATCAGATTATCCTTGGATTAGCTACATTGTTCTGGAAGATAGAGTTGATGTGGAGATTAAAGGTTCATTGATGGCTGCCTCAATACGCGGTCAATTATCTCCTGAAACTCTGAAACGAGGCCTAATACGAATCCTTCAGCGAATAGCGGCAGAATACTCATGCTGTATTGGTAATTCCCCCACAAACACATCAGTCATCAAGACAAAAAGAGTGACTCAAAAAAGATTTCCAAGTGTGGCATTTGAAATCGAATGGGAAAAGCTATTTGTCTATGGTTGAAGAACAAAACACACAAATTGCATGATTGAAACGAGTGATTGTTATACGATGTCCGATAGTGAAGGAAGGTCTTTAGGTTCTTCATTGGTAATTATCTCGACAATAGTTGCTGTTATCATTCTCGGATTCACAGTTGCCACCATTACATTTGGGCCTTCAATATTCTCCACAGCAACACTTAGTGGTTTCAGTGCCTGTCTTGCAACAATTCTAGGTTTATGGAGTTTATATGTAATATCTCAAGATGGTTTGCTCCGAGAAGACCCATATCATCTTATGAATCTCGCTTTGAGTATTGCATTGATTCTATTTGCTCTGGTTGACATCGCTCGTACTGGCGCAATTCTCAATCCTACGGAAGATGTATTCCAGTACACGGTGAGTAGCACTTTGGTTGCCATACTCGTAATCTTGGTTTTTGGAATTGTGGGATATGCAAGGTCTGTCAATAGTGTATTGAATCACATGAAACAAACTGAAAGAATATTCCTCATTGTAATATCACTTGCTTCTGCATTTCTAGGTTTATCATTGGTACCGATATCCGGATTAGAATCAATATCCAGAATCATTAGAATGATGATAACGACTGGTGGATTCACATCTCTAAGTATTACCCTTGCTTTTGCGGTTCTTGCATTAAAACGGGGAAGTATTGCAAAACAATTAGCACATATCACAATTGCACTCATCCTTATCTCTTGTCAAAGTCTCCTTGCATGGTGGACAACAGACCTGATTATGATGACAATCACTTCGGTTCTGGGAGCACAATCATATCTTCTAATTAGTCTAGGGATAAATAAAGCATGTGAAGAATGTGCCAATCTAGAAGCTGGTACCGAGTTAAAATGAGAGGAGTAGCATACTCCTCTATCATTCATTAACTTCCTGAACGGATACGTTCACGAATTTTTTCCATCATTTCTGGAGGAATGTCTTCTGGATCCATTCCCATCTGTTTCATTCGTGCAATTGCCTCAGGAGGTAAATCAACCGAGCTACTTTTTGATGATGCACTCCTTGAAACTTCAAGGGAAGCAACACTCGCAATATCCTCGGAAATCTCAGTGATTCCTTGATGTGCATAATATGTATCATAGAGATTTTTAAAGACTCCACCATAAGCTAACAACTCCTCGTGGGTGCCTTGTTCAATTAATTCACCCTGTTCAAATACAAAAATACGAGAGGCATTAGCAATCGTGGTAAGACGGTGAGCAATTACAATGGTGGTTCGACCTGCAAAGAGCTTTTCTTGTGCTTCCTGAACCAATGATTCACTGTATGCATCGAGTCTGCTTGTTGCCTCATCAAGTATCAATATTTTCGGATTAGCCAACATAGTCCGAGCAATTGTTATCATCTGTTTCTGTCCTGCACTGAGATTCTTTCCATCCTCTATGATGTAGGTATCATATCCCTCAGCAAGTACATCAATGAAATCATCAGCGCCTATAAGCCGACAGATCTCAAAAATCTCTTCATCGGTCGCTGATGAGTTTCCATATCGGATATTCTCTATGATTGTCCCGTCAAAAAGGTAAGGTATCTGAGGTATAAGGGAGAGATTGCTATGTAATGACTCAAGCTTGATATCTCGCAAGTCTTGGTCACCAATCTTGATGCATCCAGAGTCAGGATCATAAAATCGATTTATCAGAGCTGCAATGGTAGTTTTTCCTGCCCCAGTATGGCCAACTAATGCAACGGTTTCACCAGCTTCTATGTGAAAATCAATGTTCTTTAACACAGGAGTGTCTTCCACATAGGAAAAAGTGACATCACAGAATTTGATACCATCACTCTCATCGAGAAGTGGTACAGATTCAGGAGTGTCAGCAATTGCTGGTTCTGCTTCGATAACATCAGAAATTCGGTCCATGGCAGCTAAGGACGCTTGTACCTGTGAAGCCATCATAGCAATCGATAGCAATGGCCACATGAAGTTGCTTAACAAAATAACTCCTAAGAATAGGTCTGCAGTTGTAAGAATAGCTGCAGTACCAGCTACTAATGAGCCACCAACAAACAAGATAGCTGCTACAGCAAAGATTCCCATTGATCGAACAAGTGGTTGTAGAGCACTCATTAAAATCATGAATCTAAAGCCATGTTTGTAGGCTTTCTCATTCAGTTCTAACATCTGTTCAGCAATTTCTTCCTCACGATTGAAAGCCTTTGCAATATGTACTCCAGATAGATTCTCTGCAATCTGTCCGGACACTTTTCCATAAGCTCTCCTGCTAGCAAGCATTATTCTTTGACCCACTGTGCCAAAGAGTACAGCTATGAAAATAACTCCAGGTACAACGATTAACGAAGTGAATGCAATAGTTGGAGATATCAAGATGAGTACAATGAATGTGCCTATCAAGAGTGTGAGCTGACTGCCGACATCGATGATAACTTGAATACCAATTCCAAGGGAATCCGTATCTGATGTTACTCGTGATGTTACGTCTCCTGATTGTTCTGATTTATGATAGGATAAGTCTGCATCTATAAGATGGTCGTAAACATCTTTCTGAATCTTCTGTACAAATCCAGCTTGTGCTCCTGCAAGAATCCATGTATATCCTCCATTAAAGAGCCATCCAAAAATTCTCAGTGTGAGATAGAATATGACAAGATAAAACACTGCAAGTATTGTACTTCCTTCAAGACCCAAAAGATTGAGCCCATCTCGAAGAATTATTGGACTCAGTAGATTAACAAAGGTTCCAATCAGGGATAATACTGCACCAGCAGCTACAAGTTTTCGAAACTTTCCAAGATAACCAAACATTCTACGAAGTAATGTGCCCACTGGACGGCTTCTCTTCTGTTTTTCACCGACGAGGCCTCTAGGTCCTCTATGCCCCATTAAGCAACACCTCCTTCATAGGCAACAGATTCTAAGACTTGCTCAGCACCAGGTAATCTTCGAAATATTTGTCGGTAGTGTCGGGATGTGCGAAGAAGCTCTTCATGACTTCCAGCCGCAATGAGTTTTCCTTTATCTACAATTATTACTAAATCGGATTCTAACAGTGTTCTCAACCTCTGTGTAACAGTAATACTAGTTCGATTCACCATGACTTCAGAAAGTGCTTTCCGCATCAGAAACTCAGTCTGAGCGTCAACAGCACTGACTGAGTCATCAAGCAATAGAATTTCCGGATCCTGAATGAGAGCCCTTGCAATTGCAAGTCTTTGGCGTTGACCACCACTTAGCGTCATGCCTCGTTCTCCAATTTTTGAGTCATAAGTTTCTTCAAGGTCTAGAATGAATTCCTCAGCTTGTGCTCGCTGAGCTGCTTTTGCAATCTCTTCATCAGTGGCATCTTTTCGTCCAAATGCAATGTTATCTTTTATAGACATTCGAAAGAGAAAGATATCTTGTTCCACTAATCCGACATTATCTCGAATCGTTTCAGTTTGGATACTGCGTAAGTCTGTTCCTCCAACACTAACGCAACCCTCTGTTGGATCATAGAAACGTAGAAGCAATTTCAAAATGGTACTCTTTCCACCTCCAGGTCCTCCTATGAGTGCCACACGAGAACCACCAGGTATGGTTATGCTGAAGTCTTTTAGTGCATAATGTACTCTCTCGTTGCCATTGTTATTATATGTGAAGCTTACATTCTCAAACACGATATCACCAGACCAATCAATATCTTCAACTTCTTCAATTGGTTCTACCAAGGGATCCTCCCAATTTAGAATTGCAACTATTCTTCCCGCATTTACATATCCACCCCGAAGTACTAGTAGCATCCTAGGAAGCATGAAGTTGAATCCTGAAAGTGAGATTAATAGAGAAAGAATCTCAATCATTTTGCCGATTGAAAGAAAGCCTTCCAGAACTGCGTAGCTTCCATAGAAGAAAGAGATAGTTGTCATAGCAACAAGTATCAAAGCTGGAATATAGAATGCCGCCAACCTTCCTTCTTTTGCAACCAACTTTTCGTATGTTTTACTGACATCTTCAAATCGTTGTTTTTCTACATCTTCAGATCCAAACGCTCGAACTACCTCGATTCCACGGAATACTCCCTGTGAAACTGAAGTAAGTTCTTCCATCTGTTCAGATTTAGCTCTACGTACAGGTTCTATGGAATTAGCATATCTGTAGGCAAAGAAGAGGTAAATTGGTGATCCAAACAGCATTATGTAGGTGAAAACATGAAGTGGAAATCCAAATAGGTTGAAGGGAGGATTTACAATAATTGTAAAATCTATCTGTATGAGGAGAATGCTCGTTATCGCAAATGAGGACAAACCAAATACAATGTTACGTAATGCAGGATTCAGCGAGAACCTGACCCAATTAATATCTTGCATTGCAACAGAAAGCAATTTTTTACTATCTATCTCATCATGAAATGCCATGCTATTCTCTTGTAATATCTCAAAGAATTCCTGACGGGCATCTCGTTCCCATCTCAACGTAACTACAGCCCAAGCATAACCTACTATGAAATACATAACCAAATAGGTAGCTCCAATCAAGACTATTTCTAGAACAATCATGTTGAATCGTTCACCTAATCCAACTGTGTCTAAGACGTCAATAGCTTCTCCAAGAAGAACATTGGGAAATAGTGTAAGAATGGATGAGATTATGGTAAGGATAAGAGCTCCAAATATTACTCCGGGAGATTTTGCAAGTCCTTGAAACATATAGTTTGACGCACTTTTGTATCTCTTCTGTTTTTTATCAGTCATTTACTTCTCCTCCAATTGTGTGTGAATCTGTTCTATTCTTTCAGAGATTTCCTCAAATTCTTCCAGAAGATAGTATTTTTTGTCCGTCTTCAAGTCCGGAATCTCTTCAAATAGCAAATCTAATGCAGCATGAATAGCACGAATATGATGGTCAAGTCGGTCATCTAAATCAATTAAGATACTCCAGATAATGCGTCCAATTCGTACGCGTTCTTCAACGTCAATTATCTTATCTAACATAGTCTGAAGCTTTTTGGCACCTTCATCAGAAGCCCTGTAGATTCTGCTTCGTCCCTCTGTACGAACTTCTACAATGAAACCCTCATCCTCTAGAGACCCAAGTAAGGGATAAATGGAACCAGGACTCGGACTCCACTCACCTCCACTTCGTTCACTAAGACTTTGCATGACATCTGCACCAGACATCTCATTGTCCATCATCATTCGAAGAATAGCAAAACGAAGGAGTCCTCTTGGAACTGACTGTGGCATGCGTAGATGATCACAGTCTTTTTCAGAACGCGGATTCATTGTCAACACTTCAACCCAAAACATCGTATTCGATTATCGGATGTGATTATCGGATGCGATATAAAGATATGGTTAGGTGCCTTTTGGTCTCGTGGGAAGTTTGATAAGAGGTAGGTGTTGATATTGTTCAGAAACCGGAGGTTAGCAATATGGCGGAGAAGGCAAAGGTAAAAGAAACTGTAAACCTGTATTCAAAAATTTGGCAGCTTCCATCATATAGAGGAATAGTACTTCTATTTTTAACAAGTGCGTTAGTTCTTTCACTTGGGCTTGGAACACTTAAGATTTTGAGAACCTCTGTTGTACCATACTATGAGATTTATGCACTATATCTTGCCTGTTTTGCCATTCCAATTTTTATTGGTACAGCAGTGTTGTATCTGCTTGTGAGAAAAGAAGGGTCTCCACTTGACTTCAGAAGAACTCTCGGGGCAGTACTCTTTGGAATATTTGCATGGGTGGGATTCGGTTTGGCTGGTGGAATAATTGACTTCATTATGGGAACCGTGTTCTTTGAAAGTCGATTGTTAATTATTGGACTAGGAGTTGCGTATGCACTGTTTTCGTTTTTGATAACAGGAATGAGTGATTACCATCCAGTTCGAAATGTGATTGCTGCACTATTTCTTCCATTATTATGGTTTGGAATAGTAGCTGGATTAGGTACTATTACAGAAGTTGTTCCAATACTACCACAAAATTGGTTACTGCTCGTGATCATTATAATTGGAGCATACACTGTAGCTGTCAATTATATCTACAAAGCTGTAAGTAGGCCATTTGAACGAGACCTCGGACTTAATGGACCTGATTTACTCCGTGCCTTTGGATACGACTATCTTGCTGATAATCCAGAACCTTTTGAGAAACTCATCACAAAAATCGCGAAGGAAGAAGACATCCCTGTTGAAGTTATTGTTTTCAAATCTGGAGAGAAACTAATTGGAATAGGCGTAGCTCTCTATGTACATCCAGGACCATTTAGGAACATTGGAAGTAGCTCCATTCCTTCATACGTACAACAGCACATCGAAGAGAAGTATAATGTACCAGCATTTATTATGCATGGTACATGTACCCACCATCAAAACCTCACCACTAAAGACGATTTTGAAAGAATTGTCAGAGAAATAGATAGACTCGTTGAAGAAACTCCGACATTCAAAACCATAGCTGGACCTCATTATTCAAACCAGGACAAATTCAAGGTCTGGTCTATTTTTGTTGGTAATGATGTGCTGAATATCACAACAAGTGCACCTGAATTTACTGATGATATTGCTCTCCAGGTAGGAAGAGATACCGCTGATATGATCAGAAGCAGAGTATCAGACATCGATGGAGTGGTCATGGTTGATGCACACAACTGTATAGGAGATGAAGCAGAGTCTATCATGCCAGGAGACCCCGAAGCAAGTGAATATGTGGGAACTGTATCTAGTGCAGTATTTGCTGAATCACAGAGTCCACGTTCAGAATTCTCTATGGGGATTTCAACGGTAGAAGTTGAGGGTGTTGGACAGAAACAAGGAATCGGACCTGGTGGAATCACTGCTATAGCTCTAAAGACTGATGAAAAGATGATGGCATTGGTCAGTATCGATGGAAACAACATGGAACCAGGTTACCGAGATAAAATAGTGCAATCACTAAAAAAGAACGGTTACACGCATGCAGAGGTCATAACCACTGACACCCACGTTGTAAATGCAATTTCTCTATCAAGCAAAGGATATCCACCTGTTGGCAGATACGAGCCCGTAAAAATAAAAGAAACGATTTTAATTGCTGCAGAACAAGCTCAAAAAAATCTACGTCCTGCATCAATGGGACTTGGTTTTGGTGAAGTACAAGAGCTTAGAACATTTGGAGAGAAGGGATTTGATACCCTTACAAAAGACATTGTGGAAGCTTCAAGAATTGCGAAAAAAGTTGGGCTGGGTGTGACTGGTTTTGTATTCTTGCTTTCATTTGTTCTTAGTTTTCTACTCTAACACACGGAAAGGAAATTATGTTGATGCTGCGTGACACAAAGAGTTGGTACTGATGACAAAGCGTATACTTGTATGTCTTACAGGAGCTAGTGGAGCTATCTATGGCGTAAGGTTGATTGAAAAGCTCAAATCAGTTGGACATGAAGTCCATCTTATTGTGAGTAGATGGGGAGAAGAAACACTCGCTCATGAAACCAGCTCCTCAAGAGAAGATTTAGGAAAAATTGCAGACTTTATATATGACGAGATGGATCTCACTGCAGGCCCAGCTAGTGGGAGTTTTCATCTTGACGCAATGGCAATAGTGCCTTGCTCCATGAAAACATTAGCTGGCATTGCACATGGCTATGCAGATAATTTAGTAGCAAGAGCTGCTGATTGTACATTAAAAGAGAGAAGACCACTTGTAATTGTACCTCGTGAAACCCCTCTAAATTTAATCCATATCAGAAACATGGAAACTGTTACTGAAGCAGGTGCAATAATCCTTCCAGCAAGTCCTGCATTCTGGCATAAGCCAAAGAATATCGATGAGCTAGTTGATTCTATTGTGGACCGAATTATTCCTCATCTCGGACTATCGAAGACGGAGATAGAATGGAAAGGGGATATTTAGACTATCTAAGATAGAGAGCGATAGTTAGAGAGTGTGCACAGTATTTACATCGAATGGGTTTTCTTTGCCCCATCTCATTAATTTGTAATGAGTCGAGAGGTGCTCCACAGCGCAAACATATCCACGAGTCCATTGTTTCTGCAAGTTCATCAATTGTTGTAGGAAGCATAGCAATATCTTCACCAAGTGCTTCGACCTTTACTGAAGCATGTCTCCCATCTTCAGGACCTGTTATCATAAATACAACTGCCACCTGTTTGCCAGTATATTTTCCTTTAGCAAATCCCCGGATGGTTCCAATGAATTGGCCACCTACAATTTTTTCCTCCATATCCACAATATGAAAATTCTTGGTTGGAAGAAGCTTCTCAGCTTTTGTAAATAAAACCTGTGCATTCCAGTCAAGTGTTTGTTCTTGTTCTGTACATGTTAGGTCTTGCAATATCAGATCAAACTCTTGGGAGCTCTTTTCTGAAGGTTTCAACAAATCACAGACAGAACGAATCAAATAAGGTTCAACCTGTAAAGTATGTAAATGGTCTCTAAAATCGATATATGACACAGTCGCAACAATTTTTCCCTGGACACAATCTTTGGTAGGATACAGTGTGAATTGAGGGCTTCGAAACCCACCAACTTCCACTCTTGATATTGTCTTTACTGTTTCTCCTGCTAACTCCATACAGTCCTCGGGATAGGCTACAAGCGATACTGTGACATTTGTAATAACGTAACCGGTATCATTGATTATCTTAACTTTATAATCAAATTTGCCTCCAATAATTTCGCATCCTCGAGCTACTCTTACTTCATCAGAAGAATCATCAGACATAGCTACATCATCCTCAATAACGGGATCTGATTCCATTTCTTCAACTTCAACAGGAGGTTTCTTTCTATCAGCTTTAATCTCTTCGTAAGCCACCTGCATTGCTTCAGCATGGTCATGAGGTACATCAAGCACAAATTTTCCGTGTAATGAACATAGTAAAACTACACGAGATTCTTTACCCTCAGGCTTTGCATACACGAGATCCAAGGGGTCATAGCATTCGGGACACTTGTAGAAATGCTTGTAGATGTCAACGAGTATGTTTTGGTCCAGTCCAGGAACAAAGAACCGACGGTCTCGATGTCCATTTCGGCATTCCACATCGAACTCTATAAGCCCTCGCCTATCTTCAACATCTCTTAGAAAAATTGGTAATTTGCATTTCAGGCAGCTGAGACTTCGAACTACGGATGGTATTCGATCTATTGAATGTAGGTAGGGCTCGATGTATCCGAAAACATTTTTGATTATTTTCCGGTCCATAGTTCCATGAATGGGACATACTATCTGAAATTCCATTTCATTTCTTTTCTCACGTAAGTCCATAATATGGGTAAGTAAACCACATTCATCACAAATCAAAATTGATTTAGCTATGCGTTCTTTAACCGAGTCAGACCAAGTAATAGGAACGATTCTAGTTGTAGAGTGCCCGTCACGAGGGCATATACATTTGAACTTGATACCATCCTTGTGTTCCTCAATTTCTCTGATAGATAGTGGTCTACCACAATCAGCTGAATGAAGCATTGCTCTAACTACAGCGTCTTCTGGAATCTCATCTACTGCTTTACGAAGAACATCAACCTTATCTAAAGGAATCTCTTTTCGGTCGTTGCCATGAATGGGACATGATACATACACTCGCGCTTCGTTTTTACGTTCTTCGACCTCCACAATATGACCAGGAAGACCACACCGACTACAATGAGCTACACGTTGAAGTACCTTCTTTAGAACAGTTTCATCTATAGACGAAGGTAAGTATCTTCTCTCCTTATGACCATTGGGACAACGAACATGCACTTCAAGAATACCATTACGGTCTTCAATATCACTAACTGCATACACTTGTCGGCAATCAGGACATCTAAATGACTCGATAATAGCTCTGCTCGGATCTACGTCCACACCCAATAAACTAACAGAGGGAAGAAACGGAGTCGGAAATTCTCTTTTTTGCGGACCATGAATTGGACAGAGAAAGATAGAACGAACTATTTCCCCGTCTACTTCAGTGGCTATTTGAGTCATAGCAGACCCACATTCCAAACAGTAGAACATTTTGGTGAATAGGTCAGATGCCATATCCTGAGCTTGATGTTCAGCAAGTCGTCTGATTCCTTTATGACCATTGATACACTGAACTTCCATGGTCAGAATCTTATCTTGTATCTCAGCATTACGAATATAGAGAGGTTCATTGCATTTTCTACATGAGAACACATTGTCCACCGTGACCGAAGTATCAACTTCAGTATTGATTAGATAAAAATAGTATATGGACCTTTTTCAGAGAAACAAAAGGTTTGGTCAAAAAGACCAAACCAGATGATTCAATATTTTATTCTGTGGATTCAGTTTCTTCAGTTTTTTCTTCTTCTACCTGTTCCTCGTCTGAAGACACGGATTCCTCAGCTTTTTCTGCTTGCTTTCTAATAATGGATAATGCACCTTCAATAGGAACATTTCCTTGCTGAACTGCAATAGGAATAATGAAGAATAGGATTAGGGTCATTCCTACTTTCTGAAAGGGACTTGTAAGAAGAACTATTAATGGGAACCAGCTGAAAATCCATCCAACTATGTAAAGCAGAATTCCAATTATTACTCCAGGCCAAGCTGTGGTAAGCGGTCTTTTGAAAGATGTAGCTGTTACAGCATAAGCTGTCAGCATGAAACCTCCTAGAGTTACTAGAAAATCTATGAAGGGGACAAAAGGACCAACTATCCATACTGCCACACCAACAAGAATAATGTAGAAATTGGAATCACTAGTGAAACTAGAAATTGCATCCTTAAAATCCTCTTTATCGGGAGTCCTATCAAAATCCTCAGCGGCTGGTTTTTCTGCGCCTCTGGTAGGGTCTATATCACTCAAATAATACACCAATTAACCATAGTTATGGGTCCTATTTAATATCTTTCCAATAGTACTTTTCATTCAAACATCTGGCTCGTCAATACTTTCCAAGAATTTTTCAGCAACCTTTCGTACCTTTGTCCGATAGCCTCTTGTAGTATAGACTCTAATTGATTTAAGAATCCTATAGAATGACCGAGCTACTTGACTTGTTCCGGGAAGTGAAAAGAACTCATACCCACGAGAACCTCGCTCAAATAGAACTAAGTCGTCAAGAGGATGTAATCCGGGATAGTAAACCACGGAGGGTCGGTCAGGATAATCAATATACACATTAGTAGGGTCAATATCCGCTTCTTCTGCAATTTCGGTTTCGAATTTATATAGACCATCTGGAGTTGAGATTTCCTTCAAGAATGATTCATTTGTAACAGATCTCTGAGCTGCAAGCTTGATCAAGTACCTCTTTCGATATTCCCTGAATAATTTTCCTGCTAGTTGAAGCTCATCTGAATCTTCTGAGTCTGCTGTCAGTAAGACATTATGAAAAGAAAGGTCATCGAAACGAGTGTAGCCATCAATATCCTTTGTCGGAAATGGAATTATCTCAGTTCCTGCAAGTTCTAAAATACGAAGAAGCATTAGGTCAGCTGCTCTCACAGTCTTGTGATAGTAGACTGCATCAAACATATTTAGTCCTGCAGAAAGATAGGATTCCAAAGTGAAGAGAGCTCCACGATCAACAGCAATCTTGTTCTTAGCAATCCGCGTTGATGAAAAGAGTCGGCGGTATTCCAATTGAGCATATTCAACTCCAGCGAAATATGCATCTCTTTCCAATCTATCAACTAAAGTAGGATTGATTGGATTTTTCAGTAAATTCACACGCACAGTCCTAAGAGGAACACCCTCTTCAAGGGAGTTGATTATTTCGCTTTTACTCAGATGAGAATCAGAAATAACATCCCCCAATTCGGTCTGCTCTATTGCTAGCTTCACGACTTTTGTCCTGGTAATTCCTCTAATAGCTAAATATTCTTCCATAACGTTTTCCCAAGCACCCTGACCAATAGTGAGAAGTATTGCAGTTAGTCTACCTAATTCCACTTCACTTTCGTTCCCACCAAGGTAATCCATAAAGACATCAGTTACATGAATTACACCAACGATATGTCCAAACAAGGATGGATCAGCACCTGGAAATACAAGATGGATACAAGCTGGAGATTTTATGTTTCTTAGGCGTTGTGCCATTCGTAAATCAATCACATCTTTTTCTACGGGATAAAGGGATACATATCCATGAATAGCATCCTTAATTTCCAGTTCTGATTTATTTCCAAGCATCTATAATCTGCCTCCAAGAGGGAATATAGAATATGATAAGACCTCTTGAAATATGTAGCTATTGTATTGCTTTGACAAGTTTATCCTTTATCAAAATGTTATTACAATGAAAATCAATATTGGAAACATGGCTCAACGATCTGTATACATAATCGCATCCTTAATCATCATATCAATGGTTGTCCCTACCGCTTCTCTTGATTTTGTTTCATCTCAAGAGGTAACCGAAATATTACCGACTGAAGAAAATCATGGTAATGAAATTATTGAAGAGTTAGTATCTCAGCTTTCAGGACACCTTGTTAAACAACATATCAAAGAGTTATCAGAAAACGGTTCACGACCCTATGGGTCATATCAGAATATAATTGCGAGGAGGTATATTGAAAGCCAACTTCAAGTCCTGTCAGAAGGCAAAATAGATGTAAGTATATTAGGGACTCATAAGAGTGTTGTAGGCCGGCTCCCTGGTTGGCTAGATGTAAATGCGCCTGTGTTAATGGTGGGAGGACATCTGGACTCGGTCCAAGATGCACCTGGAGCAAACGATGACGGAACAGGTGTTGCTATCGTCTTAGAGTTGGCTCGTATCCTATCAAAGTTTGAATGGCCTCTGGACATCTATTTCTGTGCTTGGAATGCAGAAGAAAATGGACTTATTGGGAGTTCCGAAGTCGCTGACATTTTTGCAGCTCAAGAGATCGAGATTTTGCAATATTTCAATGTGGATATGCTCTTAGTGGAAGATATAGAAGCCCCACCGGATGAAAGAATTCTAGCTGTATACAATAATGGGCATGGGGTAACTTATCATGAGAGTCACTACTTCGCTGACTTGATGAGAATGATGAGCAACAACTATGGTCAGAATTTGATACTTCCTCTACCAAGTACGAGTTTTGGAGCTTGGACCCGTTCAGACCATTGGTCATTCATTGTAGAGGGTTACCAAAATACGCTTTTCGCTTTCGAGAGCGGAGTGCATCGAGATTCTGCGTATCATCAACCAACTGATGCGTGGGATAATCCGATGTATAATTATACCATGACCGAAGAAACTGCATTATCAATTGGCCTGAGTATTGCTTTCACTCTTTCAAGGCAATATGATGTTCTTACATCTCTAGAATATAATGGAGTATTGCAACCCGGAGAATCTAAACAATATTACTTTGCCATGACAACGGAAACCGATTTTGTTGTAAATGCAACATGGAATAAATCGGAGGTTGAATTCAAACTGGTATCACCGAACGAAGCAGAAATTGCAGGCACATTAAAAGATAGCTCGGGTAATTCGGAAATTATTTTGAACGAAACCCTATCAGATTGGGGATTATACAAAGTTCTAGTAGAGAATACTGGAATAAATGAGCTTGAATATACTATCACTGCGCGGTATGAATCAGATGTCAACAATGACAATGTTCCTGATTCACAACAGTTTTGGTTTGATGATTCATATTGGTCAATGGATCAAGACGCAGATGGACTCGTAGATGCAATTGAGCTTCTATTGCAAACTTCACCATTACTTGAAGATTCAGACTTTGACACCATGCCAGATGCTTACGAGGTTCAAAATGATTTGGATCCACTTGAAAATGATGCCGAATACGATTTGGACCAAGATGGCCTATCAAATCTGAGGGAGTTCGAATTAGGAACAAATCCTAATTCCGTTGATTCGGATCAAGACCAGATGGATGATTACTGGGAAGTGCAGCATAATCTCGACCCGCTAAGAGATGATTCTATGGAGGACCCGGATGGAGATTTTCTGACAAATCTTGATGAGTACCTGTTAGATAGAGACCCCCATCTAAATGAAGACATTCATATCCCATTCCTCGTTGTTGGATCACTTATAGGCATAGTTATCCTAGGACTTGTCGTAAAACAGAAACGCAGCCACTAAGTTCATCACACATTGGAATATATTAGTTTGAATCAGTAATTTCATGGGGCATTGGGACTGTCCTATAACGAACTTTAGCGGAGATGCGCAAGTGTACGTACCAGAAGAGCGAGTACTACGATTAGTCGAAATTCAAGAGAGTGTTCTTCCAGAAGAAGAATGGATCATTGGAGTTTCAGACCTTGGATACTTCAAAGGAGTTGGATTTTCCATGCCACTCGCTCATGGAGAGGATCTCTTCGAACGAGAATATGACATTTTGACAGGAGATATCGAAGATAGTGGGATCGTATTAATTCGAAACGGCGATACGGTTCTTCAACCAGTAGAGCTTGTAGATACAGATGATGATCCACTACTGGAATACTCCGATAATCTCCAGTACGAGGCAATTGTTGCTTCAGACAGAATTGAAAAAGATGGAATCCATCCTGAAGTGTTAGACGAGTTCGATCTGGTTATGTCTATGGAACAAGATTTGTCGAAAGGTAATCTTTATGCATTTCTTCCTGGATTGTTTTATTGCTCATCTCAACATGCATCAGTTGATGCTATTCTCATTGAAGTGACCCAACGTGAAATTTTTGGTATGACTTTGCCAAGCTTTCGGCCTGAGGACGTAAGGTCATTTGATGTCAGTAAAGGAATAGTCGTTGATAATGAGGGAAAAACACAAACTGTAGAGATGACTACTGACACTTTGGGAAAATTCACAATTGATATCTCTTCTGAAATTGCAGAAAGTGCTATGCTAAAAGCAGGACAGGTAACAAGCATGGACGAAGTTGCAGGAACGCAAGAGATTGAAGTTGCTCTGGCTCTTGCTGACCGTATACCTGTCGGAGATCTTAAGGAGGCCTATGTATCGGGGGCAATTCTAGCAGGGAAATTAATGACATTGTTGCATGACATTGAAACTAAAGGCATCAGACTACGACAGAGAATCTATGTAAGAAATGAGAGGTTTCCAAATGGTAGAATCATCAACGTGGACTATGGAGTTATCCAGACTATCCTTAACTTAGAATCTAGGCCAGGAATCGACTGTCCTCAAGAGGTAGATTTGGGAATGGAACTTCGAAGACTATCATTCACCAGATTGATTGGAGCAGGAAAAGAGGTGGATGTTGAAGAAGCGGTTTTGGACCTATTCAGGTTTCTCTCGAAAGAATTTGGAACAAGTCCAACAAAAGATCAGATACTGACTCTCTTGTTCTCAGGGGAGGTTTCGTGAATTGGCACTAACTAATCTGGCAAGGACGATTGCAAGTAATCTCCAATATTCATTTGTGTATAGAATAATTCAGGAGATAGCACGTACAGATTCTTATTCATTGCGTCAAAAAGCAAAAGAGCAATTAGGTTCGGAGGATGCACTAACTCCCCTTGCTGTATTTCGTTTTGTTAGAGAGCATTTCATTCGAAAAGGGATTAACGATGATATAACTGCTGATAAACTCCTAATGGTTCACAAATGGGTTGGATATAGACCAATATTTGAAAATGAAGGATATGCTGGAGATGAAGTATTTAATGCTGCAAAGAACTCTGCTCTCTCGATTTTATGGCTTTCAGCAATTCCAAATGTATCAATAAGCAGAACAGTTCTGCCAGGAGAGTACGGAGACCAAGGGTTAGAAACTCTGGTCTCAAAAATCATTACTTCTCGAACTACTCGAAAAGAAGTTTCACTCCTGCTAAACATCGAATTCGAACGGAGAGGAATGGACCCCGCAGCTTTCGCTATTGAAGGAATATTGGAGGGCTTTGAGCCCAATAGCCAGACTGAAAAAGATCGAGTTCCAATACTATATTCACTTACACTAATGATAGCATCTTGCTTTGAACTTGATTTGGATCGTGTTTTGGTTCTAGATGAGATAAAGCTTGCAAGACAGACAACTTCATTCATTTATGCAAAAAAGACTATGGAATTCATTAGAGTTTCAATTCAAGGGAGTGGCAATAAGACTGCTTTCGATTGGCCAATTGTTGGTAATCGTAAATTGTGCAACTATTTACTATCCTATCTCGAATCGCTTCGAAACTATACCACAGATGCACAAGCCTGCAAGACCTTTGAAGTTGCATTCCAAGGAAAAGAGATGAAGATGACCCAAGTCGATTTCATCATGCTTCTATTAGATATGATCGCGGAACACTATGAGGGTATTTTAGAGGGTAGGAAAGGAAGAGGAAAATTAGAAGACCTTGAGAACTTCATCAAATTCATTCAAAATGAGAAAGTGAAAATTGCTAAGGAAATCCTAGAATCAGATGAAAAAGGGGCTACATTATACAAAAAGCTTCAAGAGCTTAAAAGAAAGGCAAAATCTGGACATAAACCATATGTTAGTCCTGAAAAGAAGTATCGTGATTCTCTGAACGCATTGGAACTACGAGTTAAGATGAGAAAATCTGGAAATGCAGATGGAAGAGAATTGGTTAGAGATTTACAGCCAGTATTTGAGTCGATGACTGCAATAATCAAAAAGAACAAGGACATTCTAAAAGAAGACACCGATCAATTCACTGAAGCATTATGTTTCGAGACCTGCTTCAGAATTCTAGAATATCTAAACTTGGGTCATCTAATTATGGACCTGCCTTGGGTCTGCAGATTCATTGCTGAAGAAGCAGTGAAAGGATACACCATGATGGGAATATATGATGTCATGAGTGAAGAGAATAGGACAGAGAGAATTGTGGGGGCATTTATGGGTGGAATAACCTACTTGGTTCTGCAATCTGAAAAATAAAAATATGAGAAGGAGAGCATTAGCTCTCGTTCACAATCTAGTAAATCATGTAAAGGTCTTAAGAAGGATATCCCATTTATGTTGGATATAGTCCTCGAGTTCTTTGATTTTTGCTTCGTCTTTCTTTGGCTTGAAAAGACGTGAGAATCGGCCTTGTAACTTGAGAAACTCTTCAATGGGTTTTCTCTTTTCTGGATCTTGAAACCTCTTACTGTGACGCCCTAACTCAAACTGGTCACCAATCCGCTCCCACATAATCCAGTATCCAGTTTCAACTGCTAGCTTCCCAACCTCAACGCCCTTCTCAACTGGGTAGTTCCATGCTTGGGGACAAGGAATAAAGATGTGGATGAATTTAGGCCCCTCAATCTCTTTGGCCCTTTTGAATTTATCATAGAGATCTCGTGGATAAGCAGCGTTTGCGGTTGCCTGATAGGCAGGCTCATGCATAGCAATGATAAGATCTAACATTTTCTCAGGTTCAGTCTTGCCAAACCAAGTCGTAGTTGTTTGGGCATGCAGCGGAGTAGCACCAGACCTTTGAGTTCCGGTATTGCTGTAGACTTGATTATTGTAACAAACGTAGAGCATGTCGGTACGTCGTTCAAACGCACCACTCAAAGCTTGTAGACCAATATCAAAAGTGCCGCCATCTCCAGCCCAAACCATTACGGTGGTATCGTCCTTTCCTTTCGCTCTGAGTGCAGCTTTGACACCTGAAGCAGTAGCTCCCGACGCCATAAATGCAGTGTTGAGTATTGGAATATTCATTCCGACCTTTGGCCATAATGATTGGACAACACTCGTACAGCATGCAGGTACAACTTGAATTACATCTCCACCCAACGCTTTGTGTGCGTGACGAAGAGCAACCATATCTTGACAGCCAGCGCATGCGGCATTTCCTTTCAATACATATTCCTTTAGGGGTATCTCTTTTGTTGCAACCATCATATTCACCTCAGATCATGCCAGGTCTCCTCAGGACCAGCTTCTCCACTCTCATCAGTCTTGACCAAATCAAGGAGTATTTCTTTAATATCTGGAACCGTAATGTCTCGACCACCAAGACCACCAATATAGCTTTTCACAAGAGGTCGTGAGTCAGTGGCATAGAGTGATGCTCGGATATCATTTGCGACAGGGCCACCATATCCATAAGAAACAGACCTATCAATACTAGCGATTCCTTTGACTTTCTTTGCAAGTTCACGAATTGGATCCACAGGGAAGGGACGATACATTCGGATTCTAGCACCACCTACTTTGTATCCCTCTTCACGTAATTCGTCGATTGCATCTCTAGCTTCAGCACCGATAGTACCTTGTGAGGTTAAGACATAATCAGCATCATCACAATGGTAATGCTCAATGGGTCCACCAAAATACTTGCCGAATATTTTCTTGTATTCAGCCTCAATTTCAGCATATACTTTCAGAGAATTCTTAGTACCCTCATGCATTCCGTATCTGAACTCTTGGTAGTGTTCAGGGAAAACAATATTTCCATGAGCAACAGGATTCTCAGGGTCCATGACCCAATGAGGCGGTTCATATGGAGGTAAGAATTTGTCTACCTCTTCAGCATCAAGATGATCATAATTGGAAACCGTATGACTAAGAACAAAACCATCTGCATTTACCATAGCAGGCATCAAAACTCGCTCGTCTTCCGCTAATTTGAATGCTTGAATGAGTGTGTGATAGAATTCATCAACACTAGACACATAGAATTGAATCCAACCAGTGTCTCTTTTAGACATGCTATCATCATGACTAACATGAATATTCCAGCTTGGAGATACTGAGCGATTGATATTTGCTAAAACAATGGGTAATCGAGCTGCAGCAGCCCAATGAAGTGCCTCATCCATCAAGAGCAATCCGTTTGAAGAAGTAGCAGTGAATGCCCTTGCACCTGTCGAGCTAGCTCCAATACAAGCGAACATTGCAGAGTGCTCAGACTCAACACGAATGAATTCACCCTTGTATATCCCCTTTTCAGATAGAAGTGCAATCTGTTCAGGTACAGTTGTTGCGGGAGTAATTGGATAAGCTGCAACAACCTCTACACGAGCTGACACAACCGCCCGAGCAGCTGCGTAGTTTGCACTCATTAATTGAGTCTTCATTCGGTATCCTCCTCATCGCGGGTTCCTTTTCGCACCATATCTATACACTTCCGTGGACAGACTTGTGCGCATATTCCGCACCCTTTACAATAATCATAATCGATATGTGGGGTTCCATCATCTTCTAGAGAAATAACAGCCTCGGGACAGTGTAGCCAACATGTCCTGCATTTGCTACAATCTTTGTAGTTGATTACAGGGTCGAATGTACGCCAGCTTCCAGTCTTTCCAGTAGCACCTATACTTGGCTTGGAATAGGAAGTCTTGGGCATATCGGCTCTTCCCTTAGGCTCTGTGTTTACTTCATTGACCAACAAGAACACATCCAGAGTGGGCTCTGCATGACCTCATCCGATGAGGCATATTAAGCATTATTATCGAGGATTTCTTTCAGACTAAGTGATAGCATGACTATCACCTGCTGGTAGCCAGATACGTAATAGACTGCCCTGCTCTGGAGATCCTGGTACTCTTTCTGAAATTTCTAGTTTGCCTCCATATGTTTCAACTATCTGATAGCTTTGATGTAGACTTATTCCCGTCCGCCTCAATTCTGTATCAGATAAGGAGTCTATTACCTCTTCATCAATACCAGGCCCATTATCGGATATAGAGACCTGATAGCCATCGTTTTCCTGCTCGATTGTAATCCAAATGCGCTTCACTTGATTGGAATTGTGTTGAACCGCATTTTGAAGAAGATTCCAAATCATCTCATCAAGTAGGTCATTTGCTCGAACTACAGCAGATTCTGTATGATAACGAATCTCTACTAATGCGTCACTATAAATCCTTGACAAATAATTCACGGATTCCTTAATTGCTGCAATAAGAGACCGCCTAGTCAATGGTTCGTGTTGGAGTTGTTCAGATAGTTCAATCCTTGAAATCATTCTTGCACTTTTCCAGACAGAATGGTCGATAACGGATATTAGCTGTAGGATATCTTTTGCAACATGATAATCTTTCATTAATGAAGTAGTATGCAGTATTGTTTGCAAATGATTACGGATGTCGTGGCTCAAAACACTGAAGTATAATCGTGCTCGCTTAAGAGCAACACGTGCACTATCTTGGGATTGTTTTCTGAGGACTACTTCTTCATTATTTAAATTGCGAAGATGATAGATATAGCCCAATAGCTGACCAATTACTGATGCAATACGATATTCCTGCGCATTGAAATTCTTTCTCTTTCGACACAAGTCCAAAATGGCTGAAACGTATTCTTGATGAAAGATTGGTATAGCAACACTATAGAATGGGGAGTCTACTTCATCATGACCAGTATGTTGGTAGAATACAACAGTACGTTTTCTTAATGCTTCAAACCATTTACTATCAAAAGCATCAGGAGGTAGTGGACATACATTGCGAGGTAAATGATGCCACCGAGAACCAACTGCAGAAACTAATGATAGGATATTATTCTGCTCAACCGATGCAATCGCAGCACTATCTGCTTGAAAGATTTCTAGAATTGTCTGTAGAAGTCCATCTTCAAAAGACTCGGATGTAGTTGTTGCAAAATATTGAATTACTTTCTGTAATGCTTGAAACTCGTCTATAGTATCAGCATTCTCAGATTGCACTAAACCAAACCTCCTTTCATGATGGTTCAACCTCTTTATCACTAAGTTTCCTCATCTCTAATGTCTCAAGCCAATATATAATGAAGAAATGGTTAGGCATAAGGTTTTCCCATATTTTCATCCGCGGATTATTCCTACCATAATGAAGAAATGGTAGATAGGTAAATAGACTATATCCTAGAGGATAATACTATGACCGAATTTCGTGTTACCTTGCTACAGATTCCATGCAAAGAAGGCGATAGAGAAGCTAATTTCAATAAAGTCTGGTGTCTACTGGAAAATCATCCATTCAACGATCCACTCGAATTGATGATATTGCCGGAACTGTTTGCAATCGGATTCCGACATGAAGATTACCAGAAATTAGGCCAAGGAATTCCAGGACCAACAGAAGAATTCATGCAACGTCTAGCTGAGGAGCATAGCACATATACCGTTTCAACGGGTATCGAGAAAGTAGGTTCAAAATGGTACAACACAATGATTGTAGCAGATCCATCAGGAAAAACAGTGGGAACTTACAGGAAAATACATCCATTTCAAGATGAGAAAGCAGTTTTCAAAGGTGGTAATGAAATGGTAATGTTTGACATCAAAGGATTAAAAGTTGGAGTGCAAATTTGTTATGATATTAGATTTCCAGAGATCAGTCGCAAATTAGCTTTAGCGGGAGCGGAACTAATGGTAGTACCCGCAGCTTTTCCGGACCCGAGAGCGGAACATTGGGACACATTAGTTAAGGCGAGAGCAATCGAAAATCAGTTCTTTATAGCAGCCACCAACAGAGTTGGCCGGGCCTTTGATGATAAGACCTATTTTGGACATGCACAATTTGTAGACCCATGGGGAGTTCGATTCACAAGAATGAACTCTGAGGAAAGAATAATCTCAGAGGTGGGAAATACTGATGCGATTGAAGGTATCCGCAACCAAATCACAGTATACCATGATAGAGTTCCTCAAGCATATGATAGATTGAAGGTTATCAAAGCATAGAATTGCACAACTATTAAGTGAGAGTCATACTTACCAGATATAGGAGTAATCTCGATGACTGAATTTACCGCTGAAGAAATTAAAGACAATGTGCGAGAATGGTTTTCCGCTGAGGGGTCAAAAGTTGAAAGCATAACAAATCCTCGTGCAGAGTTCGTTTTCAAGGTAAAATTCATGAGATTCTTCTTCACTGTAGTAAGACCAAACGAACGAAATTTCATTCAAGTCGAGTCACAGGTCTTGATTTCTCCTCAACACCTGAAGGTTCTAACAGGAGAAAAAATGAAGCAGTTTCAAATGGAAGCAATGAAATTTGCTTTCGAACAAGGAATTAACCTTGGATTCGTAAAACCACATCAAGGACAGGGAGGTCAAAAACCACCCGGACCTGGATTTGTAGTTTCGGATAGAATCTATGATGATGCATTTAGTAATGATAGGATTTGGCAGACCATGAGACGACTTCATTCTGCAGTTGATATGGTCATAGCTCTACTTAATGAAACCACTGGTAAGACTCCGGGCAAGGCTCCTGAACCACCCGACCAAGGTCCCTCATATTATACATAAAATGAATCTCACAATTGAATATCCGAAATTTCGAATAGGGAGAGAAGAATATTACTTAATACTAGATTGTGTTATTTCTTAAACATTCTTTAATAGTAAAAGTATTCGAAACAGAAAGAACAAATAATGTTTCTCGAATTAATTGACAAGTACAAATTACGCAAGTGGGGTTGCTACTGTGGACAAGATAAGAAAAAGAACATGCCTAATAGTGATTATATTCTTTGTACTACTTAACTCACCCTTTACGTTATCAGATAATGCAGCTAGCAGTCAAAACCCCAACTTTTTTTCAACCAATAATATCCTTTCGTCTGTTGAAAAAAGTGGATCTGATTTAGATGGAGTTGCGTATTTTAGCAAGACCTTAACTAATCAACAGATACTAATTCAGAATTCTTTTCT
>WJMJ01000091.1 GCA_014728035.1 Promethearchaeota archaeon | reverse complement strand
CGCTCAAACTCCTCAATGAAGAGTTACAAGAGTGGTATCTGAAAGAGGAGAGAAAGAATATCGAACGGTTGAAGAAATAGTTATTTTCGTTCTATTTCTTCGATAATCTATCAGGGGATGTACGCCAACCTGCTGACTGCCACATGATATCAAACAAGGGAATCAGGACATCGTCTAGATCATCATCATATGATTCTATCAGAAAATCAGGGAGTAACAACATGTCATGATTGATGCGATACTGCCCATACATTTCATTCAAGGGATGATGTTCGTGTCCTGAAACATGAAATTTCCTACCTAGTACGTGGATAATACTCAACATTAGCGATATTGGAACATCAACAGATAGAACTTGGAGAAATTCAAGAGTCATGGTCACTCGTTGGCGAATCCATTTCTCCCAATATCTTGGATACAGTGGCTTTTCTGCTTCAGTTAGAAAACCACAATAACATATTTCCATGCAGCCATCTCGAAAGATTTGGACATAGAACTCAGATCCATGGTCATCCATCTCAAAACCAAGATACGACACCAGAACACCCTCCAGATTATATCTCAATTTGAGAGGGAATGAAGAAACTTCAGGTAAAGAGAGCTTTTGAATATGAGTTTCTGCTAATTTCAAATCTATACCTGATCGAGTGTCAAATGCATTCAAGGGTGTAAGGTGTAATATCAGAGTGGGCTTAGGTTCAAGAAAAACCGGAGCATTACCGGACATTATCATACGAACTCTTTCTTCTCTAAACTTAGCAATCTGGGTTGTGCGTCTCTCGGTCAGTAAAAATGCCTCTCTGATCCCTTTCACATCCATTTGGTCTTTCCCTCCAGACACTCTTCTCCAGAATTTTCCAGATTCGCCAAACCATACAATATGAGGGGATTGCCAACTCTCCGGTATCTTCATGATTAAGACATACTCTGACGATGAAGAGTCCATGAGTATTTCACGGATCTGAATACCGTTCACCCGGGGATCAAGCCCTCTCATGATTACTTGCTCTAGTTGACGGATTATAGCATCAGTATCACTACATCGTATTGGGTTAAGACTCAATTGGTTCTTATTCTGACCGACCCCAAATATCAGATAGCCACCATATGAATTCGCAAAGGAGGAAACGTCTGCAAGAAATTCCTCTTTTTGTGGGTTGGAGAACTTCAGATGTCGTTTTCCTTCCTCTAATTTGCCAGGAAGTGTGCGCTTGTATTCAAGATAGCGATTTTCAAACACACACTCTTCTACTAATTCCTTGATATCATCAGAATTAATCTCGTCAAAATGCTTTCCTTGGGAAATCAAACCAATCCATCTCCAATGGCATAAGATGTACAACTAGCTAATCCCTTTCGGACCAAGAAATATCTTATGAATCGGATCTTCTGAAACGTGTCATAGCCACAATTACTACCATACCAACTATCACCCCCATCCCTGCACCAAGTCCTAGGTCCAATGGCGATGATTGAGGAATGTAGATAGTCTGGTTTCGTGTCTCAACGATGGTGATGAACTCAGTGACTGTTACAATATCGGTCTGAGTCACTATGATTGTTTGGTTCTGAGTGATAATAACGGTCTGATTTACAGTAACTGTGATGGTTTCAGTTATTGTGGTAGTTGATGTTTCCGTTACAGTAACAGTAATGGTTTCTGTTACTGTCGTTGTCTGGGTTATTATCACAGTAACAGTTTCAGTAAGGGTAACTGTCACGGTTACTGTAGGAATCTGCAATTCTTCAGTTATGATATCCACATGATCTAGTTGCCAAGTGAAACCACGATTGTCAAAACGGGTCTGTGTAAATGTGATATTGTAAGTGTGTGAGCCGACAGATCCATTGCGAATGAATTCGATCGTTGCAAAATGGGGACCTATATGTCCAGAATAGACCTCAATTTCATCTCTATAGGCAACCAAGTCACATTCAAGGATGGCCTCGATATGGAACGAAATTGAAGTATTGGTTGCAGTAATTCCATGAACTGTTACTAATTCATCTCCTTTCTCATAGGTCCCATTAATCCACCTAACGCCATCATCATCAGTTATTCGAATAGCCCAATGTAGTCCTTTCATGCAGATATTCTTATCCCAGTTACAAGACCTGTATTGTCCAGATGCGCGAACAGACATCGTAGTCAGGATGACCACATCCTCCTCGTATACAACAGTCTGGTAATCTCCATTTGTGGTTATCAGGAATTCAACATCCATTGTACTGAATTCTTCTGTAACAGTCACATTAGAGATATGGGGCGCTGCACAAACAGATCTTGGTACAATAGAAATTACCATCACAAGTATAAAACTGATTAGAAGTATCTTCACTCTTGGTAAAGCCATCAATTGCTTCCTCCAAAGGATATCAAAGATATCCACGAGTGGTTATTATTCCATTGTTATTTATCTGTTCTCTTTTTCGATTCTCAATTTCAATATTCTTTCGAGATATATCATGGAATAATCAATTACATCCTCTGATTTCGTTCACATTATCGTGAACCACTCATTCCCAAACAGAGTGACAGTAACGCCGAATTCTCTCGACCTCCAGTTGAGTTCCGGAAACCTACAGGGCTGGTAGATACAGAACTCTAAGAACTGCGAGAGGTATTTTAAGTCCAATTCGTGTTCCACATCACCAATAGCAATGAGGTTCTGTATCTCTAACTCAAAACTGACCATTGGACAATCAAAGTTCATGATTTACAGAAACCTTTCTTACATCTATTAGATGACCTCCGTCACAATATTCACGTTCCTACTTCTCATCACGAGAAACATCCCATTCCCAAATAGTAGGACCGTAACACCTAGATTCTGTATCCGCCAGATCAGTCCAAGGAACTGCTCAGGTTCATAGACTGTGCCTGCAAGAAGAGGTATTCTAGGTTCAGCTCTTTTCCAACATCTCCATTGGCCATAATGTTATCAAGCTCGACATCTGGCATAAACAACGGGTCTTCAAATGTGAATATGTCATTATAGGAATCTACAAACCCTTGTAGGTACTCTGATATCGTGGGCTTATTCAGAATTCCATTGATGATGAATTTCTCTGACTGGAACACGAGAGGTTACGTTTTCTCTCGATGTGCCATCTGATACCGGGATAGACCTCATGCTTGTATTCTACTCGACTCGGTTAGTTAGCTGCAACCTCATCCAAATCAATAGACACACCAAAGACAACAGACAGCATTGGCTATCTCGTAATGGATGGTCAATGAGTACCCTCTCACTGCCAATCAGGATATCCATCCCGTTCCAGTGTCATGCCACAATCGATACAGATGATGTGTTCAGGGTCGCCAGCGTAGGGTTCGCCAGAGAACTCAGTGGATCCACAAGAACACTCCCCAAGACCTCGTGCCACCAACCGCTAGAACAACCTCAGGGTCCGGCCTGCGAGAAAGTTCAGGTGATTGCAGGTCCAGAAGGGGCTCCCATCCACTCGCTCGAACTCTTCATTGAACAGACCCGTCTCCAGTCGCCCTCATAGAGCACGACATAGATATATTAGACATCCTCTGTGCGGGAAACCATAAGATCGGAGGTCGATATAAGCCGCGGGATCCTGTAACTCCAGATACTCCTCTAGGGTCAGGATATCTTCTGCGAGTTGCCACTGGAGGGTATTTTCCAGATATCTCAGACAATCGCGGCACTGGACACAGGATACGAACTTCGAGCCCTCACGGATGGCATCGAGTCTGGTGGACCCATAGATACATTTCGTGAAGCACTGGGTAAGCAGGAGGATGTCACTGATGCATTGCTCTATGAGCATATCCACATCAGTTTCAGTATTCTCTCGCGATACCGATCTATAGACGATATCGTGAAAGGTCACGATCCTAGATGAGGTGAGGTCAGTCCTCAATAAGAAATACTCTACCCCACCTAGTTTTAATAGTCTAGATGGTCTGCTTGCAGGTGTTTACACCATTAATAATGAAGGATAGATTGCTAATATCTTTTTCTTTCATTCCAATGAAAATAGAATCCAGATGATAGAGGATTGAATATTTCAGGTCGCGAAAGCTATATTTTCTATCGAGTTTCTCAGAAACTGGGTTCGGTGCAGAGAAACCATGTATTTGCATGCGTTTATCCCAACTCTGGTAGTCGGACCCACCTGAATAGAGGGAGTGTCAATGACAACAGATGATGATTCTGAAGATAGAAGGATGCGGGAGACTCTCTTCCACTCCAAGGATGTATATGGAGGTCTGACCGCAAAGACACGACATTATTTTCCTGCGAATCATCAATATCATTTTCCTGAAAATACTCGATGGTCTGGTGATATCGCTGAATTCGATATATGTCAGGATGGTACGACATTTCATTGTTCATACGGGCATGGTCTATTGGTATTATCAATAAGGCAAACACTCGTCTATGATCCTAACGATATTGTATCTACAGTAGTACAGGAATTCGAAAAAGTCTTTCAGTGTTTCAGAGCAGCTGTTGAATCACTCTCTGAGAATGTTCTAAAAATATCATTTCCAATGCATTCATATTCTGCATTGTTTGATTTTGAAGACTTCTCGGATATACTAACAGAAAAAGAGATTCATTCTTTCTATAGTCAGGTTAGGAAAATCATTGATTATTCCTGCCATAAGTCAATGACTACGTACTTCTCAAAGATATACTGCCATACATACAGAGAATCATCTGTAACCACATTACCCCGCCCACCTACACCAGATTTATGGTTAGATCACGGAGTTCTTACTGATCAAATCTGGATGTTGGCGGATGATTACAAACCATTGCCGCAGGGATACACTGACTATCAGCGAACTAGAATATACCTAACATCACTAGATCTCAGGTGTCAAAAGTTATGGACTGAATATCAAGAAGTGTCGCGATTGATTGATAAATCAGGATTATTTGGACCGGACCATGAAGTCCATTCCCGATTTGATAAACTCAATCTAGAGGTTTCACGGTTTCTCGAAAAATTTGAAGAATGGTATGGCTTATACAATCAGCGGTATGACGGATTGACAAAATTATATGACACACAAGGGTGTTCATATGAAGAGGTCGATTTCGATTTTCTTCCAGATGGTGTGACCAGGTTTCCCATAAGTCACAATGCGGATGACATTGTGGATAGATATCGAAGAGATCCTACAATAACTCCAAACATGAATGAGTTAGAGATGAAACTATCCAACTCATCAAGGAAAGCTGCTGAATCTTTGAGAGATTTAGAACGGGGATGCTATTCGTGCATCATCACATTCGGATTCCTAATGACAATGATATCATTCAGTCTTGGTTACGATTGGTTTAGTCTATTAGCAAACTATCTTCAGATTGCAACCTTTGTAATCATAGCCTGTCTGCTCTTCCTTAGAAATCCGACTAGAAATTGAAAGATACAACACGAGTAATATATTCCTATCCTGAATCCATCAATATACGATTTCATATATCATTTGAAGTTATGTCCTTTTGAGGGTTCTTGCCATTGTCCGTATGATTTAGTTATGGATGAAGCATGACACAACTGAGTGGATATATCTGGATAGATTTTCGGACTGGTTCAAAACATATTCTGATGTTCAACAAGCCATACCTGCCTCAATAAAGACTCGAATCCAGCTCAGTATAGCGGGTCCGTGCCTAAGAAGGAACTCGGAGAAGTGATTGATGCCTACTCCATCAGCAACTCTCTCAATCTCTCTGGCAAAATAAGCTCTGAGGGTTTGCTTCTTCTCTGGTTTCTATGCCAAGTCGAAAGATGATTGAGACATCTTCTAATTCTTATCTTCCTTTCTTACCTCTCTCCAGACATGAATTGTTCTATCAATCATAGCTGGATATACTAATGCCATTATCGGTATTCTGGAAAATAGACTGATGAGAGGTGCCTTCTCATTCATCCAATCCAATATTACTTCATAAAGTTTAAGGACAGATTTCGGTATTTCTCCCATCTCTTGTTCATCTTCAGTCAAATCAAACTCAAAGACTTGAATAGCTTGTCTAGTGTACCAATTCTCATATCTCTCAATCTCTGGGATCACAAATTCGTGAACTGTTTTATTTCGTAGGTCATGAAAATCCTTGAAGAGATTCACATATCTTGGCAAGGCTGAAGCTTCGTTTGCCTTCCTAAAGGGTTCTGTAAGACCAAGTCCTTGCAGAATCATACTAAATCTGGTAAATGGATTAGATGTTGCGTTCGTGATGTGACCTATTACCTTTGTTCTCAATATGTCATGGTCTGTAACAATACCTCTCATGTCGTCAATGTTGAAAAGTAACCCCTCACAAATATCGCCAAAATCGAACACCACATCGATATCGTCCATGAGATAATTCGATAGTCGAACCGTATATTGCTCTATGCTAGAATGCAGCAACGAAACGATAGATGCACAGAGTATTCTCATGTCGTCTACATTGAGCAAATGTGTTTGATATTCCGCCACCTCGAATTCATCTATATAATTGGAAATAGCCTCTATGATCCCTCTCTCATCATCACTAGCTCCAAGTTCCAAGAGCCTTTCACGAATCTCTTGGTCATTAAGCATATTGTCTACTGCTCCCATCATCTTGTTAATTGGTAGATGCAGAACAACTCCTTTTACTGCAAAAGTGTGAATCTTTTCTACGTGCTCAACTAATTCATTTGCTAAATCAGTCTTGAATAGCATTCTGAAGATTTCAGGAATCATTGGTTCTGCCTGTTCATTTTCTTCTGTAGAATTCTCAATAGCGTTGAGTAATTTTCGCAAATCAAGAAATTGTTCATTGAGTTTTACTGTGAATTCTTCCATATCCACGATTATCACCATATTCTGATAGCTTGCCCAATATTTAACCTCAGTGTAGGGTTCTCTTGATCCCACTTCGATTTCATCGTAAACAGGGTGGTAGTGGTGCACAGGTAATCGTGGTAGGAGGGGGTGCAGATGAAACATCTGCTTATTCACACTGTCAAGTGTGAAAGAAGTTTCGTAATTGAAATTTACAAAACAAGAGACCTTGCACCAGCTACCGTATTTTATCAAGTACCTCTAAAGGAGAGGTAGAAGTTCTTTTATCTATCACTAAAGGATTTTGGGGCTTATATTCATGCATTATACGATTACCTCTTCTATCCAGAAGCTTGTATTATTCTTTGTATTATGTTGTAATTCTATATGAGAAACCCATAGAATATGTCATTGTTCTTAGTTAGCAGATGTTTTCTTTAATCACAATACTTCTAAAATTTCCTGACCTTTGGAAGAACAATACACGCCACAAGCATTGTAAATTAGATAGTGTGCTCAATAGTGGGAGAGAGAGTATGTAACAAATCCGGTAGCAATAGATTGATTCCATATGAATTAACCGAAAGTCATACTGTTTCTTTGTTACTGACCTCATTGTACTCACCGCCATTATAATCAAGAACAATGAACTAATAAAGGATGAACTAATAATCATGAAACACCAGTAATTGAGGTATTCGCAATGTGTTTTATTTTCGCGTACATTGGAAAACCTACGAATCCCACGATACTATTCGATTGTGCAGAATCCATGAAGGATAGAACAGATGACGGGAGCTTTGGAATCTGCCTATGGGACAAAAAAGGAAAGATTCATCATGTAAAAACAATCGAAGGATTGGATACCATTCGTGAGGCACAGAGTGATGATTGGGCTTTCTCGAATAATCCAGAGGCGACAGTAAGGATAATCCAGAATTCACACACTCCACAGATTGTCAAGAGTCTGATTCATGGTCGATATGCCACACGCGGCGAAGTAAAAAGCTTGAGTCCAATGGAATATGATAAGTACACTCAAGGAAAGAAAATGAACGCACATCCTTTTTGCGTTTGTGACGGATTATCAGAAGGAATTGGAGTCTGTTTGATACATAATGGGGACATCGAAGGATACAAGGAACTTGCTGAGTCCTTGATACCTGCAGGTATTCCAAATACACAAACAGATGGGACTAGTGATTCTGCATTTCTTGCGAGATATGTCTTCAATCTAGTACAGAAAGGGCGG
>WJMJ01000090.1 GCA_014728035.1 Promethearchaeota archaeon | reverse complement strand
CCCGAAGAGGAAATATTGAAGGATGAGCGGTTTTGGCACAGACGCACAACAGCGGCAAACCGCCATGTCAACTGTAAAGCTACGTTTCACTCCGCATTACAGTCGCCACAGCGGTTATGCCGCGGAACGTTGTGCGCAATAGCTTCGGCCCATTCTTGAAGAGCGGGCGGGGAAATAAGAAAGAAAAGACGAAAAGATGAAAAAAACGGAATTACTTACGTTCGTCGCGATGATGCTTGTGTTGCACATGGCAAAAGTAGCACAATGTGAAGCAAACATGTTGGGTATAATTCAAGATTCACCTAATCGAAAAGATTCATCGACTCAGGTGACACGCATCCTCTTCCGCAATAATGGTTCTCAATGGGAAATACTGAACACGATGGATAAATTGCGAGAGATTAAGACTGACAGCAGTCGATGGACCATTATTAATCACGGCCAATCTATTGGAAAACTAATCATTAGGGATGATATACAATTGAGGTTTCCCGATTGCGATTGGTGTTTTACCAGAGATAAATTATTTAGGCCGATTTTTGTAGGTGAAAAGATTAGAATTCCGGATGAAGACAACAAATTTGGTGATTGGGTACGGAATTTCCCTAATCGACCATTAGTGATAGTAAGCCAACCCCAATACGCGGATGAAGAGAAATGGGCAGAACTCGATGTGGCCGACAGCGTTCTGGCCAATCTCTATCCGAAACTAAAAGAGATTATCAAACATCCTCATCATTGTGAAGGCCCACCGGACTATGCTGCCTTACAAATAGAACTAAAACAATCAGATATAGAAGCATTTACTGCGTACAGCAACAACAGAGGCGACATGCTTGTTTCTGCCAGCTTCCATCCGAAGCACCTTGAATGTGATGGACCACTGGACAAGACATGGTACCCAATCTGGTTTTTTGTAGCAGATAGAACAGAAATGATCGGTTTCAATTTGGAATTTTTAGATGCTGGGGATTATGATGGAGACGGGAAAACAGAGGTGATTTTCGAATACACAGGATACAACGAAGACGGATATGTCCTATACGAGCCAGAGAGTGGAAAAAAGTATGAATATCTCTGGAAGTATCATTAGAAGGAAGACCCGCCCGCAAATGCAAGAAGAGGAATGGGCCGAAGCTACAGACGCACAACACACAAATGGTGCTCCGCTTCGCTCCGGCCTTCGGCACATGCCCTTCGGGCACGTCACCATTTGTGGGAACGTTGTTTGCAATAGCCAGGCACCCCTAATATGGAATTAATATTGATTGATAGCGCACCCCGAAAAGAGAAGAAATGAGAATCTTTAAAATTATTGCAGCCATTTTAATAACAATTCTCTTTTCATGCACCGCAATGTTTGAAAATATGGGACAAACTATTGGAACGGCAATGGCAGAAAGCATGGCCTTAGCGATATATCAACCGCTGATGATAACAATGGAATCACAGTACATCATCGCTGGAATCGAAGCCACTGCGGATGGACAAACAAAGGATGATTTTATAAACAAGAAAGTCAGAAATATTTGCATTCGACTTAACGAATCAAAATACACACCATCAAGAGCGATTCAAGCAGTATTCAGAGGAAATGATGCAGATTCCGCGTGGCTCGAAGCATCAAAGGACTCATTAGAATATCTTGATAAAGGCTCATACATTTTATTCGAAAACGAAGATGACACTTTGAGATTTGATTCACTGAAAATAGTATCGGAAAACCTTGATTATCTCTTTGCGTCCGATTCAATGAGACATTCAAAATCATTCAATAAGTTTTGTATGTCTTCTGGATTCGATACTACTGATATACTGAACGGGTTTCCCGCAAAACTTTCTGTTTCGACCTATAGAACAAATGACAATAATGCGGAAGCAGCCGTTTTAACTTATGAACAAATAGATAATGAAGGAAATGTATCAGATGTTGTTAAGATTGAGTTGACTCAATATGAATATGGATGGAAAGCAAGCAAGAAACAAGTAGAGAAAGGTAATTATGATATAGTATCAATCCTTCCTGATTCAGTTGGTGCAAAGAATCTAACATATACAAGTGAATACAATGAAGCTAAGAAGAAAATGATTCGAGCTGCTATCAAAAGACTGGTGTCACAATGTCTTCATCCTTCAGAATATTATGTAGCGTTTGAAGAAGGAGAAAAAGAATCAGTTTTGCATCTTTGGCATCAAGATATGTTCGGGAAAGAAATAGTAAGAACATTAGGCGATCCAACCGGTAAATGTAGAGATTTTATATACAGCATGAGAGAAGAAGAAATAACCGAAGAGAAAAAATGGGAATAAAACGGGGTGCTGAAAAGACGGGGTGCCTGGCTACAGACAAACAACACGCCCAATATGCCATTTGTTCCGCTGCGCTTCACAAACAGCATATCTGGGCGGGAACGTTGGATCGTCAAGCTAAACTTGACGTCTTCTTATAGAGTGAGTTCTGTCCCTGCCAAGGGCGGAGCGAGTCTTTATGCGGTAAGGATTAGCCATCCACCGCTACCGAGTCTTGGGTGTACCAGGAGATGGCCTTG
>WJMJ01000089.1 GCA_014728035.1 Promethearchaeota archaeon | reverse complement strand
GAGCTGCGAGCATACTGTTGTCAACCTTCTGTAATCCTATTCCGGGAGGTCCTGTGGGAACAGTGACCTTGGTACTTTCTTTCTCTTCCGGTTCTTTTTCCTTCTTCTTTCTGAGGAAGATCAGGACCACAACCAAAGCAACAACAATAAGAACAACTAAGATAACAATGATGACTGCAATGAATCCACCGGATCCTCCACTTTCCTGATCCTTCTCTTCCTCAATTGTGAAGGTCCAGGTCTCATCGACCTGGTTGCCAGCAGAATCCGTTATTTTAAGTTGAATGGTATGGTCTCCGGGCGGGAGTACTCCTGTTGTATATGATGTGCCCGGGACCTCGATGAAGTTCTCACCATCTACCGATATCATTACAATGAGATCATTACCATCATCACTGACGGTCCATTGAATCACTGCCTTTCCATCAGTACCGATTTCTTTGGAATCGAATTGGAATGTGGGAGGGGTTGAGTCAACGAGGATATCATGTGGATAATTGAGAGTATACTGCCATCCACCGATATCTATAACCGTCAATGATATGGAATGGGTGCCATCCTCGAGGTCTGCAATATAGCTGGTATCATTTTCATCCAGATCAATTTTATTTCCATCGATTGTGAGATATAGTGATTGGATACCAACATCCTCATCGATCTCCCATTCCAGTTTCAGATCTGTTTCGTTTGTTATTTCAATAGAAGTATCCTCCCAGATGGCTCTGGGTTCTGTTGTATCAACAACGATCGTTGTTGTAATTGTTTCTAGATTTCCAGCTAGGTCAGTTGCATTCAATATTACATCGAATATCCCATCCTGATTCAAAACAACTGAGTAAGAATCCTTGTCCGTGACATCATTTGGTTTCATATCTTCGATGGTGATGTACATATTCTCAATTCCATACAGATCGTTGGCTTTCCATTCGATCTCTATACTCGTGGAAGTGAATACGTCCATTTCATCGAATTCAAGTTCGGGAGGAGTGACATCGACGATCACGTATATCTGAGCCTCGTCCATGTTCCCTGCAAGGTCATATGCTCTGATCGTGATGGTATGTTCTCCTTCGGTCAATCCCACTTCCTTGGAAGTCTCCAAACCTCTGTCATCCCAGTCTATCTCATCTACTTTCAATTCGTAGTAATCAATTCCGTTGTTATCCACAGCGTTCCAATTGAGATCGAATTTCCATGTGTTGATGTAGTTTATCTCTTCAACATCCAGAAATCCAACTGTAGGATCCTCCGTATCTTTGATAACCCAGAAATTTGATTGAATGTAGTTGCCGACCTCATCCACGAGTCTCAGAGTTACCAGGTATTCTCCATCCTCGGGAAAATCCATTTCATATTCGTATGAGGTCCCGATCGAGAAGAATTCCTTGTCGGCTCCAAGTCTGAGAAACGCTTCAGACCAGAGGAATTTTCCTCCGTAGGTCCATTCCAGATCGATTGTATCAGTATTGAATACGCTTCCGTTTTCAGGAGAGAGGACCTCCACCAGATTCTCTGTGGAGATCTCAAATGGAATCTCCAGTTCAGAGAGATGACCCGCTCCATCCAGCGCCTCGATCCTGAACACATGGGATCCTTGATCAAGCACTCTTTCAACAGAGAAATTCTCATCCTCAAAAACCCAATCATCTTCGTCGAATCTGTATCTGACATAATTTAATCCAACGATCTCCAGGATCCTGCAGTCAAAATTAACAGTTCTCGATGAAAGTTCAGATCCGGGTGAGAGCCCTCTCAATTGAATAGAAGGAGCGTTCCTGTCCACTATGAAATCAACAGATTCCGTGATCTCGAATCCAAGATCGTCGGTAAGAGTTATGGATATGGAATGAAGGCCTTCCTCCAGATCAAGATTTATTGATCTGGTTTCATTCGAAAGGGTAGTCTTCTTTCCATCTATTGTGAAATTCTGTTTGGCAACAGGAAAATACTCGACAATATCCCATTGGACGGGAACCGGATGGTAATCCATATAGTATCCGTCCGATACGGTGGTAAAATTGATTACAGGGTATGTTCTCTCAAGTTCGAGTTCAAGAAAATCGTAATTGAATAGGCCGTTTCTATCTGTTACCTTCAATGATATATTGTAAATTCCCTCCTCAAGAAAAACAGATAATCTTTCACATCCTGTGAGGTTTAACATTGAACTGGATAAATTACACATAACCTCTTTTATTCCAAATTTGTCATTTGTTTCCCATTTGATCCTGTTGTACGATCTATGAATCTTTCCAGATGAATGTGAAGTGAATTTAATTTCCGGTTTTTCCGTATCAAAATTTATATTGGTTACCGGGAATTTATCTTTATTTTTCTCACTGATATTGAAAGAAATATCAACAATACCATTTCCATCAATATCCGGCGATATGTGGTTATCCCAGTAGTTACCTACTTGAAGACTGTTCCAATCGTTTTCATATGAGGAACTGTCTTCCGGGTATACTCTTACATGGTTACCACCATTATTAATAAAAGTATTTCTCCAAATTCGAAATCCATCGGATTCTATAAGATATATTGCATTGACAGAGTTATTGGTGAATATATTTTCTGTTATATCCATATTTGAAGAATCTGAACAATGGATTCCATAATCACAAAGATTAAATTGATTTCTTTGAATCAATAATCTTTCATCTCCAAGGTAATATTCTCCAAAAACCCTAAGAGCTTTGTAGCAATCCTTGAAAGAATTATTTTCTATTAGACCATAATTGTATATGTAATATGAATTAACTATGCTCAAACATCCGTTTTTAAAAAAATTATTACCGATGATACTATTTTCTGACATTTTTCTCGGCGATAGATAGGAGTTCATGAAAGTCGAATTCTTGACGATATGTTTTCCAGTAACTTCAGATTTGATATTAAATTTATTCATGTAACAATTAAGAATCTCTATTGTACCATTATCGGTGATATATTGAATTTCTCCATAGTCATTATTCCCCGTCATATTGAAAGTTGAATTGATAATGGATAAAAAATTAAAATCTTCCAAAATTGCTGCTTTATTTACTTCATCGGTGGAAAAATGAGAAAACATTATTCTTACATCTTTGCAATTGATTCCATTAAAAAACCTTTTTGAGGAAATGGTCAAATTTTCTATATTAACATAAGAATTATTTTCACATACAATTCTGTATTCATAATTAGAATCCCATTCAATATCAGATATCTTGAAAAAGGAAGTTGTATTTTTTACAATTATCGAATATTCGTTCATATCAAGTCCCGAGATCAAATAGGGATCATCTTCGGTTCCATTTCCAGTAATGTGAGAATAATCATCAAAATCATCATCACCATCTATCACCAGGTCCTTATCCATTGATATATATGATGAAGGACCATTTCGAGATGGGAATCCATCAGCTTTATTTGAATCTTGAATCATTGGGATTAGAATCAGATTGATCAACAAAATTCCTATGAAAATAGTCCCAGCGTTCCATGTCAACTTTCTCAAACCAATATTATTCATGTTATCATCTTCCTCAAGACGCCTTTATTTCTTGCTCATTCGATATAATCAAATCGGGTTCATGAATGTCTTTCATCCGGTCCTATCTCCAATTTAACATCCTCATCGGACCTCTTCCCGTGGAAAATCAGGAGTCCTATTCCTCCTAAAG
>WJMJ01000088.1 GCA_014728035.1 Promethearchaeota archaeon | reverse complement strand
TCCTTTCAACCGACTTGGGTGTCATACTATGAACGTCTATTGTAGCTTCAGATGGTGTCGCAGCTCCCAAAATTGGGAGTATCATTGTACTTAGGAAAAGCAAGAGTATAGCAGAATTGATTGCAACTCTAATGAGAATCACCTCAAGTACTCAAAGCCATAACAACTGAAATTCAAATCCTTATATCATGTTTCTTCTTTTTATTAAAGAGTGTATAGATTGACGTAACCAGATTATTCGTTTTGGTCTTCGAATTCCGTTGTACAGCCGGATGAAAAATTTGAACAGGAACGAAAGATTGAGACTCCGCATCTCACAGTCGCCCATTGATACGGTTGTAGCATGAATCTTCACGAGAACCTCATTATCCTTCGGTACAGGCTTTTCCACATCACGTAGCTGTAGGACTTCAGGTGCACCGTATCCTGTCCAAACAATCGCCTTCATGGCTAATTTCCCCTTCATAGAAGCATCGTTTAGAAACTTCCACTTGATGTTACTCTTGATTTATCTTGTTAATCTCTCTTTGCATCAAGTTTGTGCTATGCAAAATTATCCGGACTCAAATTAATACTCGATATGAAGTTCTTTGAGGTATATACTCGTTCTTTTTGCCTAATACTTTGAGTCTAGAATGTCTAATGCGACTTTTTCATTCGTGGCCTTTCTCCGGTAAAGTATTTCAAAGTGGATTTATCTATATCAATCAGTGTTTGATTATTGAATCTCCTTTTTGGCTAACTGGATGTAGTTATCTTCTTCTTGCGATTACTGCTACTAGTGCAATCAAAGCAATCCCAGAAATAATTAGCATCTCTGGAGTAATGATAAATTGTGCTTGCTGAACTCTGATTGTGAATCTCTGGTATCCTGTCCAGTTATTTCCAAGCAAGATACTAACATCTCCATCAAGATAGCTTGTTGGCAAATCTAGTCTAACGGTGTTTTCTATATTCTGACCGGAAACAAGTGGCAGAAACCATCGTAATAGAGTCCTGTTCTCAGTCACAATCTCAATACCTTCCTGGCTGCCAAAGTATGGGCTTTCAATACCAACATTCATCTCCAAAGTTATGGACATTCCATCTCCAATCTCTTGACTAGTTGGTGTTAATGAAGCATGTAATTTGGGAGTCACATTTAACAAATAGTCAAAAGCCGGCGCTATGTTCTCCCATAGTGGCTGAATGAACTCTTTATCTGGATTGAAATACTCGTAAATCCCATTCCACCTATACAAAGTATGTGTTGCATTTATCTCAATGAATTCTTCCATATCATTCGAAGTTAGATTATTATAAATTTCAAATGTTACAGGGAGGATTGTATCCCGTTCATGATACATCCATTCTCTCCACAAACCTGATTCTGCACTCTCTCTAGTAAGGGAAAAGTTCTCACTTACTTCCATGTAGGGTGGTCCAATAGGACGATTGAAGCTTCTTGGAAGCATTTCGTTGAAATCCTCTAGTATCTTGTTATAGAGAACTGGTTCTACATATCGACCAACTGAATCTTCGCTAAGATATGTGGCATTCACTCCCGTGTGAAGTGAATATGCTGTCGTGAATTTGTGGTTAAGAGCAAACCTCCGAAATGCATCGGTCTCATTCTCGGAGAATGGCTCCTCTCCCCGATACGTTTCATCGTACACATCATCAGAGCCTGCTGTCATCTCTTCCCAAAAAACATCATAGTTTCGATTGAGATCTACATGACCGACTGGATCTTCATTTATCTGACCATCTCCATCATTATCGATGCCTTCCCACCGAATATAATCAGTTACTACACCGAATACCGGATCAATATGATAGAGAACCTCTTGTGATATTATCCCATCGCCATCTACATCTTCCGGTGAATCTTCATCAACTAATCCGTCCATATCTTCGTCATATGGATTGATATTTTTCCTTAACCAGTGATGGCCTTGATTAACTACATACTCCAATGTATCTGGATTAAGAGTTGGAATGATGTAGATTTCTATATTATCAACATAGCTTGTTATTGTTTCATCAACACCATACATGCTCAGAAGATGTTGAATGAAACGTAATGTCATTTCAATCGTGACTTGTTCTCGACCGTGATGATGTGCTACAACCAACGTTTCGGGTTTATTACTAGTATCAACTTCATTGGTTATCAATACGTAATTCAGGTCGAGACCTTGAGTACTCTTTCCAAAGGTTTCAATACTTACAAGATGTGGTGCTATTGCTTCGAATTGAGCTAGCTCTTGTTGGACCATCTCATAGTCATGGAATTGATCTGGATACATGAGAGTTACTTCGTCCCACGTTCTGACAACCGAGGGAGGGTCTTCTGCTATACATGCAGGTACTTCTCCTGGAAGGGGGATTGCTTGAATCATAGGACTAAATGAAGTCAAAATAAGAAGAAATGTCAATGTCATTATTTGAGTATTCGCTGGCAAGGAAGATACACCTCTCAGAGTTGTCTAGCCAATTTCAAATCTCGCAAGTGAATTACTAGGTTAATAGAGTTTAGTTTTGCGCTAAATCAATGCTCTTTGTTTCTTAGTTGAAGATTTTGTATGATAGAAGTCTTGCGTTTTCTTAATTCGGATTGTTTTCATTTATTGCTCTACTATGTCGAACATAATGTCTGGATCCTATAATTGTAAATTCAAAAGATGTCTTCAAGGTTATCTTTTTTTATGTTGGTTCATAAATCACAACAGTGAGATTTCCATTGAAACTATTTAGGATTCTATTAATGGTTGCACTTATTGGGATAATCCCTTCACTTCCCCTACAAAATCACAGTGTGCAATTAGCAATAACAAACATGCCCATTCCTAGTGAGATGGTTTCTCACTCACCAATTCTAATCGGAAATAATAGCGATTTTTCAGCACAATCTTTTCCTGGAACCGGCACGGAATCTGATCCCTACATTATTAATGGTCTTGAAATACTCTCTGCTGGAGAGCCTTGTATTCAGATAGCCAATGTAAGTGTGTATTTCGAAATTGTTGACTGCATCCTTTCTGGAACACGTGAGATTGGAGGTGCCATTACAATAACCAATCTGGAATCTGAAGTGTCTGGTACAATCTCTTCCTGTGAGGTTTATAATAGTACTATTGGAATATATGTTGAAGCCAATAATTTTACCATAAAACAGAATCAAGTACGTAACTGTTCATTTAGTGATGTTCTATTGGAGGGAAACCACATTTCTTTCACTTCTAACACAGTCACTACTAATGGCACATATTCTCTTATTTGGGAGTCTTCAGAATATGGAGTGATTAAAGATAATGTCATAGAATCTGTTCCACATACTGCTAGCTATCAAGAAGTTCTTCTTCAGGATGTCCATAATTTTTCGATAACTGATAACACTTTCATTCGCGCTCGCATGTCACTTGTTGGAAGTGACTTACTATGCAGTCACAATACTTTCTATACCTCTCGTCATGTTACATTAGAGGTGGAAAACTCGGAAAACGTGACGGTTGAAAACTGCGAATTTGAACGTAGGTTTCTCTTTGAAGATTATTTCAGCCAGTTTTTAGTAACAAAATCAACAAACATCACAATTATCGGTTGCACTTCAAATATCAGAATTGCATTGGCTTCCTGTGAGAACATAACGATTTCAGAATCAGAATTGTTTCTTGAAGGTATTAGCTTCAACGATGTTCAAGGATATCTCAATATCACCCGCAATCACATCGGATATGGACTCTATGGTATCGATGCAGGTGCCGTCACAAATTGTTCTGCTGTTATTAGTGAGAATCTGATATCTGGCTTCTCTAAAGGAATTTATGTGGTTGGAAGCAATATCACTATCAAAAATAATACTATAACAAACAACCAATTAGGTATAGAAACAAGACATTCTGGAAATGAGATTTATTACAATACATTCACCGATAATTTGAATCATGCTTGGGATCTTTCTGAAAACATTTGGGACGATCAAAGCTCCCTTGGGAATTTCTGGGATTCGTACTTCACCGTAGATGACCATTATCCTGTATATCTCGATAATGATGCCCCTCTGATTAATCCTATTTCCGATATTAGTGTTGCATCTGGTTCCAATCTGTCCTTAGTTGTTTCAGCCATGGATAATACACCCTTTTTGTACCTTGTTAGAATTAATGGTGAAGTGTTTGATTCTGGCTCTTGGAATGGTAGTGATATTGTTATCACTTTACAAAATTTGAACCTGACTGAATACGATATTAGAATCGTACTAACTGATATCAATGGTAATGCGGGTGTTGAAACCGTACTAGTTAGAGTCTACACTCCCTTTGTGTTTCCCATTGTGTTAGTATTCGCTCTTGGGACCGGTATTCTCGCTATTACAGCTTTTATTGTATTTATGAAATCCAAAGACTAGCAAGTGTATTTGTTATCATGTGTGTTTTGTGATTGCAATAGGCGATTGGATTCCTACGCCTCTGATATCTTCATTCTGGCAATGCCTACATAGTGTGCTGAGAGCAGAAGATACATTCTCCTCTCATTAATACCTTACAGGGGCCAGAATAGCAAGATGAGCGGTATTGATACTGCTATCACAATAAGTGAAAGCGGAATGCCTAGACGCAGGTAATCACTGAATTCGTATCCTCCTGGTCCCATGACCAAGGTACACGAATGATTGCCGAATGGTGTTAGAAAATCACTCGATGCTCCAATTGCCAATGCCATAAGGAATGGGTCAATTGACACACCCAACGTTACTGCAACATCAATGGCAATGGGTGCCATTAGGATTGCTACAGCTGCATTGTTAAGAATCGCTGAGAGCAGTAGAGACACGAGCAATATAATCACCATAGCGAGAATTGGATCTATTGCACCTCCTAAATCCAGTAATACATTTGCGATGAGCTGTGTTCCCCCTGTATTTTCCAATGCCTTTCCAACTGGAATCATTGCCCCAATCAATATTATGACTGGCCAGTTGATGCTCTTGTATGCGTCATTTGGAGATATTAAGCCAGTGAGAATCATAGCAACGGCTGCCATCACGAACGATATTTGGACTGGCAAGATATTCAGAATAGTAAGTGTAATTGCGATTCCAAAGATACCTATAGCAAGGAATACTTGACGGGGTTTCCCAAGTCTGATATCCCGTTCAATGAGGGGCAGGCATCCGAGAGTAACTAGGGTTTCATCCATTTTGTCTGTGGGAATCTGTAGTAGTAGCACGTCGCCAATCTTGAACCTAATACTACCCAATCTTGCGCTAAGTCTTCTTCCTTGGCGAGCAATAGCAAGAAGGTTTGCACCGTAGTTTTTGTGTAGTTTGAGGCTCTTTGCATTTTGCCCCTCCATCAGCGATCCCGAAGATATGACCACTTCTAGGGTTGTAACCTCATCAGCTTCAAGATAATCCTCTTCGTCCAATACTTTGCCAACAAGAACTAATTCAGCAGTATCAACCATCATCTTCAATTCATCTGAATGCCCGCGAACTATCAGGCCGTCTCCTGCTTTCAATTTCCTTCTAGTTGATGGCACACGTATCCGATTGCCATTTCTTACTAATGCAATAATTGCTATGTCTTCTTCAGCTACCTTCTCTAGGTCTCGAATGCGTTTCCCTACAAATTTCGAATCTTCCGGAACACGCAGCTCTGTAACAAATTCTTTCATCAGGGCTATCGATTCACCCTCATCTCCAATTCGATGTGGAATCAGTTTCCATCCCACCAGAGATAGGAATAGAAATCCTGCAAAAGCAACACCGATTCCTACTGGTGCAAAGTCAAACATCATGAAAGTTTGTCCACCATCTTGTCCTCTGAAAAGAGCAATTATGATGTTTGGTGGTGTACCAATCAAGGTAATCAGTCCTCCAAGCATCGAACCAAAAGCGAGTGGCATGAGAACGATAGATGGAGAGATATCACTTTTGTTTGCCATGCGAATAGCAACAGGCATCAGGATTGCAAGTGCGCCTATGTTGTTCATGAATGTAGAAAGAACAGTTGCTAATCCAGTTAGGGCTATTACTTGAATGAGTGGTCTTTCTCCCACCCTTGCGGTCATTCGAGCAATCGAATCGATAAAACCCGAGTTGATCAACCCTCGACTGATTATGAGTACTGCGGCTACTGTGATAACAGCTGGATGGCCAAATCCTAGAAAGACTTCTTCATATGGAACTGCGCCAACAATCGTTACTCCTAACAATGCCATTAATGCTACAACATCGTATCGGAAACGTCCAATAGAAAATAGAATGAGAGTCACTAACAATATGATTAGAACCAAAGTAAGCTCAAAGGTCACAACTTGCATTCACTTAGCTCCCTTTTTGTGGTGAATGACTAACAATATTAGGATTTGCACTACTTCATGGATTTTTTGAACATTCATCATTAATCTCTCTAGAATATCTCTTAGGCAATATTATATGATGAAACTGGATGTATTTCGCACCAACTTCTTCATTTGATAAATATTTTCTTTGGACAAAAGGAACTACAATCTATGAAAGAAAAAGAGCATATCCTTGGTCCCGTTTCAAGAGTACTAATGGGATACATAACATTGTCATAAACTTGGATTCTTCTAGGAAACTTGAAGCGTAAATAAGAGAAGCTGAATTTGACTGGAGGTTCCGGACCATGTTGCAGACTATCCATCTCTTCAAAATATTGGCTACCATTCATTGTTTGCCGGAGAATGGTTGATACTCGGGCATTGTCCATCTAGATATGGTTGCAGAGGCGTTGCCTATGCTGCAACAGGTAGTATTGATGCGAGAGACCCACACTGTTTCTTTGACGATGCAGATAGTCTTCGTGAGGTAGACAAGGTAGTCTCGACTATGATATCTGAACGTTAGACACTCGTAACACGAAGGTATCTGCAGGACTGTATCTATAATTCTAAGAATCTCTCTCAAACAGGAAAGTATGTAACCATTTCAATAAGAAAAGAAACTCAATTACTACTCAGTCAAGTGCAATATACATCACCGTTCATTTTTAGTTGGACAAACTTAGACACCCGAGCTTTGTCCGTCCAGAAACGGTACTGGAACTGGCTCGGTCCTGGTCAGGGATCCTGTGTCTGTAGACCAAATCTCTATTCCAGATCACTCCATATAAACTCCT
>WJMJ01000087.1 GCA_014728035.1 Promethearchaeota archaeon | reverse complement strand
GTGCTCTGGATTCGACGGTTCAATTTTCACAGTGACTGCATAGCCTATCATCTGGCCCATATCCGGCATATAATCTGTCGTTTCCTCCCGGTTAAAACAATCGACGGCAGGATCCCGCGCGGTGATCTGTTCCCAACCGTTATAAATGGTCGGAGTATTCCACCGTTTCAGCTGTAAAAGTTGTTTGTGGGTGAGGATTCTTTTGGGCATATAGATGTTTGTCTAATCTCGAATATTATACATGATCTCAATAAAGAAAATAATAGATTTTAAGCTGAATTAGTAGTGTCTCTGATGGATAACCGGAATAGTCAATAAACATTCAGCCGGAGACTCAACCCCTAATCATTATCAGAATCATCATTTCCTATGGAAAATTTTCTGACTGAATACCCCACATTTCCTTCTTCATCTCTCACTTCTACTTCAAAAGTGTGTTCACCAGAAGTGATTCCACGTTCCCATGTGTCCGTATCATCATTCCAATCAGTCCACCCCTCTCCATCCAGTTGGTATCTGTATAATAAGTTTGCAGCAGAACTGACATTATCAGTGCCTTCCCAGCTAAAATAAACTGAATTACGCCACCAAAAATAGCTTGGAGGATTGATGGTCACTTCTGGTTTTATTATATCCCCTAATTCGAACTCTATTTTACTGCTACTTACATTTCCCGCTTCATCTCTTACTCTGACTTCGAATTTATAGTCACCTGGTTCCAAGTCAACGTAAGTTTGATTTGTGGATCCATCCCAGTCACTCCAATCTTCATATTCCAGCAGACGAAATTGATACTGTAACGTTCCTTCTGCAGAGAAATCATCACTGCCTGTCCAGAAAAGAGTTACCTTGTTATCCTCTACTATCGGCGATTCGATAATGACCGTAGGTGGGGTCGTATCCTCAATAGTAAAATCCTGTAAAGCGCTTGCCGTATTACCTGCGGCATCTTGTACCTGAACCTCAAATCTATGCTGTCCGCTATTTAAGTCTTTATACTCTTCTTTCATGGTATCCCCCCAGTCAGACCAGTCACTTTCATCCAACCGATAGCGATATTCCAGATCAGCGGTTGATGTCCAATTATCCTCACCGCTCCATTCTAATTTTACATCCTGTTTTTTCACTTCAACTTTATCGATACTGATTACCGGCGGAATGAAATCTTCGATATTGAAAGTCTGGGTTGCACTCCCGAGATTTCCACTAGCATCTCTGGCTTCAACGTGAAATGTGTACGGACCAATGTTCAGATCGTTATAATTCTTAGATGTAGTACTTCCCCATTCAGACCAACTGCCTCCATCCAGCTGATACCGATATTGCAGCTCATCACTTGAAGTCACATCATCAGTTGCATCCCAGAACAATGAGACATTATTTTCATCCACCACAGGTGCATTAATGGTAATTATCGGCGCCTCAGTGTCCGAAATTGTGAATTCATATGCAGCACTCCCGGTGTTACCGGAAGTATCCTTTACCTGTACAGTGAACGTAAATTCACCCACCGTTACATCATTATAACTTTTTATTGTGCTGTTATTCCAATCTGACCAGGTGGCGTCATTTAGTTGGTATCGATATTGTAAATCTTCTGTAGGGGTGAAGTCATCACTGCCGATCCAAATGAAGGACACAGAATTCTCTGTTATTTCAGGATCCTGGATTGTTACCGTAGGAGATTCGGTGTCTTCAAACTTTGCTGTGATGGTGAACGAGATACTGCCATTACCTATATTCCCATCCTCATCCCTGACTTCAACAGTAAATGTATAATCGCCCGCTTGAAGTTCGGTGTAATTCATTGTTGTACTACTGAGCCATCCAGACCAGCCATCAGCATTCAGCTGATACCGGTATTCCAGCTCATCAACTGATGTCAAATCATCCGTTCCGCTCCACGAAAGGCTTACATCCCTTCCGTTAATTTGTGGCTCCTGGATAGTTATCGATGGCTGATTATCGCTATTTGGGGTTGCGGCAATAACAAAAAAGGTGCTGTCATTTCCAACATTCCCGTCAGCATCCCGTACTTCGACGGTAAATATATAATCCCCATCTGCAAGGCCTTCATAATCAACTGTCTTTGAACTATTCCAAAGGGACCAACCTGTCTCATTTAGCTGGTACCGATATTCCAATTCACTGTTCGGAGTCAGGTCATCGCTCCCGCTCCATGCAAAATCTACAGATTTTGAATTTATTGTGCTGCTGTCGGCAGGTCCGGAGATAATATTCACTATTGGATTTTCAGTATCTTCATCCGCATCGGATTGCAAATGGAAAGTCCAGACAGAAGACCACTCACCGGGTGTTTCCAGAGAATTTATAGCACGCACCCTCCATTGGTAGGTTCCGGCAGATAAATCCTCATTTAATTGGTATTGAGAATCTGCAACCTCTATACTTACCACAGGATTCTCAAAGTTTGAGTCCTCATCACGGGTTATCTGTATGCCATATTGATTTATATTGGTGATCCCAGTCCATTTGAAAATAGTAGTGTCATTCTGGATCTCGCTATCATTCTCCGGAGATTGAAGAACGACTGCTTCCGGACTCATATTAATATTGAACTGAGTTTTTTCTAACTTTGACTCTTTGTTTTCATTATCCAAAGCTTTGATATAAAACCAATGCTCTCCGTCTTCAAGATTATGAAACGTTTTCTGATTCATCTGCGGTCGCATGGTTTCCAAATTCAGGGAGTCATTGATTCCAACATACAAATTCATAATTTCTCCATCAGAATCCTCGCTTTCCCAGCTGACCGTGGCTGAACGATTTTCTATGATGACATCTTTTATCCATACACTGGGAGGGTCATTTGGTTCGGTTGGCATACATGACACCAAAACAAAGACCAGCATGTATAGTTGAAATAGAAAAAGTTTATAGATTGATTGCATGGATAACCTCTAATAATATTGATACTTCATTCTATCTTTAAAGAAAGAATTAACTGTCCAAAGTTGTCATAAACGACCACAAATATAGGATATGTAGGTACTGCACAGCATACCATCAATCAGGAATTGTCTGATCCGGGAATTCGAAAAACCTGAAGGTTAAAAATTATAAGAAGAGAAGAAATGGCGGGAACGTGTGGG
>WJMJ01000086.1 GCA_014728035.1 Promethearchaeota archaeon | reverse complement strand
TAGGTTCAGTTCAAAGGACCACTGCATATAGTCAAAATCATCAGAGGCTCCGAAAAGGGTCACAGTCTCTACAGTGATCTCCGTAACTGAGACTGTATATGAGTCATTGATCCAATGAATCTCTGAACCCGCATCAATAAGAAGGGCAACGTTATACGTTCCAGCACCTGTTGACTTTGTATATGATATGGTTGTATTCTCATTCTCTGAGTCTTGTACTACATCATTTTCATAGAGGGATATCGTTGCATTTTCCCAAGTCGTATGTACGTCTGCTGATACCACCGTATTGCCAATTCTGAAATACAGAGAATTGATAGAGAAAGTAGTTGCCTCAATCGTATAGGAGAACCATAGATAGACCTCTTCTGCACCACCATTCACTCTTAGAGCCACATAATAATATCCTACAGCGGTACTCTTTGCGTATCTAACCGCCTCTCCCTCAGACTCACTTGATTTCTCAGTCCAACTATTTGGCGGTGGAGTGCCTGTAGTACTCTCGTATAGAGTCTGTGTGGTGTTGCCCCAGTTGGTATGACAGAACGCACTTACGAAATCTCCTGTTGCGTCAAACTCTATAGACTCGATGATAAGGGAATCTTCCGCAGCTACTTGGTAACTGATGTTTATCCATTTATCAGAGTCGCCACCATCAACAAGGACACTGACATTGTAATATCCTGCGCTTGTTGACTTTGCATATATCAGTGTAGTTCCTTCTGCACCACTTGTCTTAAGATCATCATCTTGATACAGATACACCGTTGCGTTTTCCCATGTAGTATCAACATATACAGATACATACTGTCCGGCTGTGTCTGTGTGGAACGCAATAATATCAAAACTCTCAGCGTTGTACTCATCATAGGTATTATTGATCCAGACTGTAGTTATCGAGTCGGTGAATTTAACCGAATAATTCACCTGTGACGGACTGGTAGAACTGGTTCTAGTCCAGTCTATGAGGAACGATCCAGTATTAACGGTTCCTGAGTCCGTAGAACTTCCATCTAGGTACAGTGTCCACGACACACTATCCTTGTTGCATTGACCGGATAGGGTAACATAGTCCTCTGATAGTTGCAACATCCTCTCTGATATGGACAAAGTTGTCTGTGCGACTTGATACTGCCCATCTACGGTCTCCGTGAGGGTTCCGTTCGTGAATGTGACTGTGAAATTGACTAGGGAATCTGTTGTGGTGAGTTTATCCCATGCGAGATTGACCCTTCCTGCGCTCACAGAACCACTATGGGTATCAGAGGCGGGGTTGTTGTCTGACGCCTCATTGATAACATAGGTACAGTCCTTGTTGATACTGAAGGAATAGGTCATCATGGTGAAGTCTTCACCGACACCGAAGAAGGAAATATCTTGGATCGTGATTGAACTCTCTCTGACTGTCATGGACACATAGGCATATTCTGTGAGACTGTTCTCGTTCGCACCGTCACTGGCAACTATTTTGAAACAATAATATCCATTCGTCATTTCTGAGAACGAATAGGTCCAGAGATTGTCTGACTGTTCGGTTGCGTAGTACGCAGTGTCAGAGAATCCGCTAGGTGAGACTATGGCATCAAAGTAGACCTTGTAGACCTCTAGGGTGTCCGTGATCACTGCACTTAACGTAACGGTCTCATCATCTTCTGGTTCTGGGGGATTGGCAAAGGATCTAACAACCGAAGGCGCGGTGCTGTCCTCTATGAAACTAACAACCGAAATGTACCTAGTAGAAGCAGCTGAAGGATTCCCTTGAAACTGAAGTCGGAAATCTGTGATATTTCCAGAATCAGTAGGGCCTCTATAATTGTCTGATGCTGTACCCCATGAACCTGCGTACATAGTGAAATAAAACTCAGCAGAATCGTCAGTCGCATCAGTAGTGATGTTGTAGACACTGTAGGTGTCTGATACAGAAACAGATGGGTCATGGTCTAGTCGAATGTATTCATTCGTGTTTTGTAGTCCCGAACAATACAATACGGAGTTTTGCACATATAGGTAGTCGGTGCTTTCACAATTCCCTTGAGATAGAGTGAAGTTCGCGATGGAGAAGGCCTTTACCCATCTCATTCTAACCGTAGCTGAGGGGTTAACGTATATCCTGATACTTTCATATTCGTCAAGCACAGCTGCGGGGGCACAATACAATTCACTTGTTCCTACTGTCTGATTCGAGAGAATCGTTGAAACGCCACCAGCGCCGTTGTATCCCTCCAACATGACATAATCAGAACTATCTCCGTCATTGAAATCTACTGAGAGAAACGGATAATAAGAAGTGTCTAAAGAGGCATGCGTTGCGGTTGTATCTGTTGCGATACTGAACGTAGAACCGCCTGAACCAGCAGCTAACGAAAGTTCATCACCATCGCTTGAAACCGAACCAGAACCGTAATTATATAGTGCTTGAATCTCGTCAGCATCAAGTACACGGGAAAAAAGCATAGGCTCATCTATTGTGCCATTCCAGCCGTAATTTGTACCTGAATATCCCTGCCCAAAGTTTGAATATACAATATGAGAATTTGTTACTTCAGTAGTCGAGCCAACTTGAGCCCCGTCAATATATACAGTCACATAATGATCTGTTGTTACCGTAGCTGAAAAATGGAACCAGTTACCATCAAACCAATCTTCAGAAGTAACATCAGAAAGAATGGTACTGCTCTCCCCTTGCGGTCTAAACGCAACGCGCCAATCCCCACCTTGTCGGAAATACCAATTTCCTGTTGTTGAACCAGTCCCCATCGGAATCACAAAAGATGAAGGTGATGCCACATCCCATTTCATCCAACATGAAACTGTATGTGCTTGATTATCTGTAAATGCTACATCATTATCAAATCTTATCTCATCTCCACCAGCGTATAACCGCACCGCAGACGTTCCAATTTTACCAGAAACCCATGTTGAAGAACCTGTTAAATCCGCATCATTACTATTATCTGAGCTATCATACGCCCTAGTTCCAGTATTTTCATCTAGTGGATAATACACACTCCAATCTTCTCCGTGCCATTCAGAAACTCCTCCCGTTGTGCTCCCGTCGTGTTGAAATCCAGCTTCATCGGGATCTAGAATGTTCAAGTAGTCAATCTCGATCTGGAACGGATTTGGTGTGCCACGTAGGATGAAACCTATCGATTCTACTACTTCATCGTGTTCGATGTAGTACTTGTGTGTGTGCCAGTCCGTGTCAGAAAAATAGTAGTACTCAGCATCAATGGTTGTACCCTGATACCCATCAGCGTCCTTCAACACCACGCCCCAATTATCGTTGCTAGAGTCATTGCAACGCGCACGAAATTCAATATATTTACCTTCAAGCGATTCTCCGGTAGTGTTCCATGCGTATGCATTCCAATTTCCATCACCCTCTGAAACAAATGTCGCTACATCACCGTCGGTGGTTATCGTTAATCCGCCGAAATAGGGTTCAATGTTCCAATCTGATACATCTGAAAATGGCTCTGATATATGCGCTGTGGTGTAGTACCACGTAATCTCTGCATAATCAACCAGCAGTGAAACAAGAATGTTATCTGCATCTTCTGCATAGAGTTGCATGGTCACATATGACGAATTCCAATGCGATGAATCATAGGTGGTATAATTGACCCAATCGTACGAGTTTTCAGGAATATTCCCATAGTCATCGAACACGCCAGTATCACTATTCCATAGTGTAGTATCGCTTGCAACATCGAAAGTTTCAGAACCATAACTCTTGATGTACAATGCAATCGTGAATCCATCAAGATTCATTCCACTTGGAGTATTCCAGATGAGCGAATAATTGACAGGTCCGCCAGAGGTATCATCAACACCACCACCAACACCATCTACCACAAACGTTTCTTCATAATCAGCCACAGCACTGCCAGCCACAATATCATCAGCATCAGCGAAATCTATAGTTGTGTTGTGAAACGAATCAATAACCGTCATAGTATCATCATCGCTAGTTTCAGAAAATATTGACAACGAATCGGGACTCGTATCGCCATCCGCACTCGTTGAGAACTTCACATCAGGTTGGAGTACTGAATCAAGAGTATTTTGTGAAGGCATCGGAGAACACAGTATCAACACAAGCAGAAGGATAGGAATGATTCGCTTCACAGCCTCACCCCGTACAGTAGAAGAACCAGCAATGCAAAGAGTAGAAACAAGGAAGGATAATATCATCTTCAAGAGTCGCACCATATCACCTCAACCATATCGAAAATCGCGTATTCATATCTCATATGATCACTTCTATTGTACTAGTGTTACCCGATACACGTAATAGTATATCGGTGTTCATCGCTTACGCCTTCCCATGATACCGATGTAGATGATAAAGACAACAAGAACAACCACTACGATAGCTATGACCACAGGAATTATCACGCCTGCGCTGATATCGTTGAGAAAGTCAGAGATACCGCCCAACAGATCACCAAATGGGTCCCGCGGTTTGTCAGGTTCGGGAGGAGTATAGTCTCTGTCCACGGTCTCAACCCAGTATCCGGCAACAAGAACATCTAACCCGATATCATAACTTACCTGTGGGTCGGTTCTCCAACCAAAAACAGGTACCACATCAGGATATGCCTCTACTACCTTTATCTCGATCTCTACCGCCTGGTTCTGTGAAAAGGTGGCCTCATTGAACCCACTATCTTCTAACCATGCTGGAACGGGATCTGTATCTATTGGGTCTAATACATATGGTGCGCTCTGAGAGGCAGGCAACACTTCAAGAGAACCAGCTTCAGGGGTCGGTACTGCCTCTGCATTGTAGACCTCTATGAGGGATACATAGTTATCATCTGCATCAGTGAACAATGAAAAATCGTTCTCGTAGATCTGGACTGTGAACACGATATTCTTTATTGGGTCAATACCAGTACCAAAGGTCTCAATGGTCACGCCCATCTCACAGTAGTATTTTTTGAACTGCCACTCCTTTATGTCCTTGGTAACACCATCTGGATTGTTAGACTCGTCATAGATCGGTTCGTAGGTCTTTAGAACCTCTACAACATCTATTGCGCTGTCAACTTCGATCTTGAGACCTGTGGGGTCTTTAGAAAGTCCGCCCTCATAGATGGGGTCTATCTGGGCGTTCTGTCCGTTTGTAGAGAACTCTGCGTTATAGTCGTTTCTGTCTATATGGGTGATCTCTCCAATGATACCGTCATATCCAGTTACAAGGATGTTTCCCTCCTGTAACGAGTTGATCCCCACTATTGCTATGACCCCTACTGAGGCAACAAGTGCTATGACCAGTATTGCGACAACTAGTTGTTGGTTTCCTCTCCGTCTACCCATCAACCACGCCTCCGCATGCCCCCGATTGTGATAAATATCCAACCGAGGAAGAAGAACAGGAGGACTAACGCAATAGGCAGGATTATCATTGCAGGAAGCCCAAATATCACAAGCCCAGCAACAGGAATAGCAAGTATAAGACTAACAATAATTCCTGCCATTATGCTGAGGACGAACACGAAGATCCCAGTTATGAGATATGTTTTAGTATTACTCTTTCTTGGCAAATTATCTCCTCCTCCGAGGAATGAATATGTATGACAACATGAAGAAGAACACTGCAAGGACCACCCCTATGATGAGGACCACAGGGTCTATGACGAATAGTGCCGTTGCGGTTCCAAGTGTAGCTATAAGATTGTTGAAGATATGGGCAAGCATGGAAACCCCTATGTCGTTTACCACTGCCTGAAGGATCCCAAGTCCTACTCCTATAATGAACAATATCAATAGGGTTCCAAACTCAAGACCAGATGGAGTAAAGGCATGAAATAGCGCAAAGACTATAGCGGTCGGAATGATAGCAAAGAACCTAGCGAATACTGTACCCTGAAGAAGCAGCTCAAAAAAGGTCTGCAAGAAGCCTCTAAAGAACAACTCTTCTGCAACACCAGCTAGGAGACCGAGATAGAATCCAGTTGCATTTGTAGTAGATAATAATAGATTGCTTGAAGTTGTTGCCAGAATGTTAGCTGTTACGATAAACACCCCTCCAACAATACCTAGGATAATAACGTAAATCTGTTTGATTGGATTAGTAAAGTCGAATATGACAAGATCCTTTGCGTTTTGTCTCTTGCTTTTACGTATCTTCAATAGCGCAAGTGATAATGATAGAATGAAAGTCATTACAAGCCCTGATATGAACATTTTCCAAAAGGAGTCTATTCTCGGATCTTCTACACCGATATCTACGTATACGGGAAATATTATTGTTATGACAACAAGGGTTATGGCAACAAGGCCGAAATTGAACCCTGGGTCATCAGATGTAAACAGTCGTGAACGAAGATCCGAGCTCATAGAATCATCTCCGTCTTGGCATCATGGTGATAAAGGCCCAGTATCCAACAAAGAACAGACCCATGACAAGAAGTATAGCACCAAAGATCTGTATCTGTCCAGTTGAACCCTCTACCCCAGTATCGAATACTGAAAGTCTGCATAGAGCATTATCTTCTGCTCTTGTAGCCTCCACATAGATAGAATAATCACCGTTCACAAAGATGTTTGTGTCCAAGATAACATACCAGTATGTACCGTCAAATTCCATATCAAAGACTCGTTGGGTTGGACCGTCAAAATATGCAGTACAGACAACAGGTTCTCCAGATGTGATCTCAACACGGATAAGCACAGAACCAGATATGATGTCTCCATCGCTTATCTGTTCCCATCTCTCGTTATTGGATATGAATATCGTGACTTCACCAGCTATATCTTCTGGATTGTCTATGGTGAATCCTACAGAACGTTGCGCTCCGGTCCATCCAGAGGCACCTACAACGTATAGTGTTGCGGTATAATATCCATCTGCCTGCCCCTGATTCTCATTAAACACGAATGCATCAGGATCCTTAGACTCAGCTACTCTTGTTCCATCTTCAGCTCGAATAACCAAGGTCATAGAAGTTACTACTCCCTCAGTCAGGGTGTATGAAAAATATACAGGACTTGAAGAGTCCGCCTGTGATATTCCAAGAGTGAATACTGGTTTTTGCCACGGGTTCTTTATAGATACCAGTCGTGGTGACGGATCGTAGATACTTACCTCTTCTCGTTGTTCTGTAACTGTAATGGTCTCTGGAATGGGCCACACTCCGCCATAGGCACCTGCCATGACCAATTCTCGTAAGCTTGCTTCGTCGGCTCCTCGTGCTATCTGACCCTCATACCATGCATGATTAGGGTTCGTCTCCTCATAGATCACATTGTATGTCTCTGATACGCCTGTTGCCTTTATCGTGTATTGACCAGTAGGATATCCATCAACATCAACATAGGATTCGTAATAACTTCCGACCTGATCCATGCTTTGATAATATACCCTTTCGCTATTTTCGTTGATGATTGAAAGTTTGAATGATGCTATACCATCAACAGCCGAGGGAACTACTTGTACGTACAAATCTGTAAAAATACGGTCAAAAGCATCATCAATCAGATATGGAGAATCCCTTCCAGTCACATCAGAAGAGGACACATCATAGATCCTCATGTCAGCCTGTATGTCATTTTTAACCGTTACTCCAATATCACCGATCTGCGGAGATACGGACAGAACTATACCCGACCCTATCAAGACAATTCCAATGATAAAAATGATAGTCGATACTACTTGTGGACTTTGCTTCATGTCGTTTCACCAAATATTGTGTAGGGATACGAAGACCGTATCCCTATAGATTATACTGAGATCAGGCTACCCAGTCCCAGTCAGCACCACACGTACCAATAATGTTGGCATCAGTTGTGGGATTCCAAGTTCCTCGGTTGAAATCGGACCATTCTACATCTTGGAAAATTCCGACATATACAACAGCACCAGCAGCAGAAATATCAACTGAGGTAGAATATACCCAAGTTGGAGCAGCATCATATGCGCTGTAATAGATCGTGTCAGAGTCCTCAGAGTAGTCATCAAAGTCCATCAGGTATCGTGCAAAATATGTGTTTGTTGCACCCTGATAATAGAAGTCCCAGTCGCCAGCGTCAATACCCAGGTCAACAGCATCCTGGTTAGTACAGTATCCGCCAAGGAAGGTAGGAGCGTATTTCTTACCAGTTCCCCAGTGAACCCAGTACTCGTTAGATGGGTTGTAGGTAGGACTATCTGCAACCTGAGAGTCGAAACCAGCCTTTGATGTTGCTAAGGTTGCCCTTATCTCAAAAGCTCCAGTCTGACCGTTAGCTGTGTAGTTGTAGTCAGTACCATCGTCAATAGCTGTGTTTCTAATGAGGCCAGAGAATGTGATAGCATCATCTGTTGCTCTGCATAGAACGTTAGCTGTGGTGATCTGATTGTTAGAGTCTGGAGACCCATACATGATCACTTTTTGATATGACTTCTGATACCCGTCATCTGATCCAGGATCTACAAAGACCCAGATAGACTCGCCAACAGGATAAGGATTACGAGAGGTAAAGTACCCATCACTGGAACCAGTGGATGTGTGTTCAATCTCTCCGCCAATTAGTCCGTCTTCTTCCGTGAAGCCCGCAAACGCGGACCGTTGCATTTGCCCGTCTCCGTTCCAATCATACCAAATATAGACATCTTCGGACTCAAGATCATCAGTGGTATCATCTTCACTAACAACCCAAGTTTTGAGATAAGCAAGGGTCTTACCCTCTATCTCAACAGGTGTCTCATCATCTCCAGCATCATCTTGAACGTCTCCAGGCGTCAGACCCATAAATCCGAAGATTCCGGCCTGATATGCCATAACCACTGCAAATGCTGAAACTACCAATAAAATGATAATAACCAACACCATGACTATGGTTTTTAGTGAATCGTTCTTCGCCATGTTCAATAACTCCGTATCGTATCACGTAATAGGTAACATCTAAAAGTAGTGACCAAGTACATAATACGGTATTTCATGTATATATTACGTATTACATTTCGTATTAATGTTTCGATTAGTTATTGGGTAAAGGTGCCCAGCGCTGGGCAGGTTTAGATAGCACTGATCACTCTGTGTGTTCTGGTTCAGGGGGCAACACTAACTTATCATCTTCAGGTTTGGTCTCTGATAATTCAAACCCAGTTCCTGTTATTATGCGTGATCCACGCCCACCGAACATTCCTAATCCAAAACCTTCGCTGCCCCATTCCCCTTTTGGCCAATCATCTATATCAAAGTCCTGAATGTTAGTTACGTACGAGAATATCACGCTATGATCTATGATGTCTCCAGTGTCCTTGTGGACCCAATATGTACCATCATGTTCAATATCATCTACCCGTTTATATCCTAGATACTGCATATGCTCATCTGATAGAGTCAAGTACGGATACCCTTTACGGGTCTGTATCAAGGCTGTTATGATGGGGGTCACTCGCGAATATACTATCCCTCTAAACAATGTGCTTTCCTGTATCGTGCCATCAATGAACATGATACAATCAATGATAGTAGTAAGTTGTGACTTTGCATCGGTCTGTACTCTCCATGAACTATCTTTCAGAGACTCTACTATCTCTCTTAGTTCTTCTAATATCCTGTCCTTCACATCAAGTAGAAATAACAACATACTCTGTGTTGTGTCCTCTCCCTTCTCATTCTTCATGTTTGAGGTCCTCCTTTATTCCATGATACAGAACGATCCATAGAACCCCAGCGCTAACCATGCAATAGACAGTGGTCAAGGTCTTGAAACTCTCAACATTATATGTCTGTACATAATTATACGCATTGGTGGTAACAAAGGGAGGTGATGAAAACGTAGTATTTTCAAGCTGGGGAAATGCATTTTGTATTATCGTATAATTATAGACTCCTATAGAAGCACAACTGATCTTGATTTTAGAGTCGTTGTTCTGGCATGTATATGAACGGGTAACAGCCCATTCAGTATTGTTTATTGGAATGATATCTGTTCGTGGCCCATCTACATGAGTCTGAAATACAACATGGGTTATGTTGATGAAGCCGAGCTTGATATAATAATTAACAGTATCATAATAGTAGTCTCCTACTTCAATGTTATTTGATAGAGTGATATTGAGAATATTTGCCTCTGCATAGATCTGATAATACGATATAGTATATCTGAAATCCTGATGGTGATCTGGAATTATTGTTTCATTCAAAGAATAACTAAGATACAATTCCAAAACTGTTCTATTGCAATCTATACTTTGTGACCACATTATTACCTCTGTTTCTCGTGGAGTTGTATCCATATCATAGTATAGACCAAGATTGATGATAGGTATTCCCACCATGACCACAATACAGAGAACGATAAAGCTTGTTTTCTTGTTCATGGTCTATCGCCTACTCTTTCTCTTGAATCCAAGATTTTCTAGATCATCTATTGCCTCATCTATTTCTGCAACCTTTCTCTTTGTGTCACTTGGATGAATATATCCTAGATAGTATTCAAAGGTAACACCTTTACTTTCATCTTCGATCTTCAAAACAACATGACATCTCGTTTTTCTCTGAAGATACCATTGTTTAATTCGTTCTAACATAGTATATCACCCGCGATAATGGAAATCATAATCGCTATAGGAGACTAGGCATATTCCCAATGGGGCCTATTTATGTCCGCAATCTTTCTTATCCATTTGCTTCTCCTTCCGCATGTCCAATCCTCATAATTAGGGTGCATTAACATGACGTGCCCCGCAAGTGAGGGAGATATGTCAAGATATCTTGCTACTACACTTGTTCTTACCACATACTTGCCTTTCAGGAAATCTCGTACCCGATCAAGATAGACAGGTATAGATGAATTTCTCCCTATCTGATAAGGCAAGTTATCATGCTTCTCAGTATGATTATTTATACATACGTTGATACTCATGTCAAAGCCCCCTGTATCCAAAAACCAATTTCAATAATGATATACATAGTAAATACAATAATAAAGCCTAATGCAAGGTCATTTGATTTTCCTCCTTGTAATTCATCAAGCTGCTTTAGTAGATCTGTACGTGTTTTATTCATGGATACAACATATGCTGCATCAGTAACAATATCATAATCTACCTGGGTCCTGTAAAAGTCACTTTGAAACTTGGCACAATAATGAATGTGTTTTTTCTGATCTGTCTCAGACTCATAATAATCTACAATCAAATCATGTCTCTTTACAAGACTATAGAAAGATAAGATATCAACATCCTTTATGAGTTCTATACCTGCTGATACCTGCACATACTCCACAATCATACCTCTTGTTCGTAAGACCTCAGCAAGCCCCATAATTGAATTGTATAATGTCTTCATTTCTTGATATGACCGATTCCATATTTCGCATTTTTCTCTTATTTTCGACTCGGCTTTTTCTATGTCTTCTTCAGTCTGTTTGATCTTCTTTATTCTAAGTTTTCTCTTTTGGTGTTCAACATATTCTTGTAAACTATCACAATTGGATAACGATATTGTCTTTTCTTTTCTGTTATATATCGAATATAAATAATATAACAAACTGGAAATGAACAAGCAGGGGAACAGAATCACTACTGGAATAAAAATTACTTCATCTATTGGATCGGGGATATCTATACCACCACCTCCATCAACGGGGTGTGGTTCTAAATATACATAATCATAGTTAAGTGGTTCCCCATCAAGCATCCATTCCCCAATCATTGGAATAGCAGGTTCTTCAACAAAGAAATCATCAGCATGAAATTTGTGTACTATCGGGAAAGTAGATGATATGTTAAGAGTCATATTCTGAAAAGTAAAAGAGTCTGTTAATTGTTGAAACTTATTCTCAAAGAGGGATGATGGAATACTACTCGACTCTACGAATCCAACAGACATATTGAGAAGTAACGGGTCACTTGGTATAAATGGGTCAATTTGCAACTCCTGAATAGTGACATTACGAACTGGATCAAGTTTAGTTATATAATATACATATTCAGTTGTTTCAAAACGGTAATCAGCATCGAAAGCAGAGTATATCGATTCGTTTATTGGAAACCTTATACATGATAAGGGAGAACTTCGATATAGTTCACCCATCTTAAAATCATTGTGTCCAAAACAACCATGTACAGCTATGATTGCCTTATAGTTGAAACCACATATTTCTAGTTCTGGAACAACCTTCTGCATAAAACTTACATTGTGTCTTAAAACATCACTCTCTACAAAATCATGATGTACAAGTAATGTAGAATAAGAAGTAATCATGCCATCCACGCTTGAAATGATCTTTATGATATCTTGATTTGCACGGAATCTAGTTATACCACTGTTAGATCTAGATCTTATAATATTGGGGTTTCTGATTGATTGAAAATTATATTGTACTGGCCTATTAGTGAGAGGAACTATCTCTACACGTATTGCTTCTTCAATTGACAGATCCGCACTCACAGATAGAGGCATCATCATGCACAACATAAGTATGATAGGAATATGGCGCTTCATTAGATCACCATTCTTCAGAATCCATCTTCGCAATCTTTGCTAGAGCGACGGCCTGTATCCTGATAGAACAATCTTGATATTTTTCAATCCAAAAACGACATTCCGTTTCTATACATTCTACTACATTTCCATCTTCAGTGAATCCAAGTTTAGGACATTTACAAGTCATAGTATCACTACTATTCAATGATATTAAATTAATTTAAATGTGTCGTTGGATTACCCCCCCCCCATCATTTCGCATGGAACGGAGACGCAAAAGGTAACAACAAAAAGCGTTCGATTAATAAACGCCCTGTTCAAAAAATCTAGGGTAAATATTAAATACAAATTATTCCCATTTCAATTCATATGTATTTTTATGAGGTATCAAACAAAGTATTTTTTTGATCATCTTATTTTTTTGTGCAACGGTCAAAATAGAGTTCCATAGGAAACCAAGGGGGGGGGGGTCT
>WJMJ01000001.1 GCA_014728035.1 Promethearchaeota archaeon | reverse complement strand
GGTCTATGCAATAGTATAGGATTTTTAAAAAATGATTGATTATATCGCCCTAAATGATACATTTTGTGGCGTTTTAATAGACCCTATTTTGTATAATAAAAAATAGTATGAAGTTAGTAAAAATATACAATAAAACGAGTTCCACTGGAAATTAGCATCAATAACTGACCATGTTGTTTACAGTTCTATTAACTTCTAAATGAAGTATTTCAATAAAGGTATCAAGTTGTTCCTGTGACATATATTCTATAGCATCCGATTGGCGCGTAATATGATATATGATATGTAGACCCTCTAAAAATTGAATATTTACCTTGGTGTCGTCTACACAGCGTAATGTATGTCTGACTGTATTATTGATAGACTGTACTGATTTTATGATCTCGTTTTTAATATTATATCCGTTGCAATACATACTGAACAACATGATTATATCTTCAACATCTGGAACGAGATGAGAAATAAACGGTACGTAGCTCACTATTGGCATCCTCGTATCTCTCTATATGCATTGTCGCATGATCTACCAAACAGTGTCCATTTATCACAGTCGTAACAATTCTCAAGAGATCTTGCTTTTTTCATTATATAGTTCCAGCCTCTCTCTGAGGCATCTTCAAGTTCTTTTATCGTTGTCAAGGTCACTACTCCAATGTTGGGACCGATGAGAGGATACATCACTCAAGGCCGGGCTTGACCAATGTTTTTTATCGGTCCCGTTTCTGGAGATCATCGAAATGATGACCTCTTTCAGACATTAGGTGTATTTCATAGTATGTTCTCTAAGCTTCTTTGATACCTTGCGAAGCGTATCGAAATCTTCAAGTATTGACTGAAGGGTCTGGTACTTTATAGTCTCGTCTTGATTGGGTGATTCTTTCCAAATATTGAAACAATATTCTATAGCTAAATATATTGAATCATCATCAGGAAATAGAGTATTCTGAAGATCAGTTATCTTGTGTATGTTAGCCACTATTTTTTTACAGCTAGATGAACAATAATGAAACAGTCTGTTTGGTGCACTGATCCAGACTGTATCTTGTGGTTCTTTCGACCCGCATACTATACACTCTTTCTTAATCGACTTCACCCTCTCGAAACTCTCTAATTGTCTTAAATAAATTCAAGATATCTTCTATTGCCCCGTAATATCCTACTTCTGCAGGAAGGGTACTCTCGTTATAGGTCTTTACAGCGTATGATATAGCTTGGTCAAGTTCTGATTGTGTAAACAATAGGTTTTGATATTTGTAAAGCAATTCTATCTTTGCTTCAGGTGTATCAAGCAATCATATCAGTCCCCCTCGGAGATAGACTACACATTGTATAGACGTTGTTAGTTGAAAACTCTATGGTCTTTAATCCTGCAAGTTGATACACAAGAGTATATACTTCTGTACCAAGTTCTTCAGCCAATGTTGCTATAGATACTACCGTTCTCTCATGTATCACTCTTATGATATTTTGTATGGTTTCGCTATTGGTCTCAAGATACTGTGCTATGGAATCTATCATACGTTGCACATCAATATCCATGATATCACTTCCATTTTGTTACTAGAGACTGTTCTGTACGCGGTGGATTAAAACGCAATAGTTCCATATCCTGTAGCCATTTGTATTGTTCCTCGTATAGTTTCTCTAGCTTTTTCCAGTCCATAGATCGTGTCTGTCCGTTGGTCCGTACGGATACACTTCCGTATACGGACTCGAATCTGTCTATGTCGTTTTTAATCATATATTCCAAAATCGCAGAACGGATCTTGTTACGTTCCTCACGTAGCACCATCATCTTAGCGTCTAACGCTGCTAGTCTGCCTATCATGTTTTCAAAGATTCTGTTCATGTAGATCACATCTTATTGTGTAATTAATTGTGTACAATACTAATACAAACGAAAATATGAATACTCCGGTTGTCCACACATCAAAGATAGTCATATCTCTACCTCTGTGTTATCTGATATTTTACGTTGTAATCAGATTTATTCATTCTGTCAAGTCCTCCAAGAGTCGTTGTGCATGAATCTTCAAAAGGCCAAGTGAGTCAAAGTTTCCCTCTGCACAGTCTGAGATAAACTCGTGCATCTTCTTGATAACATCATGGAGTCCAGTTACCTGCCTCTCCAGTGAATCATTCTCGTAGTGCATGGCCTCTAGGTCATCCTGCGCCTGTTCTTGAACCTTCTGTTTCACATAGTCATACGTATCCATTATATCACTCTCCCTACCTTGAAGGGTGTATCCTTCAGGTATATCCTACAGCCTGGTTGTATTGATTTAAAGTCGTGGGCAAGATCCTTTACCTCATCTGGGTCCAGTACATCAAGGCCTTGGTTGCCGTGGTTCATGGTCTCAAACTGTGCCATATTGAAGGGAGGTAAGGACCTAAGATATGAGTTTCGAAGTTCTTCATCTCTCCAACCACCAAAGCACGGACCGAAGCTAGCGCCTAGGTCATCAAATCCTGTCTCGTCTAGTTGGTTCATGGCAAAGGATATCATTCTCGGTGAGTCCACATCTCGCATGTATCGCCTACTCTGATCTTCGTCAGGAGTACAGATACTTGACCACACTCTAGGCCATTCTATATCCCAATCATCATCACTTGGTGCGGTTGGTATCATGGGCATATCAGACAGTACCATTCCAATCCTAGACGGTCTCTTTGTCACGATATGTAGTGTGTGACCGTTCCAAAAGTCATAGGGGTCTGTATCTTTCCATAGTTTGCCATCTATGCAGTAGTCGCTCAATACTTGTAATATATGTACGGTAACAGATAGGTACAACTCGTGAAATGGATCGTGAGAACTACACATTCCGAGATTACTCTCAAGACTGTATCCATTCTTTATTTGGTCTATGAGAGCGGTAACATTATCCTTTACAAACACCTGTCCAATCTCTACAGACCTCATATTCCACATTCTGACCATATAGCACCAGCAATTATTATCTTCTGTAGTACACTGCCAACAGCCATATCCATAGTTGAGACAGTTTATTATGTGTTCATCGTTTTTGTTAGACCTGTCAGGTATAGGCCATTTGCATTTTGAGACCAGTACATCTCTCTTTTCAAATTCTATATTATCATACATGATATCTTACTCCTAGATTATTTAGAAATCTCTCTCCATCATTGTAACTAACATATGTATTTTTTCCACACTCTCCACATCTACAGACAAGGAGATCCATTCCTACATAATTCATCATATCCTTCATCCGTTCTATCCTATATGTTGGGATACATACTCCACAGAAGGCACAATGTATATGATCTAAAGACCACTCTCTATTGTCAGTATTTACCACCATCTAGCGCTCCTTTTCTTTCGTAAACTGGTATTCCATTCTCTTTTCTCTAGCTTTCTTTGCAATGTGTTCCTCTAATTTTCTCTTTGCATAATCTGTACGATGCATCCATTTAATGAAATGTTTAGGTATCAACATGGAACCTCCTTAAACTCGTACCATTTGCCTTTTCGGATTCTATCTGCTAGTTCTTCTGCTGATAGATGCGCTACACTCTTTCTCAAATCAGATATGAACTTCGTTATTTCTGTTGATTCAGTCAAGTCCTCACCTCCCAGGTATTGAATGAAATCTCTCCTTTGTATCCAGAAATCAATTTTGCAATAAACGTCTGAACACGTGAACCTGGAAACGCTCGTCTTGGTAAATGAATAATTTCACACAGTCCATTTTCGATAAACCATTGTGTTCTTCTTTCAGAATTAATCAGCATGAACCAAGGCAATAGAGCAATGATATATGGTGTCCATTCCGTAACACGTTTCAGAATCTCAAACCCTTGCTTCATTGGAGAGAAAGGCGGATTCATACAAGCACATTCTATTTCTTTGTTGGGTTGATATTGATACACATCATCAAGTGCAATGATGTTAGATTTAGGAAAACGATTGTAAAGTGCTCTAACAAGATTGCCTTCACCTGGCGTTGGTTCAATGATAGAGTCTGGATAATCATCTATCATACCAACCATTATATCACAGACCCAATCAGGAGTTTGAAAATCTGTCATTTTACATCCTCCTTTCTAGTAATCCAAAAGAGGACTCCCAAAAATCCACACTCAAGCCCTGCTGATACTAAAGTGTGTGTTTCGGTCAGAAAGATAACCGATATGATCACCATGCACAATGATCCAATAAGTCCTAT
>WJMJ01000085.1 GCA_014728035.1 Promethearchaeota archaeon | reverse complement strand
TCACAAGCATGAACAACATGACTAACAAGTGTTCTTATCTCATTCACAGTAAGATCGGTATCATTGGTTTCAGCAACAACAACAATGTTATTGTCATTGTCTAAAGCAAATTTCACACCATTTGCTAACCATGATTGCTTTAACATATCAAGGGCTAGGTTCATTTGTTTTGCTGAATCAACCTGATAGAAATCTGTGAAGGGTGCTATAATATAGAGCCAGGTTTCGTCATTGTTGGTAACTATTTTCAATTTGAGATCTTCAAAGTGATCGGTCTGCCAACGCATCATTATAGTGCCTTGCTCACGCGTGTATTTTATTCCTGCACCATTTAGTAAATTCTCGACATTATCTAGGACTCCCACTAAGGGCACCTCATTTCAGGTATCCGGATAGCAGTATAAAAGGGTGTCTAGTTTATCATTTTCCACACGATTTTTTGATCAACATTTTTCCAATTATATCTAGTAAAGATAGAACCGATTTTACCACAATCACTCTCTCTTATCACAAATATCTAAGGCACCACACAAACTTTATATCAGTATCGTGTCACATAGTATATCATGCGATATATATCGTGTCGCATACTATCTATTAGACAAGAGAGTGCTAATATGAATAGAGGGTCAAAATCAGGAAATCCTGAATTGGAACTAGATCGCTGGTCATTAGAAATCAGAAGGGGGGCCCTCTCTCTTGCTATTCTCACTATCATAATAGACGGAGAGTCCTACGGTTATGATATCATGCGGAAACTGAGTGAAGAGAAATATTCTGCTTTGCAAGTTGAACCTAGTACTACATATCCGTTATTGAGAAGGTTAGAAAAGCGTGGGATGCTTGAGGGTCGTTGGGATGATAGTGAAGGAAAGAGGAAAAAATACTACTACATAACCAGACAGGGTAGGATGATTCTGAAACGAATGGTTGAAAATTGGAAAACGCTGAATCACCAGCTCATGCTGCTTGTAGAGGAGGCGGGTCTTCAATGATTGAGAATGGGACAAAAATAATAGAGCAATATTTGGAATTCGTAAAAAGTCATCTTCCTGATGAAATAGCAGATGACGTTATTGATGAGTTGCGTGTATATCTAGTAGAAGCTGCAACAGACCTCGGGAATGGAGAACTAACAGAGAAAAGCGCTAAGAAAGCAGTAGCAAGATTTGGTGCTCCTTCCGAAGTAGCTAAAGAATATAGGGATTCATTTGATTTTGAAGAACCAATCCGTTCACAATATCCTACCTCTGAAGAACTGACTCGAAAAACGGACCACGAAATCGAGCTACAAGAGTTAAGAAAAACTCAAGAATATGAAGAGAAAAATTACCATAGTCACTTGAGTTTACTTGGCAAAGCGATTCTAGGATTAATAGCTGTTCTGAGTATAACTGCGTTCCCGTTCTATTTTCAATTTCTGATTTTAGGATTCACTATTGCAGAACTAATCATGGCGATATTCATTATTTTTTCTGTAGTACTTGTGTCCAAATTAAAGAATACACAATACATAGTAGAAGATAATCGATATCGAACCAGTTTGCAGATATTATTTTCATTTCCTAATGGATTGTTAAAATTAACACCTAGGATACTTGCAGTAGATATTATTTTCTCATTATTCGGAATTTTCATGGCAGTTAGTTTCTTATCCAGCCATAATTTCTATATCTTTGGACTACTCTTGATTGTTCTTCTAAGTTACCGGATAATCTTCGACATATCAAGAGAACGATTTGATATGTCTGAAAATGCGAAAAAGAGTGTAATTCTAGATGGGATCATTATTTTCGTTATTCATATATTTCATTCGATGATTGTTCCACCCCACTCGTTATACTCTAAAGTAAATATTTTCTTTCCATTTTTTGGTGTAGTCTATTCAAGCTTCACATTAGTTATGCTATTATATAAGATACAAACTATCTGGATAGATTCTGAAAAAGATGATCATGAAGAATTGGATATTGATAAAGTGGACACTCTTGATATGGAACACACACCAGCTAGTGATTTTAGAGAAACTGAAATTATCAAGGAACATAGAAAACAACAAATCCCAAGAACAGATATGGGATACATCCAAACCTTGGGAAGAAGTATCGGATGGATTTTTCTATTTGGATTATTTTCTGCATTGACTACAAATTTCGTATCACTTAGCTTAGGTATAGTTGAAGGTACTTCTGGTTTCTTCATCTCAATGGTAGTAATTCAAGTGATAATCTCTGTTATCTTCTCCTGCCTAGTTCTTATATATCATCTTGAAAAGAAAACAGTTCCTTGGAAGATACTTGAACAGTCATCTTTGAAAGAAATGACACTCATGCCTAAGGGAATATACAGTTTTGAAAACCGGATAGGATTGTATCTAGATTTGATGGTTTCAACTGTATTACTTATCGTTTCGGGACTATTCCTCATCATATTCAATAATTCAACATCCATATTCCTTGTTGTAGTTATTTTGGTAATCAGCCTAGCAATTAGACTGAAAAGCACGGTAGAATTACTATCTGATAAAAAGGAATCTTCAAGTTCTAAAGATTGGTTAGCAGATACTCTATGTTACCTACTTCTATTATCATTAATAGGTTATTTAGAACAGTTTGTTTACTACAATTCAGAAACACAATTTAATTTACTAATTAGAGGTAGTTTGAATTGGTTTATTCTCTGTTTTATTGTTCTTGGAGCATATCTTCTCCTTCGTATTTCAACAACGATGCATAGGTTATGGTTCACTACTGATCCAAAAGGTGATGGTGAGCCAATAACATCCAAACAAAAAGCTAAGCTTGTTTTAGAGACACAAAATAAATCGAATGTAGCTGTAAAGGGATATACGATATTTGTATTAGGACTGGAAATCATCAGAATTGTATTGATTTATTTAACGCAACATTACAATATATTCATTCTATACACGATAGCATCACCATATGTTATCGGTTCAATTACTTTCTGGATTGTTGGAAGTATAATCATAAAGAGATACTTTGGATACAGAAAGAAGAGAATTGAATCAGGTGATACAAGACATATCTTTGGGGTCAGAAGTAGAATCGAGTCGCTTTCAGACTTGGTTATCACAGGTGTATTTTTAGTAAGTACAGGTTACATGCTATCAGGTTCTTGGATTCATGATATCTTAATGATTGCAAATGTGGAATTTTCTGAGCTATTCATACTAGTTATTTCAATTGTGATACTCCTCATTGCGCTTACAAGCAGAATTATCGCTGACTTTATTGGCTTGATAAATCCCGATAGTGCACAGCAGCACTGGCTATTGTACATATCATATGCTATGTTCTTCATCTTTGGAACTATCAATAGCATTCTATTTGCAACCAATACTACACCGAATCCAATGAATTTGTTCTGGATGTTCATTCATCTATCCGTAGTATTGTTCTGCACTTTCCAAATTCCAATATGTGTTTTGGGAATCATTACATTCCTGAGAATTAGAAATTTGGGAATAGAAACCACAAAGTCGGTTCGTTCGTCAGAAACACAACCTGTAGAAGGACCAGCAATTAAGGCATCAGAGAGTTTCATATGATTTGAGAAGAAAGATAACCTAGAAAAATATGGACTATAAGGATAAGCTTCATATGCATATAATATATTGTAATACCGTCGGGGGAAACCGGCCGAAATGAACTATTTGGTTCAGATGAAAAACCGAACGACACTTAATATTCGGTGGTTGACATGAAACAGAATAGAGATGAAGAAATAGAAATGTCAAAGGATAGCATCCTCGAACTGATGGACTTCGAAGAGGAACTTATTGCCATCGGTGAATGAAATCGAAGAATCCACGAATTTCCATCATGGAATTCGCCTGGATCTTCTAATAATTTTTCTCTTCAGATAATTCAAAAAGCAATTTTCAAATGGCTTAGTAACTGGGACTTGAGTTTTTTTTCTGACTCTTTTGGGTATAGTAAATCGAAAAAGTATACAATCACACTCTTATCCTTAAAGCTGTGAGATACTATATCTTTGTTTACAGTTGATTTTGGATAGATCAGAATACCGAGGTCAGAATTTGTTCGATACATGTATGTAATAATCTGATACAGATCTGCAGATTTTATTTCCTCTTTGTATTTTACATCAATCACGATTCTTGAAACATCGTTATTGATTAGAATATCAGGTATGATACTGCGTGTTGATTCAGATTCAAATAATGCTATTTCTGACTGAATTTCAACAGACAAGTTATCCGATATAAAACAATCAGAAACTATTTCTGAAATGTATTCTTCAAAGACTTTTCTCATATCAACAACAAATGGACTTACAGAAATAGTCCCAAATTCATCCAAATTGATATTCACATGATTCAGTATCATCAAACACAACGGTAGGATTTCATAATATTTCTCATAATTTCTGGGTAATCGACCCCTTTTCATACGATACTCTATTTCCCTCAGATCCAAATGTCTTGGAACTTCAATATCATCGAACAATCGTTTTTGAATAAAAAAATCATGTCGAATTTTCTCATCAAGTAGATGTACACCTAATTCCTGAAGAACATCTAGTGTAAGTTTAATCACTTGATTGGGAGTGTTATCTCTGCTGAGCTCTCTATGATGGCATACGATTCTATCAAATCGACCTCTTATCCAATGATTCAATGTTTGCTTTAGTAAAATTTTTCCCTTTATCTTGTCCTGATAGATTTTACTTCTTGGTTCTTTCAGCATACCGTATGTTCCAAGTAATTTCAGATGATTCAACAAGCCATAGACAATGAAATCAAAAACCATAAATGAATCATAATCTTGAGCCATTATCTTGGTTGTATCTGGTCCTTTCGGTGTACTAGTAGATATTATTTGATGATCATATCCATTTGCACGAAAGATAATATAGAGAAGATTTTCCATTGGAAATCGTGAGTTCACAATTAACGATAACTGAGAGTTTAATGGTATAACCCCGATGAATTCCTTTGCTCTAATGCATATTTTATCCTTAGAATATTCAATATCTACATATGATTGAACGCCCTCATGAAAATCTACTAAATCGATTGGGTCAGTTTTTTCATATTCTTTAATGGGATCCAAGAATTCCAAACTTTACGTGCTCCATATTGATTCGATTTGTCTGAAGATATTTTGTTTTATTACGCCAAAATATTGTTGTAACATAAATGAAATTTGATATTCCCACAACTTCTGTAGGTCATCTTTGGTTTCGATGTCTTTGAAGTATGCATGGCCTAGCTGAAAATGTTTCTGGGTTTCGATAAATTTCGTCTTTATCTCATCAATGAGTTTAGTATCAACTTTGTTCTCCAGTAGAATCTTCTCCAATACACTCGGATTTGGATCTACTCTGATGAATTGGAATCTTCGCATCAACGCATAATCAATCTCAATTGTTGATTTATCCATGGTATTCATCGTCCCGATTATGAAGAGGTTATTAGGTATAAGCAACGGTTCTCCAGAGTAATGTAATGAAATACTTTGATTACGATATTCTAAAGCTGAAAATATCTCACCAAAGACATCGGATAAATTGGCCCTATTTATTTCATCAATCAAAATTGTGAAATTCTCCTCCGGACTATCCTGAGCCTTCTGACACATTTCTTTGAATACTTTGTCCTGTATTCTGAAAGAAATTGGCCCTTCCTCCTTTTTATGAACTGGAAAATAACCTTCAATGAACCCATCATACGAATACGATGGGTGAAATTGTACGATTTCAAGATGATCATCAATCCATGAAGCATCTCTAAACTTGGTGGATTTTTCAACTCCGTCAATGGTAGAAGCTAATCGCATCCCAATTATTTTGGCATACCAAG
>WJMJ01000084.1 GCA_014728035.1 Promethearchaeota archaeon | reverse complement strand
CGATTGTGGCGGGGTGTGTACACTTACAGCATATCGTCATGCTGACCACATACGGTTTACACCCTATCGCCATCTCCTTCACCTTTTAAAGCCTCCGCCCAGTATAGAGAGCACAACACCCATCAGGATCGTCAATGGGATTATGATCCCTCCGTAATTTCAAGCTCATCAATTTCAAGCGGTTGAAGTAACTCCTTAATACTTTCAACACACTTCATCCCGAATCCCCTCTTAGGGATAGTCCACATGGACTTAACCTACTCACCGCCCAATCTATGAACCCCCTTAAATCATATCCATACAACCAATGGACAGAATCACCCATACTCATCAACCACTCACAATTATCAATACCCGACACTAGATTCTGTGAAGTAAAGTCAGACACAACACCAACACTCTGACTTGTTTTAGGTCTACTCCAACAACACTCGAACTCACCCTCACCATCCATGAAAGTCAACTCCATACAATGACAAACACTCATCCCGAATCCTCCTCACATATCTCACCAAACAACTCGTCAATCTTGTCTATTGGAATAACATCACCATAATAATCTAAATCCATGACCCATTTTTTCAATTCTTCCACAACCTCACGCAGACGGTCAAGACGGATTTTGCATACACCAGTTGGTCTATCTTTGCACACTAAACCAAGACCATCATTAGAAACATCTTCATCGTATCTATCACATATTGGACAGTGATAGCTTGAACCTGAAATAGGGTAACCCTTATCTATTGGTTCTACTTCCTGTTTACAGTACGTGCAGTACCAATAACTTGTTAGCACATACTCAATATCACCCCTCGTTAGCTTCATTTTCTTTTTTGGATTTTCGCTAGGTGGAGTATAAAATCCCTCCAACCGGTTTCTGCCTTCTTATCCAGTAATTGTTCGTATTCTTCATCCTCGAATGTCACGTTTAGGGTCTTCATCCTTTCACCATTCTTTGTTGAATCTGTGTTTTTTTGCTGACGTACTCCCACGACTGAAGTTCGTGGGGTTCTGAGGTTAGCGGAGGGGTTCATGCTATCGCCTCTCTGGGAGCATCAGTGCTTCCCTTGCCTAAATCTCTGTCTTTGACTCCCTGCCCTGGAACAGTGAGCTTCACATTCCTCGCCTTTTTCACAGTCTTGCTGCCAGAATACTTTTTGAGTATCTGGTTGCTTATGGCGGACTTTAACCCGATGTGTTTGACATCGGCACTGCTACGGCTCTTGGTGCGGATGGCGTGGTCTGCCACCTTCTTCGCCAGCAATAGTTCGTGGCTGAAATCCCTACCGTGCTGAACCTTATACGTTAGAATCATCTTTGGTTTCTTCTTGGTAGTTGAGTTTGGATTCTTACCAAACTATCATTTCCTGTGTTGTGAAATGCCTTGTTACAGCATGTGGGTACTTTGTCTTTTTCATAGAATAGTGTTCCACATTCAGAGCATTTGTATTTGATTGTTTTTCCGTAACAGTTCACACAAACCCCTTCGCAGTATTCAGTCGAATCCTCTCCAACACCCATATCCCTATTACATGATTTACATAGATTCATGGTTTGTCCTCCCCTTTTCCGTCTTTGTATCCAATCATGTAACACCCATGAAATTCATCCATCAAATCCATATCATCAATGACACTTTTTATTCCCATCTTCTTACACCAATCCCTATGGATATACTCCCACAACTCTTCTTTAGTCTTGGCTTTCATTGTCCGTATATTCGTCTGCTATGTCTTTGAAAATTTTACGAAATTCTGTGTTTGCCTGTTGCCAATTTTTCCCTTTCTCACAAGCTTTGTATCCCCATTCCATACCAAGCAACACCCATTGAGCTATCGACCAACCTTTCATATTTGGACACTCACAACTATGTGACTCCATACCACAAACTCGACAATCCATCTAACCATTCTCCCTTAAACTTTCTATCATACACTCCCAGTTATCGAGACAATCCCATATATCACTCATTGATTGGCTCATCTGTTCATCTCCCATTTTAATGTTTTTATTATCTCATCCAATGGTGTGACAAGCCAGGTATTCCGCCATTTTTCAGTCAGTTCTTTAATCTTTTCCGTTTCCTCCACCGTCCCGACATTCATCCTCTTCATTGTGGCAGTGTCCCTGACTTCAATAAGACGATATATTATCTCCTCTATTTCTCTCTTCCTAATCCGGCTCATAAAAAACTGCCGAGGATATACCCATCAGGGTAAGGAATCAGCATTATCACCTCCTAATGTTGTTTGTTGAAGTCTTTGGTAGGCTTCTTTTACGTAGTTTTCTGATAGCTCGAATCCAATCCATCTCCTATTGTTTCTTTGAGCTACAAGAGCTGTAGTTCCACTACCCATAAAGGGGTCT
>WJMJ01000011.1 GCA_014728035.1 Promethearchaeota archaeon | reverse complement strand
CCTCCTGGTGGTGGGCCTCCTGGTGGAGGTAAACCCAGTGGCGGACCTCCTGGTGGGAGCAGCCCCGGTGGTGGGCCTCCTGGTGGTGGGCCTCCTGGCGGAGGTAAACCCAGTGGTGGGCCTCCTGGCGGAGGTACCCCGAGTAGTGGACCTCCTGGTGGAAGTAGTCCCAGTGGCGGGCCTCCTGGTGGAAGTAGTCCTGGTGGTGGACCTCCTGGTGGAGGTACCCCGAGTAGTGGACCTCCTGGTGGTAGCAGTCCCAGTGGTGGGCCAAAACCTGGTGGGAAGAGCTCGCTACAGTCAGAGATGCTTGCAGAAATGGAACGTCTCAAAGCACTGATGAGTGGAGACTAGGCGGTCTCCCCATAATCCTTTCTCGAAACATTTTTTGCTTCTACATTTCTTTCTTGTTGAGAGGATGTAGCTTATGCCCAATGCGAAACTAAATGCTGCAAAAAGTGCTGTTGCCCTGATTCCTGATCATGGTGCGTTAGGTCTCGGAAGCGGTTCGACTGTTGCAATTTTTGCCAAAGAATTAGGTCGAAGAGTAAATGATGAAGAACTTGCTATCTCCGTAGTGCCAAGCTCCTATCAAGCATATCAACTAGCAGTACAATATCAGATTCCCCTCACAAATCTGGATTTGCATCCACAACTAGTACTTACTGTTGACGGTGCAGATGAAGTTGATGAAAACCTTAATTTGACAAAAGGTGGGGGTGGTGCCCTATTTCAGGAGAAAATTGTTGCTTCTGCATCTGAAAAACTGGTTATTATAGCTGATGAGTCCAAGCTTGTTGATAGACTTGCAACTCGTTTCGAAGTTCCAATTGAAGTGCTTCCATTTGCAATGGGTGTAGTTCTTCGAAAAATTAAGGCTATGGGAATCGAACCAAGTGTGAGAGAAGCAACAAGGAAGATGGGCCCTGTTGTCACGGATAATGGTAACTTTCTTCTTGACTTGAAGTTTTCCAATCCTATTGATAATCCCCATCAAGTCGCCATAGATCTAAAAATGATTCCTGGTGTTGTGGAAACTGGATTGTTTGTTGGAATGACTGATGAGGTACATATCGGAACGAAAGATGGGTCTTATATTCTGAAAAGACCGTAGCGGGCCCGGCCGGATTCGAACCGGCGAAAACCAACTCTCTCCATGCTTTGAATGCCATTAGGAGGCTGGTGCCCTATCCGGGCTAGGCAACGGGCCCAGTGCGCTTCTTGAGTGGTGTGTATGTTGTTAAAGTTTTTGCCCAACTTACTGAGCTACTTTTGCAGTGATAATAGCACCCTCTTCCATTGCATCAACAAGCATACTTCCTTGGCGCGTTTTGATTCGTATTGAGCTCTCTCCATTTCTTCCGATAACTGTTGTGAAGAGATATTGTTCATCTGCGAAAATTTCAAGGCGGGTCTTTGAATATTTACGACCTGCATAGACCTTAACTTTCTTTTTTGAGTAACTAACAGATACTGGTACTGATTCTCCTGGTGTCCCACGTTTACTTCGGAATTGTGTTGATGGTGTCTGACTTGTTCCTCCCCTTACAGGAACAACTACTTTTTCGCCACCGAACATAAATATCTCATGCTCAAGATATCCCTGTTCAAAGTCCCGAATTTCCACAACTGGTCTGGCGAGGTCTCGTTGCGAACTACTCATTCCAGTAGGCAGTTTAACCTTAAGGGTGAGTGAGATGACTTTGGCAACACGTCCTGCTTCTATTTGAAGCACCGTGTCAACGGTACTTGGAACTTGACCAAGTTCAACTCTTCCACCATGAATCAGTCTCTGTATTGCATCAATTGCAGAACCCGCGTGAACCACACCGACCATACCTGTTCCTGCTGACCGCAAATCTGAGTAAATTGCAAAATCTCGGTCCTTTCGAAGTTCATCAACAAATACAAAGTCAGGTCGGACCAGTAGTAATACATCAGCGGCCTTTTCCATACTCCCATCTAGTGGTGCGTATTGTACAATCTCTTCAGAAACTTGTAAATCTCTCGGCTGTTCCAGTGTTTTTACAACATTCCCCTTTTGGCTGTAAAATTCTGCTAAGGCAGCTGCGAATGTACTCTTTCCAGAACCTGGTGAGCCTGAAATCAAGATGCCTTCAGCTCGTGTTTCAAGTCGCTTCATTAGTTTTGTACTAAGATGATATTCATTAATGTCCAATTTAGTTATTGGGCGAATTGCTGATATCTCCATTTTATCCGCAAAGGGTCTTCTAGCTATAGCTATTCTGAAGTTTCGCAATTGAACTACCGCAGCACCCTCCTCATCAATTTCTATGAATGAGTCCTGATCATATCTTGCAGTTTCGATTATTGCTTCTGCTAGTATATCTAATTCCTCGTAGGTGAGGATTCTTTCTGAGAGTGATACAAGCTCCCAATTTCCAGGGCCTCCTCGTTTCGCTCGAGGTGGATTTCTCTCAACTAGATGCACACTCATTGTACGTTCATCAAAGAATTTCTCTAGTGCTGTGATGTGCTCTTCGAAATCCTCATCCCAATCATCATTCATTTTCTATATCTGTTTCTCCTTTAAGTTTCGATTGTGCGACTTTGTAATAATTGACTTCTCCATTTTGGTCTACAAGAGCGAAGATAAGTTTCTTTCTTGAAGCAGACGCTGCTTCAGTTACCATATCTAAGTCAGTTAGTGAGATTGCAACTCCTTCACGCATTACATAGATCAAAAGGTTTGCATTGGATTGACCTGGCTTCTCTCCCCTTGCATATACTCGAAAATCGATACCCCCTCCAAATCCTTCTCGTACTGCATACCCTCTACTTCTGAGGTCCCGAAAAACCAAATATTTAACCCATATGTCCTCATCATCTTGAATTCTATCACTTACTATGTCTTTTGCAAGAATTTCTTTGCTGTCATCAGTAGCTATGACTATTCTTTTTCTCTCTATTAGGTGGAGAATTTCTATTGGTTTGAGTTCAAGTTCTCCACTATCAAGCCGAGTTCCATAGAAGCCTTGTTGAGAAATTCTGTCAGATTCTTCCTTTGGAACATAACCCTTTCCGTCTTTATAAATGACGTAAGCTGGATCCTCCTCCTCCTCTTCATCTTGTACATTTTCCATCACTTCGGATTCTTCTGACATTATTCTCGCCTTATTATTTGCATTTCCTATCCGAGAAAAATCCTTCGACCTGACAAAGAGTAAGAACTATAGGTTATACTATTAATGATTCTTTGTGAACGACTTCGGTGTAGAATCTGAATTGAAACATTTTGTTCAGGGTATACATAAGATTGCGATACTCGGTATTGGGAATGACCTTCGTACTGATGATGGGGTTGGTCCTTATATTGTGAAGAATCTATCTATCGATGATTCTGATGTTCTAGTTGAAAATGTTGGTTCCGTTCCAGAAGCGTTTGCAAGACCCCTGGCAGAATTTGGTGCAGAACGGATTATCATGATAGATGCTGCTGATATGCAAAAGCAAGTTGGACATATTGAACTTGTCACTAAAGATCGAATTAAGGGTATTACAATAAGTACTCATAGTATGCCTCTTTCTTTGTTGATGTTATATTTAGAACAAGAAACAGGAGCACAAACAGTTCTACTTGGTATTCAACCTCAAAATCTTCAATTTGGAGAGGGCTTGACTCCAAAGATATATGAGGTCGCAATTGGCATCGTGAAAATGCTGAAACGGGTCTTGAAAAATAGATGAGATGATTTACTATGTTTAGAACAATTGAATGGCTTGATGAATCAAATCAGGTTCGTCTTGTTGATCAGACAAAGTTACCTTTGAAGGTTGAACATGTGGTTACTGATAGCCACAAAAGAATTGCCAAGTCAATAAAAATCATGGAAATTCGAGGAGCTCCAGCAATTGGTGCTGCAGCTGGTATGGGAATGGCATTAGCAGCCATTGAGAGCAATGCACGGACAAAAGATGAGATCATATCATATTTAGAAAAAGCTGCAGACACTCTGAATACCCGTCCTACTGCTTACAATCTAACATGGGCCACTAGACGAATGCTCAACAAAGCTAGATCCTTGGCTGGTACTGCAGAGGATATAATTCAGCAGTTGATAGAGGAGGCTAAAGAAATTGCAGAAGAAGATGTTCGTATGTGTAGGCAAATGGGTGAGCATGCATTATCTTTGATAAAACCTGGCTACACAATTCAGACCATATGTAATGCTGGTTCTCTGGCTACAGTTCATCTTGGCACTGTTGGTGGAGTTGTTCGAGTTGCACATGAAGAATATTCTGATATCAAAGTATATGCAGTAGAAACACGTCCTCGAATGCAAGGAGCAATGCTAACCGTTTTTGAATTTATGGAGGATGACATTGATGTTACGCTAATCACGGACGGAATGATTGGTACTGTTTTCAGACAGGGGCGGGTTGATTGTTGTGTCGTTGGTGCTGACCGAATTCTTCGCACCGGCCATGTGATAAATAAGATCGGAACATACACAATGGCCATAACCGCAAAATATCATAACATCCCCTTCTATACAGTAGCTCCTTGGTCAACAATAGATATGGAAACAAATCCTGAAGATGTGATTATTGAAGAACGCAATGAAGATGAAATTCGTATTATCAATGATGAATATGTTACCGTACCTACTGCCAAGGTGTATAATCCTGCATTTGATATGACTCCCCCAGATTTGGTGGAGGCTATCATTACCGATAAAGGTGTGGTAAAGGCCCCTACTGAAGAGAAGATGCGCAAGCTCTATGAAGCTTGATTGGTGGCATAGATTTGAAGACCATTCAATTGGATTTTATAAAAACTGATGGCACAATTGGTGTCATCAGCTTTCCAATTGATTCCATGACAATCAATCTGCGAAATATGGACATTTACGAATTAGATTTTTCTGCACTTGCTAATTTCTCAAATCTAAGTAAGTTAGTTCTTTCGAGAAATAACTTGGTAAAATTAGACCTTGAATCGTTGACTGAATGTAAAGAACTAGAGTGGCTTGATTTGAGTCACAATTCTCTCTTGAATATTGATTTGACGCCTCTAATGTATCATCCTTCCCTTCAGAGATTTTCTCTTTCATACAATCCTCTTCACACTATTGATTTGGGGCCTATTTCTTCGATTCAATGTCTGGAATCTATACGGTTAACTCGAACGTACTTGGAACAGATTGATTTGAGCCCTTTACAATCACTAGAACGTCTCAGAGAATTTTCGATTGCTTTCAATGCCTTATCCCATGTTGTTCTTGATCCTTTGAATACCTGTTCTGAACTTCGGATTCTTCTTCTAAATCGAAATCAAATAAGAGAAATTGATTTGACTTCATTATCTGCCTGTAGAGAACTACGGATTTTAAATCTCAGTGATAATCAGCTTAACACCGTTGATTTGTCACCTTTAGCAGAATGCTCATCGCTTCATTCTCTTGTTCTTGGAGCAAATAACTTGTCGAAAATAGACCTTCGTCCTTTAGCTGAGCTGCCCTCACTAAATATCTTGGACCTTTCTGATAATCATCTTTCATATATCGAATTATCTGTACTTTCCTATCTTTCGGATATGCAGGAAGTCCTATTGTCTGGAAATCCCCTCTCAGATGACTTCATCAACGATTACTCTTCCTATGTTCTCTTCTGAAAACTTGATTTAGCTTGTCCGAAAAGGAAGTGCTTAAGAGTAAATTTCTCCCGATTGAGTCGGGCACGTAGTCTAGTATGGATAAGGCACCTGCCTTCGGAGCAGGGTATCTCAGGTTCAAATCCTGGCGTGCCCGCCACATTTTTAGTCTATTTCTTTCCTAATTTTTCGCTCCATACTTCAATGAATTTTTCGAGTGATCTATTATACGTTTTTTCGGCATCTTTTGGAAATAGGCACCCAGGTAATTCTCGGTTTTTCCAGTGGTAGTGGAGACAATCACAACAATAGCCTTGTCTTGAGCATCCGGGATATGTACATCCACAGCGTTCCTTGTTCCGTTCAACATTACAGATTCTGCCTGTCATGGTTCGTTCAGGACATAATGGGTTCATGTTGTTTTAATTTAATTGGTAAATGATAATCTCTAATAACAGAATATCATTTACGATTGATATGCGACTTATTGAGAATGACGCGCTCCAAACTGGATTGGATGGAGCTGTAGCACCTCTCGACCGATTCGAAGTTCTTGAAACTCTTCTCTCAAAGAGGTATGGGGTTGTTGCCGAGGCTGCTGATGTGAAGCGATTCAGAAGCAAAAAGAATATAGTCTTCTCATTTCGAGTTGGTAATGATCATCTGGTTGCCAAGCTCTTTCTGACTGAATTTTTTACAAAGGAGTTAGAGCAGCTTCTACTGTGTGCCAAGAACGGAGTTTCTGTCCCTACTGTCTTAGGTGCTGAAGATGGTGTTATCTTGATGTCCTATGTGGCAGGCCGTCCTTTGGTTGATGTTCTAAATGAAACCTTCTCTGTAAACACAACCAAACTTCTAGCTGAATGGTACAACGAATATCATAGTGTATCTGGTCGTATTAAGGGAGACCCTCGATTACGTAATTTCATCTTTGATGATAGCATCATTGGAATTGATTTTGAAGAATCATCATCGGGTAGCTGGATTAAAGACATTGGTGGCGTCGCAGCTAGTATTCTTGACACTGATCCAATTGGAGATGCTCGAAAGTATCAACTTGTTTGGAATCTTTTTGAAACCTATCTGTCACTATCAAAATTGGAGTTAACTCCTCATCTGAAAACTGTTTATTCTGGTGTTATTGCAAACACACTCGAAAAAACCGCCTTGTGGAGAAAGAGCACTGAATTGCTGTCCCTTGCTCGTACCATTCGTATATCTGGCCTTCCGCAACAGTAATCGTCATTTCCCAAATCTTAATGTTCTTTTAAATGCCCGAAGTATATCGTCATGCATATCACTATCTCTTGTGTGTGAAACATTATGGAAAAAAGAACCGTTGCCCTTGGTATTTCAGTATTGGTCATATTGACCGGATTTATCATAGTTGTAACTATAATTAATCCATTTCGATCTCCTCCTACTATATCTGTGGAAGGGGGTCATGTACTACATATTGAATCCGATTCTGCCATAGTTAGGGCATCTAGCTTAGACTTTATGATTCATCTCAGTTGGAATGGTTCTTATGATCTTGGTGTTTTTCATATGAATGTCACCAATATCATCCCTACTCAGTTGAATGTAGAGAGCACCACTGACTATTTGTTTATTAGAAATACATCTATTTCAACGATTATTGAGATTAACCCTACCAATTTAGATGTTTCATTGGAATTTTCTACGGTAGATGATAGCACTCCACTGAATTTCTTTGTGTTTGGAGACTCTCAGGGCTTTCAAGGTGGGATTGAACAAATCGTATCTGATGCAAATGAATTTCATCCTGATTTTCTGCTCCATTGTGGAGATTTAACCCCCTTCGGTCAAAAGAACCAATACGAATCAGTTTCATCTGCTCTTTCAAAATCAACAGTCCCTGTATTTACAACCCCGGGCAATCATGATATACGTTTAGGAGGATTAGAACGGTTTGATGACTTTTTTGGACCAACAAGGTTTTCGTTTGTCTATAAACAGGTCTTATTCCTCTCTTTTGATACATCTTCAGGTACTGTTTCGCAAGATGATATTGTCTGGCTTGAGAACACTCTTTCTGCAACTCCTTATGAGAAAAAAATTGCAATCACTCACATGCCACTATTCGATCCACGTCCTGGCGGTAATCACTCCCTTATTGACTCGGCTACAGCTAGTGCAATTCTCGCAATTTTTGAAGAATATCGAGTAAATGTGTTATTTTCTGGGCACATTCATATGTTCAGTTTGGTCGTAAAAAACGATGTTACTCATGTTATTTCCGGTGGTGCTGGTGCGAGTCTATATGCTTCCCCAGAAAATGGTGGGTTTTACCATTACACAAATGTGACCATCCGTACAACTGGATTTGATATTGGTCCGATTGAACTTGAAGCCCCCTCATTTCAAAATAATATGCTGGTAGTTAGAGGAATTGATGAGGATGTCACACTTTCAATTAACGATTTACAACAGCTAACAAAAATTTCTGGGTTCTCATCTTTTCAGAATCAATATGATAACTGGCGAGGTTATGGTGAGTATATTGGTGTAAAGCTGTCCAATTTATTGGATATTGTGGGTGGTATATCTTCTAGTGCAAAGATTCGGATAATAGCTCATGATGGATTTGGTCAAATGTTCTCATACGATAATATATATCCTAATGAGAGTTGGTATTCGAAACAGGGCGATATGGTATTAGCGTATGAATACAATGGTACCAAAGTTCCTGAATGGCATGATGGGTTCCGTATAGTCATGATGCCAGAGGATGAGGCTTATAGTAATTCTGATTGCCAGCAGACTTCCCCTCCTGGTATGGGCTATCATCTATATCCATCTGCTGGTGCGAGATGGGTTCGATTCGTGTTATTAATTGAGGTGATTGTGTAATGCAAAATCAAGATTCTCCTCATCTGAATACACGTGATATTGTTACGATTGCAATACTTGGTTCGTTAGGAGGTGCCTTGAGTACTTTCATTGGATATTTAGGGAATTTAATCAATTTGGCATTGGGTGTTCCTTTTGGTGCTGGACAATTCATGGCGGGCTTGCATGTTTTCTGGTTAGTTTTGATTCGTATTCTTGTTCCTCGAACCGGTTCAGGAACTTTTGGAGGATTTCTCAAGGGTCTAGTAGAATTGTTCACAGGTAGCACTCATGGGGTTGTTATTGTATTGGTTTCTCTGGTTCAAGGTGTTTTAATTGATTTAGGTGGGATTGTGATAAACGAATCCTCCGAATCAGATGTTTTTACTCGATTCTCTTGGTGGATGATTGGTGGTATTGCTTCAGCGTCAAATGTACTGGTCTTTCAGTTTGTGTACTTTTCAGGTGCTCCTTGGGTTTATATTGGATTAATAGCTGTCCTTGCATTCTGTTCTGGAATTATTTTTTCGGGGTACTTTGCATGGGAAACACTTGAATTCATCCAAGAAACCGGAATTATTGATGCTAAATCCCCCAAATTAAAACCATCAACTCCAAGAAGGAGTTTTTTCAGGAATCTACCTGCTATTGCATTTGTTCTCTTTCTCGCAATCGGCTCTGTGTATTATGTTGGTTTTGTTGCTCGTGCATTCGTAGACCCCTATTCTTGTGAAGTAACAGGCCTTGTGGAACATCCATATACCTACACTTCAGGTATGTTTTCCGATTCCGAAATAACTATTGAAGCCGAGCTGCAAGGGGCGTATACTCATCTTCCTCCTGCAAACTATACTGGGATTCCCCTTAGTCGAATTTTACATGAAGCTTCTCCATCCACTGAAGCTTCTATGCTCAAGGTTGCTGCTCGTGATGGGTACTCGGTAGTGTTTAGACTTTCAGATGTAATGACTGATAATAGATTGATTCTCTCTGTAGCTGAAGATGAACTCTGGCTTATTGCAGCAGAATATGATGGTGCATATTGGGTTCACCAAGTATCTAGTCTAGAAGTGTATTAGGTGAAAGATCTTGATTACAGTTAAGAATCTGACCTTCTCCTATCCGTCTTCTTCACCTGTATTTGAAGGTTTGAATTTCGAATTAAATCTTGGAGAGATTGTGTTAATAACTGGTCCCACTGGTTCTGGAAAATCGACTTTGGCCAAGTGTTTGGCTGGGTTTATTCCTCATCATATCAAAGGTGACTTTTCTGGGTCTATTACTATTGATTGTCATGATACAAAAAACATGTCATTGGTGGATGTTTCACAGAAGGTTGGTATTGTGCAGCAGGACACTGAAAGTCAAATTTGCACACTAAATGTCTTAGATGAAGTTGCATTTGGTCCTGAGAATTTTCTAGTTTCTATAGAGGAAATCAAAGATCGAATATATGAATCTTTGAAATCCGTAAAATCACTACACTTAAGGAATCGTCGTACACTCGCCCTATCCGGTGGAGAAAAACAACGTATAGTAATTGCATCAATTCTTTCAGCTAAACCCAGATATATTCTCTTAGATGAACCAACTTCAAATCTTGACCCTCTAGGCATCAAACAATTACTATCATTATTAGTCGAATTAAAAGAAAAAAGATATGGAATTCTCTGTATCGCGCATAATATTGATGCCATTCTTCCTGTGGCCGATAGAGCCTTATTATTGAAACAAGGAATTCTATCTCCCTATGATTCTGTGAATGAATCAAAACTAGCTCCTATTCAAAAAAGTAAACTTGATTATTCCTTACCTCCTTTACTATCAACAAAGGGGCTTTGCTTCTCTTATGAATTAGGCAAAGTTATTCGTAATGTGAGTCTAAGTGTCTATCCCGGAGAAATTATCGGACTTATGGGTGATAACGGATCAGGTAAGACAACTTTGCTTCGATTACTTTGTGGTCTTCTTGTTGGAAATAGTGGACAAGTCCAGATTAGCGGAAAATCTCTTCAGAATCTTGGCATAAAAGAAATAGCGAAACATATTGCAATAGTTTTTCAAAATCCCGTTCATCAAATTTTCGAGAGTTCAGTATGGAAAGAATCCACTCTAAGTATTAATGCCCTTAGCCTTCAAGAAATCTCATGGTATGAACAAGCAGAACTAGCGCTCAGAGAATTTGGACTCTTTGAGAAAAAAGAGAGTAATCCCTTTTCTCTCAGCCATGGCCAGAAACGACGCCTTACTGTTCTATCTTCTCTAATTCACAGTCCTGAAATTTTATTATTTGATGAACCTTTTATTGGCCAAGATTTGATAGGGCGGGAATTAATTACAAAATCTCTTTCTAATCACAGTATATCTGGGGGTGCGTGTATAATTGTGACACACAATGCAGAATTTTGTGAACGCGTTTGCACACGTCTGCTTTTTCTTGATTCTGGTCAAATAGTTCTAGATGGCTCTCCAACTTCTGTCTTCAAGCGTCTTAGAACACTTGGAAAAGATGAATATTGTAAATCTGGAGGTACCCATATTTGACAGATCAGTTTGGATTTCATGAGGGCAACAGTATTCTCCATCGACTGAATCCTCTTGCCAAATTTCTATCTTTAATGTTAATGCTACTTGGTATTTTGATTTATCCGAGTATCGTTGTTTCCATTCTTTTTCTCATTTCTCTAATCATTGGTTTCTTTGCTGCAGGTATTTCCTTTAAAGTGAATCAAAAACGTGTACAATTCATTTTTGTTTTTGGCCTGTTACTATTTGCTCTTCAAGTACTTGTGACCCCCAACGGGAATATTCTTGTCTATCTCATTCCAGAAATTAACGGACTTGGTCCGTTCGTCCCAATTACTGACTACGGTGTTTCACTAGGCCTAATTTTTTCCCTGCGCTTCTTACTTATTGTATTGTCTAGTATGTTGTTTGTTTCAATAACAGATCCCACTCTATTAGCTCACTCCTTTGCAAAATGCGGAGTTTCATACCGTTATAGTTTTGCATTGATTATTGCACTAAGATTCTTACCTCTATTTGACACAGAATCTGAAATGATTCGAATGGCTCAACAATCCCGTGGTATCACAACTGAAATTCGGAGTATTCGCGGAATTTCTAAATTACTGAGGTATACATTTCGCCCGTTACTAGTTTCCGCGTTGTCTCGAGTAGATGCTTTATCTATGTCTATGGATGGCAGAGGATTTGGATATGCTTCAGATCGTACTTATGTTAGGAACGCAGAATGGCGCTTCCAAGATACAATCTTAGTTGTATCACTGTTCGCCTATCTTTGCATCTGCTTTTTGCTTTCATTTGGTCTGCTTCAATTTCCGGTTGCATTATTTTGATAGTCTCTTTGTAATATCCTCCGATAGACTAAGAACCTCTTGAATTTTCGAAATACATTGGTTATCTTCTGAATAGTACCTTGAATAGACCTCCATACACTTCCCTAGTACCAATGCCCTAATATCTGGCTCTTCAATCTTCTTTCCTGAAGCCTTGAGTTTTGCAAGCAGTTTCCTTGATTCCTTACTAATTGATTTCCTAAGCTTATCTATCGACTCCATCTTTCTTTCTTCTGTCCTCTTTCTACACACGATAATCATATCGATGGTAATGTTATTTACCTTATAGAGATGTGTTGAGGCTTTCATCTCACTTCTCACCGGATGTGTTGCTGAAATGGTGAAACCCGCCTGAAGAATTGCCCTAAGAATTGATTTCCATGCCTCAATCTTCTTATGATGGAAAGTGAATACTAGAATTCCATTTTCTTTGAGTACTCTTTTTGATTCCGAGAAGACTGTAATGAGACTTTCAAGAAACTCTTCAGCACCTTTACCTTGTGTTTCATTTTCAATAATCTCCTCTTCCCAGGGTACCAATTCTGTTCTAAAGCATTCATATTTCTCAGAAAGGACTGGTTTCAACCATACATAGAAGAAATTGGATAGTTCAGAATACATCACATTGTCTGCATATGGAGGGTCGGTTATGACTGCATCAACTGATTTTGAAGGAATATCCAGAGTATGTGAGGAACCACATCTCAGGATTGCTTTCTTCCCCCCTATCAATTGTGTTGGATCTTGTACAAGTTCGGCATCGATTGAAGTTGCAAGCTTTCTCTTGTGCATCTTTCCCTCCTCAAAGATTCGTTCAAAGGGCGCTCTGCAATATTCTTTCCCCTCTATTATGAGTTTTACAAACGCAGTGAATGCGCCTCTTCCTTTGGGAATGTCATACACATTACCTTCAACAGGTGCCATTGACGGAGAGAACGAATGCGTTCTAAAAATATCTGTAATGAATCCTTGTGTCGCATTGTATTTACAGAATGTATTATTGTATTTGAGGCAGTTGGAAAATGCTAACAGGAAGAATTCTTTCACATTTCCCTCTTCAATTTCTATAATCCATTTCAAAATTTTTCCAAGAGTTAGGAGTTGTCTTGAACTGAACATGTCACTAAATCTTCTATAGCCATGATTCAATGCTCTCTTGGTTTCTACACCCTTTGGAATCTCTATAGCAGGAATGGGTAAATCCCCTCTCACTTTTTGATATTCTTCATCAGCTCTGAGTTGGAGTTCCAAGTCTTCGTGAGTACTAGCTTTGTATCCCCTTCCATTAGCCAAATCGTCGTTTTTACTAGCATCACATTTGCTGCAGTAGTATTCGATAGCGTACATTTTCTCCTTTGGTTTCCCACGTTCTCTGATTGCTTCCACAATTCCTTCTCTAATCCCACAATTTGGACAGACATAGCTTCTTCCTCTAATATTTCCGCTCCGTTTAGGATTAAACCCACTGTTGCATCTCGGGCAGTTCAGAACCTGATCTACGTTGTCCACTTCAAACACTTCATAACAACCTGGACAGACAACAAATGTGCAGTTTTTTGACCTAGATTTTGCAAGAATGTAATTTCTCATTAATGGTACATTTTCTTTGCAACGCTTGCATTCAATCTCTTTTACATGGAAATAGTATATGCCAGTAGAAGGTTCTTCACAATATGGACAGGTAGTATAATAGTATCTTCTGAGTTTATCTCCAAGGGCTTTATCCATTTTTTTAAGAAGTTCCATTACTCTTAATGGGTCGATATCTTCTATTTGCTTCTTAACAACAAACCATGCCACTGGGTTCAAGTCAACACCAATCACATTACAACTAAAACGTAAGCTCTCTACGATTGTTGTTCCTCCACCCATCATGGGATCCAAAATCACCTTATCCGAGAGATCTATGTCTTCTCCATATTTATTCCAAATTTCTGACGCATTTGAACTCAATAGTGAATACAGGACAATTGTTCTAAAAATTGACCCCAGTCTTCTTGCCCACCACTTGTGCATTACATAGACTGGTCTATAATGGCGTCTTCCAAATCCCGTGGACTCTCGTTCTGCAATTTTGTTAACTTCTGACACAGGAAATCTTTCTTCTATGGCACGTTTGGGCAGGCTATGGCCTCCAAGTATGTTTAGTGACGTATATTCGTTTCAGCCCTTTGAATATTTCTGAATATTTTTATTTCAAACGTTTTTCCATGAAGAATCCTGGTATCTTATAACCATATTTTTGGAATGTCGTCCAATCAATACCGTCTGCGTCATGAAGAAGAACATACAGCTTCTTCTTTCCAATTGCTGCTGCTGCTTCCTCTAGTTGATGAAGTATTTCCTTGTGAATTGTGTCACTACTTATTTTCTCGTCAAATACAACTTCATGAACATAAGCAAAATCTTCATTGAATTCGGCCTCCGATACCCATATTGAAACTACCAGTTCTTGTTGATTGTTGATTCCGACATATCTCACTTGGTTTTCTTTTTCTTCAATTTTCTTACAGAGTTCACGATACTTGTTCAGAATTGTAGTTTCATCCTTATTGATACTATATTGCACTTTTTTCTTGAATACTTCAAATCCAATCTTTTCTAGCCAAGCTTGGTCTTCTTTTGTTACCTTTCTAAACTCGATGCTACTATCTAGAAGACCTCGAATGTTCGATAGTGCCTTCGAAATCGGAATCATCTTGATACGATATCCTGTGGTCTTATACAATGAAATCGCAGCTTCATTCTGATAGTGCACGAAAAGACCGATATTACGACCTCTCTCTTTAGTCCATAATTCAGCTTGCTCCATCAGACGCTTTCCGAGACCTTGTCTACGAAAGTCTGGATGAATTGTGATGTCGTATATCCAGACTGGACATTCAAAATCCCAAGGGTCTTCACTATTCCGATAGGCAATCCACACATGGCCCGCGTAGGATTCGTCATTTTTTGCAACAAAGATTCTACAATCTGGGCTGGTAAAATCAAAGTCCTCTTTGAGGGATTTCCCATAGACTTGAATCAATTCACTCTCTGTTTTTCCCGGATTTTCCTCGACGAGTTTTTTGTAATGTGTATCACTCAATGTCTTCATTGTTTCAAATTCAAGGCTTACAAAATGCTCCCAATCTGACTCCCCACACTCTGTTATTGTAGATTCCATTTTTTGACATCCTTAGATTTTTCCTACTGGTGCTAGATATACCGCTAATTCCTCTTTTCCATCAACCTGAATCAATGAATCAACTACTTTTTGTTCATAAGCAGCAATTGCACAGGTTCCAGCATTGATTGCCTCACATGCGAGATAGAGATTCTGACAGATGTGTCCAGCTTCAATCAGAATGTCCTTGTACGATATCAAACTGTACCTCCATTCAGTTCGATACGGTATTGCTGTCCAGATGAATATAACTGCAGACTTTCCAATGAAGTCCTGATACCATGCCTTCTTGACAGTTTCTTGGTCTATCTGGGAATTTATAAGAATCAATTTATTTTCGATGGGATGGTATCGATACACTCCTTCTTTGATTCCTTCAACTCGGTTAATCAGAAGATAGGTTTCGAATGGATGACGGGCGCCTCCTGAAGGAACTACTCGTTTGGTCCAAATCTTCTTCTTATCAACTTCGTGAACTCCTTGCGTTGTCCATAACAGAAAGGAAAGCTCTTCAAGTGAAATCTTCTCGTCAGTAAATGCTCGATGACTCTTTCGTGATGAAACTGCATCAAATAATGGAATGTCCTTGATGGTCAATTCTTCAGGTTGCACCAAATCGATCAGCATGGCATTTTCAGGGACTGGTTTTACAATTGGCGGAGCTGGTATTCCCTTTTGTTGATGTGATTTCCACCAGTCTCCTTCTTTTTCAATTCGCCAGTTACTTGCTTTCAATAGGTTTCTTCTTTTTAGAATCTCTTCCTCGTAATTCACGGACATCACCAATCACATGGTATTTTTACAGCCAGTATAACTGTATTAAAGTACAGTTCCTCTATAAAAGAAGAGGCTCGCGCAAGATTGTCCATCTTGCGTTTCACACTCTACGAAAAAATGACACCTAACGCCTCACCAAAGGCCTCAAGCCCGTGAACAAGTCCTCCTGGGACAATGCTTCCACTCCATTCTCTTAGTAGTCCAAATATTAATCCTCCAACAAAGGTAAATGTGCCCCACCAGATGGCTAATTCTCCCGTCAATGTCCAGAGGTCAAATGGATTAAGTATGTGTGCAAGTGAAAACATCAGGGCGGATATGATAAGTCCAAATCCAAACCGGACTCCGCGAATCTCATATGGTCGTCCAAAGGCATCGTTCAATCTAGATTGCATGTAACCTCGGTAGAAGGTTTCCTCTCCAAAACCAGAAAACACGAATTGCCATATCACTATTGATAGCACTGGACCAATTGCTGCTCCCACATTCATTGCTATGAATAATGGTGCAATGAGGATAGCTATGATGATTCCTACATTTGCATAGTGATTTGTTTTCGTCACTTCTTCTTCTTTTGGTCTTTTACTTAACATCTGGATAACTAGGATAAGAACTATCGTGAACAATGCGGTGAGTATAGTTGCTCCCAATGGCTCACTATACGTTGTCCCCAGAGATCCTAACACGATATATCCAACAAAGGTTAGTGCAAAAATCAGAAATGCACTCATTCCAACATCCACATTTCT
>WJMJ01000083.1 GCA_014728035.1 Promethearchaeota archaeon | reverse complement strand
GAGTGGAGAGAGCGCGAACATCCTGTACCAGAGGCCGTCGCCTATGACTAGCGAAGGGGAAATTGCATATCAGTCGGATCGAGATGGTGATTTCGAGATATATATTCTGGATAGAAATGCAGGAATTACTCGTCAACTCACCGATAATGAATTCCAGGACGAGCAACCAAACTGGTCACCGGACGGTCGCACAATTTGCTTTGTCTCAGATAGAGACGGTGCTGAGGATGGAACTTATGGTCTTTATCTTATGAGTAGTGATGGATCGAGCGTTCAGCGCCTAAGCCCTGATAATCTGAGGGTTATTGGCTTTCCAAGCTGGTCGCCAGATGGGCAGAAAATCGCATTTTCTGCCCTAGATGACAATAATCTCAATGCCATATATGTAATCAATGTAGATGGTTCTAATTTGCATTCATTGTCGGAATTTAACGCCCTTTGGCCAAGTTGGTCTTCCGATGGTATCCAGATTGCATTTCAGGGTTTCACGGATGGTGTCTGGAATATTTACTCTGTAGATGCTGGAGATACCGAAAATATCAATAAGTTAGTTGATAGTGATGATATTAGGTCCGCATCTACAAACCAATCACATCCAAGTTGGTCTCCAGACAATAATTATCTGGTCTTTGTTTCTGAGCATACACAGTCGTCGAATATATACTTGATGGATATGGCAAATCAATCAATAATCCCGATAATTACTGACGAAAGTGAAGAAAAGCGACCCAACTGGTCACCAGATGGCACCTCTATCTTGTTTTTGTCAGATAGGACTGGAATATATTCGCTGTACGAGTATTCACTTGATCAGGATGAGATACAGCCTGTAATTGAAGACAACAGCAAAATATGGTTCGCTGACTGGCGGTAAGCTACCTTGGCAAAGATAGCATGACACAATACTTGCATTTTTGGCATCCTCTTCAAATTCATGAAGTTCCTGCAAGACAGTGTTGTCTGTTTTCAGAACACTGTCTTGCAGCGTGAATTGACATTATTATCGTCTTTTCTTGAATACGAGTATGTCTTGGAAAAACAATCCAAACTTTTCTTTCCAATTACCAAGATAAGTATGTTCCCACAACAAATCTGTCTTCTCCAATAGTTGTTGAATACCTGTAGGTGTTACACCGATAGCATTTTCGGATATTTTTGCCCACTCTGGATGGCGCCAGTGAGTAGACACACTATATTGATCAAAAATCCATTTATCTGTGGGAGTTTTGTGATACGCTGATTGTAGAGGTGAACGACCAGCTAAGGATTGCTCATATTCTTTGTCTAGCAAAAAGAAAGTCAAAAAAGCTTTTCCTTCTGATTTTAATACTCGGTCGACTTCTTGAAAATAAAACAAAGCATCTGCTTGATCAAAATGCGTCCAAACACTCAATGCGGTAACAAGATTCACACTACTATCCTCGAGTTTCCATGGTGTATGGATCGAGTCTTGCAAGGGGCTGTAAACTGCATTCTTTGCATCCAGGTGCTGAAACTCATATAGAGAGGCTGGATAATGTTCTCTACAGAATTCAATATCTCTCCGTTGAACGTCAATTCCAATATATTTACCTTTTTCCAGGATTAAGGGATAGGCAGCTATGGCAAGGATACCTGTCCCGCAACCAACATCCAGCCACATTAATTCACTATCATTGCGAGGAAGATGTTGCCCTATAATCGTCTGGAAAATACCAATAACGTGTGCCCATTCAGCATATGCTATCTTGCCTCCTCGTCGATGAGAATAATCAGGAATCAAATCCAGATTAGTTGTCCTACGAATATTGTTCTTATCGTATGGAAGGTATAAATTTTCAAGAAAAGCCAGAAACTTGGTCACATCCATCTTGGACCGAATATCTGCGAGCGTCGTAAACAGCGACTCAACACTAACGATTGTGGAACTTTGTTCCATTTGTTGTTCACGATGTTCAATATATCCGCGTAAGCGCTTCATTTCTTCTGGTGAGAAAAGATCCACCGCTTTTTGCACATCTTCAAAGTTCATTATTCACTACTC
>WJMJ01000010.1 GCA_014728035.1 Promethearchaeota archaeon | reverse complement strand
GCCACTCTCCAATAGAGCAAGAATCTTCTTCTGTAACTCAGCCTTTGTGTAACCTTTGATGACGACGAGTTTCACGTCCTCGTTGAGCTCTGGAATGTCGAGGTCTCCATGGGGGACATAAACAGAATGTTCATCGTATATGTCAAGAGCCTGGAAGCCGTAGGTTGTAAAATAGTGGATGAGCTGTTCTATCACCAACTGGTACATACTTACATCCCTGACCTTCCCCCAGCTCTTTTGGAATGTGTTGTTCATCTGTTCTGGGGTTAACCCAATCTCGGTCTCAATGATTTGGACTAGTTCATGCAATTGTTCTTCAGAATAGTTGTGTATCACTTCAGGCGAGAACACAAAGCCTCTACGTACTGTGGTCTCCAGTATTGATTGACTTGCGTGCTTCGTACGGTTCTCGCGGATAGGTACTGCTGAGAACAATCTGATGGTTGACTTCATCGTTCACTCCGCGTTTTCATAATGATAGAGAGGCGAGAGGTAAAAATAGCCACCTTTCGGTGAATACAATAGGAACCTCTTATGCCTCAGCGGTAAGTGAAGGTGTCACCATATAAACTTGTTTTGTAAGATCTTGAAGCTGCTGATAAATAAAATCCTAAACCGAGTACAAATAGACAATGTATATTGATTCTACCGTGAAGGTAAGTATTTTAAAAATGTATATTTTATTCAACATAGGATAACTTAGTGTGATATGAATGGGACAAAAGAATATCCCTATTGATTCCTCTACCTATGAATTTCTAAAATCACTAAAGAAACCTGGAGAGTCATTCAGTGAACTGATACTCCGATTGATCAGAGGATATAATGATAACATCCTACGGCACTTCGGTGGATGGGACCTTGATGATGGAGAGATGGATGAAATTCAAGCCTCTCTGAAGTATGGTTGGTCTAGGTGGATCGGATGAAGAGAGTCTAACTTGATACTACGATTCTGTATTGGTATAGCGATATATTCCCCATGTTATAGTGAAACTTGAAAATAACTAGAAGCTCTCTTGCTTAAAGTCATCATTCGCTGAATGGCTTCTAATCGAATCCATTATAGGTCTTCTCAATTTCTCGGCATGTGGGGCTTCTTCCTTTATCCCCTCTGGGAATATGATATCCATACAGTCTTTAGCTTCATCAATCTCCACCTTGAAACCAGACTTTCCTCCTTTGAAAGTAAAGCAGGCGGGGATGGAACTTGCCATTGGAAACATGGCGATGAAACGTTCTGATGAAATCTTGGAGCATTTCGTGAGGAGTAGCTCAGCTAATCGAAACTGAATGTCTGGGTCTATCTTCTGATAAGAATATTAGCTTGGAAATTTGATGGCGATTCCTCTTCCAAAGGGTAATGAATTGGTCTCGTACTCTCTTGCACAGACGATGGTAGTATCAGTTTCAACAATGAGGAATGATATTGCTGCCACTGCCAGAAAAACGAATATTCTTTAGTATTGAAGTATGTATCTAGATTGAAATGAGTCATTTTGAAGAAGAACCTAAAGACGTCGATATCGAAGAGGAACTAGTACAAGAGAATCCCAGTTCAGAAATTGAATCTGTTCCTGCTTCCAAATTTCTGAAGATTGCTCGTGAATCTGGAATCGATATTGAGAAAATAACTCTTGATGAAGCAGAGGAATACTTCAAGGGGATGCAAGAAAAAGAATGCAGCCGACTCTCATCGACACAAACGTCTTGATCGAACTGTTTCGGTCTGGAATTCGGGAGATTGAGGGTTTTACAACTTCGCTGAATCTCATAGAATTTCCTAAGGCATCACAATTCGATAAATTGGAGGTTATAATCCCTTCTTCAGAGGATTATGAATTTGCATTCACAATATCTGTAAAATTACTCTCGATTGGAAAACCAATTCCTTGTGTTGATATCATTCTTGCTGCAATGGCTATTCGCAGAAAAATGAGATTCAGTACTTATGATAGGCACTTTTCAACGATAGAGTTAATCTATTCAGATTTTCAATTGGATTTGAAAACGAAATAATCATGGTATTCCGAAGGTGATTAAGTAGTTGGGAAGTGCAGTTAATTACATGTGGGCAGTTTGAATTGCTTCTTTGTGAGGTTTCTATCGCTTTTCCTCCTCGTCGCATCGAATACTACAATGATTTTTCTGCAATTATATTTGTCACTCAATGCTTCTATTATTTGCTATAGTTTATTATATGTGTCATAATAGAGTACTTTATCCCTTTTTCTTTATTATTCAAAATCGCACATCCATTCTCTTTTCTGAATTAATTAATCGTAATCTCACGAGGTGAATCAAGATCCTTATCTGATAGTACATACTCTGGGGAATCTTTGAAAATGACTGCAACCAAACCAGGCAACCATAATTGAGGTTCCCAGAAGAAAACAAAGAAAAAGATTGGAGCAACAAATAGGAGCAATAAACCGACATCATTTTTGTCCTTGACAATTGTAGAGTTCCCCACCAGATTGATACTCATAACAATCAACACAGGGATACCCCAGTCTAACTGTAATCTTTCTATCATGGATAAATTCAAGCCGCTGTTTACAACTCTATCATCATCTCTTAATGATGGTGTTTCAGTTATTGATGCTGTGGTTGTTATGGTGGTTGTCGGTGATAATGGATTTCTTACAGTTCCGATTCTGTAGGAATCTAAATACTTCAAAAGAGAATCACTAGTGATATCGTTAACCTCTATATTATAGTTAAAAATAGTTAACTTATTACATTACAATCGATATTTAATCTCCCCCCGCACCCCCCTCAAGAATATACCTTCGATAAATCGGCACTGCGTTCTATATTTAGCAATTAAGTGCCCCGTTTTACATTATCCAAATATTCTAAGAATTTCAATTGTTATCTGATATTTTATTATCAAATCTATCTAGCTCTCAGATTGGGAATGAATAGTACAAATTCATTTTCGATTTGAACACTGACACTAGACGATGAAAACCGATGACTACCAATAGATTTTCTGAATGGAAATAACCAGATGTTGATCTGTGCTTTATTTTATTGAATTGACTGTGTTTTTTCTAATTCAAAACAGAGTTTTGCGAGTGCATAGATAAAAATACTCCAAGTCCTGATTAATCGGAATCTACTTTTCACTGTTCAGTGTGTTAAGAAATGAATACAATTAATCAAGCGATTAATATAAATCGTTTCGGAAATAATTATCATTCGCTGGTTTGGAATTTATTATTTCATTTAGGTATCAGTTTCAATGTAAGGAGATGCTCAGGATAACAATCAAAGATAAGAAAGTAATCGCCTTGATTATCATATTAATGGTGGTCGAGGGTGTAGTGTTAATATCAATATTTAGCCCCACTAGTGAGGGAAATACCGGGGAACCGGGAGTAGGAGATAGGACCGTACCCCTGATACATATCCTCAGTCCAAGCACGGAAGAACATTCAGAACGTAACCTGACCGTGGAGATCGATGTCGACGACGAATCCGGAGTCGATATGATATGGTATAACTGGGAGGGAGCCAATGTCACGTACACGCAACCGGTGGAGATCGAGTTCGCTGAGGGTTGGAATACTTTGAATGTCTATGCTAACGATACTCATGGCAACCTTGGATTGAGTATGGTGACCTTCATTGTTGTCATCGATAGAGAAGCACCAGAGGTAAACATTCTGAGTCCCAAGACAGGAACTAATCCAGAAACCTCCCAGATCTTGGAGATTGAAGCATCAGACTCTTCAGGAATTGACATGATCTGGTATAACTGGGAGGGAGTCAACGTCACATATTCTCAAGCGGTGGAAATCGATTTCCCTGATGGACTTACTTCCTTGGATGCTTATGCGAATGATACTTGTGGCAACATTGGACACTCAAGTTTGTCCTTCACTATCGATTCACAAGTACCAGAGATAACCATAATTCGTCCTACTGGAGGAACATATTTCGATTCCATTCATACCGTAGAGGTCGAGGCCAGCGATTCCTCAGGAATTGATATGATCTGGTACAACTGGGAGGGAGTCAATGTCACATATTCTCATTCAGTTGGAGTTGAGTTTTCTAGTGGCAAAATTACTCTTTATGTATATGCTAACGATACTCTTGGTCACCTAGCGTGGACATCTGTATCATTCTTCATTACACCCTTTGAAGATCCATTTATCTCGTCCTGGGATACAACTTGTACCAGTTTTGGGTCTAGTGGTAGTAATCAAGTATCTTTGCCATTGGTTGCTGGTGGAGACTATCACTTTATGGTGGACTGGGGTGACGGTACTAACAATACTATCACAACATGGAATCAGAAGGAGATAACTCACACCTATGTATCATCAGGGGTATATACTATCCAGATAGATGGAGTCCTAGTTGGCTGGCGTTTCGGTAACTGGGGCGACAGATTGAAAATTCAAGAGATTAGTGCTTGGGGTCCACTTCGATTAGGCAATGATGGTCAGTATTTTTGGGGTTGTGAGAATTTGAATCTGACCGCAACTGATATGTTGGATTTAACTGGAACAACAACGCTTTCCTATGCTTTTCGTGACTGTTACAATCTTGGCACTACTGGGAATATCGGTAACTGGGATGTGTCTAGTGTTACTGATATGAAACATATGTTCTACTCTGATTCATCTTTCAATCAAAGTCTTGGTAGCTGGGACGTGTCTTGTGTTACTGATATGAGTAGTATGTTCCATTCTAACACTGTGTTCAATCAGGACATAGGTGGATGGAATGTATCTAGTGTCACTGACATGAATAATATGTTCTATCACGCTTCATCTTTTAATCGAGACATTGACAGCTGGGATGTGTCTAGTGTTACTGATATGAGTAGTATGTTCTACTATGCTTCGTCATTCAACCAAAGTCTCAGCAGTTGGGACGTTTCCAGTGTAACTGATATGAGCTATATGTTCTATCAACTCTCTTCCTATAATCACAATCTTGGAGGTTGGGATGTATCCAGTGTAACTGATATGAGCCACATGTTCTACAATGCATCAACCTTCAATCAAGATATTGGCAGTTGGGATGTTTCCGGTGTCACCGACATTAGCTATATGTTTAGCTATGCTCTAGCATTCAACCAAAGTATCGACAGCTGGGACGTGTCCAGAGTCACTAGTATGAGCTATATGTTCTGCTATGCTATAGAATTCAATCAGAGTCTTAATAGCTGGGATGTTTCCAGTGTCACTAATATGAGCTATATCTTCTGTAATGCAATAACCTTCAATCAGGATATCAGTAGTTGGAATACTTCACAAGTCATAGACATGTCCTATATGTTTGCTGGAGCAACGTATTTCGATCAGAATATTGGAAACTGGGATGTATCAAGTGTTGTCGATATGAGTAGTATGTTTTCTCTAACTTCAGCTTTCAATCAGGATATTGGAAACTGGGATGTATCCAGTGTTACTGATATGAGTAATATGTTCAGTTCTGCGTCTGCCTTCAATCAGGATATCAGCAGTTGGAACACATCACAAGTTACCAACATGTGGGCTATGTTCAATTCTGCATCAGATTTCAATCAAGATATTGGTAGTTGGAATGTTTCTAGTGTTACGAATATGAGGTCCATGTTTAATTTGGCAGAATCTTTCAATCAAAGTCTTAGCAATTGGGATGTATCCCAGGTAACTACTATGAATAGGATGTTCAGAGGGGTATCTTCTCTCAATCAGGACTTTAGTGACTGGAATGTATCCAGTGTTACTGACATGAATCTCATGTTTCAGGGTGCAAATCTGTCAACATCGAATTACGATGCATTGTTGATAGCATGGGCCACTCTAGACCTCCAGAATGCAGTTAGTTTCTCTGCTGGTTCTGCAACCTACAGTTCTGGAACCGCAGCAGATGCACATCAGTATATTATTGATCATTTTGGTTGGTTTATCTCGGATGGTGGAATAGCTACCTGAATTCTAACAAACAAGAAGCAGTTGTGTTCAGTTTGGCACAGCTGCAATCCATTTTCTCATGTATCCAAAATAGTGACAATGAGAGTAGTATCTCTATGGTGTTATCCTTTTCTGAAAATAGCTATATTTTTCTTGTTTGGAATCTGATGATTATCTATGAGTGTTCAGATCGATATTCCCAAGGAGAAAATATCCGAATTCTGCAAGAAACATGGAATCAACAAGTTGATGCTCTTCGGGTCAGTTCTCCGTTCAGATTTTTCAGAAGAGAGCGATGTGGACATTCTTGTCGAGTTTGATAGTGAGTCTATTCCCACATATTTTGAACTGAGTGCTATGCAGGACGAATTATCTTCAATATTAGGCAGAAAGGTTGATCTCCGAACACCTAATGAACTAAGTCATTATTTCAGAGAAAGAGTGATGACCGAAGCGGTGGTTCAATACCATGCAGGATGATCCCTCTCGATTATTTCATATCAGAGATGCAATAGCTGAGATACTTGATCTATCTGATTCTGTTTCAAGAATAGATTTGGACTCGAATAAAATGCTTCAATATTCTCTCATCTATCTTCTGGGTGTTGTAGGAGAAGCTGCTAATGGACTTTCCAAGCAGTTTCAGATTGACCATCCTGAAATTTCTTGGAGGGATATCATATCAATAAGGCACAGACTAATACATGGATATTTTGATGTAGATCTGGATATTATTTGGGAAACAGTTACTAGAGATATCCCGATTCTGAAGAATCAAATTTCAGAAATACTGAACGGGTTTAATAGCGATTTCATTTGATATGAAAAAGAAGAAGGTCATCAAAACGATGACCTTAGCATTTTAGATCTATCGCTTTCTCAGTATCATCATGATGATGATCACAGCAATTGCCCCTACTGCTCCACCTATACCAATACCGATGTAGAGTTCGTTACCTCCCGTTGGAGGAACCTCTCCAGTCGTAGTAGTTGTGGTAGTAGTTGTAGTTGGTGTCACATCATCTGTCGGAGTCACAGTCACTGTTACTGAGTCACTGGATGAGAGTCCTGTTTCATCATACAATGTGAGTGTGAAGATGTAGACTGCAGGACTCAGATGATCGACGTTGATAGTGATAGCAGAGCCATTCCACGAGCCACTTTGGAAAAGAGTTCCATTGAGGGTCAGTTCATAAGAGTCTGGTTCCATATCGTCTACAGTCCATTCAATCGTGTTTCCTGTTTCTCCCTCCGTGTATTGCAGGTCTGCAGGAGAACTGACTGACGGATCAACAGTGTCAGTAACAGTAACAAAGACGGTGTCAGTCCCTTGTCCATAGCTGCTATACACTACTATCGTGAAGTTGTACGATCCACTATGAAGACCGTCAACTGAGACGAATATCACTGAACCACTAGTACCGGTCTGATAGATTGCTCCATCCAGGTATATCTCGTAGCTAGAGTAGGTTCCAGTGATTGTCCAAGAGAAATTATTGGAAGTAGAACCTACTTCATAATCCACATCACCAGGAGTCGAGACCGCAGGTGCAGGTTCTGGATACACTGTAACGAGCACCGTATCTTGTACGCTGGAACCTTCACCATCATTGATGACGAGAGTAAAGTTATGCTCACCGGCATCAAGACCATAGAGATAGATGGTCTGCTCGTATCCAACAAAATCTACAACACCCTGGCTGACACCGTCAATGAAGAGTTCCTGTGTTGTTGGATTAGACCCTGTAATGGTCCAAATAATACTGTGTCCACTCTCTCCAACCCCGAACTCTACATCTGCTGGCGAGTCAATACTCAGAGCCTCATAAGAGGGATTCCAGAATATTGGATATCTGTCGATGCATGATCCAAGTCCGAGTATATCGTATACACCTTCTCCATCGTAATCATCGTAGTAGTTCCCGATCGTTCCATTATCGAATTCATTGATAGTATTCGAGACCGCATGAACATCATTGACTGCAAATTTATTCAAGTAGATGAGATTGCTAGATGCATCATTCTGAATCTCTAATCCGATAGTATTGTACATGAATGTGTTATTTTTCAACGTACAACTTCCGGAATTAATGATGAAGATACCTACAACATCATTGTATGTTAGAGTGTTGTTCTCAATAGCAAGTGAAGAACACCCATC
>WJMJ01000082.1 GCA_014728035.1 Promethearchaeota archaeon | reverse complement strand
GTTCTAGTGATTGGTGGTGTAAGTGGAGTAGTAGTAATTGTTGTCGCATTTGTGTTCTATCGTAAGAGAGTATCCTAATGCGATATGGGCCATCTCAGAGGTGGCCTCTATTTTTTTTGTTGAATATGCAACTATTAATATAGTGCTATTTTCCTCAAACATCACAGTCAGGAGTTATGATAACTTGCGCCCCAAAATTATAATCCTTTTTTCCTTCGTGTTCCTCCTTGTTCTTGCATCACCAACAGCTGATTCTCTCGACAGTACAGGTTCAGATGATGTGACTGGACGTCAGACAGTCTTTTCCAATGCATATACAAATCACACCGCAATCACAATCACTAGTGATGCAGATTTCATCTCCCAGGGATTTCCGGGATATGGGAATGAAACTCATCCGTATCTTATAGATGGACTGCTCATCGATTCTTCAGGCGAATGTATCAGTATATCATCAACTACTGCACATTATGTGATACGTAACTGCTATCTTACTTCAGAAACAAGTGCAAGTTCTCGTGCTATAAGTCTGGATTCGGCACCAAATGGTACGATCCAGAACACCTTTATCGATATGCATAGCCATGGGGTAGCGATATATGCTTCAACCAACATCACGATATACAACACTACCATTGAGAATGCGGATACATATGCAATATGGCAACGTCAATCAGACTCCCTTAGTGTGAATAATAGTAAAACTCTGAATTCTAAATATGGGATGTACTCATGGGATAACAGCTATTCCATGTTCTTCAACAATTCTGTCACTAACAGTCAAATGGCAGGAATCTACACACAAGACTCCACTTGTTCGATTCTCAACAATACTATCGATAATGTTGAAAGCAAAGGTATTGTAATGTATGGTTCACCAAACTCTAATGTATCATATAATACTGTAACAGATTGTGGGAGCTCTGGAATCTATCTCTCAGATTGTGCAAGTTCAACTTTGCGATTCAACTTGCTCGAAAACAATCATGAAGGACTATATTTCAAGAATACCGAGGGATGTTACGTTTACAACAATTCATTATCTAATAATGGGGTCATTATGGAGGAGGGCTCTATTAACTACTACATCCATGATTTTGAAAATAATACAGCTAATGGAAAAGAACTTGGATACTTTGAATCAGTCAACGGAACAAGCATAGATGGTACATCTTATGGTCTGATCTTCGTTGTCAACTGTACATTCTTTGAGATTACAGGTGGTGTGTTTGATAATACAACTCAAGGAGTAACCATCCTCTACAGCGACAACTGTACACTGACTGGGGTGTCTTCCCTTAATCAAATTCAAGATGGATTCTATCTTAAGAACTGCCAAGACTGTATGATTACTGATTGCATAGCAGCAAATTCTAGTAATGGTATCACTCTCGACTCATCGTCCTTTTGTGATATATGGAATACCACAGTCTATGAAAATCTGAATGGAATGTACATCTGGGCATCACCAAACTGTACCGTTTACAACAGTACAGCATACTTCAATACAGAAATAGGAATCTACTTTGTTGGGGAGAATGGAACAATACTTGAGAATACAGCCTATAGCAATGGGGATTCCGGTTTCAAAATCTCATATAGATATCACGAAATCACTGGGAATATCGCTTATAGCAATGCAGAGAATGGATTCAGAATACTGGAGCTCATAAACTCAACAATGACACAGAACACCGCAAATGGTTCTGTTGTTGGATTCTATCTAGACAATCTCGGTAATACCAATTATTCTCAGAACATAGCATATGATAACAGTGATTCAGGATTTAACATCTATAATAGTGATGGTTCAACTTTCTTCAATAACAGTATGATCAATAACACTCATGGAATTCATATCGAGGATAGTACAGATCTTATTCTCTTGAACAACACATTGACAAACAACGGAATTTATGCCAATGGGTTCGAAGTCGATTTCATGTATCATACCGTAGAGCATAACTCCATCAACGGAAAGAAACTAGGATATTTCGTAAATCTGACTGATTCGGTGATTGATGGAAGTCAATACGGTCAAGTAATTCTCGTAGATTGTACGAACACTAATGTGACAGATCTTGTTGCCATCAATGCGACTATAGGAGCGGATATCCAATTCAGCAGTTCATGCGCGATTATTAACTCCGTATCTAGATATAACTCCAG
>WJMJ01000081.1 GCA_014728035.1 Promethearchaeota archaeon | reverse complement strand
TGTTGGGAGCTGAGAGTCCTTCGAACATTTCTTTCTCTCTATCGGACGGTTTCCTTTCTTCCAGCCACCATATGATCAGGTCCAGGTCCCTCTCCGATGATGGTACCTCTTCCATCGACTCCGATATCCGGGTAGAAGTAGGAAGTATCCTTTCCAGCCACTCTGTGAAATATGGAGGTGCTCCGACTATCAGGACCTTTCTCGTGTATTCCAGATACAATGACCTTACGATCTCCGTTCTGGAGCTGAGAAACAGCACTCCCATGCTACAGTAAAAGCATACATGGGTGATAAGACTATTGCGAAATATCCGTTCCCGGGAATTTCGGGATCAGGTTCCACGGCTCTCCTTGGATTTCACCCGGAGTCCCTTATACCCGCAGCGCCGGCACTGCTTTGCCTTCATGGCGTTCCTGGCGTTGCATCTCATGCATATCTTCTTATGGAGCCTTCTCTTCTCCACGATCTCCCTGATCTCCGGGTCCAAGCTCTTAGCCATTCAGATCACCGCGAACGGGAGGCCTAAACCCTCAATATATATAAATATTGTTTGACGGGACCCGATGCCCTGGCATCTTAATCCGTCTATTGTCATCAAGGTCACATGGTCCTTCGGTCATGGCCGAAGAACCTTATCTTAGGTTCGGTGATGGCACCGAGAAGAAGATTGGCCCAGATCAATTTCCTGTATTTCATCTCGGACAGACCGGGGCCCGACATTGATCTGCGTGTCCCTCCGTCAATTATCTTATCGGCAACGATGTCGAGATCGAAACCGAGCAGTTCTATGGACATTGGGCGGAAATGCCGGGAGATGAAAGCCGCTCTGTCCCCGTCGGTGAATCCTCCGTAATTCCTAAGGCCGCTCCCCTTTTCGGGTTCTACCTGGGTTGTCCCTATTACGTTGCCTTCCAGCCTTGGGCCTATCTTCTCAAGGATATCCTGATTGTCCCCGTGTGCATGGAGGAACATCACCGAGCCCTCCCGGAGACAGGCCATTTGGTCCTCCACTCCGCCGTCCATGTCGGTCACTATCACGTGCGGAACATATCCTCGGGATAACAGGACAGAGGTCGCACCATCAGCGGTTATCAGGATATCGGTGCCTGTATCGCTAGGTGTCCAGGTACCTTCTCCCGTTCTGATGGATATCAATCTGTCGAGTTCCGGTTCAAGTTCGGGCCCTCCTCCGAGTATGAAGGTATCCCTCCCGGATATGAGCGATCCCGCTTTCTCTTCGGACAGACGGGCCCCTGCAACTCTAACGTTGCTTGACAGTATATCCGATAGTATCCTTGCACTCAGAGTATCCTGCTCCCGGTCCAGACCAAGGTCCTTTACTATGGCTTCATAGTAAGGCAGCCAATCCTCAAGGTCCAATCGCACGCCTCCGATCATCTGAGCCATCCGGCCCTTCTTCTACCGTGCTTCTTGTTCTTGTTATATGTATATACCATTACACTGGCGAGAAGGAGTGTCACTCCAACTGTGAGAGAGATCAGGTTCTCCATGAGGTCTATTTCAGCATCGAACAGGGCGAATCCCAAGAAGGAAAAGGTTGTATTTGAGATAAAACCCAGGGCCGCAAGGGATAAAAGGATCACGCCCGTGGACCTGATGAACTTATTGGTCCTCACATAGGTGTCAAGGGTATTTCCCACAGTGTAGATGAGAGCTGATATTATCAGGAACAGCCACACGGAATCCAGGAACCTGAAGAGGAAATGGCCCAAAGCATCCTCCACTCTGGCCTTCTGGAAGCTGACGACGAAACCGATCAGAATCAGCATCAAGGATAGGAATATGCTGGAGAATAGGAGATAACGACGTGTGCGCAGGGCTTCCCGAAGATCGTCCATGGTCCTTGAGATCTGGTCCTCTATGTTCAGTGCCTTGATCATCACGAAGCCGGCGAGAAGGATGACCAGTCCACCTATGGCAAGGCTGGAGTACCCCATCAACATCAATATTCCCCATACCATCAGCAGACCCGCCAGGGGAACGATGATCTTCTTTCCTATCTTCGGGTTCTTGAAAGCGGACATTATTATGTAATATGTTGATTCCAGGTTCTGCTGCTGTTTCACGACCACCCTTGCGATATGCTCTATCTGCACCCTCTGTGATATAAGTGGAAGGATCACCTCGTCCTCGGCTCCGTCCGAGACGAGGACCACGGTGTCCGGTGAGAAATTCTCCAGTACAGCATAGAACTGCCTTATGAGATTTGCATCGGATTGAACTCCGACCATCTTGTCCCCGCATATGGTCGCTATCTCCATTTCCCTTCCCATCTCCTCGTACTTCTTGAAGAGCTTGAGGCCCATGAAGATCACATTTGCATCCGAGTCCTCGGGATCCTCCATTCCAAGGGAGACAACGGCCTTGAGATTGTTCTTCCTGCCTATGACGGGGCTCGTGACCTTGGCCTTCTCTCCCAGGTCGTCGTCCCGGTCCACGCAGAGTATTAATGTTTTCATGATCACCGTCTAGATGCGAATAAATCTATTTAATCATATTTGAGTGGATTTTGTGAAACAGAATTATTTTTTATCGGGAAACACTTCATGGGTCAGATCCATTCCAAATGCAAAACCATTACTAATTAACGATTTCAAACCTGAGTTTCAGACTATTTAAAGGGAAAAGTTGGTTTTAAGTTAGAGAATGATGAAATGTGCTACCCAAACCCTGCGTTTTCCGATTTTACTATCTCAAGCAGGATAACAAAATGATGAAAGAAGATCAGATTGATGATCGGATATATCTGTCAAGCAAATCTCTTCTTTCTTTCCTTTTGAATAGGATTTAACGTACTGCTTGACCTCACCCAGATCATCCAATGAATCCAATACGCTGTGGCTTATCTCATTTTTTCTCAGAAGATATCGAGCGACAGAATACAGAAGATATGCAACCACACAAACATAGACATGACCTCTCACTCTCTGTGGATTCCAGTGACGTATCGGTTGGATCTGAATTGGATGCTTGATGGTATAAAATGCCTTTTCAACACCGTCCTTGGAGTCATACAGGTCAATGATATCATTGACATCATGATCAATATTGGAACTTATCAGAACATGATAACCATCATATCGCGCAGCTGCTTTGATCTCAGACTCAATCAATGAATAATCGAACGTTGAATGGGGTTTCTTCTGTTCTATTGTCACCGTGTAATGCTTTCGAAGTGACCCCAACAGATCATTGATCTGTTTTCTGATTTCTCGATTTGTCAAACCTGATAACTCAAGTTCCGGTATCACTTTTTCAAGTTTCTTTTCAACCCAGGTCAGCTTTCTCTTATCGATGGAAAGATTTTCTTTTCTGTCAACACGTATGTGATTGCACTCCGGATGATCATTGATGGTTATCGTGAAATATCTCTGGACACGTTTCAGAGCTTCATGGATCTTGACAACAAGCATATCATGACTCTTGTTCCGTTTCTCACAGGATTCCGATAGATTCTTCAGTGAATCTGAAGCCTCTTTCAATCTATTCTTCCTGCCATGAGAATGAGTTAACTTCAGTTCGGAGCTGAACAAAACGACAATCTTCCGTTTTCGACCATAGAGTTTCTTTTCAATTGAATGACCTTTGATGGTCTCGCCGTCATCCTTTTTTATCTCAACCTCAAAAGTATCATCAGTTATTGTATCATCAATGTTCTCAATCACATCATTTGTTTTCTTGGCTCCACAGACAAAATCGAACCGATCCATTGTGTCCAGGATCTTGATGTTGTCTTCCGAAAGGAAACCACGATCATATATCAAGGTCATTTTAGGGGTGTTATCATCATTGCACCTGTCATCCAATATCCGTGCTGTTCCTGGCAATGTTACAACATCCGGTACATTGCCTTCAAAGATTTGGTGCAAGATTGGAAAATAGTCCCTTTCTGTGACTGCAAGTCCGATGTTGATCTGTTCCAGATCACTTCTGTGGTCTCTGCTGTATCCATACTCGGATATATTTTTGATAGATCCATAGGTGTATGTTGATGTAATGTCATAGATGACAAAATCAGTTGATGCATTGAATTTCTTTTTGAGTGTTCTTGTGAAATTCCTTTCAATCCTTTCTGTTCTGTCTGGTGTAAGGTAGTCCAGGAATGAACACAGGTTCTGGGCTGACAGTAGATGAGGTTCAACTCCAAGTATGGAATCCAATGCGGTTTTTCGGAACCAGCTTTCCATTTTATTCTTGCTACATGGGTCAAGGATCCTGTTGATTGCCAGAATAAGCAGCAGTTTGGATGCTTCCACCCCTCCACCTTTCTGTAAAATCAAGTTCACGTTCTTTCCAAAATCGATTGTATTTGCAATCGAACACAAAGCTTGGACATCGCCCCAGGACTTGATATCCTTGACAATGAAATCATCAGATTTGGCAAGGTCCTTTGTTTTCCCAAGGTATCTCACCATCCTGTGTTTGGTTTTCCCATCCTTCCTATAGCTTTCGTACTCATAGTAGTAGGGGGTTCCGTTCTTGATTTTCGTAACTAAGTATGTCACGTGTAACCCACATGGGGTTGCACACTTAAGTACTTTTCGACACTGGCTAGTAGATTAATGTTGGGTAGCACTCATATCTTGGAGAAATGTCTGGCCTAAAAAGGGAAAAATGCTATCATTTAAATACTCTTAAACTTGAGTAGAAAGTCTATTTTCTTCAATATCTGAATTAATAAATAATGCAATTGATACATTCACTCAAATAATGAAGAATATATTATCAGATTTTATTGATTTTGGACCCGTTGAGGGATCAAAGTCTATTGACTTCAAATATATTGGTAGCAATATGGAAGGACTTGGGAAAATAATTGATCCTGTATTAATAATTTTGAGTGTCTTAAATTTAATTGGCTTAATATGTGTTGTTGTGGAAACAGGATTAAAATCAATACCTGCTGCTTGCATTATAAGTACAGTTGGTGGGTTTATTGTGGGTATAGCCATAAAGATGGTTGGTGCTGCAGTTATGGAGAAGTTAGGATTGGATTTAGATTTCAAGATAACAGATGTGTTTGAGTCTGTTGGAAATGTAATAATAGATATAATGGGGGAGGTAAAAGCAATAGTTGACATAATAGCTTTTGGAATTGAAGGTTATCTTAGATTTAAAGCAAATCACCTACCTTTGGCAAAGTGGTCATTATCATTAATATGTATAATATTGGCATTAATTACTGCTTTTGGAGTAAATGATAAATATGTTTCTTTGGCATTTGCCATCTTCACCATGATACTTTATACACTTAATGTAAGGTTATATAAAGGATTAGATAAAGATCCTTTTGAAATGGCTGGTCAATTTGGAAAATTAACAAAGATTGTCCAAAAAGGGATTACGATTACTGGGTTAATAACAACGCCTTTCATAATTATAGGAAAACTTATTTATGACTGGGGAGAAAATCTTTTACAGATTCCGTTTTTAGATAGTATTAATAATGCGAAAAAGGCAATGGGATTATAATGAAAGAAATCTATAATTATCAACAGAATACAAAAAGTCATTATTTATCCATGATCATTTGGTTATGTATCGGTATATTCTCATCGATGGTTGTTTTATATATAATTATATTTCAACAAAAAGCATTAAAATTCTGGTGGATTACACCAGTTCTAATCTTTTCTATAATTGTAATGTATTATATGATACTATATACTATGCCTTTGCAGTTCATTATTTATGATAATAATAATATATTATTGCCTGTAAACTTATTACTATTTAAATTTGGGATAAGAAGGATAGTAAGTAAAAATGATATCAAGCATGTAGAAATGGGTAAAACTACTTTCTTTTTTACCTTAAAAAAAGGGAAGTACAATTATATTGATTATCTGCCAGGTTCAAATTTTCTGCAAATGCGTAAATCCGATTTTGATAATAATCATAAGTTAAATAAAGAAAAGAAAAAAATTAGAAACCTATTATCAGAGGTTGAAATAATAAAAAAGAATTATTAAGTGTCAATGGCACTTGAAAAATCGTCAAAATAGTAAACGAAAACCTTCCACCTAAAGTGACCCTTCTTTGAATATATTTTTGCGGGTATTTTCATTTATTATCCTGGCCTCTTCCAAACGCCTGCGAAAGAAGCGTCGAAGGGCGGAATGGTCATGTGTGGGGGTGAGTGAGCGTCTATAATCTGATGGAAGTAAGCTCACGAATGGTGGGTGTTGGGTGAGTGCGAGAAAATGAGAAGAATCCTGGAACTGAAAGAGAGTAGGTTAGGCGAGCGGTTGATATCTGGATATCAATGAAGTGAAGTGTCACGTAACTCCCTAAATTCCAGAACTTTGTAACTCCAAAATTACCTATCCAATCTGATGACCAC
>WJMJ01000080.1 GCA_014728035.1 Promethearchaeota archaeon | reverse complement strand
TCTCAATTTATTAGCTATTAGACCCATATCCATTATTCAATTATCAAAATAGATGTGAAAAGCATGCCAAAGAAAGCAGGCAAATCAAAATCTTTGCTAGCTCTAGTGTTCATTCTTATAATCACTAATGCAGCAACAGTGTATTATTTTATGTTCTATCAGCCGTCAGTTCCAGCGGAAAATGTTCCGCAGGGCCTGGAAGATATAACTGAAAATCCAACCAGTCATATAGGAGAGATTCTGACCTTAGAAGGATACTATGTGAAATCTAATGATTTCCATCTACTAATCTCTAATCCAGCTGCCTATGTCAATAATTCGCTCAATCCTTCAAATTATGTCATAATGACAGGTAACGTTCCAGATTCTATGGCAGACCATATTGGAGAAAGAGTTTCAGTGAAAGGAGAGATAGGCTGGGGAGATGAGTCAGACCTAGTTCTTTCTATTGACTTTAGTGAGCTCATCGCTACCAGCTCCAAGGATTACTATCCAGGGGTATATGATGACTCGATTCAAAATGCAAGCACACTGGGAGACCTTGACCTCTTTCAGCTGGATCCTGACGCAACCAAATATGCAGTCTTGTACAGCGGAGGGATTAAGCCTGAGAAAGCTTACTATGATCGTAGTAACTTTCAACCACATTTCAGCGCGTGAAAGTTAAGATGCTCTTCTTCAAAAATCACATCAAAATCCATCAAACAAGGATAGACAATATAAGCAAATTAATCACCTAGTCAGACTTAGACTATCATTGTGCAACTGAGTTGCTCAGTCAGTCCATTCATGCTTGAGTTGAACTAAGTTTGACCTCTAACTCGATAGTCTGATTTTGTAGTTTTGTTGAAACAAAATTCTCATTCCAAGGGAGAGCAAGAATCTAGAGTTGACTGAAATCATCATGAAGTAGATGACAATACGATAGTATAGTTTCAGCATCACTATTTTGATGGATGAATCTGTCCATTCTCAGCTCGATCATGGAAGATTTCAATGCTTTTTAGTTTATTATCCACAACACGCGAAGTCAAACCACGAGTTTCTCTCACGTTTTTCGTTTGTATTGTCAGTTAAAGCTAAAAGAACATTGGTAGAAAAGGAAATAAGAGGAATAATAATCCTTATTGATTATTGCCAATAGGTATCATTTCTATTGCTGTTTCATCCAAATAGAACCTATAAGATAGGAAATTATCTGTATTTTTGGGATTTGTAAATTGGATTAGGTATCGAAAGAAGAAGTTGCCATACTCATCACTTCGGAGGATATTATCCTATGTTAATTGATTTTCTATTAAGAGATGGGGATTCTTCCCATGCGGATATCCAAGAACTGATGGGTGTACGTGAAATCGAATATATAACCTTCAAACATCTCAAAGTAATCATCAGAGAGGCAAAATCGATACACATGGTTAGTTTCGATTCAATAATAACGATACTCCATCACAAATAGGTGTTTTTAGTTTAGTTGTGTTCCGGTTCCAGAAGTATTCATAAAACAAACGAGATTGGTCATTGGATAACTTTGAAATATACTTGGAGGGAGATACTTTCCATTTTTGTCCGATTGAAAATACATCTGTACTAGAAATACATTTCGATTTTGATGCCTCTAAGAGGTATAGTATTACACGTTCAGGTGTAGGATCACTTTGAAATGATGGTGTTTTTTGTTCGCAATGCAGGTAAACGTGTTGAGCCAATTCTTTGCATACATTAGCAGACATAAATTTGAAAGAAACCGAATCCATTGACTTGAGTAATCTTACGTAATTTGCTACACTGAACAAATTCGCTATAGATCTAAATACCTTTAGTATGTCTTTGGTTTCTTCAATGTAACGAAGATCTGGAATATCCCATGGAATTTTGATATGTTTGACACTCTCAATCACATCCAAGATTTCGCTGATTGATTGTACCGCTCCAGTCCTTAGAACAACGCTGTAGATATTTTGCTTTTGAGTATCAAGATGAGTTGTTCCTTTTTGAAGTCTAAAACAATGAAGTATATCTTCGATGAAATCATTGTAATCATTCTGGAATGAAGTCAAAGAGAAGATAGGTCCACGAAGGTCACGATAACTCGCAAGAGCTTCATCAAGCCATTTCCAGTGTTTCGTTCTCATTTGAACTAATACTTCACCGGAGAAGTCATAGAGAACCTCTAACTCCTCCAATCTATGAGTTGGTCCAGAACGGGACCTGAATATTTTTCTTTCTCGACGACTTCGATCATTACTTATGGTAGTTCTTAACCAATCAAAATAGCTAAGAGTGAGAATATTTCTGGGCCTTTCTCTGAGGTCATATAGTACAAATATACTGATTACGATGTATAGGATAAATCCCACTAGAACAGCACAAGAAAGCACATTAATTCTGAGTGAGAATTCTATTGGAATTGAATTAATAACTAGATATCCAAACGGAATACTTGTTAACAATAGATAGAATAGCATAAAGAGTCGTTCCATATCTGGTTCAAGCAGTTTAGACCGCAATATCGATTCTACTTCACATTCCAGTTTTTCTTCAATTGATACATAAGGTACAATAGAAGTTTGCCATGGTTTTATCAGCAGCAAATCGTTTGCCATCCATCGTGTAAAATCTCTGGCTCTTTTCATGGTCAAATAATGGATAATTGGAAACAACACGCGTTTTTCGAGTGTAATTGCCCAAAAAATAGTACCAAATATCGAACTTCCTCCAACTACCACAAGACCTGTATTTATATCCACAGTTAAGTTAAAATCAACCCAAACAAGTAAAGCAGTCCAAAGTATAGAACCTGCAGCAAAATAGACCGTATTACTGATTCGAGATGCTCCTACAACACTCAGCATACTTGACATGTTCTGATTGATTCAATTTAAGATAGTTATAGTTTCGGATTGGATTGTTTTATTAACCTCTAGAATAGTAACTTCTGATGAAATACTCCGGTCTAAGAAACATTCATCTTATTTCATTACAAAGTGAATCAGGGGATGTTTTGTTAATGTCCAAAAAGGAATTAAAAGATGCAGTAAAGAAATCTCGGATATAGATAATGCATTATTATCCGTTCTTGTCCATTGTGTAAAGGAATCATGGGCCGATATAAGGGCAACCACAACCACACTTTGGCAGATCATAGCTGCATTCCTTGTGGTTGTTTCAATATTGCTAAATATTGGTTTTGGACTAAGTAGTGTGCTTGGATTTGGAGATGCATTATTCATTGTTTGTTTTGCTCTCTTCGTACTCTTGTCGCTCGTGGAGATTGTGATTCATAATCAAATAAGGTCGCAAGATTTCAAAACAGAGATTATCAGTAAATCTTCGTCATACATCAATGATGAGATTCTCATTGTGTCAAAGAGAAATGAAACATCCAAAAAATTGATAGACATATTGCAAATCGAAGTACGCTATTCAAACCCACAGTGCATGGTAAGAAGAGGTATCATTCTCGGAATGTATCAAGGACTATCTATATGAGAACCCGAGGATAGCAACTTTTTCGTTGTCACTCTTAGAGAACAGAGTCTTCTCGATCTGATCCAGCGGATTATCGGATATATCTAGGTATGCTATCCGAGGTATTGTTGCAAGAGGGGTTAGATCGATAGTCCTGAGCAGATTGTGAGAGAGGTCTAACTCTAGCCTATCAACTGTCCCTTCCAGTCCATGGACATAGTCATTGCCGAAGAACAGGTCTCTATCGATGCCCCAGTATCTGTTGCTTAGAGGAGAGAGATCTATCTCTGAGAGTTCATTTTGAGAGAGATTGATCTTCACAGTCTGCATTTGTGAGAGAGGAGATAGATTGATAGAAGTCAGGCGATTCTTAGATAGATTGATTTTTCCCCGTATGTGTTTGGATAGAGTTACAGAGTCCAGACAATTTCCTGAGAGATCGATACCATTCCATAGAGGAGCAGTGATATCCGACAGATCCAAAGAAGAGGTCAACATATTGTCCGAGATATCCAGTCTACTCAGAAATTTATGAGTGGCAATAGGAGAGAGATCAATGTTTGAGAGCTGATTATTGGAAATATTTAACGTGTCTAATTCACGACATGAACGTAGTAGAGATAGATCCAGAGAATCCAGACAGTTGTTCATGAGGTGCAGATACCTCAACCCCTCACTCACCGATATGAATGAGAGATCTAGTGTTGAGAGATGCGTGTCTATGATTCTTAGCGACTTCAACGACGGCCAATTTATCTGAGAGGAGTAAATCAAAGATTTCAATCCTGTTGATGATAGGTATAAAGTCTCAAGATTTGGATGATCCACTATGGGAGTGATGTCGAGAGAAGAGAGAGAACAATCATAGAATGTTAATTCTTTCAGATAAGTACATCTTTTGAGGGGAGTCAGATCCAGTTGCCTTGAGGCTCCTCTGATGAACACTTCGGTAATTGAGGAGTAGTTATTGAGTAGGTTTAGATCGTATTGGTTCTGTACTTCAACACTTGTACAATTCCCCTCTTGTTGGCACGTCTTGAACACCGTACGAAACCCTGTATAAGGAGTCATCCTCTATCAAGTACGGATACTCTTGACCGGATATAAACTCATTCTTTGAGTATATCCATTCTAACGAGACATTCCTAATGACCAATATAGTGATGATGAAGAGAGAAACAGAAACTCATCTTTTATCAGGAACCTTCATGAGATTATATTCTCTTAGGAGAAACAATCGCTACTGGAATGACATCATATACATGAACTTCATTCTGTTAATGCACGGGTATGAGGCTGAGAATATATACATTGTATACAAGGATGGTGTTGCAGAAGACCCATACACAACGGTGGATTACCCTGCCACTAACCCATCCATGAATACACTCTTCGATGATCTCAGTACGGAAATGGGGTCGCGTGACACATTATTCTTCTATACAACGAATCATGGAGGATATGGCGGTATCAGTGTGTGGAATCCCATGGACTCGGCAGGGGTACTCACTCACAATCATGTAGCGTCCTTGCTAGATTCAATAACGTGTCAGCATATGATTATTGTAATGGAGCAATGTGTATCTGGAAAATTCATAGAATACATCAGCGCCCCTGAACGAGTGATTCTAACTGCTTGTGGGGATGATGAGGGTTCTGCAGGTTGTGACACAGAAGGTCAATGGGATGAGTTTGTCTATCACTTCATGAGTGGTCTCATTGGTTGGCACCTCAATGGCGATGGAGCTTGTGATGCAGATTTCAATCAGGATGGAGATATCTCCATGCGTGAAGCTTTTGTCTATGCAGCTGCAATGGATAGCCGCAGTGAAACACCAAGGTATAATGACAATGGAAATGGCGTCATGTACACAATGGGACAAGTTGCTTGGAACACTGGATGGTATGGGGATAGTATTTTCCTCTGACAATAGTAGATACTCTTCTGGAAAACCAGTCCAGAAGAGATCTAATACTCTATAGAATACCTTTTGACACATTACATTTTCTGGATAACTTTCGATATTTCCAAAAAGCAAGTGTAAGATAGACATGTATTTAGAACACGTGTTCTAATTTATTGAAAATGGATATTCAAGCAAGTATGAATTCTACAAGATCTTCGAAAATAGATGAATCCGGTCTTAAGGAATACATTGAGAAAATAAAAGAGATGTAGGACAATTCTACAAGTTATTAGTCTGCTATAGTTTATATGGCAATCTAGTCATCTATAATTGAGGATAGGTATGAAACGCGTCAGCCTTCTTATTATGGTTACTTTGTTTTTGACAGGAATATTCATGGTGCCTTCAGCGATATCACCATCAATATCATCCAGTCAAATTACATCGGATACTTCACCCCTTTATGAAACCTCAACGCCAAGTGCTCTACCAGATAGAGAAATTCGTGTTGCATTATATAATGAAACTAATTTTACATGTCCAGCTTACACACAAGGAAGCATGAATACCAATTATTCAATCATTTACAGTGTATTGGATAATGCTGGATATTCAGTTGACAGAATCACTTTCCAAGATATTCTGGATTATAAGCTTATATTAGCAGATTATGATGTAATTGTCTTACCTGATAATAATCCACGAGAAAATATCTCGAACCATGTTAAAGAATTCTGGCTAGGAGGTGGAGGTGTTCTCAGTTTCGATAGTTCAATCGGATATCTTGGTTGGGCAGGAATATTGCCTAGAGAAAACGAGAGTATAGATGATGGCAGATATGCATTCTGGAATTATGTTAGTACTGGACCAGCAGAGATTCAGACACTACATCCGGTTACAAAATCCTATGATGTAACAGACCAACTAACATATACTACTTTGAATTATGGTACGTACCTTGTTGATAGCCTCTCAACAGCCTCCATATATAGTTCAGTAGAGATTCTAGCCCTATCAGCAGCTGATCCAAATGAGGCTGTTATTGTTGCTAGTGATCCTAACGATAAGGGAGGAAAAGTCGTGCACATCGGTATACCTATTGACCCATGGAGCAATGACATCAACAATTTAGTAATTGATGCTGTAGATTGGTTAGCACCAAGACCAAAGGCGAGGATTGCATTTGACTTCTCACATCAACCACGATTACATGTGGACAGTTGGGACGAATTCGCAACAACTTGGAGTCCTACCAATAATTATGGAGAGTACAGGAATCTACTCGTCAATCATTCATACACCTTTGACAAGTTCTTCCCCTCATCCGAAGGTAACTTCACAACTGAAAGACTTGAACAATATGATATGATAATTCTCAGTTGGCCTGACTTGAATTATACTACAACTGAAATGTCAACAATCAATAATTGGGTAGCAGATGGGGGATCAATGTTGGTTATGGGAGATCGATCAGGATTCTTACCATCAGGAGGGAACGAACGTATCAATGAACTGCTTGCGGACTATGATATGGAGATCGGTTCATATAATGTATTGGATGATCAGACTGCAATCAGAGCTACACCATACCATATTTCAGCCAAGACTTCTGGAAGTATAGGAATCAGTTATCGAAATTACATCAATCTCACAGGGAATGATGCAAAAGCAGTTTACAAATACGGGAACAACATCGTAGTAGCTGCACAGGAATATGGTGAGGGAAGAGTCCTACTCTTTTCAGATATCAATATCTTTGATAGTTTGCGTCTTAAAACCTCTGGAAACAAATACTACGCTGTTGACGCCGCCGATTGGTTAACCTCTACAGATGCGAAGATTCTGTACTACACAAATTATCCGTTCACTATAATTCAAAAATCACCTGCTGCTCTTGCTCTCAATGAACTTGGTTTGAACTATTTCCCAGTTAGAAATCAGGATTTCTACAATAGGAGCTTGTATTGGTATGAATGGGATCTTGTTATTTTTGACTCACCTTGGGCTGCAATGGGTTATACTAATGATACAAGTGATTATCTTGATACTGGTGGAAAATTGATCATATCATATTATTGGACTGTAACACATCCGGATGAGCCACTTTGGGCAAAACTAGGATTTGCTTATGCAGATGAAAAGACAGTAGCATCTACCACATATTTCTGGGACGCAGGACATCCAATCTTCAATAATCCTATTGATCTCGGAGAATCATATGTTTCGGGAGGAGAGGACTATGGTCGAACTGGTGAAGCTCTTACTGTGTTTGATAACGCAACAGCTATTGCAGGATATGCATCATCCGTAACCGCAGATGAAGCTTCTATTGTACTTGGATTGAATGGTAGATCTCTCTACAATGGGTACTTGATAGATCAATACAACGGAGATACTGATGAATCAGCATACAAAGACAACTTTGAGTTGTGGATTAATCAGATCGTGTTCATGCTACGGCCTTCAATCGACAGTCCATCAGACATAGAATTCCAAGCAGGCTCAGATGGCCCCCATGAAATCACTTGGACACCATATAGCATCAGTCCAGACAGTTATACCATTACTATAAATGGTTCAACAGAAACTACAGATGTCTGGGATGGAAACTCCGTAACGGTCGATTTGACTGACTGGGAAGCCGCTGGTTATGAAGTAACATTGACAGTAACTGATGCATATGGTCAAGAAGTGTCTGATACAGTCTTAGTGAAAATAACTGCATCATCATTGATAGGAGACCTAGACATCAATACCTTGCTCATCATTGCAGCAGTGGTATTAGTCGTCATCATTGGTGTAGTTGTTTTCAGTCGTAAACGTAAGCAATAAATCTACTACCCGCCTTCGGGCGGGACTTCTACTTTTTTCAAAGGTTATATCAATTTCATTTTGACTATCATAAATAGAGACTCAAGTGTGATTTGAGATAGAGCTTTTTTTCACGATTAGTAGGATGTATTTCAGAGTCAGCAATTAGTGCTGCACACGCGAGATCAACAGAATTCTTAACTTTTGAAAAGATTCGAAAAAGGTTTTGAGAAGTAGAGTTTTGGAACACGTGTTCTAATTTATTCCATAGGAACAGGATAGAAAGAGGTATGGGCACCAAAAACGTTCGAAGAGGTGAATGAAACAGATTGCGAGAATTCATAACTCATCAAGAAAATAGAATTGTGAAGTCTTGAGTTCTATGCACCTCTAGATGAGGAAGCAATAAAATCAGTGAAGAAAGTCATGCACAAGTTCTACTCACAATGACCATAATGAGAGATAGAAGTCAAGATTCAACGGTGAAAAGAAAAAGAAAAGGGATTGGAGACCAAGTGATCTCCATAAGATTCACATCTAATCTATCAAAAATCACCCTTCGCAATCAACCAGATTGCTAAGAATATCTCATTCGTTATTATTGGAAGTGCGAAAACAAATGCAATTACACCTAAGAATGCACCAAAAATGTTTAGGATTAACAATGCAATTACAGCTATATATCCCCAGATAGTGATATACCTAGGCACCAATTCTGTTTGTTCCAGTAGGAAATAGAAAAGCACTGCTCCAATAAGGAAAAAGACTGTTGGCATCTCAAAAGCCCAGTGGTATATTGCAAGTGCGAAATCAGCTAAGCCTTGATAATATGAATTACTTGGTGAACCAGCGTCCAAATATGCACTACTGATATCAATGAGGAGTAATCGACTCATGGAAGCAATCGCTGAGAATATTGATTCAACTAATCGGATACCAACATAGAATAATGCTAGTCCTTTATGATATTCTTTCAAAAATGGGTACATGAATAGAGCAATACCTAGAACACCTATTGCATTTCCAAGTTCAACGTATACTCCAACTTGCCACATAAGGGCATTTGGAAATATAACAGCCAAAATATCAGGGGCATCTAACAAAGGTGCAAGAATAATTCCACTGATTACCAAACTCAAGTAGGTAATTATGATGAAAAGACCTACAAATTTTGCATTTAGTTTACTAAGATTCAAAGTTAAGCACCTGACTTGTACACTTTACTTTGCATATAAACTTTTACTATAAGTACAATATTATACAATAACACTAATTATGGTTTCAATGTAAATATTTATAAATTGAGTAAATAATTAGTACCATGATATGACACCGAAAAAGGATCAAAAAACGAAAAACTTACGTTACAGAAAAAAAGAGAGAACCAAACAAAATATTCTGACCGCAGCTGAAAAGTTGTTCTCAAAAAGATCATTTGAAGAAGTAAGTCTAGAAGAGATTGCAGAATCAGCGTTTGTTAGTCGTACAACGTTGTACAATTATTTTCAGAACAAGGATGCAATCTATTTTGAGATTGGAAGACAGATGTTTGAAACTACAAATGACAGAATTGAACAGAATTATCCAAATGATATCCCAGGAATTGATCAGTTTCTCCAACTTGCAAAATCTGCATTCATATCTGGTGTAGAAAAAGGAATAATATTTGACATCATGAGAGAATTCTTCAAGCGTGTACAACTCCATAATGTTACGATAAAAAAATGGTATGATATCATCGATGCAGGAACGGAAAAGAAGGAATTCAAGAAATTGCTTAAGAACTTCGAAGAACCCTACCTTATCGAACTATATGTTCAATTGAAGAGAAATACAGATTTGTGGATGAAGGTCATTAGAAAAGGAAAATCAGATGGTACAATAAGAAAAGACTTGGATGATGTTCATATCGCTCAATTCGTGTATATGTTGATGAGTGGAATGGCTGATGAGGTTAAGCTTCGTAGTGCTGTATTGGATAGGATTGGATTCACCCAAGAAGAAATCACTGAACATATCATGAATCTAATTGAAGCTTTTCTCAAAGGGAAGTAAAATTAAGAATTAGCAGACAAAAAGAAATCCTCATTGTATGTAAATAATGAATTTGAGGATTGAAAGAAGAGAGCATGTTCTTATCTCAGTATATTTCATGTTCCATGTAGTATTGATGATCGTCAGCCTAGGAGAAATTTGAACACCTAAATTACTCGCTTTTAGATCATTCACACGAGCTTGCAATATTAGAAAGAAATAGTCAAGACAATGAAATCTAGTAGATTCCCAATTCCTGAAAGAATAGGTTGAGAAAAAATTAGAAAAATAGTAAGGTACCTAATATCATATCCAAGTAACTTGTTATGATTCTTAGGTAAACATACTTCCTCATTTCAGATTTACTTGGCTTCAATAATCTTGTCAACTTTCCGACATTTCGTTAGAACTTGAAGTTTTGTTAGAGAATTTGGAATTGTTACAGTCTTTGACTTACGAATCTCGTCAACGTATTTGTCGAAAGTTTCCCAATCAACATCATCAGCGATTAGGAGATGCTTGATTCCACTGAAACTAATTGGAGCTCCCACTGATTCTAGCTCTTCCTTCGTTAAAGTCAGTTCATCCATATCTTCAATTCGAAACTGCTTTTCACTGGTTTCTTCGAGAAAGATTCGCATGATCTGAGTAACTAGTTCGCCTATGGGAACGCCACGTCTCCTAGCCTCAGCTGAAAAAAGACTGTAGACTTGATCATCTATCCCGCGTATTGTTACGTTTGTCACATGGCACACCTCGTGTTATTTTTCACTTACATATCATCCATTACTAAACTAGGAGAATTTCTCAAGAAGAATCCAATTGCAATGAAGAAGACTCCGAATAGAATCACACCAGCTGAAATGATTATCTCCAGGGTCAAAGGAACAACACCCAAGAAGATTAGCATCATGAAGAATCCTATGAATGTAAAAAGAAATCCTATGTATGCTACCATTACCCATGCTGAACTAGCTTCTTCTCTTTTGCGTTGAGCTTCCTTAAGTTCTTGGAATCTGCGACGCATTCGTAATCTCGTATCGCGATCTTCATTAGTTGTTTCATCAGTTGACATATTTGTCACCATTATCACCATTGTATTAATTATCATATAAATATAGCTATGATTGCAATAACAGCTTGTGGAAAGTCTGTCCAGAAACCTATGTTAACCTCATATGATTCTTTATCGAGGAGAGATACAATTGGACCAACATAGCAGTTAGAGAGATATACAAACTGCCAAAAGTTACGAAATGATAGAGGTACCTGATGTGTTTTCCAGAACTGGTGGTGCGAGTAATGCGTCACAAAACTTGTACCATTCTCTACCGAGATGAAAAATGGATAGAAAAGAAGAACCTTAAGGATGACCTCTCTGAGCTGCTGCAACATGAGTATGACCACCTAAACGGAATACTCGCAACACAATGAGCAATCGACTCGAAGTCTTTTATACTTCGAACTCAAAGAGATCAATAGGATTAGTCTATGTCGGAGGAGCAAGTTCTACGAGAATTGGAACTTCATTTTTGAACTTCTCAGATACTATTTTTGTCACTTCCGGACCAGCAGGATCTTCTTTTTTCAACCGTTCAGCAACGCTCTCTACGAACTTCTGTAGTATACTAGAAACAATCGAGTTTTTCGAGAGTGTTACCAAGAGAATCGTGTACTCACCTGAATGATAGTGTTCAAGAATATAGCTTCCCAATTGAATTGCATTTAGTTGTGAATCAGATACGACCTCTTTAGTAAAAGAGTTGATGGCAGATAGTGCTCCTGTCAGAAGAGCCGGATCATGGGTTACAACATTACTCAAAGTACGATGATATATTGGAATACCTGATGTGTGATATACTGTCAATGCTTCAGCCTCAATCGTGAGAACATATGGAATGTAAGAAAATCGCCATAGTGAAAGAAGAATGAAGAGAGGACCTAAGGTTGGTATCAAAACAAGAGATCGTTGTTCAAAACCTGGGGCCAGAAATAATGATGCGGACTGTTGTCCAGAATGTGCAAAAATAAGAATTACCATTGCCAACATGAAAAGCATAGCTGCTTGTGCTGGTTTCTTATCTTCCAATGATTTTGTTCGTTTGTATACCTTGTAAGAAACACGTACCATCCAGATTCCAATGATATTGGTTAGAAATGTTCCGATAAGAATCACTTCGATACCAAAACCAAAAAGCACTTCACCTGTTACAGGAGAGATATGCACCATTGTATCCGTGGCAAGAGCAAGGAGAAATGCTCCAAAAGTGGTGGATATGACTATCTCCCGAATTCCAGATCGAGTATGTATACGTTCTCCAAAGGCAAAGAGAGCTAAAATACCAGCTATGCCAATTAGATATCCGATTTTTGCCAGAATGATGTTTTGCCAAAATTCAGCAGGTAGTGATATAACTTGCCATATTCCATAACACAAGGGATAGACTGCAAAAATAAGGGTCTCTTTTACTCGCGTTTTTCTATAAAGTTGGAGAGCTATTATTGTGACAAGTACTGAAAAAATCACACTAAGAACATGAAATTCAGAACCAGGAAGGGGCGAAACCTGCATCATTATATCACTAACGATATTGTTAACGATATTAAGCATATAAATAGATTGCATACATCATCTTTGTACCAGAATCGATTGCAAACTTGCATACAGGAGTTTTCAGCTTTTTGAGATAGAAGTTCAGGAAAGTACTTCGGAATACTAAAGAGATTAATGCGATTCTAGAGAAGGAAACCTATGAATGCTATCCAGAATGGGAGAAAATATTCACCTCAATCCACTATACCATCAGAGAGAAATGGACGCTAATTTCTATGACTGTGCTTCTGGTACTTGTTCAGAGTGGCTTAGGAAATTTCTAAATTGCATCAATTATTTTTCAATCTCGATATAATTAATATCAAACCTACTAAGACGACGTTCAAATTTGCAAGATGCTCGCTTTCTATGATCAAGAACTGCGTCTGCAACCTCTTCAGGACGCGAAGATAGTAATAATGCTCTCTCAATAATGGTTGCACTTGTCAAGTGATAGGAAAGTTCACATCTAACAAGGTGGGGACCGATTCCTTGGACATGAACAACAGGAAACATACGACAACCAAGTGGTCTCACTGAATAGATAGTACAAAGGTTATCTTCCAGATACGGACATCTACCTTCTGGTTCGATCCATTTCATTTGATAGACACCATCAGTTACCTTCTCGAAATAATCAGGATTGCCGGTTTCAACAATTGCTCGATATTCATTTTCAGTTGCAACTGCTCCACCCAATTTACAGCATTGAGATTCACAAGATGTGCAAATTTTAACGGGATCAGTATCATCCAATCGTTTTGGTATTCCTTCGTTCAACTTGTCAAATTCCAGATATTCTAAGTTTCACACAGTCATTTCCAAATTAAGCAGTTTTGATACGTCATTGGAGGTTTCAATTCTTTTCTCTGAGACGTTCTATCCGTTCTTGGAGGAGAATATTCTCCTCTGATGAACCACAATGGCTCTTTATTTTCTCAAGTACTTCCAATAGATTAGGTCTCAATTCGTAAGTAATTAAGTCAGGATGTGGAAAGAGAATTCTTGGTAAAATCAAAACCAAAACTAAGACAATAGGTATCCCTATTCCTAGAAGAACTGACAAAAGAAATATTGAATCTAAAATTGGAAATCCGATGAAAGACACTAGAAAAATAACAATAATAGCACAACCAATCATTCCAGCTATGGATATTATAGCTACTCGTGAAAAATCCCTTCTAGGCTGACTCAAATTTACAATATAAGAAACCAATAGCGTGAGTAATTCTTCTGCGTCCAATAATTCGATGGTATTAGGCTCTATCTCCTTCTTCCTAATGATTCCTGGTCGAGGTTCAATTGACAAGACGAACTGCTGAATTCTGTTATCAAAATAGAAATGAATTTGGTGTGGTTCCATCAGTTGGCTTAATTCGGAGTTCATCAAAGAGCAGATTTCGTCTCTAGTTTCTAAATCCATATTTATCATGTCATGTAGAAGTGTAATTATTATGGACAATTCTTCCGATAAGAGTCTGTTGAAGGAATGACAGACCGAATTAACAGAATTGAAAAAGAAAAAGGGGGGAGGAGTGTGACAAGCACACCCGGGCAGGGTTGTCCAACACGACCACAAACTTTCGGTCGTGCCTTCATCCGCCGCTGGTCACTAACTCCTTCCTGACAATCTCGCGATCCTCTTCGTCAACTACGACGAGATGAGCACCGCATGATAGTCAGCAATCGTAGCACCGCACAACCATCTCGAGGAGGTTGAGCAGGCCTTCAGGTATTTCTTCAGTCATTAGGGTTCACCGTAATTATAGTTTTACAAGAGGATCAGGAAGGTTAAGTGATTCGTGAGCCTTTTCCTCGAATATCTGTTTTGCTGCAACCATTAGGGACTTTTCAATTCCAGCTATATTGTTATTTGTAGCTACAATAAGGTTTGCATCTGTCAAGATACCTTCCTCGTCACTTGTGTAATGGTGCAATAGAGTACCGCGAGGAGCTTCTACGAGTCCAACTCCATCTCCAGCTTTTGGTTCCACATCTGCAAGTTTAACGTCAGTGCTTACAATCATTGGGTCTTCAAGCAATGTCTTAATCCATTCAGCCGCCTGAACCATCTCAACAATCCGCGCATAATGGAATGCAAAGGTATGATGTGAGGGGCGACCGATGAGTTCGCGCATCTCTACAAGGGCTTCTTGAGCGAGTGGTGTAGCCATTTTATCAGCAACATTGCATCTTGCCAATGTATTAGCTCTCCAAACTCCATCAGGATAACCTGCTGGTTTGTAATAGACATGAGTAGCAAAAGAGTGGTCTGCAACATGCTCTCCGTAATATTGCTGGTAGTCTTTGGGTTCAAAGTCAGCAACAATCTTACCTTCTGGGTCCATGACTCTGACTTTTCCATCGTAGATATCGAGTGCTCCGTCATTAACCAAACCAAGGTAATAAGTAGGAGTAACTGCCACTTTTGTCACTACATCAATATAATCAGTGACAACCTTCTTTGCCAAGTCAACAGTCTTCGTTATATTTTCAAGCATCTCAGGTACTTGCCCAATCCAGTAGTCACGTTCCTCCTCTGTTAGAGCAGTTAACATTCCACCAGGAATAGCGGTTGTTGGATGAATTGCTTTAGCACCAATGGTCTTACACAATTCTTGCCCGAACTGCATGAGCTTGATAGCTTGTACAGTTACATCGGGTAGATGTTCTAGAACTTTGGCAACGTTTCTCACTGCAGGATCTGCAAAAGGTCCAAAGACGAAATCAGGAGCTGCTAGTGCATAGAAATGTATCGCATGTGAGGACAGCTGTTTTGCCTCAATCATCAATCTTCGCAATTTGATGGCTGCAGGCGGAGGGGTAACATCCCATGCAGCTTCTACAGCTTTTACCGATGCTAGATGGTGAGGAATTGGACATATCCCACAGATTCGTGGGGCGATACGTGGTGCTTCTTCCATCGGGCGACCTTGAAGGAACTCTTCAAAGAAGCGAGTGCTGCCTACATTGAATTGCACATCGCGAACCTTACCATCTTTGCCTAATTTGATTGTTAATGATCCGTGACCTTCTAACCGAGTCACCGGGTCTATTCTGATTGTCTTTTCGTCAGTCATTCGTTCTTAACCTCCTCTCTCTTAGCACGGATGTGTCCAAGATGACTTGTGGCATATGAGAATCTCCAAAATAGCCCAAGTGGGTCCTTAATTTTCTCTTTGAGGAGTTCTGGTTCTAGAGGTGCATATGTACCAATCATAGAGATAGCAGTAGCACCCTGATCCTGCATAATTGGTGGAACAGGACCAAAACAACCTCGACAGGTAGCTCCCTTGTTAACACATTGCCCTTCACAGAGACCCCATGTAGAACCACCAAGACAGATGTAACCTTGCTCAAGTAAGCATCGGTCAGGATCAGCCTTGCCTTGATAGGGTTTCAGTACATCGGGAAGAGGTGTTTCCTTCTTCTCACGACTGCAGTAATGACACACAGTATGAGGAGGAAGTTCTAATTCTTCGCCCTTGATTAAAGCTGTAAGAGCAGTATGAATCAGGTCGGATGTTGGAGGGCATCCCGGAAGGAAAATATCGAAATCTACAATCTCGTTATTAGGGAGAATAACAGGTTCGATTGTGGGAAGATTCTCTGAGGGGATCGTTTCATTGTCATAAGTTGGTCTCGTTTTGAACTTGGTAGCTAAGGCATCATCAATCTCTGAGAAGTTTGCTAAGCCTGGAATCCCACCAAAGCAGGAACAAGAACCGAATGCAATTAGGGTCTTGCATTTTTCACGTAGAACTTTGAGATGATGCACATCGTCAGAAGTCCTGGCTGAACCTTCAAAGATTCCAACATCAATAGATTTCTCTGGATATCCTTCAAGATCAGAGTGTTTGAAATCTACGACTCCAGCCCAGAACTTGATGTCAAGTAGGGGCAATACGTCTGCTAATCGGAGATGAATATCCACAAGGCTCTGGAAGCAACCCCAACAGGAGCTTCCTTGTACTAATGCGATTGAAACTTTATCAGACATGTTTAGGCCTCCGCAAGAGCATAGACCAATTCATGGTCACGCTCATCTACTATATCCACATCTCCCCAACGTAGCATTCCCATGAGATTCCAAAGAATGAGTTTCTTATCAAACTCGACCTTTTCAGAAATATCACTCACTGAAGCAGGTCCACTCTCAAGTACTTCTTTAATCGCTTTTCGCTGTTTTCGAATTGCTCCACGTTTTTGTTTGAAATATTCAGAGAATACACTCATTTCCATGACCTCCTAATAGGTCCCAACTTCTTCACTTGGTCTATGAGTATCTTTACTCCATCCGCAAAGATTTGTGCTTCTGATGCGCTTGCCCATTGTAATCGGACACGCCGGGGATCTATACCAGCCTGCTCGATAGCTTTCTCCATAAGTGCCCAGCGAGCTCTTAGTTTTAGATTTCCGCTAGTGTAGTGACAATCACCAGGATGGCAACCAGATACTAACACGCCATCAGCACCCATATCCAATGCTGCTAGAATGAACTCTGGGCTAATTCGTCCAGTACAGTTCACTCGAATAATTCTAGCATTAGGAGGGTATTGTATTCTGCTAGTGCCAGCAAGGTCAGCTCCAGCGTAAGAGCACCAGTTGCAACAATATGCAACGATACGTGGTTCCCAGTCTTCTTCGGTAGTCTTTGTAGTAACTGCTTTAGTAGTCATTAAGCACCACCTCCAGTTTCAGGCGCAGGACAGAGGTAAGCCTCAACCATTGTAATAATTTGTTCATCAGTAGAATGCCGCATAACGATTGCTCCACTTGGACAAGCGGCTGCGCAGGTTCCACATCCGTGACATTTTGCTTCAGTGACAATAGCATATTCTTTGTCATTCTCTGTAATCACTTCTAATGCCCCATATGGACAAGCTGTGACACAAGTGTGACATGCAGAACAGAGGTCAGGGAGGACATAGGAAACTGTAGATTCAATCTCAACCTCACCCTGAGCCATTAGACCAACTGCTTTAGCAGCTGCTCCACTAGCATCGATAATCGATTCAGCTGCAGTCTTTGCAGAATGAGCTGCCCCAGCTATCATTACTCCAGCAGTGTGTGTTGTCAGTGGAGCGAGTTTGACATGTTCAGGGTTGAAGAATCCATCTGCACTTCTAGTCAGACTGAACATCTTAGAAATCTCGTCAATTCCATCTGGTGGAATCATTGCTGAAGCTAAGATAAGTAAATCAGGTTCGAAAGAGAGCTCTTCATCGGACAAAGTATCATGCCAGTTGATATGAATCCTGCCTTCTTTTACCTCAATTTCTGGTTTCTTGTCTTCTGGGAATTTACTATAGATGACAAATTTCTCACGGGCAAGCCTATGAAGCTCTTCATGGTTCTTTCCATAAGTTCGAATGTCCTGATATAGAACAACTATGTCATCCACCTTATCTTTCGCATCTGCTGATGCGCTAGCTACGGCTGTACAACAATACCTGGAACAATGCTCATGACCTTTCTTTCCAGGTTCTCGAGAACCAACACATCCAATGAATGCAATCTTCTTGATCTTGTCAAAATCAATTTTGCCAGCAACTTTTTTCTCCTCATATTGTGCGAGGGTCATTATCTTGTTACTGACTCCATAGCCATAGTAGCCCGCAGGTTCAAATGGGTCAAATCCCGTTGCAACAATAACAGTACCAATCTCGTATTTAGTCAAGTCTTCACCTGTTTTGACAGTTACATCGAAGTTACCAATGTAGCCATCAAACTCTGAAACTTTTGAATCAGTATGAACTGTGATATTCTTGTGTTTCTGTACCTTTTCAACAAGAGGTCCTACGATTGCTTCACCGTCTTCACCTGTTGGATACAAATGTGACCACTTGATTGTATTGCCACCTAATTTGGGCTTCTTTTCAACAAGAACAACTTCAAAGCCTCTATCGGCTATATCAAGTGCTGAACGAAGTCCTGCTACTCCACCTCCAACAACAAGAGTCCTTGGAGTGACTTTTACGGCCTTTATAGGCAACTCCTCAAGTTTTCCTGCACGAGCTACAGACATTCTCACCAAATCAATTGCTTTCTCAGTAGCTGCCTCAGGTTCACGCATATGACACCATGAAACATGTTCACGGAGATTCACTTGTTCAAACAGATAACGGTTCATACCAGCCTCTTCAACAACTTTTCTGAAGGTAGGCTCGTGCATTCGTGGAGAGCAACTAGCAACGACAACACGTGTAAGATTATGTTCTTTTATCTTATCACGAATCAGTTGCTGTCCAGCATCTGCACACATAAACATCTCATCAGTTGAAAATACAACATTTGGTAAGTTTGACGCAATTTCAGCCACTTTCTTGACATCTACGACTCCAGCAATATTGTGACCGCAATGGCAGACAAAAACTCCAATTCTAGGGGTCTCTGTTTCAGTCATTATTCTTTACCCTCCTTTGATAGGACGATTGTCGCTCGCATTGCTGCTGCACTTCCAGCTGCAACACTATCTGGAATATCTTTGGGGCCGTCAGCACAGCCGCATACATAGATTCCAGGAATCTTTGTGTCAACGGGAGCAGTAAGGGCATGCTCAACGGAGATATAACCGTCTTCGTTAACATCAATCCCAATATTTTCGGCCATCTCACTCATTCCTTCTGGAGGTTGAATTCCAGGTGAAAGAATCAGTAAGTCATGACGAACTTCTTTGAATTCTCCAGTCTCAGTATCTTCAACACGAACGATTAGGTCTCGTGTTTTCGGATCTTCAACAACCTCGGCTACTCTTCCACGAACAAAATTCACTTCGAAACGAGTCTTTGCCATATTATAGAATTCTTCAAAACCTTTACCAAATGCTCGGATATCAGCATAGTATATTGATACATCAATATCCGGGTCGTGTTCTTTTGCCATCACAGCATTCTTAATTCCGTACATGCAGCAAACTCGAGAACAATATGGAACACCCTTGTTAACATCACGAGCACCAACGCATTGGACAAAACCAATATTCTTGGGCATCTTTCCGTCACTCAGTCTGATTAGATGACCATGGGTTGGTCCCGCTGCATTGATGAGACGTTCATATTCCATTGCATTGATGACATTATCATATTTAGTGTAACCGAGACGGGGATATTCCGAAACATCAAATAATTTGTACCCGGTAGCAACGACAATTGCACCGACATTGAGTTCAACCTCTGAGTCTTGCATTTCATAGTCAATAGCATCTCGCTCACAAACTTTTGCACATCGTTTGCATTCAATACAGGTTTCCATATCAATAGTATATACTGCTGGTGTAGCCTGGGGGAAGGGCATGTAGATTGCTTTTCTGAAACCAATGTATTCATCAAAATAATTTGGCACTTCAACAGGGCACTCAGCTGCACAATCTCCGCATCCAGAACATCGGTCTTCATGAACGTATCGTGCTTTTCGGTAGACTTTTACTTTAAAGTCACCAGTTTTTCCTGTTACACCCTTCACCTCAGAATATGTAAGAATCTCAATATTCGGATGGCGAGATACTTCACTAAGTTTGGGAGTAAGGATACACGCTGAACAATCAAGAGTTGGAAAAGTCTTGTCGATCGCAGCCATTCTACCACCAATCGAGGAGGTCTTTTCCACAAGGTATACTTTGTAGCCTTGTGCAGCAATATCAAGAGCTGCTTGCATCCCAGCGACTCCGCCACCGATAACAAGAGCACTAGCAGTTGGTTTGTGTTTCGAGTCAGAAGACGAACTTGTATCAACAGTCATTATTTGACCTCCTGAGCTTTTTCGAGAATCTGGCTTGGACTAATCTTGTTCAAGTCGAAACCAAGTAATTCTTCTTCAATTCCTAATACATAACCAAGTAATTGTGGTACAGTTATGATTGGTAATCTATCTTCAGATGACATATTACCTCCAAACTGAACTTGAGTGAGTTGTATGTCACAGAATACGCATGCAGTGACAATACCTTCAGAAGAAGCTGCTTTGACATTGAGAATCTTTTCCATTCCAATCTTGCCCGCTAATTCTTCATCCATAGCAAGCATGGGACCTCCACAACAACGAGTTTTTCCAGCATAGTCAACAGCTATTCCTCCAATTGCTTCGATTATATCATCGATAGAGCGTGGATTTTCTGGATCGTCAACTTGCATAATCTCATGTGGTCTAGTTACATGGCAACCGTAATGAGCTGATAATCTAACACCACTGAGTGGCTTAACAGTGGCTTCTTTGATTTTCTCATATCCAATATCATCGCGAAGAACTTGCAGAAGATGACGGACCTGAACATTTCCGGTATATTCGAGACCTTCATCTTTCAGTAACTCATTTATCTCATCACGTAGTTCTTTATCGTGATCAAGTTCATGCTTGATATGTTTTAGAGAACCATTACAGGCACCACAGATTGCTAGAATGTCTTTTCCTTGTTTTTCAGCAAGAGCTAATATTCTGCCACTCATTGCTGCAAAGGCACGTTTGTTAAGAGACTCCACAAATTGAGCTCCGCAACATGTTACATCTTTGAAATCACAAATCTTAATCCCCAGTTTCTCTAATGTAGCTTTAACTGAGGCTTCATAATTAGGTAATCTAACTGGAGTTGTACAACCAGTATATAGGAGATATTCCTTCATGCTTCTGTTTCTCCCTCAAAATACTTCGCTTTGACTTTTTTCATAAAGTCATTATTCCATCCAAGCTCCATGTCTAGTCCGAGGTCATCTCGGTCATCTTCAATGAAGTCGGAATAGGCATCCTTAAGCAACCAGCCATCATCGAGGAGTGTATCAACGGTGTTTCTGAAAGCATCAGGTATGTGTCCTTCTTTTGCCGCAATATGTCTGACAGCTTGGAAAATTTCAGCTGGGCTAACGCCCTCTTGACATCTTTCTTCGCACATTCTACAGGTCATGCAGAGCCATGGCACTTCACTCTTAAGTACCTCCTCGCGTTTTCCGATCAGAATTTTCTGAATCAGTTTTCGCGGTCTGTACTTGTCAGAGACAGATGCAACAGCACAGCTAGCAGTGCAGATTCCGCATTGGACGCACTTGTTGATGGCCTCGCCACCAGGAGCTTCTGCTACCTCTTTTGCGAAACTAGATGATGGAGTGTGAGCTTTTTGTGTCATTCCCATTTCACCTTATCGCAGTATGATATCTTTTTTAGACCTGGCCTCTGACACGAAATCACGATTGAATATCCAATTCAATTTCATTGCCAGTTCATGAATTAGGTCTAAATCTGCGTTACAGAGTGTGGAATGCAATGTTTTTTAGATTATATCTCTAACTATATCGTAAAAAATAGTTTCGGATTGAACCATTCACATAATCAGAACAAAAATCGCTTTTCATGTCGAATTTCGAACATTTTCGTTAATTTGTTGGTTTTCCCTGACAAGTAACGCTTTTTATTGCATAATTCATTTAGCAACCTTTTTCACTCAAATATAATCGGAATTACTGAGTGTGATAAAAACGATTCTGATTGAAGATCGAATAGATAGAAAACAATACATTTCACTTTTCAAAAAACACATCAATAACCGTGCAATATTGTTTCAAGGATTAAGACTTGAAATAGGTCATCTATTTGTAGATTCTATTAACAATCCAACAACAGGTATCTTCAGTCTCGACCCAGTGCATTTTGTAGCGGGAAATCCCGATACCAGTACAGCCATCGAATTTCTTAGAAAAGTGCAACCACTTCAATTTGTCTTTATACCAACTGAAAAATGGTCAAAACAAATCTCCACAATATGGGGGGAGAGAACCATTCCTCACAAAAGAACTCGGTTAGATGAAACCTCTCTGAGTCTTGACCATCTAAGAAAACTGAGAGAAGAATTGCCATCAGGATTCAATATTGGTCCAATCCAAAATCGTCATTTAGATGAAATACCATCAGGATATCTTGATTCGATAGAGAAGCTTTTTGGAAGTAGGAAGAACTTCTTGAAAGATAAATTTGGAAAATCTATTACATTTAAAGAAGAACTAGCAAGTATCGCATATCCAGCTTTCCCATACATCAATGAATTTGAAATTCAAGTAATAACTCTTAATAAAAAAGACTTCAGACAGAAAGGTCTTGCAACTGTTGCATGTGCAGAAATGATAATAGATGCTCTTGAACACAATATTGTCCCTCATTGGGACGCAGCTAATGAACCGTCCATAGCCCTAGCTAAGAAACTGGGGTATTCAAATCCAGTCTCTTATTATGCATACTTCAAGGCACCTAATAGTGAATGAATCAGAATATTAAACAGGGAAAATGCAACATATTTATAAGAGAAAATTGCAATTTCCAATCATTATGCCATCGAGAAAGAGAACAGGCATCCTACTAATTCTCGCTACAATGATGATGCTCTTTGTTGCAGTTCCTGTATCTGCTGCATCAGAACCACATCCCTTGGACGTTGCTGTCGATCATGCATATTACTATGACTTAGATGCTGATGGTGTCGAAGATGATGTGTATATTGAGATATCATTGAAGGTCCCACCGGGACAACTTAAGCCGAAAAAGTCGGACTGCTATGTCACACTCACTCTTCCTTCTGGCACGTACCATATCAGCTTGGTAACGATTATCGGACAATTCAAAGAGATACATCTTGGTTTGTCCTGGTTTAATACCGCAACTGAACCAGGTTGGTACAATGTTAAAGTTGACGTTTTCACGAATGGCTACACAGGAAATGCCTATTCTACAACGCTCTATGATTTTGACCCACCAACAGGTACAGGCCCTGGAGACCCACACATCAAAATTGCTGTGTGGTAGAGAAAGAATTAACTCACAAAGAATTTGCACAAATTTGATTATATGAGGGAATTAATGAGTGATGACTCAAAGACTTACTGGAAAGCATCTTAGCTTACTACTTGCTTTGCAAGAGGCTCCCATGGAAACAGTAGAGAAACTTGCTGAGAAGGTTGGTTATTCAAGAACCACGGTCTCACAGAATCTCAAATGGTTAGCTGGTGAGAGCAAGGATAGTAAGAAGAGTTACTTTCGAGTAGCACCTGAATTAGACGAAACTGCTTTAGGACTTGAAACAGTTGATGTCTTCTTCAGATCAGACAGTTTTCCTGAGATTAAACAGCTGGAAACTCTCTGTGATAAACATCCCTATACAAAATACCGAGCCCGTTGCTATGGTGGTAATTCAGGCTTATTCGCTCAATTCAGAATACCAATTGGAACGGTAAAACTGATTGATCAGAGTCTGCAAAAATACTGTAAACTTCTTAGTGCTGAGTATGAGATTCTTCCTACTCTTGATACTGAACCAGCATTTTCCACATCAAGACTACAACATTGGGACAGTAAGACATTCACTTGGAACTTCGATTGGGATGAATGGTTTACCTTCTCCTCAAAAGGAAGAAAGAATGGATTTTCGCAATCTGATACAGAGCGAACTGAATTACTTAGTCAAGAAGATATCATGATATTATCACATCTCGCAAGAGGATCAAGAAGAAAAAATGTGGATATCATTCGAGCTCTGAAGAAAGAAGGAATAGAATTTACTTCTCAGGACTTCTCTCGAAGACTTCAGATGCTTCGAGATAATTTCATCATGGGATATCATGTATTCATTGATCCGGATGCATTTGACCTCTATAGCAACGTGATTTTATCCATTAACTGTGAGGAATCATTTGGCGAGAGTCTTAGAAAATCATTGCTCAACAATCCTCCACCATTCAGGTCTACCTTGAAAGTCAACGATGACTTCTCATTCTGGTACTTGAGACTACCCCCAAGTCATCTATCTTCATTACTCAACAATCTCCGTGAAACCGTCTATAAATTAGATGTGACAATGGTTGATTATCACATGAGCGAGGTCTACGCCTTATGGGCAGAAGCATTTGATGAAGAAGCCCACACTTGGAAATCTGATGAACAATTCATGGTTGACTTCTAATTCAAATTAAATTTTCTAAGATGCAATATCTGAGTTTGGAATAGAAATTCTATATACAAGAATATCTTCAGATTCAATAGTAATCCGCCATCCATGAGCTTGTATGATCTTATGGATGATAACCAAACCGATTCCCTGATGTCCCTTTTTGGTGGAAAAACCCCTTTCAAAGATTTGTGGTAGAATATCCGGAGGTATTGTTTTCCCATCATTTTCAATTATTAAATCAACATGTTCTTGTTTCGGTTCAGAGAAAATTGTAATAGTATCCGCATTCCCGTGAATTATTGCATTATCAATAATATTTTGAAGAGCTTGTATTAATCGCGGTCCATCACAGTAAACTGAAGGCAAATCTTGGACTACTAACTCAACTTCTCCAAGACTAATAATTTCTTTTACTTGAAGAACCAAGCTTCTCAGAGAATATTTCTTTTTCTCATCAATGACCAGACCAGCATCCGCAAGTTCAACGGACTTTTCAACTATTAATTGCATTCGTTTAACTTGTTGAGATATTCTATCAACATATTTCTGATCATATTCATCCTCTAACAGTTCTGCATAACCCAGAATGTTATGAAAACGCCCTTTAAGATCATGTGATAATGTATGTGCAAATTGACTCAGCTCTTCTTTTTGAGCCCTAAGATTTTCTTCAATTCGTTTTCGATCTTCTATTTCCTTCTTCAAACCAATATTGGCTCTCTCAAGTTCTTCAGTTCGTTTATCAACTAGAACGGTTAGTTCTTCTTGTTTGTTAAATGTAAGCCAAGATATCCCTGTAGTTAGAAAGACAATAGTAAGAATACCAATATGCGATAAGACTATACTAGGCAAGACATAATCCAGCCAACCTCTAATTGGATAGAATGCAATTGAAAAGGGTTGGTTAAATATATTGAAAGAAAAGACCAAAGAGTCTTCCAAGAAGATATCATTGGTGCCAGCAACGAGTTGACCGTTTTTATCCTTCAGACATGTATAATACGAAGACTCCACCACTGAGAGTAAACTTTCTTCGATAATATCTACAAAATCAACTATAATTGTTACAAAACCCCACCAAGTTGAATTGACAAAGACTGATTTTCTACCAACTATTCCTATACCACCTTGCCTTAGTTCGTAAGGTACACTAACAACGATGTCATCAGTTTCCAATGCCAATTGAACATCAGCGACAACAGATGGATTGTCATCTTCAAGAAGATTATGCCCTAATACACCCTCATTTCCTTCAAGAGGATAAACATACAATTGAGTGCCATTTGGAGCAACAGTAATTACTCTAATGTGTTCGCTTCTATTGTATAATGAAGGAGCAGTCGTATTGAAGTGTAAAGCAAGGTCTGAATAGTTTTCGTGAGATATTGATGATAGATGTAATGATTCAACCAGTGAGAAAAGATAGGTAAGATTTGTTTCGAATTTGTTAACAATGTAATCTAGCTCTGTGGAGGCTTGAAACTTACTATTATTGAGAGCTTGGCTTTGGATGAGAACAACGGATGGAGCATAGAGCGCTATAATCAAGAACAAAACAACTGCACAAGTTCTTGCCTTTGGAGATATCCGTGTTTGTTCGTTCATTCACAAGATGCCTCAGCTATTGTGTAGCAAGACTGTTTAATTACTTTATTCTACGCTATTATACAAAAACAATATGTACAATGAAACATGTCGGTGAGGTAAGACTCAAATGTGAGGTTACTGGGTTGAATCTCAGTGTAGAAGACTCCCTTCAGAGTATAGTCTTCGGACGGTGAGTTCGATTGATTACAGAATTCAAATACGATGTTCCTGAGATAGAACGTGGATATGCTAATCAGACACTCTATGTCAATGTAGGAACCAATGAGATAACAATCAAACCTGTTGACCAGAAGATGCGAGAAACATTTACTGGTGGTAAGGGGTTTGATCTCTGGCTTATGTGGAATAGTCTCCCAATAGACAGAGTTGTAAAATGGGATGACCCCGAGAATGAGATATGCATTGCCTGTGGGCCTCTTGGAGGGGTAACGAATTATCCAGGTGCTGGAAAATCAATCGTTACAGCAATTTCTCCAGAAACGGGTATTCCAATTGATAGCAATGTAGGTGGATACTTTGGGCCATATCTCAAATTTGCAGGCTTCGATGCAATGGAGATTCAAGGAAAAGCAGACAAAGAGGTCTATATTTACATTGATGGTGACGAAGGAAAAATCGAGATTCATGATGCAAGCGATTTACCGGAATACGCTCATGAAATCACCAAGATTCTGACTGAAAAATACACGAGTAACAAAGGACGAGATATCTCTGTTGTGACAGCAGGACCTGGAGCTGATCATGCATATATGGGTTGTTTGAACTTTTCATGGTTCGATATGCGTAGAGGCGAAACTAGATACAAACAAGCTGGTCGTGGAGGTATTGGTTCAGTATTCCGAGACAAAAAAATTAAAGCTATTGTCGGTAAGTACTCAAAACTCAAACTGGGGAATAACAATCCTGCTGACCTTGATGCATTGAAACAAGTAGCAAGAAAGCACTCCAGAGAGATTTTACAGCTTGATGAAAAACAGAATAGAATGAGAGTGATTGGAACAGGTCACCTGCCTTCAATCATGGATGAGTTTGACCTACTCCCAACTCGCAACTTCAGAACAGGAAGTGACCCTGAAGCAAAAAATCTCTATGGTGATGTGTGGGAGAAACTATTCACAAACACTGGTAAAGGTTGGGACGGTTGCTGGTCAGCTTGCGCGATAAATTGTTCTCATTGCATGGAAGGTTTTAAGCCACGAACAGGACCATTCAAGGGTCAAGTAGTAACTGTTGATGGACCTGAATACGAAACTATTGCTGGCTGTGGTTCGAACATTGGAGTATTTGATCCTCTTTACGTCGGTGAGTTCAACTTCTACTGTGACACCTATGGGTTGGATACTATAAGTTTCGGAACCACCATGGCATTCGTTATGGAGCTATTTGAGGGAGGCCAAATTGATGAAAAAGCCACAGGTGGTCATAAACTGACTTGGGGAGCTGCCGAGGAAGCACTAGCTGTTCTTCATGAGATTGCTGCTGGAAAAGGATTCGGAGTTCACTTTGGTAAAGGTATCCGATATCTCAAAGGATACTTCTCAGAAAAATTTGATGTCGATAAAGAGCTCATGCAGGACATAGGAATGGAGCACAAAGGTCTCGAATATAGCGAATACGTTACCAAAGAGAGTCTTGCACAACAGGGAGGGTATGGTCTTACTCTCAAGGGACCACAGCATGATGAAGCATGGCTCATCTTCTTGGACATGGTTCACAATTACATGCCCACTTTTGAAGACAAAGCAGAAGCCCTCTATTGGTTCCCAATGTGGCGAACTTGGTTTGGACTTAACGGTCTCTGTAAGCTACCATGGAATGATGTCGTTCCAGCTGACAACAAGGAAACTGATGAACCCGCAAAGGTGCCAAAACACCTCAGATTCTACGCAGACTTTTTCCAAGCTATGACTGGTAGAGAAACGTCTCCTGATGACTTGATAACAATGTCTGAGAAGGTCTATAATTTTCAGAGAATATTCAACATCCGTCAAGGTAAGGGGCTCAGAGCTCATGACTCATTTATTCCATATCGAAGTGTTGGACCAGTGACTGATTGGGAATATGAGAGCAGACAGGAACGATATGATAAGCAATTGGTAGAAAAACTTGGAATTGAAATCTCTGGAATGACCACCACTCAGAAACGTGAAAAACTTCGAGATTATCGTGAAGAACAGTATCGTCTTCTTACTGACGCTGCGTACAAACGACGTGGTTGGACTCGAAATGGAGTTCCTACACACGATAAGATCAAGGAGTTGGGAATAGACTTTCCAACGGTTCTGGAAGTAGTTAACGAATATATCAATGAAGAACCACCTATAGAAACTCTGCCCAAAAGCAATGAAGCTTGGGAGTAAATGCCAGAGGAGCAATATGCTCCTCTACGATTTTCTTTATAGCGCAATAAGATATGCTATCAAGTTATCTATCCTGAGTTGCTAATATTGTAAGGCAGGTCATTCAGCTGATTTCTAAACTATACTTTCAAGTTCTCGAAGTGTATATCCATCTCTATGATAAATTAGCTTTCTTCGCAGTGTATCCATATGTGGAGCTAATTCGGACCATGGACGTTTGAAAAGAATCCTTGTAAATCTACGAATTCCACGCCATAGGTAGCTTTCCACAAAATAGTCAGTCACAACATGTCCAAGAATCTTAGATATCGAATTTAGAAAAATCCAAATGGACTTTTCAGCGAAAGTAAAAGTACGTAATCATAATCGGAGTTTGGGTTTCTCTTTGTCCATGCTAGCATCCAGATTTTTCAATAGAATCCTGACAAGCGATGCAAAGGCTTCGTCAACATTTTTTCCAGTCTTTGCTGACGTTTCGATAAAGATAGTTTGAGTATTCATACTCTCACTGAATCGTTTGGCAAATGCTGCTCCTTCTTCATATGATACGGAAGTTTTTGTCGTTAAACTTGGGCGAAGATCGACCTTATTACCAACAACAATTAGAGGGGGAAGCCTGTTCATATACTCAAATGCTTCAACAAGCCATTTTGAGGCATTATCAAAGGTTTCAGGCTCTGCGACAGAATAGACTAAAATCAGTCCTGAACATCCCTGATAGTATTGGCGTCTAAGATTTTTGAAAAGAGGTTGTCCAGCTATATCCCAGATAACTAAGCGAACAGGAGTGCCATCTACTTCAATCTGCTTCTGAGCAAAGTCAACACCTAACGTAGGGATGTAAGACGCTTTGAATATCTCATCGAGATACCGTCTTCGTAGACTGGTCTTTCCCACCTGACCATCTCCAATGAGAGATATTTTGAATTGTTTGCCGGGTGGACCAGTCAATTTAGGGAACCTCCAATATATTGCAACCACTAAAAAGAAACAATTTGTAATATATAGGACTATTTGTAATGTCTACTGTAAATATATTTTGCACCTTTTTTATAAAACATATTATAGACAAAATCGATCTGAAAACATGCGTCGCTCTGAAGTGATTGCATGCATAGGAAGGATACTCTCTCCAATAAGCACAAAAAGAATCAATTATCTGTAGAAAATAGATAGCTGAAATATACATTCCATAATATCCAGTCAAGCTTCGATAGCTCTTTTATTTATGATTCGGTTCTCCAAAATATCTTCAAGCTATAGAGATTCGAGAAAGGGAATTCTTAAAGGATAAGAAAAATTAACCTTTTTAGTCTACAACTTGACTTCTGGAAAATTTTTATTTCGATATCGGTAGCTGGATTCGAACTCCAGTTTTCTTTTTAACCCCTGGAGCCACAAACTCGATTGAACCACCATAACCCGTAACAATCTTCCTTGCAAGATTCAGACCAAACCCAAAGGAAGAACTGGTAGTCCCACGTTTGAAGAGCGTTGATTGCAGATGTTGAGCAGTTTCTGAGCCATTATCAAAATATAATATTTCCAATATGTCATTTCTTTTATCCAGCGAAATTGAAATATGTGCTGAGGGTCCGGATGCCTCGATTGTATTTCTTATTAGATTCTCAAAAACTAAAGGTAATAGTTGACGTTTCCTAACTTCTGAATTCTGGGCGGACTTGTTGATATGCAGATCAATTGAAAGAGATGGGTAGGTAGTTGACGTTTCCTCAACAACATGAGTGAGTATCTTTGAAATCTTTTTTGAAACACATGATCCATCCAACTTGAATGCTTTGAGAAGATATTGCATTCTGTCAATTGCGTTGTTGACTGATTGAAAAGCTTTGACTAAAACAGGATTATCCTTGGGAATGTCCATTTCTGCAATGTCTATAAAACTCATAATTGTCTGAATGTCATTTCCAAGGTCATGTGTTAAAATACCAGCATAAAGTTCAGCTTCTTGAAGTTGTGCTCTACATTCCCTTGCTTCAATTTCTGATGTGATGTCAATGAGTGTGACCATATAGGTTGGACGAGGGTCATATTCAATGAGAGAAATTTGATTTCGAACCCAAATCCATTCACCATCTTTTCTCTTAAGACGGAAATCGTATGATGAACCTTTGAAATCTTCTACGGATTCAGTAAATATTTTTGAAATACGTTCTCTGTCATCAGGATGGATTATTGATAATATCCCACTATTTACAAGAGTTTGCAATTCCTCTTGGGAATAGCCTGTTATAGAATAAACAGTAGAATTTACAAATTGAATATTCAAAGGTTTTGTTTTCACAATCTGAATACCGATTAATTTACTGTCAATAAGAGCTGTATACTTCCTTTCTATTGATTGTAAGGATGTTAGAAGTTCTTTTTCTTTTGAAATATCAATTACCGCTCCAGCGAGGAGATTTGTACCAGGAATAAGTTTTCCTGCCCAGCGTGCCCAAAAACTTGAACCGTCCTTACGGAGTAGTTCAGCTTCAAATCCATCGACATGGCCTTGTTCCTTCATTGCATTATACATATGTTGGCGAGATACTGGATTTTTCCACATTTCAGTAGTTTTGAATTCCTCAAGAAACTCAGAGGGGGATTCATATCCAAAAATTTCAGAGAGACAATCATTTGTAATGATCATCTGACCATCACTACCACGAGCAGCACCTAGTCCAACAAGTACATTGTTAAATAGGATAGTCTTCAGTTCATTAGGGCCGATATATGAATCGTCATTAGACTTTGCTTTTTTCTTTTCTCCACTCATTTAATAGTCCCAGCTGTTCAATGAAATTTATTTTGGTCCATATTGAACTAATGCTTCACTAATTTAATAGTAATGTGTATCCACTGATAACCAAAGAGATTATTTTATGTCAAAACAGTTTTAATTTAGAATCATATCGAAGAATTTGTGTGATTCAAAATAGTTCAAGGGATACACGGTGGTACAATCTTTTCCAAAAGGAACAAAATTTCGATTTCCATGGAGACCATATCAAAAGCGAATTTTAGATGAACTGGAGATATATCTAGATGATGATAGACTACATGTAGTAGCAGCTCCTGGGTCTGGAAAAACAGTTCTTGGGTTAGAGGTTGTAACCAGAATTAATAAACCAACCCTTGTTCTTACACCTACGCTTGCCATTCGAGACCAATGGGTAGAACGACTTGAAAAGATGTTTTTACCTGATGGTCAAGGTGAGTACGATTGGATATCCTTGGATATCCGAAATCCCAGATTCTTCACTGTATCCACCTATCAAGGGCTCCACTCTGCTTTAACAGGAGAAGAGGAAGAAGAACTAAGCGAAGAGCTTGATGATGAAACCGAGGAAGCAGAAGAATTTGAACATCCATGGATTAAACAAAGTAAAGATGAATCTGAATTACAACATCAAGAAGACATATCTGAATTAGCTCGGATGCTTAAGTCAATAGGGATAGCAACAGTCGTAGTTGACGAGGCTCACCATTTGCGATCTGCATGGTGGATAAGTTTGACTCAAGTCATCGAAGAGATTGGAAATCCAAAGATACTAGCACTCACAGCCACTCCACCCTATGATGTATCACATTTTGAATGGGAAAGATACTATGAACTCTGTGGAGATATAGATGCAGAAGTAGCTGTACCAGAATTAGTTATGGAGAACAACCTTTGTCCGCATCAAGATTACATCATGTTTTCCACACCTTCGGAAGGTGAACGAGATGAGATAGATGCTTTCAGACAACGATATAGAGAATTAGTAGAGAAATTAGGAGAGAACAATGATTTCAAAAACTACATTTCATCCCATCCGTGGATTCAACATTCAGAAGGATATGTAGAAGCGATTTTAGAAGAACCCCAAATATTCTCAGCTATGTTGATTTTTCTCAATCACTATGATATCGAAATTCCTGTAGAAACGCTGCATTTAATGACAGACTCTCCAAAGAATCTACCAGAGTTAGATGAAGAATGGATCGAGATTCTTCTACAGGGAATCGTATTTCATAAAGAAAAAGATACACCTAAAGAACTAGAGAAAATAGGGAAACAAATCAGATCAATTGGTCTAGTCCACAGAAGAAGAGTTCGATTAGAGAGAAAGAAAGACCTAGAAAAGATATTGAAAAGAAGTATATCAAAACTACAAAGTATCAAAGACATAATCAACATCGAATACGAATCGCTTGCTACTGAACTCAAGGCAGTAATCCTAACAGATTACATACGGAAACCGTTCATGCCTCGTTCTAAAGAAGAAGAGGTACCTCTGACAAAAATGGGAGCAGTACCAATCTTTGAGGGATTGCGTAGAGAGAATATCGAAGACCTGAAAATTGGGATACTCAGTGGGTCACTTATCATTATCCCTAAGTCATCAGAGAACATCCTTTGGAGTTGCTTAGAAGAATGCGATATCGACCAAAGTAGTATTTCTTTGAAACAACTCCCTCATACTGACGATTATTATGAAGTGGATATAGGAGGTAGGGATAATCATAAGAAGGTGGATTTAATCACAGAATTCTTTTCACGTGGAGGTGTCCATGTCCTGATTGGAACGAAAGCACTTCTTGGTGAGGGTTGGGATGCTCCATTTATCAACACATTGCTTCTAGCTACATTCGTTGGTTCGTATATGCTGTCTAATCAAATGCGAGGAAGAGCAATTAGAACTCAACGCGGAAATCCCTTCAAGACAGCAAACGTTTGGCACCTAGTATGTGTTGAAACTGGAAAGAGAAACCCTGGACCAGATTATCAGACTATGAAAAGAAGATTCAGAGCTTTCTTGGGACCAACTTTTGGTGCTCCCGTGATACAAAGTGGATTGGATAGAATAGTCCTTCAGAATCCACCATATTCAGAATCAGATGTGTATGAAATTAATAGTGATATGATCGAGCGTGCATATGATCGAGCTAGAATGCGTGAGTCTTGGGAAAGAGCTTTGAAGATAGGAGAGATAGATGTCAAACAGGTTGAAGAAATCAAGTCACCTCCAGAAAGATTACCGCGTAGTTTTGTATTCAAAAATACAATTTCAGCTCTATTTTGGGAAAGTGTATTATTAATGGGATACTACTTCTCAGAAGTTCTTAGAGGATTAAGAGGTTTAGATAGTGTTGAAGTACTACTATGGGGGTTAGCCATCATCTTCCTTATTGCAGCAATCATATTCCTCCCAAAATTTTTGAAGGTACTATATCTCTTCATTAGAAATGGACCAATCAAAACCAGTATGCAAAAAGTTGGAGAAGTTGTTCTTAAAACACTATGCGAGATTGGAGAAATTAAAACTCCATATCAAGATGTTAGAGTTGTGACTGAAGAAGGAGAATACGGTATTGTCCTCTGTCATATTGAAGGAGGAACCAGCCGTGAAAAGGCAAACTACTTGAGAGCATTGCAAGAAGTACTGGATCCGATAGAAAATCCTAGATATTTATTGATTCGAAAAAGTATCTGGAAAACAATCGATCGAAAAGACTATCACGCAGTTCCAAAAGAAGTAGGGACTCGAAAGGAATTTGCAGAAAAGTTTGCCAAATACTGGAATGAAAAGATTGGTAACGCCAGATTGGTCTATACAAGGCATCAAGAGGGGAGAATGATTTTGTTACGGGCACGTACACAATCTCTGTCAGCTGCATTTGTTCCAAAATCACAAAGAATCAGTCGATGGAAATAATCGTGACACCTATAAGATGGTTTGATGATACTTATTTGGTGTTCACTAATGGAAATTCTTGCAATAATATTGGTTGCGATAGGTTTTGCCATTTTCATCGGTGGATTAAATCGTATTCCCTCGATTCCAAGAGTGCGATATTTTGTTTTGAATTTGCAAGACGAAGAAAAAACTGAAAATCCAGAAAATAGTCAATCCTTCAAATTACTAACACGTCCCGAACTCAATCTAAGGTATCAAACTCGTATAGGTATGAGTTGGTTATCAAAACCAGGACCAATACTTACCATTCTAGTGTCACTAATATTTCTTTCAGCTTTCGATGCTTTTTATCCATTTGCACCTCCACTATTATTTGAGATAATGATTGGAGGTGTGCTTAGCTTTGTCTTCTTCTCAGGACCTCATAGACTCTACAACATTGAATATTACCTTAATGAAATTTGGAAGCTAAGTGCAGAATTTCTTTCAGAAATAGACAAACGTATTGCAGATAGAACGACTAGAGATTTCACGAAATGGATTATTGTTCAAATGCTCTGTGGTATTATGCTAGTAACAGTAGCTGTACAACCATTCGAGTTCATTCTACTCACTGGATGGATAGTTGCAACAGTCTCAGCAAGCATCTTTTTGTTTGGATATGCACTTTCTAAGTTCACATTCCGATGGATTGAGAATTTGATAGTACAAGATATCGAATTCCAGTAGAACAAGCACACAGAACCTAGCTAACTGCGAATCATAATTTCCGATGAATCCGGAGCATTCTCACAAGCAGCTTCGATATCATCAACATTCCATGTGATTGTAATTGCATCTTGAGTGAACTCTTTTATCGTTCTTGGAGAAACTAAGAGGTCAATATCAGGAAGAATTCCAACTTTTTCTAGAATTTCCTCAATAGTCCCGCCACCTACAATAAACCAAATCCCCCCGGATGAGTCAAACCATACATCGATTATATTGCCAATTTCATTTCCATTAGAATCAACAATAGGAAGTTTAGCAAGTTTCGTAAAAGTCCAGAGAGTATCATCCAATTTACACTTATCAAAATCTTCAGCAATACTGTCTTTTGTATCTGTTAATTCTATATCTTCGTCGATTGATTTGATGTATGTCTTACATATTATCGGATCCATATCTGGTTTGGAACCTATTTTTTCTAAAAATTCCTCAAAGGGGGAATCTCCCAAAACAATTGAATTGATTGAAATCACGGAATCAGTTGTTGAAAATACAATGTCTATAACTCTGCCAAGTTTTACACCTTTGGAATCGAAAACTGGTTTGTTTTTTAATTCGCTATATCGTGTATTTTCAATTAGGGTCATCGTATGACTCACAGTGGTGCAAAGATTCACCCGCTGATAAACCTTCCAATCAGTGACAGGTTATGTCAGTATTGGCAACCGAATCTCAAATATTGCTCCAGAATCAGCATCAATTAATTCGATAGATCCGCCGTAAGCTTTCAGAACTTGACGTGTCAAGTAGAGACCCATTCCACCTCCTTTTGTGGATATTCCCTTTTGAAAGAGTTTGTCTTTTATGCTTGGATCGATACCGGGTCCATTATCTTTCATTTGAATCAAAATGTCACCATTTCTCTGTTGAATTTGAATATTGATTTCGACTGGTCCATCTGAGTGTTGGACAGAATTTCTAAACAGGTTCATGAAACACATTGAGAGTAATCTTCCACTGATAACGCGTGTACGTTGGAATGAATCAGGACATTCTATATCTATCGATAATTCAGGAAATGTCTTCATTGCCTGCTCTGAAATATTATTCAATAGATCAAGAATATGGTCTTCAGCTTTATCCTCCCCTTCACTGAAAAGACGTATTACTTTCCCCATTCTATCAACTAGATTTAAAGCCACTTCAGAACTTTCAATCGTTATTCCCGCAGCTGCAGAGTCCAGACTGATGATTTCCAGATAATGCATTAGATTTTGTAACTCATTGCCTAAATCATGCCGTAAAATGGAAGCAAACAGTTCAAGTTCAATTTGTTGAACTTTCTGTTGTTCTATTGCTCGTCTCGATTCTGTAAGGTCTCTCCCTACTAGAACAACACTGTTCCCGTCTTGATGGGGAGTTGCATTTACAGAAAAGTAGTACACCTGATTGTCAGATTCGAACTGAATCTCAGTGGTATTCGCTTCTTGAGTTACTTGGGTTTTTTTAACTAATGAAATCAGTTGATCGTATAGGGGTTCATCCATCACCTCATCCAGTTTCTGACCTAGTACCTCTATAATTCGAGAATGCCATTGGGAGTTTTCACTGATGTAAAAATCAGATACCCGTTCTTCTTCATCAACAATGACGACAATATCATTCAAAGATTGCAGAATTGCCCTATAACGTTCTTCATTCACTCTAAGTGTGGTTTCGAATTTCACTCGTGCCATAGCACTGGCAATTTGATGACCTATATTCTCCAATGCTAGTCGAGACCTCTTGGGTATATCATATTCTGAATAACTACCTGCAATCAGTGCAGCAACAAGTTGGTCATTGAATGTAAGCGGAATTGCAGCAATAGATAACGGTACTTTTTTGGGATGGATATTGAATTCTGCTAGATTACTTTCATGAAACTTCATGTAACGGACTTCTTTTTTCCGAATGAGCTTGGACATATGAGATTCGAAAGGAAAATATCTAATCCTTGAAACCTTATCTGAATCAAATCCTTGGAAACAGGTGATATCTAGTTCGTCAGTATCTTGATTGTAAACATAGAGAGCTCCAAAGTCCATGTTAGATACTGAAATAGCTGTTTTCAGGAAGATTGTGAAAGTATCACCTAGCTCATGAGTACCACCTAACATTAAACCCAAATCACTCATTGCTTCAGCAATCGAACGGTTGAGTTCGCTATCAGTGATATCTCTGAAAAAGATAATTCTTCCAAATTTTTGACCCTCTCTTTTCAATGTAGAACAGGTCATTTCAAGTACAGTACCATTTGAAAAACAAAGCCTTTCGATTCTGTTACCAGTACATTCCTTCATATTGAAGAAATCTCTTAGAATATCTGTATTTTCAATTACGTCAATAGATAGATCCAACAATTCTTCCGCAGAAAGATCTTCATTATCTATAATATCCCATAATTCCTTCATGAATTCATTAATGTATAAAATATTGCCTTTCGTATCGATTGCTAAAACACCAATAGAAACTGCCTCAATTGTTGAAACCAATAGAGCATTAGTAGTCTCAATAGATCGCTCAATCTTTTTTCGTTCTGATATATCGGATATTAGAATTTGAATCGCATCTATCCCCTCAAAACTAATCTTAGAAACGATTACATTAACCCACATCATATCATTGCTAGATAGTGCAATCCAATAATCTGAAGATTGCAGTTCCTTCGAGCTATCTTCACCCTGTTGTATCATATCTTGAAGAGTTAACCCAGTGTTAGAGTTAAACGCGGATAAAAAACTGTCAATGTTGTTTTCGAAATTGTCTGGAAGAATATCTCTAAACATGACTTCAAATTGTGGATTATGGTAAAGAATGTTTGAACCATCAATAACGACCAATCCATGTGGAAGGTTGGATGATAACGAACGATAGTTTCTCTCGCTGAGGCGTAATGCTTCTTGGGTTTCTTGTAAATCTGTAACGTCTATCATATAACCAGTGAAGTTCAAAACATTTCCTTCATCATCATAGGATATCACTACATGGTGGTCTACCCATATAATAGAACCATCTTTTTGGTATACCCGATAGGGCTTATGCTGAATGGTCTCCTTGTTATCGTTAATACTACTCAAAAGGTGGTTCCTGACTCTATGGATATCTTCAGGATGTACAATATCCAGATATGAGATATTTCCACTCATCCATTCCTCAACAGTATATCCAAACATTGCCTCGATATTTTGAGAAATATACTTGGGAATTCCTTTCATTTCAGGACCAGAACGATATAGTACTACTTTCCCGCTAATGAACATATTACGTTCGTCAACAAGCGCGCTATTAGTTTCTCGAAGTTCAGCTTCAATATTCTTCTGTCTTGTTAAATCTGTAAGATAGAGTAAGGTCGTATCGTCTGTGATTAGAGAATAATGTAGTTTGACGATTCTCTCAGAACCATTTGTTAGCTCGTATTCTAATTCTCGATTAACCAGTGCAGTACCCGCAATAAGAGACTGGATATCTTCTAGGATACACTCAATTGAAAAAGGGAAGATGTCACCAAGTAATTTTTCATGGACATCTGTTGTATCTAGTCCCAGGAAGTTCTTAGCACGCTGATTCACCATCAGAGGATTAACTTTGCTTCCATCAATTTGAAGGATGACTGCGGGTAATGGAGACTCTTGGAATAAGATCTCAAAACGTTGTTCTTGACTTCTTACATCTTGAATAGACAACTGATGTTCGATTGTTATAGCAAATACGGCCATGACGCTCTTGAACATGCTAAGGTACTCATCAGTCATACTCTGTGGATGATGAGCACCAAGATTCACTAGCCCAATAGCTTCTCCGTCTGATCCAAAAATAGGCCACGAGATGTGAGCTCTGGTGTTTAACCTTCTAAAGGGGTCTACATGATGCCTTACTCTCTCATCTCTTTGCAAGTCTTCAGAAATCAATGGTTTACCCCTCTTTATCACCTGAATGGGAAGAAACCTGTCCTCAGATAAATTAAGTGACAGAGATAGCCTACCCAATTCCAACTCGGTAAGACCTGCATGTGCGACAAGAATCAAGGAATTATCATCAAGTATCCTAATCGAACCGATGTCAAAATTAAATTCATCAAGAATGAATTGTAAAATCTGATTTCCAAAATCTTTCAGACCTGCACTCTGCATTGAAGCCTGCGCAATTCGTCTAAAGAAGAAATGTAATCTTTCAGACTCTTCTTTGCTCTTTGTTGGAATTTTTTCCACACTGGTTATTCTTGTTGATGGGTCGAGATGAAAAATTCGAACTACATGCAATGTCGAATTGGAACTGTTGGAATATGTCAGTATTGAATATCCTAATCGTACTTCCCTGTCATCAATATAGATAGATGTAGTACCATTCGATTCGATGTTTGATGTGTTGTTGAAAATATTGGAAAATAAACTTTGAATTGTTCTATTTTGAGATATCCCGACTATATCTTCCTGTGGAATAGAGAGATTCAATAATTCGATAAGCGCTTTGTTTACATAGTGAATACGTTTTGAAGAACATACAATGATTGGGTCGCTCTGAGATTGAACTAGATTGATAACTAAATCAAGTGGACTGCTTTGGGATGAAACACCATCTCTGTCCTTTTCCTGTGTCAATGTTAGACCCCTTTTTATTTCAGTTAACAATAGATTTCTCTAATCAAGTTCTCTCGACTAATTAATGCCTATATTTCATCAATGACTTAGAGGTGGAATTGATAAATGAATAGCTGATGTAGGAAATATCCCGCGAAAATCAAATAGAAATGGAGAGCCCGAGGTCAGGGCTCCTCAGTTTGTTGTTCAGTAGACTTCTCTGGGACTTTCACGAAGCCTCTCGGGTAGTCTGCCACCCTCACCAAGTACTTCTAATTCATGATCGCGCCCAGCTCTACCACCATCACTACATAAGAAGCCTGTCTTTTTGATTCCTCTTGCTTGCCTTTCAGCAGCACGTCTTTGAATCATAGACACATTTCCAGGTACAGACATTATCAGTTTTTTCTGCCCCTCATCTATGACTAGTAGAATAGAATCATCGCTTGTTGTTTTCGTAGTTTCATGGTATTGTGAAGTGGATGGATTAAACTCAAGATATACTGGCACTTTTCTATATGCCTCCATGGTCAAGTTCCTTTCAGTTTTCGTCTTCAAACCATATTAATGATTCTACGCTTTTCTAGCCAACGATTCCGCGTTAAGGAAGAAGATGAGCAGTGTTGCAGTGTTCACAGACCACAGCTTCAACCAAAGGATCAGGAACTGGTAATGGAGCTCCACAATTCTGACATGTGAGACTGGTAATATCAGTAGTCTTACCTTCGGGTATCTCAAGTCGAAATACTTTTTCAGAGATGTGTTGGAATTTCTTCCCAATTCTATCAGCAGCATCTCGAATTGCTTTATTCTCTTCGCTAGTTAATGAGCCTAATCCAACAGCGGTGAAGAAGTTTCCAATTGCAGTTCTTACTTTACTAAACATTGAACCTGCCTTCCAGGAGAATACATCAGAAACAACAAGTTCGTATAACTCCTGATCGGGATAGCCTGGAATTTGATACCCCTCTTTCCAATCAATCTTTTCAGGACGCTTATCTGAAAGGACACTTCCACATCCTGGGCAAACTAATTGCCAATCCGGTGATTTGAACCATCCTCTCTTTATCTTCTTCTCTCCATGGTCGAACCAGCAGCGTTTGTGTCCAATACGTGAACATTTTGGACAGCGAAACAAGTAATACTTGTCTGGTTTTGCTTTCATTGATTGTCCATTACCTAAACGAATGTAAGCTAAATCTCCACTTGTATTATTGAGAAGGTACTTCCCGCAGATGAAACATGTCTTCCCATCTAGCTTCCCGATTTTATTTATGGATAGCTTCAAGTCTTTGCCTCATCTTGCTTTCGTTTTGAAAGCTTATAGTGTTTTTCTGAATAGGAATATTCGACATGAACATGTTGAGAAGTCTAATATATGAGTATCATTTCAATCAGACCCGTTACGGTGATTCATCATGTTCGACCTCATCCAAGAACGAGATACTGGAAAGAAACTCGTCCCAAAAACAATGGTGTACGTAATCACTCATGGAGCTTGTGATTCTCTCGAATCAAAAAATCTCTCGGAAGAAGGAAAACAAGCAATACAGGATCTAGCACGGTCACGTATTGCAGTTGGAGTAAGAAAAATCTATACAGCTCCAGATCAACCTTCAATGAAATCAGCACAGATTCTCAAAACAGAGTTCATGGCTAAAATTGAAGTGAGTGATTGCTTAATGGATTTGAAAGGGTCAAGAGAAGAGAAGTTTCTCTCAGAAATTACCAAGATGCTAGAGGACTTTGATCATAGTCCCAATAAAATGGAATCAATCAATAATGCCTCTAGAAGATTAACTGAATGTGCAAATAAAATAGCTCCAAAACATATTGGGGATAGCATTGCATTTGTGACTAGCCCTCTAATCAGCACATTATTTCACGCTCAAGTTACCGGGAATTTTTCAATTGCCAGTCAATGGTTAATGAATAGTTATGCATCCTGTGCTGCCTATGAATTCTCTGGCAAGAGTTGGTCTCTTGTCATGTCACCAGATTATAGTTTTCTCATTGAACCAGTTACTATGCGTGATGTTCTCCCTGATGATATTATAAAACAATTAAGTGAATTGTAAAAAAAAGAGAATGAGAGAAATCAGCTTGTGGTAAACCCACAGGAGCTGAAATCTCATAGTTTGTTCTACCGTCGTCTTCTGGAAATAACCATTATAATAACCAGTGCTAACACCGCTCCACCTACTAGTATGTATAGGTTTCCATTGACTGGATTTCCTGTACCAGTTGTTGTAGTCGAGGTTGTCGTACTAGTTGTTGATGTAGAGGACCCAGAGTATTGTGAACTGCTGTATGAAACAAACACAGGATCACAAATAATTTCCTCTCCACCCCAGTGTGTATAACCAGCAGTCATAAAGAGCATAGTTGCATCTACTTTCCAATTGGTTATAGTATCACCCGAGCTAGATTCATACATAGCACTGAATGCACCAACAGGAACTGTCGATGAGCCAGAATAGTATGTAGTTGAGTGACCATCTCCACCATAGGTATATGGTAGACCACCCATCGACACATTTGCGAATGGGTTATTCTCAGAACCAAACTGATAGTAATCTGCTGAAACACTATCATCGTTGGTGTCTGTTACTGGTGTTGAGCCAGCTTGATACTGAGTCCTGGTTCCAGTTCCAAGAGTTGCGAAGAAGTTAACTGCAAGACCACGGTCATTGAGTACACTATTATCAAACTCTGTTAGGTTCCATTCTCCGAAGTACTGGTCAATCTTAAATGAAACAGCATGGTTCCAGGTTGTATCATCATCCGGATCGTATTGTGTTTGGTCGACACTGAAAGTAATGTCGAAAGCCATCTCATCAATTGTAGCATGAGTAATCCAGTAGTCGAAGTTAGTTGAGTTTAGACCAAGAACACCTTCATATGATTGTCTGAAGTGCCATGGGCCTCTGATACCCTCGCCATTCTCAATCTGGAGAGGATACATGCTAACTGACACATTGTAGATAGAGATACCAAATTCAACTTCAGTATCAGGATCAACTATTACATCACCCGTACCATTAGTGGCACCAAATGGTTGTCTAAGTTCTATTGATTCAATATCATCAATCAAGACAACGTGAGTTACCTCATCGGTCTCAATCAAACCTTCATTGAAATCAAAATCAGGAGCTTCATTAGGTTCTTCAGGACCAACAGGATCAATATCATTGAATACCAGCAGTCCTGCATATTCAGCTCTAAATGATGCTACTTTTTTCTGTGTTGCACTTGTCGCGACACTGAACCATTGTTGTGTACCCCATGCAAACCACGTATTGGTCCATAAATTGTCCTCAAGTCCTGTAATCTCACTCAAGTCCAACGTTCTGTTCTCCGACATCCATGCAACGTGGAGATACTCAGGAGCTGGAATGTGTTGAGTAATATTGTTCCAAAGAAGTTCTTGAATCTCGGATAATTCTGTTTCGTTCACAGGTGAGAAGTCACTAGCATGATACCAATAGAACGATTCGTTAGCTTCGAATTCCATTATCATTGAGACTGCACCCATCCAGCTGTTGGAAACAAACTCGTCACCATTTTGTCCGGGTGAAGGATCAAAACCAGCTATTACACTCATTCCTTCAACAGTAGTATTACCCCAATCATGCCAATATCCAGTTCTCTTAATGAAGTATTGATCTTCGGTTGTGTATACATTTCCATCAAGATCAATCGCACCATTGTCTGTAACTGTCCATGCGGGTGGAACCCAAATGCTGACATCACCAAGTCGGAAGTGTCCAGGACTCCAGATAGTATCACCAGATAGGTCAAGGGTCTTGATCTGGTCAATCCAATCATCAATCGGATTTCCAATAGGATACTCCTGATACCAAGTCCCACCAGACTCATAGTAGACGTTTTCAATTTGAGTAACAGCTACATGACTCTCGGTTAGAATCATATCTGGAGCATTTTCACTGAATGTGATATTAACCCATAGATGGGTAGATTCTGGTCCAATCTCAATTTCGTAATCGTGGATGGTCCAATAGTTGGTAACCTCTACGTCGATATCAACAAGAGTACCAGTACCTTTCTCTCTGGTGAACTTGAAGTTCGCGGTCCAACTAGATATCGTGTCATTGATGAAATCAATGGTAAAATTGTAAGTTGTTGCAGTATTCCAGTAGTGAGTATCATTCTCACCGAAACCAGTTCCTGATGTTTGCACTGTGAAGTTTGCTAACAGCTCTTCAATTTTCCAATCCAAGTTATCATGGTCATAGATAATACGTGAGCCATTGACCAATTCGGATGGTTGATGGATTGTGAAGTTAAGACTTAGAACATCACCTTGCATTGCTGTATTAGCAACACCACCAAGCTCATCGTAAACAAAAGCTTCAATGAATGCAGCCTTGTAAGCTAGCTTGAAGGTTTCACGACGTTGAATGTCTGGGTGAGGATTGAGCCTCTCACCATTTGGTCCAAGTACATTACAAAGTCCCAATTCAGGACGAATAACTGCACCAGTTTTGAGTGGATCAAAGTCCATGTCGGTGTTATTAGTATAATAGCCACTCCACTGCAATTTCGTTCCAGCATTGAAGGAACCAGTGTAAGTACTATTAGTTACAAAATAGTTACTGAGAAATTCAGCATTAGATACTGTTGAGTTGCGTGCAATAGTGAAATTAACAAGCCAAGCGCCTATGCCTTCAGCAAGTTCTTGCCAGTAGAATTCGACATCAGGATAACCTGCTTCGATAAATGTTCCAGTTTCATTGTGAATCAAGAACATCATTGGTCCAACATCGTATTCTATAGTTTCCATTGGAGGATTGGCCTCGTACATTGTTGCTGGCCAGTTAATGGGTTGGTCATAACTGATTGTCTGTTGATAGCTTTCATTGAAAGTCAAGAAAGAGAATGGAATTAGAGTATCTACAATTTCCACACCCGCCTGTAAACGAACAATAAAAGTATCATTGTCACCAATATAGTGAATTACATCACCAGATGGGTCAATCATATCTGCAAAGTAATACTTTGGTAATTCAAACTGAGTAGGATTAACATTCATTCCAACTGCAATTGGAGGTGATTGGAAACCATCAGTTGTTAACCTGTTCAACCACGATGGTGTCACGGGTCTACCATCTGTATCAACAGCTTGCATACCAGTCCAGAAAATTCCAGGTGCTAACGGACCTTCAAATTTGAATGCAAATACTGCCTTGTAATAGTCTGCTTCAGCTTCATATTCGCAGTCAGCTATATCAAGAACCAAGAAGTTACCTTCAACTGGTTCGGTCTGACCTGGCTGATATCTAAAGCTGAAATATGACCAGCTATCTGCTGTAGCATTATATTCCATCACAAAAATCGGTGAACGATCCATCTGTTTAGAACCCCAAAACCGGATGACATCCAAATCATTATCCTCACCCAAGAAGGATTTTGGAATTGTAATGTTCAATAATAAGTCGGTTTCAAGTTCGGCCTGATAGAAGTTCTCACCTATTGATGTGAGATTATCCGCATAACCAATCCATAAGTCTGGCTGCGGGCCAAAAATCCATTGTGACTCTTCAGCTTCGTTCTCCCATTCATGAAGTTCGTCAGCAGTTTCCCAAATGACCCGTACGTATGGGTCTCCAGACTGTGCTGTAGCGAACCCACTTATGGCAGTAACACTAGCCAGAAGCATCGCAATAATAAAAATTGTCTGTGTTTTCTTCATGTTGTTCCCCTCACCAAAATTCTCGCAGCTTTGGAATGTGACATATGGAATATACTCTCAAGAGAGTAATCGTATGTGTTCCCATGTGCGGATTTGGCGTGAATCATGTTAGGTATAATCCTAATATTTTCTGATGGACATACCAACAAACTGCAATCTAATATGAGATATTTGTATTAATAAAAGACCTGTATGATTCATACATAGGTTCGTGACACGGTGTAAACACCATTAACTTCGTTGATTATGATATCAGTTCTATCCTTTTCTAGTATCCGTATATAATCACGAGTTTCAGCTAGAGCCAAGACCATGGATTCTACTGGATATTCACCAAATAACATTCGTGATACCTGATACACTGTATGAGGTGAGGTATCAATCAGTCCCAGAACTACATCACGCTTCTGATGATAGTCCCGTTGTAACTCTTCAATTCGTTGTGAAGCTTTGTCTATGCTATGGCGATGACCAGGAAGAACGGTGTAATGGTCCCAAGGTTGTAAACTCTCCAGAGACCGTAAATAGAAAGAGAGTGATAGCTCATTTTCATCAAATGAAAGACTGGGATTAGAACTAATATCTTTGAGAAGGGTATCGCCAGAAAACATTGTATTACTTTCATGATGCAAATAGCAGACTGAACCCATGGAGTGTCCTGGGGTATGATGAACCTCAAGAAATCCTATACCAGTCTCAATTGTATCCCCATGTGAAATATTCGTAACTGATTTCACCGAGGCTCCCAGCGGACTGAAATACCGAACTAGACGTTCATGATTATAGTATGAATAGAACTCATTGGGAACTCCAGAACTCTTGACAATGTCCAGATATGCTTTCATTCTTCTATTTATGTAGCCGTCATTATCTAAGATTCTTTCAGCATCACGTGAATGAATTCGAATTACTGGTTTAGCAGCTCCTGAGTTTTCGAGAATACTAGCTGTGAGTCCAGCATGATCGATATGTCCGTGTGTTATCAGAATCTGCTCAATATCCGAAAAATCAAAGCCTAGTAAATCTAATCTATTTCGGAGGGTTACCACTGCCTCTTCTGTCTTTGGACCAACATCTATCAATGTTAGTGGTTCACCTTCAATGACGTAACAATTGACCGCACCAACAGGAAAAGGAGTAGGCACAGAAATTTTGTATACTCCAGACAGTTCTGTGGTTTCAATCATCATTGAATCTAGCTAAGAAAGCAGATAGGGGCAAATAAGCAATACTCTAGCGGTAGAGATGTGCAATATCAAAGTTCTTCGAAATACACTCTGAGGAGCTCTGCTACATTTCTTGCTCGAGAAACAACACCTCGGTCGCGATGAGGTTTTGAACCATCAAACATACCCGACACGGTTCCTAGACATCCGTGTCTGATCGTGTCAAGAACTGGCTGAAAGAATCTCCTTTCTGCAATGTACCGATTCTTCTCAGTTCGTCCCATTACAGACAGAAATGCTGAGATGAAGGGACCGATAAGCCAGGGATGAACAGTGCCTTGATGAGTGGCTCCTGCTCTACTTCTTGGGCCTCCAGTGTGCTGACGAGTATATCTCTTATCTTTAGGAGAGAGAGTTCTTAATCCAAATGGAGTAACAAGATGATTTCGAACTAATTTGAGGATTCTCTTCGAGCGATCTTTTTCAACGAGAGGATAGGGAAGACTTAATGCGAATATTTGGTTGGGACGAATTGAATCGTCATTTTTCTCATCTGTAACAACATCGTAAAGACATTTCAATTCTTCATTCCAGAACGTGGTATTGAAAGCTTCTCGAACCCAGAAACCGATTGCTCTGTATATTGAGGGATCCTTGCCCATGTATTCTGCAAGGTCTCCTGCCGCCATTAGTGCATTGAACCAGAGTGCATTCACTTCAACACATTTTCCAATTCGAGGAGTTGCATGCCAACCACCAACTGATTCATTCATCCACGATACCTCCACCGATTCGATTCCCGAATGGATCAAGCCATCTACATCTTCATGGATGTTGTATTTGGTTCCAATGCGAAAAGCTCTAAGAATTGAATCAATTGTATCCCATATGATTCCCTTCAGAAATTCTTTGTCGTCTGTAGCGTCTATGTATTTCTTTACCCCAAGAATGAACCACAAGGAAGAATCAACGCTATCGTATTCAGGTTGAATTCCTGTGTCAGGAAAGTCATTGGCGATGAGACCGTATCGCGAATGCCTTGCATATGTTGTTAGGATATCTCTTGCATCAGCAAAGCGACCAATTGATAATGTGAGACCCGGGAGAGAAACCATTGCATCATAACCAATGTCTTCAAGGCTGTGATATCCTGCTATGATTGACCGCATCCTTGTTGAAACTCTATCAACAATGAAAGAATCTGCATCAAGTAACAACCATTCGATATCCTGATTTCTTGGACGCTCTGATAGATTGAAAGCACGGTCAAAGAGAATCTTACGGCGTCTAAGTTCTTCAAATCTGAGTTTTGCAACATCCTTGCGTCTTGCGTTGACCAGTCTTCCAAGATTATCCAGCAGTTCTTTCTTTGATGATCCCATCGCAAAGAGAAATGAAAGAAAATGACTTCCTGGTTCTAGAACAGTGTGGAAAACACCAGGGATAAAGAGCTCTTCTTTATGTTTCAGGCCTTGAGCTTTTTCTTTACGATAAATCTGCTGTCTAGTCTTTCTGATCTCTGAAGCCATGAATTCTGCATCTGGGGTATACGCCCAAAATACGGGTCTATCGCCTTCCTCATTAAGTGAGAAATATGAGTGATTGTCAATAACCTCGGTCTTTGGTTGAAAATCTAATTTTGGAGGTCTATCATGAAGCGGACGACAAGTCTGTAATGGGGTTACTGTGAATACTGTATCTTCCTCGGTTTCTAACTCGTAGTTGACAATAGTGATATTCCGACCATACGCCATGAATACAGTCTTTTCAACAGCTATCCCTTCAGTACAATATCTCATCTGAGGGAGAGGATTCAATTCGAACCGTTCTAACAATCTATATCCTCTATGAGTCACACCTTTGGTAGTATGCTCAGTACTTAGATTTGTGTCACCTTCGGAGGTTGCTACGACTTCATCAACTCGTGAAAGAGTAAGCCAACGATCAACTGGAGGGCTAAGAGAACCAACCAGTAAACCATGATATCCTCGAGTATTAAGACCAACAATCGTAGAAGAAGAATACCCACCCAAACCGTTTGTGTACAGCCATTCAAATGTGACTGCGCGATTGAGGTTCAGGTCTTTTTCATCCATTACAATCAAATTTATGGCCCCGAAGTTTTCACGCAATTAAGATTATATTGTATACTTTAAGCTTGTGTGGTTCTGTAGATATTCGAATTCAACTTGTCTTTCACTCATAACTCATATGTTACATCTCTCCAGATACTAATAACATCATTTTTTAGCTGCATCGGATCAATCTTCGGACACACATTTTATTATTAATTGAAAAAGAGATTGTTCTGCTCCAATAGAATATGTCATATCTTTGAAAAGTATCAAGAGTTGCAATGAAAGAGCGTTCTTTGGGAGAACCTCCACAGAAAAGAATCCTAGGTCTAAAGATGGAACTGTGGAGAGTTGCAATTGCGGTTGGTTTTGCACAGTTTTCGATTAGTCTATGGTATTGGGAATTCAGTATATTTCTAGAAACCATCATCGTTCCATGGCAGATGGGTCTTGTTCTTGGAGCAGGAACCTTTGTTAGTTTACTTGGTTATCAAGTTGCAGGTATTCTTTCTGATATTATTGGAAGAAAAAGGACGTTATTGGTGTCATTCATCCCGTATGGGATAGGTCTGGGCATCCTCTCCATTTTTCCTGTATGGCCTTTTCTGCTGATAGAATTTCCAATCATTATGTTTGGTTGGAGTATGATTATCGTTGTATCACGTGCGATTCCTGCCGATGCTGTTGCTGTTGATAGAGGCAAAAATTCAGCAAGAACATTCACAATGATATTACTCCCAGCATTCTTAATGGATGGACTAAGTCCAATATTTGCTTCATTACTTCTTAACAATGGATATACATCCAGTCAATTACACTTGCTTGCAGGTTTCATGACAATCTTTACCTTATTTATTACTAACAGGTACGTTAGCGAATCACTGGCTTCTGAAACCTCGGACAAAGCTCGGGAGGGGCCAATTATATCCTTCAATAATTTAGGACGGAATTTTTGGATTGTCACAAGTGGGATGCTTCTTATCTACTTCTTTCATACTGCTGCAACGGGATACTTAGGAAATCTTGCTGTTGGTGAATGGGGAATAGCACGAGAAATGTATGGGTAGCAATCAGCTACTGAAAACTTGGACATTGTTGGACAAGATCTGATAGGAGTTTATATGGAGTGATCTGGAATAGAGATTTGGTCTACAGACACAGGATCCCTGACCAGGACCGAGCCAGTTCCAGTACCGTTT